>DAIOFM010000043.1:9414-28148 GCA_036745755.1 Spirochaetota bacterium | reverse complement strand
TCCCTCCCTGCCATCTCCATGTTCATACCTGCCATGAAGACCTTTGCACCTTCAATACTCTTTTCAGGAAAGGCAAAAAGGTCAGCGCACGGTTTAATCTCCGCAGGGTATATCCTTGATTCAGCAAGCCCCCCTCCTGAACGATAAAAACCGAAGCGCTTAAGATTCATGCTGGCATAAAATCCCATCCTTTCCAGAAGGGAGAAAAGGCTTTCCTTCAGAAAGGTCGTAGGATATGAAAGGTGGGAATGGGTAACCCCCCTGTAATTAATGACAGACCTGAATTCGCTGCCGAAAAGCGCGGGCATAAGAAGAAGCTCGATTTCCGATATGGGGGTATACCCGCCGGTATCAATATCGAAGGTGCCGTACATAATCCCCTCTGGCACGAACTGTATATCCTCACCTGAATCAGTGAGCATGCCGCACCCCGCATCGAAGAAAAACCTTTTCACTGTTTCATAAAGGGGAATAAAATCAAAATTGCTTTCAATAAATGTAAAGGCGTTTCTTATAACAACAGGCTCCCCTCTCATAAGTGAGAGGGAAAGGGCGAGCCTGATCTTCCGCCAGCTGAGATCTTTATAGCAAATCTCTTTCACGTGGCATCCGCTACATATATTTTTTCAGTGCTTCGGGAATTTCTATCTCCCCGTCCTCTGTCTGGTAGTTCTCCATTATTGCGGCCATGGTCCTTCCTGCCGCAAGGCCTGATCCGTTAAGGGTATGGAGATAAGCGGGTTTCTCCCCCTTCTTCCTGTACCTTATCATGGCGCGCCTTGCCTGGTATTCAAGAAAGTTGGAGCACGAGGAGATCTCCATATACCTGTTAAGCCCCGGCATCCAGACCTCTATGTCATAGGTCTTTGTGGATGAGGCGGATGTATCGCCACTGCAGAGAAGCACCACCCGGTAGTGAAGGTTAAGGCGTTTGAGCACCTCCTCCGCGTTAGCTGTCAGTTTTTCAAGTTCATCAAAGGATGTGGCGGGATCAACAAATTTAACAAGCTCGACCTTCTGGAACTGGTGTACACGCACAAGCCCCCTTGTGTCACGCCCTGCAGCACCGGCCTCCCTTCTGAAACAGGATGACTGCATTGTCAGATACACCGGAAGGTTTTCAGCATCAAGAATCTCGTCCCTGTATATGTTGGTAAGCGTTACTTCAGCCGTAGGGATAAGAGAGAGCCCGTCCCTGTCCATGCGGTAATATTCATCCTTGAACTTCGGGTACTGACCTGTACCTGTCATACTTTCGTCATTTACTATGAAGGGGCCGAAAGTCTCGGTGTAACCATGTTCTTTAGTGTGGAGGTCAAGCATGAAGTTTATTATTGCCCTTTCAAGGGATGCAGCAAGTCCCCGGTAAACATAGAACCTTGCGCCTGCAAGTTTCACTCCCCGCTCAAAGTCGAGGATACCCATGTCTGTACCTATTTCATAATGAGGCTTAGGGGTGAAGGAGAAATCCGGTTTTTTCCCCCATTCCCTTACAACTATATTATCTGTATCGTCTTTCCCGTCCGGGACAGATTCATCCAGTATATTCGGGATTGAAAGATGCATGTCCCTGAACTTTTCATTAAGCTCATCCAGCCTGTCTGAAAAATTTTTTATCTCGTCACTGATAGACTGCACCTCTTTCATCGCGTCATCAGCGTTTTTTTTCTGTGATTTAAGCTGCCCGATTGTTTTGGACAGTGTATTTCTCTTTTCGCGAAGTTCGTCAGATTTGAGGGAAAGGGTCCTTCTCTCCTCATCCACGGCCCTGAGCTCATCCACGTCTACAGCTCCCGCCATGTTTCTTCTTTCTAAAAGGGCTCTAATCGATTCTATATCATCTCTTATTATCTTTGGGTCTATCATAACTGCAGCTCCAGGTGATTTTTCCTCATATAAATAACATTTGTAATATAAAATAACTACCTTTAACCGAGAAATTTTGTCAAGAGGTAAAATTCCAGTATACCTTTTCTCAACTTCTCTTTCAAAAAATTCTTTAAAAAATATTGGACGGGAATAAAGTGTTTAAAATAATAGAAATAATTTTTCCTATACAGTAACAGGGCTGATATAGAATTTTACTAATGAATAAAAACTGTCATCATGAAAGCATGTGAATGCTTCGCCAGGCTCATTAACCGGCCACTGCGCCTGCCTGCCGCCCAATCAGTCACCATCGCTTCTTCAAAATGACAGAGCGGAACGCTTCAATCGTCAGCAGATATAATAACTAAACTTTAAGATGAAGGCCCTATATATGAATCAGAAACGAAAAACCTACCTGGCAGTCGGTTTATGTGCTGCACTTTATATAGCTGCAGTAACGGCCTATACGATCTGGTCAAATGAATCAAGAAAATCACTGATCATGGAGGAGATAGACGCCAAGCTCCTCATTGCTGCAAAAAGCATAAAATATATTCTGCCGGAAGATTTCCATGACAGGGCCCTTTCGCCTAATAGCATCTCCTTTACAGAGGAACTCAATAACCGGAGAATAATGAACCGGTTTACAGAGGAAAACGGGTTCAAATGGACCTACACTCTCGCGGAAAGAGAGGGAAAATTCTATTTCTCAGCCCCAACTGTTACTGCTGAAGAGGCAAAAGAGAGGAAAGTCTGGTATTTCTACCCCTATGATGATATTCCGCCGGAATTTGCCAGGGCATTTAAAGAACTTAAAATTCATTTCGTTGAGTATACTGATCAATGGGGTACATTCAGGTCAGTTGCCCTGCCGCAGCTTTCACCTGAAGGAAGGGTCTACCTCTCATGCGCGGACTATGAAATCAGTTACCTGAAATCAATACTGAGAGAGAACCTGGCAACCTCCATTCTGAGCGCCATATACTTTATCATATTCTCTCTCCCCTTTATCTTTATTTTCAGAAGCTTTTACCGCTCCTACAGCAGAAGGCTTAAAACCATAAATGACGAGCTTGTCATGCATAAAACGAACCTTGAAGGGCTGGTTGAAAAAAGAACAGAGGAGCTATCAAAGACAAATGAAATGCTGCAGACAGAGCTGAAGACCAGGGAAAAAATCGAAGAGATACTCCGTGACGAGAAGAAAAAACTTGAAGATGCCCTCTCGGAAGTAAAAACACTGAGCGGCCTGCTCCCCATATGTGCTTCATGCAAGAAGATCAGGGACGACAGCGGATACTGGAACCAGATCGAGCAGTATATACAGAAACATTCCGGAGCGACATTCAGCCACGGACTCTGCCCTGAATGCGCGAAAAAACTATACCCCGGGCTGATGGAAAAGGAATAGTCATTTATATATAACCAACTTGACATAAACCATCAGTTATTGAAATAATACTGCAACCTGCATTTATACAGGCATTTTAGTAATTAATTGCCGGGGGTAATTAGTGATGAAACGTGCTTTTTTTAATATACCTGATACAAAAAGAGACGGAATAATAGAAGCATGTATCAGGGAATTCGGCACGTACGGATATGAAAAAAGCTCCACAGACAGAATAATCAAAGCAGCGGGTATATCCAAGGGGGGGCTTTACGAGTACATCTCAACAAAAGAAGAGCTCTTTCTTTATATAGCAGACTACTCCTACAAGGCCCTCTACTCCCACATACGCGAGCACCTGAAAAAATATCCGGAGGGAATACCTGCCGACATACTTGAGCGGTTCAGACTGGTCTCCTCAGTAGCAATTGACTTTTACATAAAAAATCCCGATTACATAAAATTTATATCACATACGGGGCGCCTAAATGATCCGGCACTGGAGGAAAAGACAAAAAAAATATTCATGAAACATTTCCTCTCTATTTTCGGAACAATAAGCGGTGACAACCTGCTTTACAACAGGGAAAGACTGATAGATATGCTTATATGGCTCCTGGCAAAAACACGTGACGACTTCCTCCATTCAATGGAGAAAAAAAGCAACATGCGCAGGCTGAAAAAGATATATCAGGAGAACTGGGACTTCTACCTGTCTGTGCTGAAGACCGGAATTTACAAATGAGTACCATATCTCCTCTGTCACTGCGAGACATGAAATGCCGTGGCAGTCTGTTATTGAAGCTATGGGTTAACTGTTCTACCTGAAATAAAGGCGGCATGATCAGATTGCCGCGTCGCTATTGCTCCTCGCAATGACCCGACTCCTCCCCGCAGATATCGCAGTTCCCGCATGAGTAATCCTTAATGTCAAAGTACCTGTAGATTGCTGTTCTTCTGCACTCGTCACCTGAAGCGTAGTTAACCATGTCGATCAGCCTTTTCCTGTCACGTTCAATCTTTTCCGATATAAAACTCTCTGCAAGTATCTCTTCAGGTACTTCAGCAACAGTTTTCAGGTTCCCGGCATCAAGGCTCCCCTCTGTCACACCGTACATATCAAAAATATTCAAAACTGTCTGCAGCCTGTGATCGTCCCTTCGTTTGTAGACGAGCTGCTCCTGCAGTTCCTCATAACTGTAGGAATTTACTGCATCACCGAGTTTTTTCAGAAGAACATGGGTCTTCTTTATAAATCCGGCATCAGGATTTCTCCACCTGAGAAAATCGATCTGGATCTCTATATCATCCCGGAGATAAATCAGAGAGCATTCGGAAGGCAACCCGTCCCTTCCGCCGCGCCCGATCTCCTGGTAATACGATTCAATTGAATCGGGCAGCTCGGCGTGAATTATCATCCTTATATCAGGCCTGTCTATACCCATGCCAAAAGCATTAGTTGCCAGCATAAGGGGGGCCTTAAGTTCCATGAAGTCCCGCTGTACCTTTTTCTTTCTCTCAGGCGAAAGCCTGCCATGATACACTGAATATTTTTCACGCTTCATATCGAGAAATTTCGCGAACCTGTCCAGGGACTTTATCAGGCTGAAGTAGACTATTGCTGTGCCATTACATTTTTTAACCATTTTATGGATTATATTAAACTTTTCCTCTTCGTCAATGACATCATGCACTGAAAGACGCAGGTTCGGCCTGCATATACCCTCGTTGAAAACTTTTATCTCATCAGCCGGTATCCCGGTTTTTGCTATGATGTCCCGCTGCACAACCGGGGTGGCGGTTGCGGTAAGAGCCACAGTCACGGGTTTCCCCATAATCTCACGAAATTCGCCTATACGGGAATAATCCGGCCTGAAATCGTTCCCCCACTGGCTCACGCAGTGCGCTTCATCAAGGGCCAGAAGTGAAATTTCTCTCTGCTTTATTACTTCAAGGAAATCCTTTTTCCTGAAACGTTCAGGCGACACGTAAAGTATTTTATAATCGCCCGATTTTATTCTGCGGTAACGATCCTCCCTCTCGCTCCTCATAAGGGAGGAGTTTACAAAGGCGGCATTGACCCCCAGTTTTTTCAGAGAATCCACCTGGTCCTTCATAAGTGCAATGAGAGGTGAGATTACAACAGTAAGCCCTTCAAGGAGAAGCGCCGGAAGCTGGTAACAGAGCGACTTTCCCATACCGGTAGGCATAAGAACAAGGGAGTTCCCGCCATTAAGGGTGCGCATAATTATCTCCTTCTGTGACGACCTGAACTCATCGGCGCCGAAGGACTCTTTTAAAACCTTGTATATATCTTCTTCTGTAAAACTGTTATTTCTCATATTTTCCTTTTATTAAATTTGAATGTAGAGGGGGCGCGTGTACGGACGCGATTAATCGCGTCCGTACACGCGCCCCCTATTACAACAAAAACTCCCCCCTCTTGATCTGAGTCAATGACTTTTCTTTCAAAACCGGTACAATAGTCAATATCAAACCAGTATTTATTCCTTAACTTTTTTCAGGTAAAAAAGGCTCTACTACCCCCGCCGCCGAAGGCGGCGGGGGTATATAATTTTAACTTTTTACACTAAAATAAATGTTTAGGAATTATTACTGATATCAAACAATAAATCCGGAGGAATAAAAATGAGTATGTTCTGTTTTCAATGTCAGGAAACTGTAAAAAACCAGGGGTGCCTTGTGAAAGGCGTATGCGGGAAAGAGGAGAGCACAGCGCAGCTCCAGGATCTCCTTATATACAATCTTAAAGGTATAGCATATTTAGCTGAAACAAAAATTGAGAAAGGTGAAGATATCACCGCCACTGGTAAACTGATCTGCGATTCACTCTTTGCGACAATAACAAACGCCAACTTTGATAACGCGAGAATAACTGAACTGATCAAAAACGCAGTAGCGATGAAAAAACAGCTCGCCGGGGAAACCGGGATGCAGGACGTTCCTGAAGCCGCTTCATGGATAAATACCGATTCAACTGTTTTTATAGAAAAAGGTAAAACAGTTGGAGTGCTTTCCACAGAGAATGAGGATGTAAGGTCTCTCCGTGAACTGCTGATTTACGGTTTAAAAGGTATCGCGGCTTACATGGACCACGCGGTTGTTCTCGGCTACAGCGACAATGAGATATACAAATTCATGATTGAAGGACTCGCATCTACACTTAAAGACCTCTCCGTGGATGAGATGATCGCGCTTGTTCTGAAATGCGGGGAGACAGGGGTAAAAGCAATGGCCCTCCTTGATAAAGCCAACACGGAAACTTACGGGAACCCTGAAATCACGAAGGTGAATATCGGTGTGCGAAGCAATCCGGGTATCCTTATCTCCGGCCATGACCTGAAGGATATGGAGGAGCTTCTTATTCAGACAGAGGGGACCGGTGTTGATGTATACACGCATGGAGAGATGCTCCCTGCCAACTACTACCCGGCATTCAAAAAGTATTCACACTTTGCAGGCAACTACGGAAACGCCTGGTGGAAACAGAATGAGGAGTTCGAATCATTTAACGGCCCCATACTTATGACAACAAACTGTATCATACCTGTCAGGGATTCCTATAAAGATAGGATCTTCACCACAGGGATGACAGGCTATCCGGGCGTGAAACATATCGCTGACAGAGCTGAAGGGGGCAAAAAGGACTTCTCTGAAATAATCTCCCTGGCGAAAAAATGCCAGGCTCCCATTGAGATTGAGAAGGGTGAAATTACAGGCGGCTTTGCCCATGCGCAGGTCTTCGCCCTTGCGGACAGGATTGTTGAAGCTGTTAAAAGCGGAGCAATAAAGCGCTTTGTTGTAATGGCAGGGTGCGACGGCCGCATGAAATCGAGAAGCTATTTTACAGATGTTGCAGAGCAGCTCCCCGAAGGTACAGTCATACTCACAGCCGGGTGCGCGAAGTACAGGTACAACAAGCTCAACCTGGGAGATATCGGAGGTATACCGAGAGTTCTTGACGCGGGTCAGTGCAACGACTCATACTCACTTGCAATTATTGCGCTCAAGCTGAAGGAGATATTCGGCCTTGATGATGTTAACCAGCTCCCGCTCTCCTTTGATATAGCATGGTATGAGCAGAAGGCTGTCACTGTCCTCCTCGCGCTGTTATACCTGGGATTCAGGACAATAAGACTGGGGCCCACACTCCCGGCATTCCTTTCACCCAACGTGGCAAAGGTGCTTGTTGAGAATTTCAACATCATGCCCACAGGAGAAGTTAAATCTGATATTGAGGCCATGATGGCAGGGAAGTAGACCTCACTCCCCTGGCCCGCTCCCCCTCTCCCCTTAAAGGTGGGAGGGGAAATTTCTCTCCTGAATTTTCTGCTTTAAGCCTGAAATCTCCGTTGCCGCGCCTATCTCACCTCTCCACCTGAACTCTTCATTAAGCCCAAGGCAATAACGGAAAATTTTTCTTGACCGGAAAGCTGAAAAGTGAAATTTTTAGAGCACTTTTTAATTAAAAAAATCCAAAAAAGAGGAAGGAAATGACACAGCAGAATTTAATCACAATCAGCATCCCTCAGAATGACCTCACAGAGATCAAAAAAGCAATAACCACACTTCAGACAAAACTGATACCCCGGCTTAAAGCGATGGGAAATGAAGAGAGAAGAGAACTCCCGAAAATGGGGGATAAAACCGTTGCTTTTGTATCCAAAGCCCTTGAACATTGCGATGCGAACCCGGAACTTGTTCCGCAATTTCTGGACATAAATGAATTCAAAGCTGATATAAATGCTGTTGAAACACTGCGCTCTATTCACTCCCCCATCGAACAGCTCGAAAAACTTCTCTCAGACAGTATGATACTGGCAGGGAGTGACGCATACTCGGCAGCTCTTATGTTCTACAACTCTGTAAAATACGCAAAAAAATCGAATATTGCAAAGGCAGGGAATATTTATGACGACCTTGCTTCCAGATTTCCAGCCAGAGGAAGACACAAAGCAGCTCAGGAGGGATAATTTTATAGATATTATAGTCACCAGGGCAGGGGGTTGCAGTCCCTGCCTGATTTTTCCCCATTTAAAAAGATAAATTAAGAGAAAAATGCTTAAATTCCGCAGTTTACAGCTTTGAATTCAGAGCTTTTTACTTTTAATTCAAAGTAATCTGCTTTGATTTCAAAGATATTTGCTTTAAACTCAAAGATATTTGCTTTAAACTCAGAGTTATCTGCTTTGAACTCAAAGATATCTGCTTTAAACTCAGAGTTATCTGCTTTGAACTCAAAGATATCTGCTTTGAACCCGGAGTTATCTGCTTTGAAAACAGAGTTATCCGCTTTCCCCTTTTTGTAAAAAAATTTTACATCCCCTTAACTCTTATATCTTGACAGAAAAAAAATAAACCCGTGTTATTTATAAAATTTTTATCCTTTAATCGGGCTGTTAAAAATTTATCATGGATTCCCGCCTGCGCGGGAATGACAAAACAGGAAATTATACGCGCGATTATACAGGGATCACAAACAGGAGAAAACAATGATAAGAATAAACGAAAATTATCTTAAACTTAAATCATCATACCTCTTTTCAGAAATTTCAAAGCGTGTTTCAACATACCAGGAGGCAAACCCTGGTGCGCCTGTTATACGAATGGGTATAGGCGACGTGACACAGCCTCTCCCCCCCGCTGTAGTTGAGGCTTTCCACAAAGGCGTTGACGAGATGGCCGACATTTCAACATTCAAAGGATACGGCCCGGAGCAGGGTTACGATTTTCTCAGGGAGAAGGTTGCGGAATTCGATTTCAGAAGCAGGGGGGCAAAGGTTGACGCTGACGAGGTCTTCATCAGTGACGGGGCTAAATGCGACACAGGAAACATACAGGAGATATTCTCAACAGATGTGACAATTGCGATCCCCGACCCTGTTTACCCTGTGTATGTTGACACAAATGTAATGGCAGGGCGCACAGGTGCCAATATTGACGGCCGCTACCAGAAACTGGTATACATGGACTGCACAGCGGAAAACGGCTTTGTCCCGGAACTTCCGAAAGAAAAGGTTGACCTGATATACCTCTGCTACCCGAACAACCCTACCGGCGCCACGATCACAAAAGAACAGCTTAAAAGATGGGTTGACTTTGCCCGTGAAAATAAAGCCCTTATACTTTATGACGCGGCATACGAGGCATTCATCAGGGACGAAACCCTTCCCCGCTCAATATATGAAATAGAAGGCGCGCGTGAAGTTGCCATAGAGTTCCGCAGTTTTTCAAAAACAGCAGGTTTTACAGGCACAAGATGCGCTTTTACTGTCATTCCGAAGGAGTGCATGGGGTATGACGACGCAGGTAATAAACATTCCCTCCATGCCATGTGGAACAGAAGGCACACGACAAAATTCAACGGCGTGTCATACCCTGTTCAGAAGGCAACTGAAGCGGTCTACTTACCTGAAGGACAGAAACAGGTGAAAGAACTGATCGACGGATACCTTGAAAACGCTAAAATCATAAGGGAAAAAATGACCTCATACGGATACAGCTGCACGGGTGGTGAAAACTCCCCGTATATCTGGGTCGACGGCAAAAAAGACTCATGGGAGTTCTTTGACCTGTTGTTAAACAAATGCCAGGTTGTATGTACACCGGGTCAGGGCTTCGGAAGGTGCGGCGAGGGCTATATACGCATAAGTGCTTTCAACAGCAGAGAGAATGTCGTTAATGCAATGGAAAGGATAGCTAAACTTTAACCTGTAGTTTTATAAAAACTTCAGATCCGCAGGCTCAGACAGCCTGCGGGTTAAAAATCATTTCATCAAGTTTTTTCGATGACTTTTTCTTATCAAGTAAAGAGCCGATTGTTTTGGCCAGTTTCTGATTATCAAGATTATCAAGCACATCAGGTATCATCATATCAACTGCATGATTATGTGTAGCAGGCCCGTTTGCCATACGCACAGTGTACCTGCGGGTTAGATATGACGGTGAAACTGCCTGATCTTCATTTTCCCATAATCTCGGTTCAACAAGGCCGTAGCCGTTTCTCCACTCAACTGAGCCGTAATAATATGATGAGAGAAAAATCTCTTTTACAGTCCCGTTTTCCTTTAGGGTCAAAACAAGTGAGCGTTCGACAAAATCGGTTCTCAAATAGGAGGTGTAATATACCTTCCTTGTTTCCCCCTCCTCCATACTCTTCTCAAACTCAAGTTTTTTCATGCTCATGGCTCCGTTTTGTTATGTAATAATTAATGTGAGGAATAAAGGGTGTTCCGGTTAAATAAATTATCTGAACACCCGGAAAGAATGACATTCTATGAGTGCAAAACAGAAAATCAAGCACATTACATTGGAGCTTAATTTTTATTTATTTTAATAAATTTTCGGGCAGGAGGAGCCCCCTCCGAAATTATATCTGTTAAAAAAACGAAGCGACACCATTACCTGCTGCCCCGATACCCCCTGAACAGTATTAAAAGAAGCATCATTAATAGAAGACTTACAAGTCCGCAGAAGATAAAACCCTTTGCCGGTCCTAAACTTTGTGCGATCGTGCCTGTTATAAAATTTCCGACAGGTGTTGTGCCTGCAAAAACGAGTATATAGACACTCATGGCCCTTCCCCTGTATTCATCACTGGTATTCAGCTGGACTGTTGAATTAGCTGTACCCATTAAAAGCATGTTAAAAAAACCAAGTATTACAAGTACTGCAAGAAGAAGAGAATAACTTGTCGCGAAGCCGGCAGCGATAAGGGCCAGAGCCAGAATTACCGAATAGATGGCGATTCCGTTTTTTCTCCCCTCCCCTCTTGAACGCGCTGCAAAGTAGAGAGAGCCGGCCAGGGCCCCTGTACCCATTGCAGAAAGGAGAAAGCTGAATCCGCGCGGCCCCTGCTTCAGCACCTCTGCCGCGAAGACAGGGATGAGAACATTTGTATTCATTGCGAAAGTTCCGATAACAAGCATTGAGAGTATGGCATAAAAAACAATCCCGTTGTTCCTTATATACTTCAGGCCGTCTGACACCTCTGCCAGGATATGCTGTTTTTTTACACGTATATTTTTCGCGTAGGCTTTTATCTTCAGCAGGCTGAAAATAACAAAAATATAACTCAGTGCATTAAGGAAAAAACAGAAGCCTATCCCCGGCCCGGCCATTATAACACCTGCAGCTGCAGGGCCGGCTATCCGTGCTATATTTACTATTGTTGAATTAAGGCCGATTGCGTTCTTCACATTATCACGTCCCACCAGTTCAATAAAAAAAGACTGTCTGGTGGGCATATCAAAAGTATTGGACAACCCGAGTATCCCCGCCAGTATAAATACATGCCAGTATTTTACATAACCGGAAAAGACAAGAACTGAAATTATAAACGCCTGCAGCATCGATACGGTCTGGGTTATAAGGAGAATTCTCTTCTTTGGATACCTGTCAACATAGACCCCGGCGAAAAGGGAGAGCAACATTATCGGGGCAAACTGGCAAACCCCCAGGAGCCCGAGGAGAAAAGGGGAATTAGTCAGTGAATATACAAGCCACTGCTGGGCAGTCCTCTGCATCCATGTGCCGATAAGCGATATACTCTGCCCTGCGAGAAAATACCTGAAATTTATCTCCTTCAGAGAGAGGAATCTTTCTGAAAATATCTGAAAAATCTTTACTGCTATATTCATCTCTGTTCCTGTTTAACAGCACTGCCCTGAAAATATCCGGATAAAAGATGATGCAACTCTTCTCACCGTAAAAAAATTTACAAACAATATTTTGTCGTAAATATTTCAGGAATATTTAATTTTCAAAAACCTGTAAAGCGGCGTTTCTCTATACTCCCTCTGAAAATATTTTATTTCACCAATACAGTCATACATTGTATAATGCTTGACATTCCCCTTCCCGGCGTAATAACAGATACTTCTGTATCGGTATCCCTGTTGTATTTTCGCAAAACTTTCATCAGTGGAGAAACCAGTGAAAATGAACACAGCACAGAGAACTCCCCTCCTTATTAAATTTATAACAGCATTGTCTGCTTTTATCCTGCTTTCATGCACATCCGTAATACCCCGGAAAGAGGGGCCTGTGGAGGAGAGACTCAGGGCGGAGAACAGAATCATGAAACAAAACCTTACACTGGCCATTCGTGAAAACAGCGTTTTCAAAGAAGAGAACATACGAATAAGAGGGGAGAACAGCAGCCTTAAATCCAGGATCAGGCTCCTCAAATCCGAGATGGAGTCCCTTAATAAAAAACATGCGGTGGACATTTCCCTCCTTGCTGAAAAATACAGCAGCCTGCAGAAGCAGAAGGAAATCATGGACAGGGAGAACTCGCAGAAGATTGATGAACTTACAAAGAAAAACAGCTCCCTAGAAGACAAACTATCATCAGAGATTACCCGCCTTACGAAAGAGATGAGGGACAGGGAGGAGAAAAGCAACAGGGAGAGGCTTGAACTGGAGACCGGATTCACGGGGAAAGAACTTGAATACCGCAGGGAGATTGCGGAGTTAAAGGAAAAAATACTGACAACAGGGACAGAGCTTGAATCCCTGAAATCACGAATCACCGAATATGAAACAAAGCTCTCTGATGCTGAATCGGAAAAAAAGAGACTCGCGGACATGAACAGCTCCCTGAATTCCGAAATTAAATCCCTGAAAAAAGAGACAGAGAAGATCTCAGATGAGAAACCGGGAAAATAAATCCGGCCTGCAGATCCGGGTTAATCCTCAAAGAAAAAAAAGGAAAAGCACTGCTGAAGGGCTATCATTACTGGTTTTGTCAGCCATGCTTTTCCTGTACCCGGAAAGAGTCTTTGCCGGCACAAAACTGTCCCTTGTTCTGACCTCAAACCTGCAGGGAAGGTTTTCCACAGAGGCTGAAGCACAGGATGAGAAAGACCCAATGCTTCTCCTTGCCGGCTCTCTTATTGATGAAAAAAAGAGAAACCCGTATGACCTCTACCTCGATCTGGGAAACGCTTTTTATCCCGGCCCGCTTTCACGCTACAGTTACGGGTCTGTTATGATCGATTTTTTCTCATACTTTGACTGCGCTGCCACGCTCGTGTCTTCTCGGGATGTCAGTCTTGGCCTGACAAACCTGGAATTCCTTTCAGGCGGAAGGAAGACAAAACTGCTGTCAGTGAATATTATAAGAGATGAAAGTCCTGTCTTCTCCCCTTATATCACGGTAACACGCGGCAGAAAAAAAATAGGTTTCATAGGAGTAACTTCATCCGAAAGCCTTTTTGATATCGCCGAAAAAAAAGTTTTCAAAATTTACTTCAATGAGAACCTGGAAAACATAAAAAACACAGTTTCTGAACTTAGAAGCTCCGGCTGTACCGATATAATTCTTCTGTCCGGCCTGTCATACAGAAATAACCTTGAGCTCATGCAGGAGATTCCTGAAGCAGACCTTGTAATAAGCGGAGGAGACTCCTCGGGAAGGCTGTTTTCTGTGCCGTCTTCACGGGTTGACCTTCAAGGGGGAAGGTCCATTGTTTCACTTGCAAAAAATGACGGGTTCTACAGGCTCGAAATTGATCTGGATGACAGACTGACCGTATCATCGATGGTCTTCAAAAAGTCCTCTTACATAAAAAATTCAGACAGATCATACGCCGGGTTCTCAGACAGGCTGGCCCTCTGGAAAAAAAAATTCACTGAAGACGGAAAGCGTATCATGGCTGAAAATCTCCCGGCCATATCTGTCACGGATCAAACCGCGGCTGACATTTTGCGGCACAGGCACAGAACTGAAGTCGCTATAATTGACCGGTTTTCCATATACCCGCACGAACTACATGGCACGGTATATTCATCAGCCATGGCAAAAATGATGAATAATGATTACCCTGTATTCACCTACAGGCTAAGCGGTTCAGAGCTGAACATGGTAATCGGCAACAGTGAAGGATTAGTGATAACAGGAATCAGGGAGGGAAAGATACAGGGATATCCCATAGCTGATACAAGGAAGTATACTGTCTGCTCAACTCAATCAGCATACGACAGGGTCTGCAGGATTCTGAGAAAACATATTGAATACGACAACACCTGGAAGACACTGGGCGAAGAGATAGAAGATGATCTCAAAACAGATAAGTCCATTGCCTCGGAGAGTTTTGATTACCTTGACGACAGATTCAGGATGCTCATAGACATCTCCCTGTCAAATTTCTACGACAGGTCAGATGTTGAAAGGGGGGACTCAATTGATACCCCTCCGGGTAAACCGGCAGAAACATACAGGCGATGGGGGATGGAGAATACTGTTAATATCACCATCTACAACAGAAAACACCAGCTTATACTGACTCCATACATATATTTCATCCGCCAGGACGATGAGTACCTCCAGAACCTGCTTCGCGGCACGCTGCTCTATACATACAATCTCAACAGCTTCTTTAAGCCTTATCATAAATCACAGATTGACACTGTTTTTGTTGAGTATGAAGGAAAGAGACCGGTACTTGCCAGGGAGACAGCGGGCATCTCCTTCTTCAGTGAAAGGGTAAACGGCAAGTTCGGGGCAGGTTTTGAAAAACAGTTAAAAGACCCGGAGACCCCTGCGCTATACGGTATTGAAACAATAGTGGACGCGAATTTTCCCCTTGTCCCGCAGCTGGCTTACATCTTCAGGCTCGATTCATTTATCTCCTCAGTGGAGGGTGAATCGGCAGAAATCAAGGCCAGGGCAGAAATAACGAATGCCCTGTCTCTAAACATCAATTCAATTCTCGGCGTTTCAATAAAACACAAATGGTTCATCTTTTACTCGGAAGAACTTGAGGAGTCATACCGGTACTCACAGATGCTCCTCTCAGTTGACCTGAAAACAGACTTTAAACTTTTTTAGCTAACCTTCTTTCTCCCTGAGCATAAAACCTTTCTTCTGCATATAATCATACCTGACGTTATGCCCGGGCTGATAGACCATTGCCATAATCGAATCCTGCCCCTCCTTGATCGAAGAATACTCTGCAAAGTCAAGGGTTCGTATTATTGCTTCAAGGACCCTGAGTGCTCCGGAGTGATCACAGAGCACCACTCTCTTCCCGAGGTTATTATGCAGAAGTTCGACAAAGGAATGAGCTATCCTCCAGTCAGCCTCAATAAGTGTCTCACCTTCCGGGAAATGATAGAACCTGTTTTTAAAAAGTTCCTTTGCCGCCTTCTTCTTCTCGTCATCACTCCCCTTCATTCCGGGGCCGTAAACTTCAAGCATCGTTTTATAGGTATCATTCTTCAGCTTGTGGGTGAGAGCCCCGTACTTCTGGGAATTAAGCCCGTAAAAAGGTGTAAACTGAATGTCTTTAATGCCTGCCTCTTCAAGAAAACAGCGCGCGGTCTCCTCGGTATTCTCGCTTTCACTTCCATAGACCTGCACTGGCACCCCCTCCTTCCATAGGGGATACCCCTTCTCTTTCAGAATATCGACCAGCACCCTGAAGTCACCTCCAAGTTCCCTGGCTGTTTCAATACCCTTCGGTTTCAACTGGTTTCCCATTGATCCGGATATCCTTTTATTACCCTTCCAGTGGTCCCAGACCCCTGAACCGACGAATTCCGGGTTATCGCCTCCCGATTCATGTATCGACTTGCCGTGCCTTATAGTAATCATCTGCGCCTGGTTAAGGGGAACGTAGGCCTCGGGGTATATGGGTATCCCCTTGCCGTTCTCCAGCCAGACGATCCCCTCCCGGTGAAGAAGCCCGCTCCCGTCATCCAGCACCCTCCCGGTAGTACGCATCTCCCCTCCGGGATTTATCTGCATGTCCTCAATTGCAAGAACAAGCTTTGCCCTGTAGCGGGTATGCCTGGCTCCAAAGGCGGGAATATTCTTCGGCACCAGAAGATCATTAAACCTGTTAAGTGAAAACTTCTGGTGAAGAAGCCTTTTGAAACTGTCGTTGTCAAGAAGGCCGTTCCAGGCAAGATAAAAGAGGTGCGGATCGGCTCCGGGCACATTATTCTGTATGAACTCAAACTTGTACTTTATATAGTCTTCAGGCGATACATCTTTCTCCAGGGCTAGTATAAAAAAATAAAGCTTCTTCCCCAGGATTTTCAGGTTATTCAGAAACTCCTCTGTGACATCATCAGGAGTTATCGATATCCTGTCATTATATACTGACTGCAGAAACCTGATAGCGTCCTTAATTTTGTCCTCTCTGTAGGAGTTATGGAACTCCGCATGTTCCCTGGTAAGTCCTGTTTCAAACACATTCACTGATGTAATACTTTCCGCACTTGCCATATATCCTCCGGAATTATTCACAATTATATGAGATTGTATTCATTTCCCCCGGATAAGGAGGATGACATAAACATCGTTAAGATAATGAAAGGTTTGTTTAAAGTCAAAAATTCCCGGTATTATAATTCAGGAATTAAACTTTTTATACCTTCCGGGAGTAGTGCCTGTTATTTTTTTAAACAATTTCGTGTAATGGCTCTGGTCTGAGAAACCTGACTCAGATGAAACAAAAGCGATTGAGTACCCTGCCAGCAAAAGAGCCTTTGAACATTCAATTCTTTTATGCAGCAGGTATGAATGAAGGGATATGCCTGTTTCAGCAGAAAATAGTCTGCTCAAATGGAAGGGGCTCACTCCTGCCGCATCTGACAGATCTCCGAGGGTAATCTCTTCTTTATAATTTTCATCAATATAGCTTTTAACTTTTTTTATATACCTGTTTAAATTATCAGGATAATCGGGGAGACCATGGACAGAGTGATATCTGACCAGATACTCAAGGAAAGAAAACAGTGCGGATTCAGCTTCAAACAAAGAATCAGAATCACCGATAATATCTGCGAACTCTATAAACCGGGCTGACAATTCACTGTCACCGGTTATGCAATTACTGAATCTCAATGCAGCAGCATTACCGTATACATCAGACGCGACTTCTCTGATAATGTTTCCGGGAATGATTACCGCGACATAGGAGTGGGGATTGTGACATGCTGAATTTATGGAATGCGGTTCACCCGGATTTATGATATATAGATCACCGGCGGAAAAAGAACAAAAAGACCCTGCGATATCCATGCTCCTTTCACCTGAAGTGACGATTCCGGCACACAGGTCATCGTGCAGGTGCCTGGGAAAATCATTAATAATACCGGTTCCGGTCACCAGCCTGAGACTGGAGATGCCCGGAACTTTTTTTATTTTTAAAATCTCTTTTCCGATAAAGGTAACCTAAATCAGGGCAGGAGTAAACTTCGCAAGCATATAAAGCCCGTCATCACCGGCTACAACCCTGTGGCTGATATTTTCCGGGATACATGAAACCACTCCGGAAGAGTACACAACAGATTTATCACCAATAGTACATATTCCATTGCCGTTTACGACCTCGTGCAGTTCCATTTTACCGTCATGCTTATGGTTTCCTATTTCACATCCGGGTTCTATCCTTACGAAATGGCAGCTCAGCCTCCCGCCTGTTTTATCCCCTGTAATAATGTTTTTCATGCTTACTCCGCGAAATGAAGGGTGCGGAGACCACGGGAGAGATTTAATATCAGTTCTTGACTCTCTCAATAGCAATATCCCCTCTTCAAAAAAGATTTTGTTATCCATAATTCCTCCTGTTAATTATAGTTATATCGGATAATAATCCTCTTCATACCGGAATGTACTTCTCATGATGCAAAACCGGTATTCAGACCATTTAAATTAAAGCAGGAGTAAATCTTTTAGTATTGTATATTCTTGCTGATCTTAAAAAAAATCAGGCGTATTTTATACCATCTATAAACGGACATACAGTTCTGCACTTCCAGCACGTGTAAACAGGGTCCCCCTTTGCAGTCACACCCTCGGAGTTCATCCGACACTTTTTCTGATCAACTCCTGATTCTGAAATTGCGCCAACGGGGCAGTTTTTAATACATAAATTACAGCTGTCTCTGCAGAAACTGTATTCAGCCACAGGGTCACTGTCCAGAACAGCGTCTGTCAGTACCAGACCCAGTTTAAGAAGATTGCCGTACCGGTTGTTTGTCAGCAGTCTGTTCCTCCCCATAACACCGAGCCCGGACAGAACCGCCGCGTGTTTAAGAGACAGGAGCCCCCTCCCCTCCATTTTATCACTGTCCCAGGATTCATAAGGGTCCGAGGGAACCGGGACCGCTGTTACGCCGCAGTCCTCCAGTTTTAAAGTCAGGTCATATGTGATCCTGAATATTTCCTGTAAAGCAACGTCATCCGCGAATGTGTAGGGTATGCGGCTATTTGACTTAAAAACTCCGGCCGGGATTCTCCTCGCAATTGCTATTACAGACCTTGTACCGCTGAAAATGTCAGCGGGATGAAAGCCTTCAGGCGCATCTGAAAATCTCCCCACATGGGCTATGCCGCAAAGATCAGCGCCCGACTCCGAAGCAAGACTCTTTACGATAACAGATGTAAGGTCACTACTGTTCATGTTTTTATTCATATACCAGCCTTCCGGTGTTCAGATAA
>DAIOFM010000043.1:3160-9314 GCA_036745755.1 Spirochaetota bacterium | reverse complement strand
AACATCAAGCTTATACGGCTTCTGGAGGAAGCCTGAAAGTTTTTCTCCCTTAAATGACCTGGTAGCATCCTCCTCGCTGTAACCGCTGCAGAGGATCACCGGTATATCAGGATCAATTTTTCTTATTTCACGAAAGGCGGTAACGCCATCCATTCTTGGCATGCTTAGATCAAGGAGCACACAGCTGAGGTTGCCGGACTCCCTTCTGAATATTTCAACTCCCTTCTCGCCATCTTCGGCGCCTATAGCATCCAGACCTGACAAACGCACAAATTCTATACAGAGTTCCCTTACCACCTCCTCATCGTCTACAACAAGGACCAGCCCCCGGGACGAGGTCTCCCCTTTCCCGGTCAGGGCGGCATGTGCCGGCACCTCACCCTTCATCTCCTGTTTCCTGAAAACAGGAAACAGGGCTCTTACCTTTGAGCCATTACCGGCCTCACTTTCTATAATAATTGTCCCGCCATGCCCCTTCATGATGCCCTGAACCGCAGGGAGCCCCATACCGCGTCCGGTCTGTTTTGTTGAAAAGAACGGGTCAAAAAGTTTTTTACGGACATCTTCATTTATACCGCAACCGGTATCGGCAACGTCGATATAAAGATATTCACCCGGTTCCAGTTCCGGGTCAGCCCCCTTTTTCCCGAAATAAGCGGATGAGAAATAACCGGCCCCGGCAGATATAACTATCTCTCCCTTTTGATTCCCTATCGCTTCAGATGAATTGGTTATGAGGTTCATCATCATCTGCTGAAACTGTCCGGTATCAGCCTGAATTTCAGGAAGATTATCCTGCAATTCAATTCTTATATCTATAGATCTGTTTACCGCTGATCTGAGTATTCCGGACATCCCCTCCAGCAGTGAAGAAGGGCTGATCTGCGACATAACGAAATGTCCCCTTCCTGAATAGGCCAGCATCTGCCCTGTGATATCAGCTGCCCTTTTAGCCGCGGCCATTCCCCGTTTCAGATTTTTATAAATAGTGCTTCCCTGGCCCGTTTCAATCATGGCCAGTTCCATGCTCCCCATTATCCCCATGAGGAGATTGTTAAAGTCATGCGCAATCCCTCCTGCCATTATACCAAGGCTTTCCATCTTCTGCGCATAAAGAAACTGCCTCTCAAGTTTCATTTTCTCTTCAGAGGCAAGAACGCGATCAGTAATATCCTTCACTACTCCAAGCAGTCTTACTGCATTACCTTCCTCATTATATGTAAACCCTCCACTCTCTTCAACCTGCATATAGGATCTGTCAGCCTTCATAAACCGGTATTCAACTGTAAACACTGACTGTTCCCTTCCTGCAAGGTCTATTACGGACTCAACCCTTTCTATATCGTCCGGGCAAATCCTGCTCCGCCAGCCGTCAATTCCCATTTTATTCAGTTCTTCATGAGTATATCCGCAAAGGGATTCCGAATGCCCCGACCACTGTATTTCATCTCCTGCAATATCCCGGTCATAAATGAGCTGCCCGGTAAAATCCGCAATCATCCTGTAACGCTCTTCACTCAGTCTCAACGCATCTTCGGTCTTTTTTCTATCAGTTATATCTATAAATGTACCGTGATAATAAAGAATCTTCCCATCCGTGTCTTTAACCGCAACAGCATTTATGTTTCCCCAGACCCTGGTGCCATCCCTTTTCATAAATTCAATTACATGATTAAAGGCATGCCCTTTATCCGCAAGAGTCCTTATAAGAAGCTCCCTGTCATACTGATTAACATAATGCTGGGCTGCTATATCTTTTACTTCCTCTATCATCTGTTCAGGCGTTTCATATCCTCCGATTTCCGCAAACGCGCGGTTTACCATTTTATAACGCCCTTCAGGCAGGCTCTGATAAATCCCCACAGTCGCATCCTCAAAAATCTCCCTGTACCTGGCCTCACTCTCCCGGAGTGATTCCTCCGCTTTTCTTCTGGCCGTGACATCAAGAAGCACGCCGTTAAATATCACTTCATCACCGGAACGGGAAGGATGTGAAATCCCGTGAATATATTTTTCATCCCCTGAAGGAGTTTTTATTTTCGTTTCATAATCCCATATTGTAAAATCATCAACAGCCTTTCTTACGGAAGCAATAAATCTTTCCCTATCTTCAGGGTTTATCAGTTGAACCACCCTGGGAAGAAAATCGGCTGGATTGTTTTCAATACCCAGAATTTCTCCCGCCCGTTCACTTACGTAAGAAAGTCCCATGTCACCATCATGTTTTATAAAAAACCTGTATATTACCCCGGGAATACTTTCTGCAATTCCCCTGAAAAACTGTTCACTGTTTTTCAGGGTTATTTTACTCTCCTCTTCATATCTCCGGTTAAGGCTCTGCTCCGCCAGCAGAACAGTGATGTCTCTAAGCATGAGAAGTGAAGCCTTCAGCGCCTCCTCTGTAACAACAGGAATATGACTTATCCCGCCGATCATTTTCAGATATTCATCCAGGTCGTGCTCGCCCGCAGTTCTCAAAAGCACTTCAGGATCAGGTTTCTCCAGGAAAACATGGCCGGAAATAATTGTGGCAACCTGCACCCCTCTTACCATGACAGGGATAGCTCCGTCAGCAAGACCTATACTGCTTATGCGCATTAGGATTTCATTTTCCTCTCTGATTTCACTGTCCAGGAGAAGATCTTCGGTAACACACTGTCTTGCACTTTCAGGGTCGAGACACTGGAGTTCACGGCATAATTTTCTGCAGCCGGATTTTATAAGGAGACAATGATCCGGATAAAGGATCAGGCTGGCTGTAAATCCTGTTGATGAAGTGAAAAGGTTAAAAAAATACTCAAGCCGCTCAACATCAAGGAGCTCAATAATTGAATATTTTCCTTCGATCAGATTTTTACCATTATCAGAATCGCTGTTTTCCATATTGATTGCCTTCAGGCCATTTGAAGAAACATTCAGTCTTTCAGGTTTCTTCAGAATTATAATATGATTAAGTAAATATATATTAATTGCTGTGCGTGGTAAAATTTTAACTCATCATTATTATTTTTTTATTATCCTGAAAGGACTTGAAAGAAATTTCTGAAGGATTTTAAAGCTCAAAGGGCAAAAAAAAACCCTCGCCTTGTAAGGGAGGGCATGAATATTCAGACATTCTGGCTATCTGAGTCCTGAGAAGCACCGTTCCAGATGCTCACTATCAGGAGACTTCGTTACTAAGCTCACCAGCAGGGTAACAATAACCGATACCGGCAGAGCAATAACTATCGGGTCAACAAATCTGAGGCTCGAGGCCCCCGCGAGCGAAGGCACCCCGAAAAGGGCCTTACAGAGGCCCAGCGGGACAGATTCCTTGGCATGGATAAACATTATCCAGAAGGAAGCTGTCACAAGCCCGCTGAAAAAACCTGCGAGGGCACCCGGCTTCGTAATTCCACGGAAGAAAAGTCCGCCAAAATAAAGAGGGAGAAAGGTGGCGGCACAGAATCCGAAGAATATCGCAGTACCAATAGCTATTATTGCAGATCCCTGTTCAAAAAACCTGGGAAGAAAATAAGCAAGAAAAGTACTTAAAATAATTGCTATACCCATAGAAACTTTGGTTGTGAGGATTGTACTTCGTGTTTTAATATTAATTCCCTGTTCCAGAAAATCCCTGCCAAAAGCGGATCCCATTGTATGGAACTGGGCACTGAGTGTTGACATGGCGGCAGCAAGCATAGTCACCATGAAAAGCGCGGTAAACCAGCCCGGCATCGCAGTATTTATAAAGAGCGGAATAATGTTATCCACCTTCTTATCTGCAGCAAGTATGGAAATTTTCCCGAAATCCGGATGATTAAAGAAATATACATTGGAAAGGGCCCCGACGACAAAGGCGACACCTGTCATCATGAGTATAAAAACCCCTCCTACCAGAACACCCCTGTTTAATTCCCTGTCACTTTTTACTGTCATGAATCTCACGGCAAGCTGAGGCTGGGCAAGTACACCTATTCCGACACCGAGGACTATAGTTGATATAAGCTGCCACCAGAAAACAGATCCTGTTTCAGGCATTGCAGTCCACCCTGCATGTCCGGCTTTACCCCACACTTTTACCGCTTCAGGGGCCAGATTAGTCAGAGACTGATGACCGTCAATAACACCGCCAAGCATGTAATAAGTGGATACAAGAAGTATAATCATACCAATAAACATGATAACACCCTGAAAAGCATCGGTATACAGAACACCTTTAAGCCCGCCCATGATTACATAAACAGCAACAACTGCCACGAAAAAGAAAAGAGCAACCTCGTATGAGATACTGAGTGTCTGGGCAATAAACTGTGCACCGCCGATTATGACCGAACCGGCATATAACGGCATTGCTACAAAAATCATCAGGCCTGAAGCCCCCTGAAGAAGTTTTGAATTATACCTCTTACCTATAAGTTCAGGAAATGTATGAGCATCAAGGTTATGCCCCATTTTTCGTGTTCTTTTTCCGAAAAGAACAAAGGCGATAAAAATACCCACCGCAATATTCAGAAAAGTCAGCCACAGCACGCCCATCCCGAAAACCGCTGCTGCGCCGCCAAAGCCGATAATAGCGGAGGTACTGATAAAAGTCGAACCATACGAAACAGCCATTACAAAAGGATGGGTTTTCCTCCCTGCAAGAAGAAAGTCAGTTGCGTCCTTGGTATGTCTCCAGCCGAGGTAACCGAAGAATGCCGTTATTATAAGATAAACAAGGGTAACTATAGTAATAAGCAGAATATTCATTTTCAGTCCCTCTCCTCATTCTCGGGATCATTTTTTTCCCATTCTATCTCTTCATTGATTTCACTATCAACTTCCGCTGCAGGCGGGATGTTCCAGTTTTTCAAACCGTAAACAACGCAGGCTATCCCTGCGACTATCGACATTATATACGCCAGAAAGACTCCAAATCCTTCCAAACCGAGCATTGCTAACTCCTTAATTATTCAATTTGCAAAAATTTATCAAAAAATATTAAACTATTAAATTTCCGCCAGATTATGCGTGAAATAAGCGGTCATAAAAACCGGTTTCCCGACCGCTTAGTCGGCGACTATACAGTCGGCAGGTAACAATTGTCAAGAAAAAAATGAAAGCACACCGCTAAATAAGAGATACCGGAATTATATAAACACCTGTAAGGAAATTATTACTATCCAGAAAAATCGCCACTGAACAATGTCTGATAAAAGATCCCCGCCGGGGAATTGAAGAGCTTTTTTAAACAAAACAAAAAGCGCGGCCCTGTCTCGGGGATCATTACATCCGGGTACAGAAAAAATCAGGCCATCACCTGACCTTAACCTTTAACCTTTTCTGTACCTTATATCCGCCTGCGGGCCAGCTAAAGTAAACACGGACTTCATAATTGCCTGGAGCAACCGGTCTGAAGGAGTATGTCCCGCTTCGCTGTCCCTTTGTGTAAAACCACTCGCCATAAGTCGTGTCCGGGGCTGATGCTTTTATCAGGGTTATCCAGTCATACTGGTCCCCCGGAAGCCCGAAAAATTTAACTGTTATTCTTTCAGAACTGGAATAAGCCGTCTTTGCGCCTTTAATAGAGACTGATTTACTCCCCTGATAGGTCTCTTCAGTATCTGAAGAACTGTTCCATTCATCCGTAGAGGATTCATCGGAAAGAGAATCTATCCTTTCCGCTGCGGAAGCAAGTATAATCCCCTTTTCACTCTGGATGACCCTGGCGATGAGCTCGGTCCGGTCACGGCTTACATGAATCGTTCCTATGACAACCGCATCTACCGCAAGTATCTTACCGATCTTTGCAGCTGTTCCTGAATCAACCGCTCCGGTAAGGGAGAGGCTCTGCTCTTTCAGCACCTGGTCAATCCTTGATCTCTCAATAACCATGAGCTCTCCCTCGGTCACTATTTCATGAGTAAGTTTTTCTGTAGCATATCTTGAATAGGGATCCCCCTTCTTTCCAATCACTTCAAAGCCGTAAACAGCTATAGTCTTATTCGGAAGCCTCCCTTTAACTTCAGAAATCTTTTCAGCAAGCTTTTTAAATACCGCGTCACTGTCATAGATTTGCGCAGAATATGCAGATTCAAAACCGATGACCGGAAGAATAATTAAGAACATTCTGATGACAAATTTCCCCATGGTTCGATTCCCCTTACAGAGCATAAAATATTTTTACAGCCAT
>DAIOFM010000043.1:0-3060 GCA_036745755.1 Spirochaetota bacterium | reverse complement strand
GCCTCAAGCACATGGTCCGAAGGATCAAGTTCATTCTCTATCAGCTGCAATATTCTTTCATAAGCAGGAGTCACCCTGGTCATAAAGGAATCATATTTTGGAGCAAAAGAGCTCCAGAAAATTCTCTCTTTATCTTCTCGTGTCATCATAACTAAACTCCTGTCCATGGCGAAACTGTTTCTTTCATCTGAAAATTGACATCCGGATAAATAATGTCTGTTCTTAAAAAATAATACTGAATCTAATTACCAATTGAAGTTTGTAAATATATAAACGAAGTGATTAAAAATCTGCCATGCAGATAAAAAAAGGGCCACGTTTCTTTATTCCCGTGACCCTTTTTATGCTTTTCCTTTCGGGTATAGATGTTTTTCGGAAGTTCCCTCTTCGGTGGCTTCCTGATATTCAGTCTTACCCCGGTTTTAAGCTCTTTGATCTTTTTGTCCATGGCAATCCTCCTTCCGAACAGAATGATCTAATAAGATCCTTAACATATAATTGTCAAATAAAATGGGATAAAATAATTATTACTTAAATAATTTCAGAAAAAAATGCTCTATTACCCCTGCCGCCAAAGGCGGCGAGGGTATATAATTTTAAATTTTTACACTAAAATATATATTCAGGAATTATTACTTAAATAATTTCAGGATGAAATGCCGCATAAAAAACAGGTTATTCAAGATAATCATCAAAAGCGTCAGGATCATTCAAAGGTTCAAGATGAATGAATACATCGGCATCTGAAAAAACAGCCCCGATTTCACCTTCAATTCTTTTTGTCACTTCATGGCCCCGTTTTATGTGCCAGTTGCCGGGCACAAGAAGATGTAAAAAAATAAATTTCTTACTGGCGGCTTTTCTCGTATATAACGAATGGTAGCTGAGCCCCTCTCCCTCATACCTGTCAAGTATCATCTTTATCCTGTCAAGTTCCTCCTCGGGCAGAGCCTCATCCATCAGCCCGGAAACAGATCTTTTTATAAGTTTAACGCCGGTAAAAACAATATTCAGAGCCACAAGAATTGCTATTACAGGGTCAAGTATTAACCACCCTGTAATTTTTACAAGGAAAAGCCCTGCGATAACTCCCGCCGTTGTCCAGACATCTGTCATCAGGTGATGAGCGTCAGCCTCAAGAGTAATAGAATTATACTTTTTACCGGCACGCATCAGAACAAGAGAAGTAAAAAAATTAATTGAGGATGCAAAGGCAGATATAACAAGGCCTGTACCGAGTTCTCTCAGTTCACCGGGATTTATAATCCTTTCAATAGCAGTTACCCCTATTGCCACTGCGGCAATGAGAATAAGAGTACCCTCAAGTACACTGGAGAAATACTCAGCCTTGTTGTGGCCGAATGGATGCTCCCTGTCGGGCGGGCTTACCGCTATTGTGATACATATCAGCGCCATCACAGCAGCGGCAAGATTTATAAATGACTCCAGGGCATCCGAAAAAAGCCCCACCGAACCGGTCAGAAAATAGGCCCCCCCTTTCAGAAAAATAGTGGCAACAGAGGCGGCTATTGACATCCATACATATTTTACAGGTGAATGGTTTACATCTCTATTCATTAAGATTAATCCGTTTTAACTTCACAATTGCTATAGGGACTGTATTTTTTATGGTATTCAGAGCTCACTGCCATGTCAAATGAATAAAATCATGCCAAATCTATCCCTCCTGTATAAAACGCCCCTGTTGCCGTGATGCTTTAAAATAGGATATTCACTCTTTTATACAACAAAAACATATAATATTTATTGACTTTTTCTACATTATGGTTTTATTAACAGAATAATAGAGCTATAAAATAACTGAAAAACACCAGAAACAGCTCAGCATATTCCTGTCAATTCAGGGTATTAACATATTATCACTGCAGTTAAGAGGTTCAAAGTGAATCTTAGAGAAGCTGTTTATCTTATAACATCACTGGTTGCACTTGAAAGCGCTATTTATGTTTTTTACCTTAACCGGCGTTCAATAACTAATATTGTCTATTCTCTTTTAACTGCTGATTTCGCGATCATTTCATTTATGCTCTTCCAGATTTCAGGGAGTCCCGTGTATGATAAATGTCAATGGTGGTATAATAAAAGTATAGTATCCGGCTGCCTTGGCCCCTCACTGATCTTTCATTTTTCATTAGCAATTTCCCGGAAAAAAATAGCGGAAAAACCTGCAGTTATCCTACTACTTTATATCCCCGCAATAATTTTTATGGTTATGATGCTGAAATACGATTGTCTTGAATCATCTTTTATCATGACAGACTGGGGATGGAAAACAGTCATCACGGCAAAAAAAAACTTCGCTTATTTTTTTATTCTTTATGCAAATATTTTATCAGGAGCAGCTGTGATAACAGCTTTACACTGGCGCGTCCGGGTTACCGATGAAATTGACAGAATACACGCAAGGTCAATAATTCTACCATATATTGCCGGACAGACAGGCTTTTTTTTAAGCCCGTATTTTATTTATATTGAAAACCATGAACTGCTTACCCTTCTTTGCGATATAACGGGAGGGGTTTTATTTTTAATCTTCATTATAGGGATACGTTATTCAATAAACAGATACAGTTTTATGAAGATAACGTCAATGAGTTCAGCCAGTGCTATTATTAATGGACTGAGCGAACCGTCTTTTCTTATCGGGATAAACGGAAATATAATCCATTACAACAGGGCTGCTGCTGAACTGATGCCGGAGAAAAGCGGGGAGATAAATTATTTTTATGAGCTCTTTGATTTCCCCGCAATCATAAAACTTATGCTGGAAGAAATAACTTCAGGGCGGGAGTCCCGGAGTGATGTAAAATGCGGGATATACCTTAACAAAAAAATACGATCATTCTGTATCAGTATGCAGTCTATCAGAAACGAGGAGACAGGTGAACCAAAAGGCGTTCTTGTTTTTTTAAAAGAGGATTTATCTATCAATATTTTCAGAGAAAAATACGGAATAACAGGGAGACAGATGGAGATCGTCTCTATGATTATTTCAGGAATGACAAACAGAGAAATCGCTGCACAGGCAGGCCTTGCGGA
>DAIOFM010000042.1:0-29100 GCA_036745755.1 Spirochaetota bacterium | reverse complement strand
CTGCCGGTTTTTCAACCATTCATCATCCTCTTTTCAGGGAAGTTGCTCAACCTTCGAGATGTCTTATACTGCAGATTACCGGTAACAGGGGACTCTGCGGAAGTTATAACATGAGAGTTATTGATAAGACTTTCGCTTTTAAAGAGCAGCTTGAATCTGAAGGTAAAGAAGGCTTACTCTATGTAATAGGTAAAAAGGCAACATCGTTCTATAATTTTATTAAAGAGCCAATGTTTAAAATGGGTCTTAATCCTGAAGATAAGTTCAGTTTTGATGACGCGGCAAAACTTGGTGATGAGTTGACAAAGCTTTTTATCAGCGGTGAAGTTCATGAGGTATATGTTTCATATACCAAGGTGTTCAGCTCTGCTAATCAGAAGCCTGAGATTATAAAATTATTACCGATCGCTCCTGAAATGGAGATAGATCACGATGTATTGCCGGCAGCTAATATGGATTATATATTTGAACCGAGTCCGGCTGATATTTTTTCCTATATACTGCCTCTTTATCTGAAAGTTAAACTTTTTACCTGTTTTCTTGAATCATCATATTCAGAACAGTTTGCCAGGATGGTAGCAATGAAGAATGCTACTGATGCGGCGAAAGAGATGATTAAAGAGCTTACTGTTACTTATAACAGGGTAAGACAGGATAAGATTACGACAGAGATTTCTGAAATTGTAGGGGGAGCAGCAGCTCTCGAATAATAAAAGGTTGATAGAAATTAACGTAATTTAAGGAGTAGTTTTATGAGTGAAAATATCGGGAAAGTTATACAGGTTATAGGCTCTACCCTTGATGCTGAATTTCCTGAAGGCAAACTGCCTGAAATCTATAACGCTCTTATTATTGAAACCGAAGTTATGGGTGAAAAAATAAGACTTGTTACAGAAGTTCAGCAGCACCTTGGGGGAAATAAAGTCAGGGCTGTTGCACTTGCCTCTACAGATGGTATAAAACGAGGGGATAAAATAGTTGATACTGGTGCAGCTATATCAGTTCCTGTAGGGCCGGAAACTCTTGGAAGGATTTTCAATCTTCTGGGTGAGCCGGTTGATAAAAAAGGGCCTGCTAACGCTAAAGAATTCAGGCCAATTCACCAGGCTCCGCCAAAGTTCGAAAACCTCGAACCGAAAACAGAGCAGTTTGAAACTGGTATTAAAGTTATCGACCTCCTTGCACCTTACATTAAAGGTGGAAAAACCGGTCTATTCGGCGGTGCTGGAGTTGGTAAAACAGTTATTATTATGGAACTCATCAACAACGTTGCTCAGCAGCATGGTGGATATTCAGTTTTCGCCGGTGTTGGTGAAAGAACAAGGGAGGGGAATGACCTCTGGCTTGAAATGACTGAGTCAGGCGTTATTAATAAAGCTTGTCTCTGCTATGGTCAGATGAACGAACCACCTGGAGCGAGACTCAGGGTTGCGCTTTCAGCTCTGACAATGTGCGAATATTTCAGGGATATGTCAGGAAGCGATGTTCTTCTTTTCATCGACAATATATTCAGGTTTTCTCAGGCAGGTTCTGAAGTATCAGCTCTGCTCGGCCGTATGCCGTCAGCTGTTGGTTACCAGCCTACACTTGCTACAGAGATGGGTAAACTTCAGGAGAGGATTACATCTACAAAAGGAGGGTCAATTACATCAGTTCAGGCTGTATATGTACCTGCTGACGACTTGACAGACCCTGCTCCTGCTACAGCGTTTATCCACCTTGACGCACAGACAGTTCTTTCACGTCAGATTGCTGAGAAGGGGATTTATCCTGCGGTTGACCCGCTTGAATCTTCATCAAGGCTTCTTGCACCGGAACTTGTAGGTGCTGAACACTATGGTGTAGCTATGGACGTTAAAAGAATTCTTCAGAGATATAAAGACCTTCAGGATATTATCGCAATTCTCGGTATGGATGAACTTGCAGAGGATGATAAACTTCTTGTTCAAAGAGCAAGGAAGATTGAAAGGTTCCTTTCTCAGCCATTCTTCGTTGCTGAGCAGTTTACAGGTATGGCAGGAAAATATGTTAAACTTGAGGATACAGTAAAAAGCTTTAAAGCTGTTATCGCGGGTGAATATGACGAACTTCCTGAGCAGGCTTTCTATATGGTAGGTACAATTGAAGAGGCTGTAGAAAAAGCTAAGAAACTTACAGGAAAATAGCAATGGAACGAGTAATCAATTGCAGCATATTAACTCCTGAAAGGCTCATTTATGATGGTCAAGTAGGTTTTGCCGTTGTTCAGGCGCATGATGGTGAGATGGGTTTTCTTTATGGTCATTCACCATTGATTTCAAAGCTTGGGATCGGTGAAGTAAGGTTAAATAATCCTAAAAGCGTTGATTATCTTGTAATAGAAGGCGGAGTAGTTGAAATGAAGGACAATAAACTTATTGTCCTTGCAGAAAAAGCTTTCAAAAAGAGTGATCTCAGCGCCCAGGAACTTGAAGATAAAATGAAAGAACTTGATGCTCAGATGGTAGATATGCCTCAATTCTCTGAAGATAAGTTTGAGCTGAAGCTGGAAAAAGAAAGACTTAAAGTCAGATTAAAGGTTGCTAAAAGATAAAAACGGCCAGCAAGTAATAAAAATAAAAAAGGAATGCAGAATATGCATTCCTTTTTTATTTTTATAATTGAAATATGCCGATAATTAATTGATAGGTATTTTAATCATGGGGAAACTGTAAATTCAGATTTTATATAATAAAAATTCTGATAAAGATTATATATGAGTGATAGTATAACAAATAGCACATTGTCAGATGAATTAAAAGAAAAGGTTCGAAGTAAAGTTCCTGATGATTTTGATTTCAGTTCAATCGGCAAGATAGATCTGCGCGAAGCTGAAAAAATCGCTAATGAGGATATTGTTTTTCTTTCTGAAGAGGATCTTATAGACGGCCTTGAGGATTTCGAACTTATACCTGTGAAAATTTCGGAAAAAACTGCCGTTGAATCAGAGAGAGAATCTGAAATCAGTTCCCGGGAGGATGAAAAATCACCGATCATTAATGGAATTGAAGAGGATTTTTCTAATGAGGTTCTGTTTGAAGATTTTTCTGAACAAAAAGATGAAGGTGTGCAGGCTGAGACTGAAGAGCTTCAGGAAGAGGTTTTAACTGAAGTTATACCCGAAGCTGCACCTGAAGAGGGGGAAGCCGTTATAGGGGCTGAGTCATCCTTTCGGGAGGAGACAGTTTCTGCTGGTGAAGAGGTTGAACATTATGAAGAATTTAGTGAAGAACCTGATGAATTTGTAATTGCTGAAGAAGCTGATGTCGTTGAGGTTGATCTTGATGAAATGATGGCGTCTGATGAGGATTCCGGCAGGAAAGATGAATCTGAAATTTTAAAAGAAAGGATTAATGAGAATAACTTTGATAATCAGTTTGATAATATTGTCAGGCATGAAGAAATCGAAAATGAAATTGAAGATATTTCAGGCATTTATGATGACGCTTCTCTTGGAGAAAATGTAAAATTTATCGATGATTCTTATGTAGGGAAAAAAGCAGGCGATATTTCCCCTGTTTTTGAAAGCGATCCACTTACAGAAAACCTTGTAAGGATGGTTGATGTTTCTGACGGTAAACTGCTGGTTCTTGATGATATAGCAGAATCTCATGACAGACTTGAATATATTCTTGATGACAGTAAAGTTTATGACGCTGAAAGCCTTGAACTTCTTTTCAGGGAAGAGCGGTTTATTGATGACACTGATTTTGATTTTATTGATAACGCCATAATCAGAGACGATTATACGGTATATATAAGTGAGATTGATGAATATCTTAAATCAAGAGATTCTCTTAGCGGGAGTGAAGTTTACGAAATTCTGGGCCTCCTGCCGGAGGAAATTGAAGATATTGATGATAAACTTTTTGGAGACTATTATAAAGGGATTGAGGATGAAACCGAAATTGAGTTTCTGAGTCCTGCTTTAAGTTTTTTTGACAGAGGATTCATTCAGAAGAAGGAACTCAGTTATTTTACTGGTGATGACTCAATCTTCCTTGAGGATGAGAAAATATCTATTGAGGATGATATTACATCAGAATCCGCAATTATTTTTGAAGAGGATGTGACGGATATAGCAGGTCTTCTTGAATCAGGGTTTAAGGAGATCAGAGGTGAAGTATCAGATGAAAGCAATATTGAACCAAATAAAATTGAAGAAATTGAGGAAACAACTGTAATAGATAATGAAGATCTTCAGGAAATTTTAGATATTACAGACAGAATTGTCATACTTGAAGACAGAAAAGAAGTGGAAAGAATTTCTTCTGAATTTCCGGAAAAGCGTGATGAACTTGTAAAACTGCTGTCGTACCTCGACGGTCTCCTTGAAAAATTGCCGGAAGAATCTATAAGGAAATTTGCTGAATCAGAATATTTTGATCTTTATTCAAAGGTTTTAAAAGAAATAGGAAAATAATAATGGGACTGCTTGAAAGAGCATTAAAATATAAAAAAAAGCTGAATGAAACAGGCAGAGAAACCCTTATTGACAGGATAAAGGGACCGGCTGATTCAGGATTTATTCAGAGGACAAACTCTGAAACAATAACAGGGCATGAAATAGATGAGTATGTACTTCCTGATTTAAGTGAAATTTCAGAAGTAAAGGGGAATGAAGAAATACCTGCTCTGCCGGAGGAGGATCTCTCCCTCAATGAACAGGATAATTCTGAAATAAGTGAAGAGATAATTCAACCTGCCGCAGAAACAGATTCTGAAGAAAGTAACCTTGAAGAGGAAATTATTTTATTCGATGACGCTTTATCCGGTTCCGGATGGAAAATTGAAACATCCGTGAAAGAGGAAGAGCTCTCAGAATATATTTTAGAAGAGGGTGCCCCCGAATCTGAAGGACCAGGTAAAATTGAAGAACTGAGTATTGCTGAATCGGAATCTGATAAGAAACCCCCTGTTGAACAATCTGATGAAGAAGATATTTCATATCAGATGCCTGAATTTAATGATTATGCGATACTCTATGAAATATTGAAGGAGTTTACACAGGTCGATACGGTTGAGGAGATCTATGAAACTGTAATATTTTCAATTATGGGGCAGCTTGGTGTTTCCTCGGTGTCAATAATATCACCTTCAGTCGAAGATCCTGCAAAATGGACCATGGCGGTATCAACCGGCATTAAGGTCCCTGATAGTGAGATATCATGGGAGGTCTCAAGTGGAATTCTGGAGCTCCTGAATAATTACAGGGGAGTTATAGATATTGAGGATATGAAGAGTGAGCCGGGCCTGCGTGATGATTATTTTCGTTTTATATCAGTGAACGCAAGGCTTGTAACCCCGGTAGTGTACCTAGATCAACTTTACGGAGTAATTCTGGTAGGAGAAAAAATTGATGCTGTCGGGTTTACCCCTCCGGAAATTGATTTTCTTCATTCGTTATCTGAAGCTGCCTCATCAGCTATAAAGGCCAAGGTAAGCTATGATACCATAAACACTGAACTCGTAGGGTTGAGAATAGAGAAAGAGATCCTTTCTGATGTCGAAATTTTTCAGAATTCATTACTTTCAGCCGAGTCATTTGCTCAGCTTGAGGATATTATAAGGCGCAATTTTTATTCCCTCGGAATAGAAACATATTCAATTTTTCTTGAAGAAAAGTTTAGCGGGGATTTTTATCCTTCATATTCTGAAGAAGCGGATAATCTCAGGTTGTCAGATTCCGGTTTCAGGATAAAACGGGAAAACAGGCTGATTACTTTTCTTCTTAACAAGAAGTCATCAATTATCCTTGAAAATTTCAGCGAATCGAATGTAATAATTGATACTTTCGGCAAAGACAGAATAGAACAGATGGATATATTTATATCCTACCCTTTTATCATTTCCGGGAAACTATCAGGGTTTATAACTATATTCAAAATAAATCCTGCTGTAGAGATAATAGATGTAGATATAAGGCTACAGAGAATAGTCCGTTTTATTTTTCCATATATATACAGGTTTATAGAAATTGATCCGGATAAAAACAGGTATAGCGATCTGAGCGGCGCATTTCTAACAAGACTTGAAACTGAATTAAAAAAAGCGGCTGATATGAACATGCCTGTTACTATTCTTTCTCTCTCTGTAAAAAACTATAAAAGGTTTTATGACCGATTCGGTAAAATAGAGATGATAAAAATGTTTAGTATAATTTCTGAAATAATTAAAAGCAGATTATATACCGGAGATTTTTCTATAAGGGTTGACCGGCATAAATTTATAATAGTTCTTCCCGGTAAGGATAAAAAATATGCTGCTACTTTCTCATCAATATTGAAAAATGAAATAACTGCCGGGTTTAATACTTCAGAATTCAAGCTGCTCGTGACATTTATTTCCGCTATATTCCCTGATGAAGGGAATGATGTTTTTTCACTCCTTGAAATAATAGATTAAGAAAAAAATGTTCGATACTTCTGATTTCATCTATATTAATGAATCCAGTTATCGGGTTGGAATTAATGAAAGTGATATTAAAAATATAACTTCAGCCCTTCCTGAAGGAAAAATAAAGAAGGAATACCTCGAAGCTTCTACTCCTGCCAGGGAACATCCGGTCAGCTCTTTTTATATTTCAAAAAAACTTGTTACGGTTTCTGAATACAGGATGTTTGTCGAAGCCACGTCATATGTTACTGAAGCTGAGAAAGAAGGATGGGCGTGGATCTGGGAAAGAGGATGGAGAAAGAAAGAGGGCATATCATGGCAGAGACCTTTTGGTAATGACTCTGATTATGACTATTCCGGTGAACCGGATTTTTTTCCGGTGATGCAGGTAAGCTGGAATGACGCAATGGCCTATACGGAATGGCGATCTTCAGTTGAGAGAAAAATGGTCAGGCTTCCTGCAGAAATCGAATGGGAAATATTTGCCTTAAAATCTGGTATAAAATCAATGACGGAACCTTTGAAAGACTTTAACGGTTCAATAAACAATTCAAAAGAATTTATCGATCTTCTGAGGGTAAATATTAAGAAATCAGAAAACAGCCTTGGACTGCTCTGGGAATGGACTCTTGACTGGTATAACGCTTATTCCGGGGATAAGGTTGTTAAGGGGTTTGGAGAAGTCTACAAGGTGCTTAGAGGGGGGTCTTTATTGAGTGAAGAGATTCAGAAGAGACGTGAATTCAGGTTCAGAAGATGCCCCACGGCCAGAAGTCCCTATTACAGCTTTAGAATAGTGTTTTTGGATAATTAAAAACTATAAAAATATCAAAAAATGTAAAATTTTGTCGATATTCAGTCCGGACGGACGGTTTTTGTTGACTTTTTTTGCATATATGATTTCATTATTCTTACAAAAAAATGTTTATCTTAATAAGTGAATGCTGTTCCAAAAGGGAGGAATGATGAAAAAATCAGTCTTAATCTTGATTCTGGTTATAATGGCAGGATTTCCGGCAGCAGTTTTTTCAGCCGGTGATTCAAGTAAATGCGACACAAAGTACCCTGTTGTACTTGCTCACGGGATGGGGGCACAGGCAGTAATTGTTAATATTGTTGATTACTGGTGGGGGCTGGAGGATGCCCTTGAGGATGAAGGTGCAGATGTTTACATCACTTCAGTGAATGGTATGGACAGTACGGCCAATAAGGCGGCTTCCTTTAAAGAACAGTTTCTTGAAATACTTGCAATTTCAGGGAAATCAAAGGCAAATATAATCGGACATTCTCATGGTACATTGTATACAAGATATGCTATAAGCAATCTCGGACTTGCTGGTAAAGTGGCTTCATATACAAGTCTTTCAGGGCCTCACCAGGGGAGTTCTGTTGCAGACTTTATTTTCAAGATTGTACCTGATCAGGGTTGGTCTCTTGTAGGGGATACCCTTGATTTTGTATATACATTCGTTTTTGGAGATGATGATCCTAATTCACTTGATAATGGAATTGAAGTGACAAGGCCGTATATGCAGAATGTGTTTAACCCTAACTGTCCGAATGTTTCAGGCCTGTACTATCAGAGTTACACGTCCAAGATCAGGTATGCGTCAAACAGTATAGTTCTGGAAGTGCCGTGGCTGATCTGTCTTGCATATGAAGGTGCCAACGACGGACTTGTTTCCGTGACATCCGCAAAATGGGGAGTCTTCCGTGGAGTAATTGAAGGCGACTGGTGGTCTGGCGGGGTTGATCACCTTAATATAGTAAATCAGTTTTTCGGAGTAACTCCGGGATTTGATGCGCCGGAATTTTATATCGACATGGTAAGCGACTTAAAAGATAAAGGTTTTTAACAATAAGTTAACAAGCCTGGAAGAAAGCCGGGGTGCGGTTGTCCGCAGTCCGGCTTTTTAATGAAAGAGGTGTTATGCGTTATATTACATTAAAAAGGGTACTGGTCGTACTGGCTTCATTTATCGGTTTCGCAATAATAATAAATATCCTGACTGAAAGCATGAGTGTTAAAAATTATGATTATATTTCTGAATCTCCGGAAAAGATTAAATATAATGATGTTAGAGAATATCTTTCTAAAGTCGATTTTTCAGGAGGGGAAAACGCTGATCTGTTCAAAAGCGGAGTTGTAAATAAATACACTCTGAAGTTTTTCAAGTACCTACAGGTGAGATTTAAGGAGATGGATTACGACGGGCATATTGAGGCGGTAAGAAAATATCTTTATTCAAGTATGGACAGCAGTGAGGCGGACAGCCTGCTTGAACTGTATAAGAAATTTATTGAATATGAAAATATTGTAGCTTCAGAAATAAACAAAGCCGGAACGTTAAAAACAACTGAAGATTTTCTTAAGCTTTTGAAAAAAATGAAATCTCTGCAGGTCAGCTTTTTCGGTAAAGAAAATTCTGAGATTATTTTCGGCGCAATGATGAAATCACAGGAGTATCCTATAAGAAGAGGCGGGATTGTTAATGACAGCAGTATGTATGCGTCTGAAAAACAGAAACTTCTTAAACAGCTTAATTCAGATATGTGGGGAGAGCAGGGAGACAAGGTGGAAAAATCGAGAAAACCGTATGTGGCCTACACGGAAACTGTTTCAATTTATTCAAAGGATATGTCGGAAATGAATGATAGCCAGAAGAGAGAAAAAATTTCAGAAATAAGAAAAAGTATTTTTCCCCCGGAGGTTGTACAGAGACTTGAAGATGTTGACAGAAGAATTGCATCTGAAAAGGAGCGGGATGAACAATATAAAAATGAATACAGTAATATTATGAATAATAGTGAACTATCTTCTGATGAAAAATCGGCAATGGTAAAGGACCTTCAGGACAAAGTGTACGGGGAACAGGCTGATTCAATAAGAAGAATGGATGATATGACAAAAGGGAAAGAGGAACTGAAGAAAAATTATAATATCAACTGATATTGTTTCGGCTTTTTTTCAGTTCATCAAGAAGCAGGGCTGAAAGAATAATAATTATTGCGAATATTATGATCATATCGCCTCCTCTGGAATAAAAGGAACGGTTTACGGAAACGGGGAGTTCCCCCTGCGATATATCTCTTGTATTCAGTGGAATTTCTGAAACGACTTTACCGGATGGTGACACGGCAAATGATATTCCGCTGTTAGCGGCCCTTATTATGCTTACCCTGTTTTCAATTGCGCGGGTGATAACAGCATACATCTGCATAAAAGGTACACTGCTTTCGCCAAACCATGAGTCATTTGCTACATTGATCAGAAGTGATGCTCCGGATAATGCGGCCCTGCGTATTACCTGAGGATAAATAGATTCAAAGCATATACTGAAACCGGTAAGAAAGTTTCCTGTTTTGTAAATATCCGGAGACTTTCCTTCTTTGAATTTTTCAGGTGAGTTCATAAAACTCCCGGCTGACATTCCGAGAAAGGGCTGTTCAGAATATGGGAAGAGATATTTTTTGTCGTAAATGTATTCAAGCCCGTTTTTGCCTGAAACAAAGATGGAATTGAACGTATGTTTTTTACTGTCTCTCCTTACCCCTCCTGCAATAAAATAGCTTTTATCATTAAGGAGAGATGATATGCCGGTCATTACTTCATAATTGATTTTGTCTGATGAATTAAGAACAGTTTCAGGCCATACTATAAAGTCCGCTTTATTTATGCCTTTTCCGGTCAGCGTGGCGTATGTATGGTACCGCGCGCCAGTTGAACTTTCATTCCAGCGTTCTATTGAACCGTAATTTCCCTGTACTATGAGATAGTTGATTTTATCAGACTTGTTTTCATTAGACAACGTTACCTCTTTGATTGTGAGTCCGTATGCAAGGTCTATAACGGAAAATATCAGAAGTGTTATTGCGCAATAAATAATTTTTTTATTTTTTATAATTTCTGATATCCGGGTGTTTCCGGTTGATGATAATCGATGCTGTTTAACATGAAATATAATTTCAGCAATGAGTGTGTTGATTAACACTGTTATAAATGTTACCAGGTGTATTCCGCCAATGGCAGCAGACTGGATAAAGGGGGAGTAGACCTGCGTATACCCGGCAAGGCCCCAGGGGAGTATAAAAGGGGAAAGACCTCTTGCATAATCTATGGTTATCCAGAGAGATGCCGGAAATAGTAGTTTTAAAAAGAGTGGAAGGTTTTCAGACCACCGGCAAATTACTGAATAGGCGGCATATATTATTGCGCAGGGCAGAATTACTGTAATTAAAACCAGTAATGCCGGTATGACTAAACTTGTTTCTGTGTTAATCGTCAGTGAATGATACAGCGGAATGCTGAAATATATTGAAATAACAGTACCGAAGATAGCTCCCGAGGCGAAGGCTTTTTTAGCTGTGCTGCTGAATAATAGGAATAAAGGAACAAGAGCAATATAAGCTATATATCCTGAGATATTAAAGGGGAAAGAAAGGATATAAAGTAATGAGGATAAAAGAGGTAAAAGTAAATACATTTACCTACCAGAGGTATTTAATCGGATTAATAGCTATACCGTGTCTGAAAACAGTATAATGCAGGTGGTTTCCGGTTGATCTGCCTGTTGAGCCTACTGTTGCTATAACCTCTCCCTGTTTGACCCACTGACCCTGCCTGGTTATAATTTTGCGGCAGTGTGCGTAGAATGTTGTGTAGCCGTCGTAGTGCTGAATTATTACTGTTTTTCCGTATCCGTCACGCCAGCCTGTAAAAAAAACGAGACCGTCACGAACTGCTTTTATAGGAGTACCGGGATGTGTTGCTATATCAATACCGTTATGGAATTCATATGTTTTGCCGAAGATAGGGTCAAGCCTGTTCCCGAACATAGAGGTATAGAACCCGGTGTCGATAGGGTCAATAAATGCCATTTTATATTTATAAATTTTTTCAATTTCGCTGTTTACTATCCTGGGCCTTGCATCTTCAAAAAAAACAATTTTAATGTCATCAGGTGAAACAATAGTAAAAAAACCTGGCCTGTAGTCGCCAAGGATTCTGCATTCCGTGCCAACGAGCTTATGCATACGTGAAATATCACTGTAATCATCAAAGGTCAGAAGAGTTCCGTTTTTTGAAGGTATTATTATAGTCTGGCCGGGCTTTATTTCGAGATCCCTGAGATGCGGGTTTGCTGATATCAGGGTATCAATTGTTATGCCTGTTTGCTTTTTAATAGACCAGAGAGTTTCTTGTCCGGTTACTTTATATTCCCGAAGCTGAACCCCGGGATTATATGGATAGCGGTTTATAAGGTCTATATACTCTTTTTCTGATACAAAAAGCGGGAAACCGTCTTTAATAGTATAGGAGTCCGGGTTGACATAGACTTTTTTATTGAAAAAATAGGTGATGATGTTGCCGGTAAGAAAAACCAGCAGGACAAAAAACAGCACGCCTATGAGGTAGCGTTTATAAATATCCAGCTGGTACATAGTCGGCATTGTCATGAAGTTTTTTCCAGCTCCTTTGCTCTATTAAATGCAGATTCTACAGCATCAATAATAATCCCATTAAAACCGGCGCGATCAAGACTGTGTAATGCTTCTATTGTGGTTCCGCCTGGAGAAGCAACATTGTCCCTCAGTTTAATAGGATTTTCCATTTTGTCAAGAAACATTTTTGCAGAACCGTATATTGTCTGTCCTGCGAGGAGAAGGGAGTCACTTCTTGTCAGTCCCATTTTTACTCCGGCGTCCGCAAGTGCCTGAATAAAGGTAAAGACATAGGCGGGACCGCTCCCTGAAAGTCCCGTAACTGCATTCATATGTTTTTCCTCAAGCAGCAGTACTCTCCCTGTATATTCCAGTAATCGTATAACGGATGTTATTTCTTCATTGCTTACTTTGTCCGAGGCTGAGATTGCGGTCATTCCGCAGCCGGAAAGGGCAGGGGTATTTGGCATAGCCCGGATGAGCTTTTTTTCACCTGCAGCTTTTTTCAGCCGGTCAAGGCTTACACCAGCGGCAACCGAAAGTATTATTCCATCATAGTTTTTCAGGTTTTCAGCAACGGAAGGTATTATTGCCGGTTTAACAGCAAGGATTATAATGTCCGTGTCCGGCAACAGCTCATCAATCCCCGACGCAGCGGTTACACCTGTTTCGTCTTTAATTGTTTTAAGTTTTTCGCTGTCAGTATCATATACTTTTATATCGGAGGGGGAGATGCCTTTGACTATACCCTTGATTATAGCGCTCCCCATATTCCCGGTCCCTATTATACCGATTTTCAGATCACTATTCATATTGATAACTCCTTTTGCCGAATATTGCTGTTCCTATTCTTATCATCGTTGCTCCCTCTTCAACAGCAATCAGGTAATCACCTGACATCCCCATTGATAGCTCTTTTAAGTCGAGTGAAAGGGAGCGGTTTATCTCTGTTAATGTATCGGCTGTTTCAATGAAAGATTTTCTTGTTAAATTTTTATCATCAGTCAGCGGGCCGATAGACATTATACCTTCCAGTTTAATGTTTTCAAGGCCAAGGATATTTTCTGCCAGTTCAACCGCGTTTTCAGGCAGTATTCCGCTTTTGGTTGATTCATCAGATGTCTTGATCTGAATGAGGACGCGCTGGATCTTGCCGTTTTTCAGGGCTTCATTATTTATTTTAAGAGCGGTTTCCGCCTTGTCCACGGAGTGTATCAGATCAAAAAGTCTAACGGCATCCTTTGCCTTGTTTGTCTGGAGGTGGCCGATCATGTGAAAAGTGAAGTCCCCTTTCAGCCGGGGAATTTTTTCATTCGCCTCCTGAACTTTATTCTCTCCGAAAAGGGTTATTCCCGAGTCTATGGCCTCCTGAATATCTGAATATGGGAATGTTTTTGAAACAGATATTATCTTTATTTCCTCAGGATCTCTCCCTGTTTTAATTGCCCTTTCACGGATTTCGTTTTCTATTCTTCTGTAGTTGTCGATTATTGTCATAAATTTTTTTTAGTGTTTCCTTATTAAACGCAAGAGATTATGTCATAAAAAGACTATAAAATCGGTCATAATTCCTGAACATTTATTTTTATGATAATAGTGAATTATGTTCCACCGCCGCCTGCGGCGGGACAGGTATTTTTTCCTGAAATGATTAAGGAATAAATACTGATATCAAATTATTTATAGTAAAATAAATATTATTAAAAGGGGAGTCAACAGCAATTTCTTATTTGCTGTATAAATGATTTTATTTCAGTGTCATAGGGGTTCAGCTTCAGGGCTTTTTCAGCGTGTTTCAGGGCGCTTTTAATATTCCCGCATTCGTATTCAAGCCTTGCTATGCTGTACAGGGCTCCGTTGTAGGAGGGCACAATCTTTGTGGTTTTCTGAAGGAGTTTAATCGCTTCATCGGGTGATATGTCATATAGTGCTTCCGCGGATTTCAGGTATCCCCAGATATTTTCAGGATGTTCCTCAATTACCTTCCTGTAGTTAAGCAGGGCCTTTTCAACATTTCCTGATTCCAGGTAATAGTCTCCTTCAAGAATGGCGGTAAGCCATAATCCGCCGTTTTCATTTTTTCTGAACATGGAAAAATCCCGCGCGCGGTATATGGCCTTTGAGGAGACCCTGATGCTTTCACGAAGGAGTTTCTTTATCCATCTGTCCGAGATTTTTTTATCTATCAGGTAAAGGCCGCTGTCGTTTTTCTCCTGCCAGATGCCGTGGTTTATTTTTTTTTCTTTAAGTGCGGAGCTGTACAGTGCTGTTCCCGGGTAATAGGCAACAGGGGATACTATCGAATCGTGAGGCAGGGTCGAGTGCATCAGTGAAACAGTTTTATCTATATCCTTTTCTGTCTCGCCATGCATTCCCGCCATTAGATAGAATGAAAGGTATACCCCGGCCTTTCTGGTGGCCTCTGATGCGCGTTTTATTTTTTTGATAGAGGTCGATTTTTCGTAGAGCTTCAGTATTCTCTCTGAGCCTGATTCTATTCCGAACTGGATGTGCTCAAGGCCGCAGCTCTTCATGGCGGTGAGCATATCGATGTCGATTGTATCAACCCTTGCCTGGCAGTTCCACATCATGTATATCCCGCTTTCATTCAGGAGCCTGCAGAATTCCATTACCCTTTTTTTATTCAGGGTGAAATTGTCGTCCCTTATTGAAAAGTATATTATACCGTACTTTTCCTGGATGAATTTAAGTTCATTTACGATATTCTCCGGGCTTCTGTATGTTACTTTTCTCTCCCAGAAATAGGGGGATGAACAGTATGTGCATGATGACGGGCATCCGCGGGTTGTTATTATATACCTGAACTGTTCATGCGGGTTTACTCCGATCATTTTTCCGCTGAAGTCTGATGCGCATGGGATGGAGTCAAGGTCTTTAATCCGCTCCTCCCTGATGACTGAGCCTTTTTTTATCTTTTCAGGTGATGCGAGAATTTTAGATGCAGCTATTTCACCTTCTCCGCTTACAATATAATCGAGTTCCGGGCAGGATGAGAATACCTGTTCAGCCAGAAATGTCGGGTGCTGACCTCCCGCAATAATTATGAGATCTTTGTTTCTTTTTTTAAGTTCATTTATGTAGCTGCAGGATTCGTGGCGGTTAAAAGAGAATATCGATACTGTTACAGCGTCAGGCTTTTCTTTAATAGTGATGGCTGCGCCTTTTTCCGCTCCGAATTCTGAGAGATTGGCAAGGGTGACGCTGTGCCCCTCCCTCTCGAGATATGACGCGATTGACGCCACTCCTGAGGGCATAAGGGATATGAAGTAATCATCTCTCTCTCGGTATTCGCAGAGATAGGCGCAGACTATCTTCATTTGCATTCACTGCTTATCGAGTTTACGTAGATCGGTGCAAGGTACAGGACATGCTCCGCACCTTTGAAGGAAAGGTTTTTAAAAAATTGTTTTTTATCTGCTGAATAAAGACTGTTCCAGTCTTTAAGAAACTGTTTCGATATTGGCGTGTATGACCAGTGCCATTTTTCCTCGTTGTACCCGGAGTTACGGCCTGCAGTGTAAGGCTGGTGGAACCCGTATCGGCCTGCGTTTTTTACAAGCCAGTCGTATATAATTTTACCTTTGCCTTTACTGTAGTATTCATTGTTGAGGCTGTTTATGTCAAAATCTGTCCCCCAGTGGTGGCGGGAAGTTCCGGGCATTGAGGAGTAACGGAGAATATATTCACCTTTCCTGACAGGATCTTTTACGCTGTTTATCGAGGTTATTCCTGTTACTTTTCTTTTTCCGGTCCATTTCATTTCCCATATCCTCTTCTGGGAATAGTAATTTCTCGTTGCGCTTATAACGGTTATTGTAATTCCCGGGTTCTCTTTTTTAAAGTCTTTCAGCATGGAGGAGAGGCTTTCAGCGGTCTCTTTCCTCAGGTACATTCCTTTTCTTGAAGCGGGAATTGCGGTTTTATCAAGGTTTACGAACTGCGGGTGTTCAGCCGGATTGAATTGACCGGTAACGTAATTAAAAACAGGAATCATATAGATTCCTGTTTTATCAGACATTGCTGTTTCGCACGATAAAAGAAGCAGTATTACCGGCAAAACGAATTTAGAAATTACTGACTGCAAATTAAGCCTGTGTGGTTTTGATTATTAATGATCCATCTGGCTTGTTGCAGGAGGATATATACCTTTTTTTCTTCTATTAATGGCTATACCGAACCTGATGCACCCGGACACACACACAAAACCGACAATAACGCTGGCAATCACAATAAAATTCCTAACCAGCAGATGATACTCTCTCATGAAATCAATGATTGCCTTATCCATTGGATAACTCCTTAAATATGGATTATATTTTTTAGAAATGATATCATTTAATATAATAATGTCAATATTAATTCAAATAAATTGGATAAAAAACCGGCCAGGTCAAATGGGTATCTCTATTGATATGGCCGGTTTTTAAACATTAATATGATTATTTTTTTATAATAAATACAACCCGGGCCTTTATTCTTATTATTATTTTAACATATATATGAGCGTTTTTACGGTTTATTATCACATAGAGAGGTGTTCAGCAGATGATCAGGATAGGTTTAACAATGGGTGTGGAGAGGAAGGGGACACTTGATGAATACCTGATTCCCGCCGATTACCTGAAGGCTGTTAATGAATGTAGAGCAGTTCCTATCCTTATTCCTCCTGTTGAGGATAGAATGATACTGGATGAGTATATTTCTTCTATTCACGGGATTATTATTACAGGGGGGGATGATATATCACCCGTGGTTTATGGCTGTGAGAATACAGGACTGTCGCGTAATACATCCCTTGTGAGGGATGAGGCGGAATTATATGTCATTGAAAGGGCAATTAATGCCGGTTATCCGATCCTTGCAATTTGCCGGGGATTTCAGATGATAAATGTTTTTTCAGGAGGGGCCCTTTACCAGGATCTTGAAACCGAGTTCGGAAGCGGGATAAGCCACAGGAATATTTTTGATAATCCCGTGGATCTTCATCATGACGTGGTTATTGAGAAAGGGAGCCGCCTTTATAACATTATAGGTACTGAAAGGTTCCCTGTAAATTCCCGTCATCACCAGGGTGTAAAGGAAACGGGAAGAGACCTGTTCAGGGCCGCGTATTCCGATGACGGCCTTGTCGAGGCTGTTGAGAGTGATGACATGAATATAATAGCGGTACAATGGCATCCTGAAAATATTGTTATGCTCGGGGGGCGGTACAGGGCCCTTTTTACAGACATGGTTGAACGGTGCAGAGTTTTCAGGGAAGGTAAGGGGAATTGAATATAAAAAAAGTGGCAGTCAGGAGGGGGCTTTCGTTCTCTTAATATAGCACTTTATGAAATGATTAGTATCGAATAAAACATATGTCATATCCGCACAGGCGGATATCCACTTCTTTTAGACGATATAGATTAGCTTCCGGCTCTTCCTGTGGTCGCCCACGGTTGCTTATTCCCGCCCCCATCTGCATGAGGGTAAACTCCGGCGGTGACTGGAATGACAAAGGATGCACTAATTCAAACGAAAAATTCTATAATATCAGGAAAAAGTTAATCTGATAATGCAGGTAATTTGATATATTATATATTATAATTATAAGCTGGTTAATCTAAATGGATAACGAAATTTTAAAATGTATTGCCTGTTGCTGTTCAAAGACGTTCAGGTTCTCTGAACTTCAGGAATATTTCATAGAGAATCACAGGGCTGTGTTTTATAAAGATGCGCTCCATGTTTCAAAGGAGAATGGGGACATCTTTATATTCAGTTACGGGGTCATTGTTTTCTGGGACATATCGAGAGACCAGAGGCTTCATATCCTTGATGATGTGGAACGTTTTGAAAACGAGCCCCTTGATAATATGCTTACCGATGAATTCTCCTATTCACGCGGAGAGGCGTCGATGCGGATACATGAGGATCATATATACCTTGAATCAGCCGAGACCCTTGAGAAACTTGCCGTATCACACGGGATTGCCCAGTCGCTCAAACTCTCAGAACTTGAATCCTACGCATGGGGGACCATAGATGCGGTCTCTCACATTCCCCGCAGGATAGCTAAAACAGGTAAGAGCAGGCTTAAGAGGAGGGACTTGGCGAAAATAAGGGGGAGGCTGTTTGTTGCTGACATGGACATCAACCTCAACTATGATCTATTGGATACACCGGAATTTTTCTGGGAGTATCCTGAGGTCGAGAGTTTATATGGTAAAACCGTCAAGTACCTTGATGTAAAACCCAGGATAGAGATTCTGGACAAAAAACTTACAGTTATACGGGAACTCTTCAACATGCTGGCGGATGAACAGAACCATAAGCATTCAGCTGTCCTTGAATGGATAATCATCTGGCTTATTGCTATAGAGATTATCCTTTTTGTAATAAATGAGCTGTCAAAATAAAAGGAAGGTCACAGCGGGGAATGAAGAGGGACCAGCTGAAAATTTATCCTGCCAAAAGGATTGTTGATATACATCCGCAGCCTGATGATACCTCATGCGGCCCGACCTGCCTTCATGCGGTCTACAATTTTTTTGATGATCAGATATCCCTTTATGATGTCATTTCAGAGGTGAAGCCGCTCAGCGAGGGGGGGACGCTTGCTGTTAACCTGGGCATACACGCGCTCAGGAGGGGATATTCAGTAAAGATATACACTCTCAACCTTCATGTTTTTGATCCCACATGGTTTGATCTATCCCGCAGGGAGATGGTGAGAAGAATGACGTGCAGGGCCGAGGTTAGGGGGGATCAAAAACTTAAATTCGCCATAGAAAGCTATCTTGAATTTCTTGAACTGGGGGGGAAAGTCTATTTCAGGGATTTTTCAACAGGGCTTATAAAGAAGTATCTTTTCAGGAATGTGCCTGTAATATCCGGATTAAGTTCAACATTTCTTTACAGGTCGAAAAGGGAGATCGGGTATCTGAACAAAGAGGATGATATACTTGGCGATCCCTCGGGCCATTTTGTGATACTGGTAAGATACGACAGGCTGAAGAAAAGGGTGCTTCTTGCTGATCCCTATAAAACAAACCCCATTGCAGGTGAGCAGTATTACTATGTCAGCGCTAACAGGCTATTAAATTCAATTCTTCTGGGGATAGTGACCTATGACGCGAACCTTCTTGTTGTTGAACCAGAGGCTGAATAAAGGCGGCAGATAGTGTCCAATTATATTGTTGTAAACAATCTTAAAAAATGGCAGTTTAATATCCCCGGTGTTGAGGTAATCTCCGCAAGGGATTACCTATCGAAAGCCGGTTATATCAGGAAGAGGGGGAGCAGAATTTTCAACCTCTGCAAGACCTACAGGTACCAGTCTATCGGCTACTATGTTTCCCTTATAGCCCTGGCAAGGGGGCACAAGGCGTTCCCCGATATTAACACAATCCAGGAGATGAAGGCCCCCCATGTGATAAGGGTTATTGCCGGGGATATCGACACCACTATTCAACGGAGCCTCGCGCACCTGCAGTCGGAATCGTTTACACTGAGTATATACTTCGGGAAAAATGTATCAAAAAAATATGACTGGCTCAGTTCCCAGATCTACAGGCTGTTTCAGGCACCGCTTTTGCGTGTATATTTTATACACAGGAATGGGAAATGGAGGATACAGAGTATTCAGCTTATTTCAACGCATGAAATCCCGGAAGAGCACCATGACTATGTTATCCGGTTTGCAACGGAATTTTTTTCCAGAAAGAAGCATGGGGCGAAGAGAAAACCGGCTGCGCCTTATGATCTTGCCATACTTGCCGACCCCTCCGACAAAACCCCTCCTTCAAATAAGAAAGCTGTTGAAAAGTTTATAAAGGCAGGGGAGAAAACAGGATTCAACGTTGAGATTATAGGTAAGGATGATATGCACCGCCTTGCTGAGTTCGATGCCCTGTTTATCAGGGAGACAACGGCAGTAAATCATCACACTTTCCGTTTCTCGCAGAGGGCTGCTGCCGAAGGGCTTGTCGTTATTGATGATCCGGAATCTATTATAAAATGCACTAACAAGGTCTACCTCGCTGAACTGCTTCAGCATTACCAGATTCCCGCACCCGGGACTGCTGTTATAAGCCGGGAAACTGCCGCAGCCGTCCCCGGATGCATGGGATTTCCCATTATCCTTAAACAGCCTGACAGCTCGTACTCGCAGGGTGTAATAAAGATCGACAGCATTGACGGGTATAATGAAATTGTGAACTCGCTTCTTGATAAATCAGAACTGATAATCGCACAGGAGTTTATACCAACTGAGTATGACTGGAGAATCGGGGTCCTTGACGGGGAACCTCTTTACGCGTGCAGATATTACATGGCAGAGGACCACTGGCAGGTCATCAACTGGTCAAAGAAGCACGGATCATCAAAGCATGAGGGGAAAAGCGATACCATACCGGTGGAGGATGTACCGCGGAAAGTGATTAATGCCGCTCTGAAGGCATCCGGTTATATCGGGAAAGGCCTGTACGGTGTGGACCTGAAAATCGTCGGGAGGAGATGTTTTGTCATTGAGATAAATGATAATCCCAGTATTGACTGCGGCCTTGAGGACTTTGTGCTGAAGGATGAACTTTATAACAGGATAATGAATGTTTTCTTTCAGAGGGTAAAGCGAATGAAGGAGGCAAACTTTCCGCAGTCTGCTTCTCCTTCATTCGAGAGGACTATTTTAATTCAGAAGGGAGCCGGTCAGCCCTCTCGCCTTTGACTATCGGTTTAAACCACTGGAAATTCTGTGTTGCCCTGCATTTCAGTATATTATAAAATCCCCGGTCCCTGTAAAAATAGACTCCGCAACCCATCTGAAGCGCCGAACCTGAAAGTATGTTTCTCCTGTGCCCCGGTGAATTCATCCACTGGGTAACAAGGGATTCAGCAAGGCTCAGGTATGTATGAAAGGGGATTATCGGGCCGTTTGATGTGTAGCTGAATTCGCCGTTGGCTATATTCCGGGGATAGATTGTCGCGCCTGCCCTGTATGTGATCCCGAAATTTTCGGCGATATTTTCAGCAAGGGAGGGGTTTGTTATGCCCGCGAGTTTCCCTCTTGCGGTGGGAGTACGCCTTGTGCTGTCAAGACTGTTGGTATGAGAGAAAAACTTTTTTTCAGCCATCAGTTTTGAATGGTGCCATGCGGCAATTTCAAGTTCTTCAGAGTAATCAAGGGGCTTCAGCCCGTTTTTGACCCTTATTTCATTTGTCATGAAAAATATCGCCGCATTGGCAAGAGGGTAGTCAATTTTTTCAGGATCAATCTTCTGTTGAAAAATCGGATTGTTTCTGAAATTTTTATAGTCTGTTGAAGTGTAATCCGAATATTTCCACCCTGCATACAGGGTAGTGACCGTTAAAAGCAATATTATGACAGCAGCAGTTTTTTTCATGTTTCTCTCCATGTTTTATTTGTCGGAATTATAGTATTTTTTGTCATTGCGAGGAGCTATAGCGACGTGGCAATCTGCTCAGGTCATAACTGCATTATTGAAAAAGTTACTATTTGCTTCATAAACAGATTGCTTCATTCCCTGGCGGTCTTTCGCAATGACAAGATTTAAATAATTTATTAAATGCAATAGCATAATTGATAGCAGATAAACTGTCGGATTAATCTGCTATCAATTATAAAAATACTAAATATTGAATTAGCGTGCCATATATTTTTTTCTCTGCCCGGGATCAAGTTTTTCAATGGAATACCTGAGCATTGTCCGCGGCATAGATTTATGGTGTTTGTCCAGGAATTCAAGGAGAACGGAAATGTCCCTCTTCCCCGCCTCCCGCAGCATCCAGCCTGTTGCCTTGTGTATCAGGTCGTGTTTATGATTAATCAGTTTTTCACATAAAGAAACAGTATCCCTGAAATCGTTGTTTTTAATAAAATGATATGTTGAAACAACAGCTATCCTCTGTTCCCACAGGGAACTGCTTTCAGCAAGCCTGTACAGGGTTTCCCTTTTTTTATCATAGAGGTAGTGTCCCAGTATTTTGTGGGCCGAAAGGTCCACAAGGTCCCAGTTGTTTATTCTGTCAGTATTCGCAAGGTAGAAATCAGCGATATCTTTACGCTTTTTATCATCGCCCCCGGAGTACTGCTGGACCAGTATGAGAAGGGCCGTGAGCCTGCACTCATGTACAGGCTCCGCAAGGAGTGCAGCTATATCATCAAGTGTGGCGTCAGAATGATTCTTTGCTACAGCCCTCTGGGCAGGTACGGTTATCCCCCAGAAAATGTCCCCTTCTCCGTACTCACCTTTACCGGTTTTGAAAAAACGGGAAAGGTGAGCAGTTTTTTCCGGATGGGAAATTTTTTTAAGATCAGATTTAACCTGTTTATATCCGGGCATTAATCTATTTCACCATTTCATCAATTATCTCTTTCACGCTCTTTACGTCCCTGATAAGTGCGCTGACCACACCGGCTCCGGCAGGAACAAGATCGAATTCTGCCGAGTTCCATGCCTTTGACGCGTTCGCGAGCCTGAACTCTTTCTTCATGTCAAAGCCGGGAGCGCTTATCCTGGCCCTCAGTTCCGGAGTCATAATTGATCTCATCATCATGTTGTCAACAGGGAGGAGCTCGGTCCCGCCGTCATCGCATTTGACAATCTGCTCCTTCCATTTATCATGGATCGGGCTTTCGGTTGCTGCCATGAACCTTGTACCGATCTGTACACCCTGCGCGCCAAGAGCCATGGCAGCTTTGTATCCCCTTGAGTCGGCAATCCCTCCTGCTGCTACAACAGGTATTTTTACATGGTCAGTGATAAGGGGAACCAGCACCATTGTTGATGATTCGGGCCCTGTTGAACGAAGGCCCCCTGCTTCTGATCCCGCGGCAACAATTCCGTCCGCTCCTGCCTCCTCCGCGCTTATGGCGTGCCTCAGTGAGAGAAGTACATGAAGACCTTTCATCCCATGTTGATGCAGGAGTGGGTATATCTTCCCGGGAAAGCCCACTGATGTCGTAACTGTCTTTACTCCGGCTTCTGCGAGTATGGGGATTATTTTTTCATTAAGAGGGTTGATGATCATGATGTTGGCCCCGAAAGGTTTATCTGTCCTCTTCTTTACTTCGGAAACGAGTTTTTTAACATCTTCAATATCGGTCATGAATCCCAGGGCGAGCATACCGTACCCTCCCGCTTCACTGATGGCAGCGACAAGTTCGGGGCTGTTGATAGCGCCGATGGGGCCCTGGATTATCGGGTATCTGCTCCCCAGCATTTCAAGTAGTTGTGACATAACAAACTCCGCTGTGTATATATTTTTTATTAAAGGATAATTATATCCCTGTCAGTTGTATTTTTCAAAAAAACAGAGGGATGTATAAAAATCAAGTTTTAATTGTTGACTCTTGATTAATGCTCTGTTATTGTATGTATACCACTGAACGGCGCTCAAGAATATGCTCATCGACAGAAATCGTATAAAAGATATATGTGACTATATTGATTATACTGTCAGGGAGGACAGTACGGTCTTTGCTATCCAGATTAAGGCCCTGAAAAAGGAGATAGAGAGATCTTTGCGCAGGAACAATAAAATGACACCTGAAATTGAGTTTCTCATTAAAAGGCTATGACTGTAATAACTCTCCGCCTTATAAGGATTGCTGTTTTTTTCGCAGCCTACTATTTATTTTCAAGGGCACTCCTTGTTTACCTGAAGAAGAGAAATCCCGGTGCGTCGATGTCAGACCCTGAAGTAATAGCCTCAGGCGTGATCTTTGCCGCAGTAATTACAGGGGCGTTCTCCTTCCTCATTAAAATTCTGGTTTGACTTAAGACTGCACTGTTGATATAATTAATATATCTCAGAGGGAGGGATTTATTATGGATGTTCAGAATATTTCTGGAAGCGATACCGTGGTACGCCAGTTCTCACCCGAGTATACCCGGCAGGCGGAGCAGGCACCTGAACAGAGGAATGAGACCTACACTTCACGTGAGAGGCCTGTTGAGGAGGGGAAGGGTACTGTAATAGACAGGACTGCCTGAACTTCAGGCAGTAAGGTAATCTATTCATCCCTGAACCCCAGTTCACGTATAAACCGCGGCAGTATACCTTTCCTGTTTTTATAATAGATCAGATGGAGCTCCTCCTTCGCCCTTGTCATTGCCACGTAAAAGAGTCTCCTCTCCTCCTCAATATCTGAGCCCCTGTCCGGGATTATGCTGTCGGACACACCCGCGATAATTACCACATCGAATTCAAGGCCCTTGGAACCGTGCATGGTCATCATGCCGGTGCGGGCTTTAAATTCCGGATGCAGCCTTTTGCTGATGAGCGCTCCCTGGTAATTGTTCCTGAAGAGAATGGCGGTTTCCATATTTTCACTGTTACCCTCAACAATTGAACTGATGATTTTAATTTCCCCTGCCGCATCCTCCGTGCTGTGGAAAAAAATTTTCCCCCCTTTACCCCTGGCGGACCTTATGACCTTCTTTGTCCTGAATCTGTTCAGTTTAATAAACCTGTTGCTTAAGCTTACAATTTCCTTGCGAGACCTGTAGTTCACTGTTAGCCTGTGAATCGAAGTTTCAGGGAAGTATTCCTTTATATTAATAAGGTAACTGACCTCGGCCCGCCTGAATTTATAGATCGACTGAAAGTCGTCTCCCACCATGAAAAGGTTCCTCCCCCTGTCAGGGACTATTGCATTTAAAAGCCTGAGGTTGTTTGCAGATGTGTCCTGGAACTCGTCAACAAAGATGTAGGTGAACCTTTCAAGCACGCTGTTCCTCACATCAGCTTTTTTTTCAAGGAGGAGTGATGCGTCATTTACCATGTCTTCGTAGTCGATGAAATTTTTGTTCAACTTGTATTCCGCGTATTCCCGGTTAACACTCAGCAGCTCGTTATATATCGGGGAGCCTTTGAGTTTCCCGGCCATGTACGGCGTGAGCCTGTCTATGTTTTCCGCTATGTTTAATACAGCGTTAAGCGGCATGCCGAGGAACCTTTCCGGATCTCTCATCACAATGGCCTTCATCGCCTCCTCCTTTTCCCCGTCAATGAGCAGGGAGGGGAAAGAGTTTCTCCCTGTCATTAAAAGATATGCCGGGGAGTATTCCCTGAGTAGTTTCAGGCTGAAGGAGTGAAAAGTACCGGTGAAACCGATCCCCTTCGCTGACGTGCCGTTTTTAGCAAGGCGTTCGCCCAGTTCCTCTGCAGCTTTGCGGCTGAATGTCATTACAGCGGTTTTTTCCGGGGAGACGATGCCGCAGTTTATGCAGTTTATTATTTTCCCTATCATGGTTGTGGTTTTACCTGTTCCCGCTCCTGCCACAACAAGAGTTACCCCTCCGCCACCCCGTGAAGCGGCTGCCTGGCTTTTATTCATCCGGTTCATATTACAGGGACGAATGTTTCCGGGGAATATGAAAAAATTTATTTTCTTCCCGGTTATGATTAATGGAAATTTTCCTTGTAAAAAACAGGGACGGTATGATTATGCATGCAAAGAGAATTTTCAGAGGTGCAGATAATGGGTTTTTTCAGAGCTGAAGGTATAAAAGAGTATAAAGCTATAGCTTCAAAAAACAACGGGAACGTGGCAATAATTCTTGAAACCAGGAACGGCAAAAAGTCACCTGCAGTTGAACTTGCTGTTATGGCATGTTCACCGAGGCAGTTTACTATAAAGATGAATGAACTGAAATTTTTTGAAAAGGCATTCAGGGAGAAGTTTCCTGAAACAGGTGAATATACTTACTGCAGGTTCGGCCCCATTGATGAGGAGTTTCATCTCGGCATGGATGAGATAGAGGTCAGAAACAGCGGGAAGACTATCAGGATAAAAAAGGTCCCCTACTATACAGGGCTCCTGGACAGGTGAAGAACTTAAGCCGGGGGTGGCATGAACAGAATTTTTAAAACAGCAATTATAATTTTTTCCGCACTGTGCGGAATTGTTTTAACAGCAGCTGCTGTGTTATACATCATAAGCCCCTCATCAGCAGGGAGGGATATTTCCTTCAGAAAGGGGCTGCCTTATCATATGGTTGTGGCCCACAGGGGAGCTTCATATTACGCTCCGGAGAATACGGCCCCCGCCTTTATTATAGCAGGTGAACTCGGCGCGGATTACCTTGAATGTGACGTTCAGAGGACTAAGGACGGCAGGCTCATCATATTTCACGATAAAACTCCTGAACGCACAACCGATGTGTCTGAAATATTTCCCGGCAGGGAGAAGGCCCCTGTCGGTTCTTTTACATACAGCGAGCTGATGAGGCTTGACGCGGGCACATGGTTTAACATGAAAAACCCGGAGCGGGCCCGTGAATCTTTCAGAAGTACCAGGATATGCACCTTCAGGGAATATGTCGATATTGCTGAAAGGTGCGGAAAAAAACCGGGACTGATGATTGAATTAAAACACCCGGAACTCTACCCCGGCATTGAGAAAGAGGTCATTGATCTCCTTGCGGAGCGGGGGCGTATTGATAACGGGTCGGTCAGGCCTGACATGATCCAGACCTTTGACCGGAAATCCCTTGCAAGATGTAAAGAACTTGCGCCCTCAATACACCGTAATTTTCTCGTTGATGAGGAGGGGAAAGAGGACACTGAATGGGACGAAAGGGGATGGGAAGGATTGCTTGATGACGCGGTAACAGCAGGTTCGGAAATAGGGCCGTCCGGATATCTCGGCTGGCCCTGGTACACAGGGAGCGCCCATGACAGAGGACTTCTTGTAATTACCTATACCATTGACAGGGATATACATTTCAGGATGCTTACCTTTTTCGGCACAGACTGGATAATTACAAACAGGTGCGGCAGGGCCCTTGAATTTTACGGAAGAAAACCGGGAATTTCACCTGAAGAGGTTATGAAGAGCCATAACCTGTAGGAAATAAAAAAAACATCAGAAGGGGAAGAGGGGGGATATGAAAGCGCGTAAATCGAATATCGAGCTTTTACGGATTATATGTATGGCAATAATCGTATTGAACCACTATGTATCAAGACAGGGGATTGTTGAGTCTTATCATGTTTTTAATTTAAATAATAATATCGGCCATATATTCAGGTGCACCGGTTACCCGGCTCTTGTAACTTTTGTACTCATAAGCGGTTACTTCATGGCGGGAAACGGGAAGTATAAATCCAGCAGAATACTCTCATTGCTTGTTCAGGTAACAGCTTTTTCCCTTGTCTGCCTCCTGGTTGGAGGAACAGTACTGCATATACAGCTGAATTCAGGTATGGTTATAAAATCAATTATCCCTTACTTTTACGGATATGATGCGTACTGGTTTGTCGGCCCCTATCTCGGCATGTGCCTTCTGGCTCCTTTCATGGATAAACTTATTAATGCAATGAATAAAGGGGAGTATACGATTTTTCTCCTCATGTCGGTAATACTGGTATTTGTTATCCCCACGTGGAGGCCTTTTTCTATGGCCAATGAGAGGAACGGTATACTGACTTTTGTTGTTATATATGCAATAGCGGGTTTTATAAAAAAATTCAGGCTGGAAGAAAATATAAGCAAATCGAAACTTCTTATGATTATTACCGGTTTCTGGGCGATTTCATATTCCACATATCCAATGGGGCATTATCTGAATATTGAGATTTTTAATAATACAGTACTTGATATGAATAATATCTTTGCCGTTGTAATAGGTGTGAGCTTTTTCCTCCTGTTCCTTAAACTCTCTGTCAATACAAACCGGTTCATAAACTATATTGCAGGTTCTGCTTTCGGTATATACCTGTTCCATGACAATTTTATACTGAGGGACTGGATCTGGGGGTATTTTGTAAAAAGGGAATTATACTACGATTCATCACTGTTCGTGCTTCACTGCTTACTTGTTGTTTCAGCCCTGTTTGTTATCGGTGTTGTTGTGGACATACTGATAGGTTATTTAATTAAGCCTGTACTGGAATCAGTAAAGGTTAATGAAGCATGCGCATCACTTGACTGCAGGCTTAACAGACCTTTAGGCGAAGAGACGGGAGTCTCCTCTGAGTCTGCCAGGTCTGCCTGATGCATTCACGGGGCAGAAAAATCCGGGCATATAATTTGCCCGGATGATCTGTCAGTTACAAAAACTTAAAACAGCCCCTGAATTTTCTGATGAGGAAAACATGAAGTATTTCAGGCAGTTATATTAAAGCCCCCTCATACTTTCAGGCTTCAGCATCTTCTCCCTGTCCTCAGAATCGAGTATCCCGTTAATGAGGTTCAGCATCTTCTCCTTGTCCTTCTGCAGGGTTCCGTTTATAGGGAGATAGTTGGATGCGTGTACCCCCACGAATTTAAGGTTATCAATGGTGATGTTTTCAAAAATAATTTTCATCTCCTTAAGTGTCTCAAGGGGGGAGAGTATTTCAATTTCACCCCTCTTTACCTGGTTGTAGAAAACAGTCCCCGGTACAGGGGTTACTGTAAGCGCTGCAAGGTATTTTGGCTTCATCTCGTTTGTAATCTTTGCTGTTGCAAGGGCGTGTTCCTCTGAACGGGGGCCTTTGCCTGCCAGGCCAAGGAGCACCATTGATGACAGGTTCCATCCCGCTTCATTAAGGTTTACACCTGCCCGGAGCATGTCCCCGTATCCCACACCCTTGTTGATCTCATGGAGAAGCCTGTCGTCACCTGTTTCAACTCCAAGGTACCCTTTACGGAGGCCCGCTTCAGCAAGGGTTTTAAGCTCATCCATGGATTTACGGAGAATGCTGGAGGGGCCGACATATGTACCCACGTGACGCAGGGATGGGAAAGCTTTTTTAAGTTCATCAAGAATTTCAAGGAGTATATCCGTTTCAATGTCTATAGCATCGCCGTCGCACAGGAAGACCTTCTCCGCGTCCCCCATGGCTTTTTTTGCCATTGCTATGTCCTCTTTGATCTCCGAGAGGGGGCGTATCCTGTATTTCTTGTCCTTGTACATGCCGCAGAAGGTGCACTTGTTGTGCGAACACCCTATTGTGCACTGCAGCAGGTAGCTGTCAGCCTCGCTGAACGGTCTGAAAATGTTTCCTTCGTATCTCATCTTTAAATCAACCTATTCTTATAAAAATTACACCCGCGATTATGAGAAGTATCCCCACTATCTTCATAACGCTTACAGGCTGGACCTGGTATCCCAGAATCCCGAAATGATCAAGGATTATGGATGTGACCATCTGCCCCGCAAGTATAAGGGCGATCATTGAAACCGCTCCCACCTTGTTGGCAAGTATTATGCATGATGCCACGTAAAATGC
>DAIOFM010000041.1:0-29377 GCA_036745755.1 Spirochaetota bacterium | reverse complement strand
GACCACCGTCCGCCAAATTGTTATTAATATTATTAAAAAGAATATCGTCTTTAATAAAAAGTTATGCCCCTGTAAATAAGCCGGCATAATATAATTAAAAACCGGATAGTTACTTTAATTAAATGCGAAAATAATAAAATCAGGGTGCCCTATGTCAGAAAAAAAATACGTAAAAATTTCCACAAAGTATCTTAGTCGAATAATCCCTGTAACAACCATATCGCTTATACTATTCGGATTGATTTCATATATTATTGTCAAAAACAACAGTGAGATAACATTTAACAAAACAGCTGAAATCATTACCCGTCAGACAAATGAAGCATTAAAAAAATGGATCGAAGATCAGATACTTATTGCACAGACTATTGCAGCAGATTCAAGAGTAATCAGGGCATGTGCCAACCCCGCAAATACAGCTCTGGTAGCCGAAGCTGATAACTATCTTGAAGCGATGCAGAAAAGATACCCTTATTATGAAAATCTGCCACTTGCAGCAAAGCTCCCTGAAAACCGCATAATAACTGTTAATGTTAAAGGAAAAAACAGGGAAGTTAAAAACGGACAATTTTTCAGTGACACTGTTGGAGGAAATACTATTGGTAAAGCGGGAATGAAGTTTGAATATATAAAACAGACCTTTGAAGGGAAACCTTATTTTATAAGCAACGTTTATCCCAGCATTCTCAGGGGAAATCCCATTTTCGTCATTGCCGCCCCGGTAAAAGACAACGGCAAAATCGTTGGTTCAGCTATTATTGCCCCCCAGATGGATTATTTCACGAAACGTTTTGTTGAAAATAACACGCTGGGCAGAACCGGACGAATGACAATGGTTGACTCAAACTGTATGATTATTTCACATCAGAACAAAGAACTTATACTCAATCCTAAATTCACTGACGTAATCAGGCCTACCCTCAACAGAATACTTAAAGGAGAAAATTATTTTACTGATTATTTTGACGGCGTAAAGAAAAAATTTGTTTTTTCAAAATTTGATTCAACCAACATGAACATTCAATACGACTGGTATATACTTTTTACACAGAATAAAAATGAGATAGCTGAACAGGCCATGGGTTTTCTTTACTCAACTTTAATCTTTATTCTTGTAATTAGCGCAACACTCATAGCTTTCATCTTCTTTCTGACAAAAAAAATCATGATTCAGCCCCTGATTGAAGTCCTTAACGTGGCCAATACCATGTCTAACGGAAACCTGAATATAGAAATATCAATATCAAATAATGATGAAACAGGGCAGATGCTTGACGCCATGTCCAATATGGTAAAAAAATTAAGAGAGATTGTTGGTGAAATCCAGAATACCACTGTTAACCTTGCCTCCTCATCGGAGGAGATGTCTGCTTCTTCTGAATCCTTTGCCCGGAATTCACAGGATCAGGCAGCTTCCGCCGAAGAGATAACTGCATCAGTTGAAGAAATCTCCGCTGGCATGGATAGCATTTTTCACAATACCGTAGAGCAGTTTGACAGCATGAACACCCTCATAGGAAAAATAGATGATTTAACTAAAAATACAAACCGGATGGGTGAAACAACAAGAGACTCTTTAAACCTGACTACTGAAATTGAGGCTGAAGCTAAACTCGGAAATGAATCCCTTAACAATATTAATCTCAGCATGCAGAAAATTACCGAAAGCTCCGGAGCCATGACAAATATCGTTAATATTATTGGCGGAATTTCAGAACAGATTAACCTGCTGTCTCTGAATGCGGCTATTGAAGCTGCCAGAGCAGGAGAAGCAGGCCGCGGGTTCGCTGTTGTAGCAGACGAGATTTCCAAACTGGCAGACGAAACAGCTTCAAGCATAAAAAATATTGAAACATTTATCGCACAGAATGATAATGAAATAAAAAAAGGACTCACTATTGTTGAAGATTCTATTTCAACTATAACAAAAATAATAGGATTTATCGGTTCTATTACTGATGTTATAAACCGCATATATACATTTATGCAGCAACAGATTGAATCAAATTCTGAAGTGTCCTCTGAAGTCATAAAAGTCAGAGACAGTTCAGAAACAGTTAAACTTGCGATTGAGGAACATAAAATAGCCATACAGGAGATATCTTCTTCTATCTCAAACATAAGTGCCCTGACACAGAAAGGAGTTGAGGATGCTGACGAAATGGCAGGCAATTCACGAAATATAGCCCATATGTCAGATACACTGAAAAGAACTATCGATTTTTTTAATGTCTGAAATTTTTAAAATTCAATCACCTCGTATTCTATTTAAAATGGAAGCACAGATTACACATCTTGCTTCCGTTTTATTAGCTCTATATTTAATTTTCCCAAAAAAACAACAAAAACGTACATAAAAACTTTTTTTCATCCCTTAAAATTTATATCTATATAGTGCATAATCTTAATTTTGAAGTTTTGGTAGTACCAATTATTTAAAATTAACCCTGTTTTTCTATTTTTTCATTGACTTTTATTGTTTCAATATAATAAAAACAAGAAATTCACTTAACTGGTTGGACAGGTTTAATGATTGTTAAAGAAAAAAAAAGCTTATCCCAGGAAATAATCCGATATATTCTGGAGAACAATGTCCGGCAGGGAGATGCTATCCCGTCTGAAAGAAAACTTTCCGAAATAATGAATGCAAGCCGCAATTCGATAAGAGAGGCATTGAGAAAACTTGAAGCCCAGAGTGTTCTTGAAATAAAACCGGGAAGCGGCTGTTATGTTAAAACTTCTGAAATAGAAATACTTGCAAAACCTGAAACAGACTCAAAAGCCCTGGCCTTTCAGCATCTTGAGGCCCGGCTCGCAATAGACCCTGACATTATGCAGCTTGCATCTGAGCGGATTAACGACAGAGAGGTTGCCCAGCTCAAAAATCAGGTTGTAAAACTGAGCAGAAGCATGCTTGCACGTGATATAAAAAGAATCAGCAATGATGATAACTGTTTCAGAATGACCCTGGCGATATGTACTAAAAACAGCATGTTTCCCCTCATGATCAGGCAGCTTGAAAAAAACAATATCATGCTCTGGCAGATTGTAAAAAACATGTCAGACGAAGAGCTGAATGAGATGTTCGGTACTTACGTCAAAATTCTGAACTGTATCAAAAACAGGGATGCGGGCGCCGCAAAAAATGAAGTAAGAAACCAGATTACAAAAATCTTCAACTACCTTAGAGCTCTACCTGAGACTCAGGGTGAAACGACCTCCAATGCGGAGGCCGTCAATGATTAACCGCAAAAATCTTCTAATCTCCATTTTTAATAAAAACAATATCGTAAAAGTTATTGATTCAGTTTTACCGATGGATCTGCAGGAAGAGGTACCTGTCGCTGATATTCCGGAACTTACCGGAGAAATGCTTTACTACGAAGCCATGAAATTAGGGATAGACCCCTCCTCCATCCACCCCGGAAAATTAAAACAGCTGGTAATGGCTGAAATAATAAAAACACAAAAGGAGCAAGCCCCATCAGAAACCGGAACAGACTTAACCGGTAATTCTGTTGACGGATAAATAAAAGTTCAAAGGAGATTACCATGGAAGATTATGGTAAAAATTATCTGGAGGAACGGAAGCTGGTTAAACGATGGAACGGGCCAATCCCCGCCATTGTGAGCCTTCTGTTCACCCTTGCCCTATTCTACATCACATGGTGGATATTTCAGGATCCCCGCGGATGGTTAAGGATGTACACCCCTTATGTAGGATACATGTACACAAGGTGGTGGCTCATTGTACTGATCTGGATGGTCTACCTCTTCAACTTCTGGCCCTTTAAAAGGGAGTGGGTTTTCAAAACACACCCTGTTGTTAAAGGAGTGGTCCTCACCGCTATTTCAGCAGTTGTCCTGATTGTCCTGATCAAGATATTCTTCGAAGGTATTCTGGGTAACTATGGCCTCGCTTACTTTAATCCCGACAGGCTGACCAAACTGCCCGGAGTAACAGAATTTTTTGCCATTGAGTATTCAGCTCTGGCGTGCCTCATGTTTGCCGCTATAGCCTCATGGCTTAGCCCGGCATGGGTTGTTGCGTGCGAAGAGGCACCATGGAAAAAATTGCCTCAGCCGGCAAAAGGTTTCAGTATGTGGGTGGTTACTTTCTTTATAAGCACAATAGTTTATTTCATAACCATGCACTCACACATGGGTATACTCTACTACCCCTGGCAGTATTTTACATCAATAGCGCCTCCATACTGGGAACAGTTTGCCAATACTGTTTCAGGTAACTTCCACGTTTCATGGATTATGTGCTGTACAGTAACAGTATGGCTTCTTGAAACGATCTGGGAGAGGTTCCCCTTTAACATGATCAAGAACCCTATTTTAAGAAGAACCTCCGCGTTTTTCGGGATTATAGCAATTGCATTTGCTATGCATTTCTTCTTCTACTTCGTACAGGAACTCACATACGGCGAAGCAATCAGGGGAACAAGAAGAGACGCTGCTCCGGACTGGAGATGGCTGCACGTTGGTGAAATGGCGATATTCCTGCTTGTGCCTGCCCTGTTCCTGAGATTCTACGCTGACAACTGGCCGAAAAAATACAGTATGCCGGTTAATGTACTTGCACGAACAGGTATATCTATAGTTGCGGGTATAATCCTTTACGTCCTGTACTACAGGTTCGGACATCTTTTCCTCGGAACACAGAAAGGCTTTTCACATCCTCAGCAGTTCCCGATGATACCTACAATCTGGCTCATCAATATCTGGCTGGTACACCACTGGTTTATGGACAACTGGCCCGGCTGGAAAATGGTACCGAAAACAGCTGAAGAGATGGCTGCGGAAGAGAAAGCACATGAGGAACAGATTGCTGATATCAAATGGAACCCCTCACTGGGATTCGGTATAGGAGCAGGTGCTGTTCTGGGGCTGGTACTTTATTTCATCACAATAAAGCTTCTCCCTGTATTCTATAACATAATCGATGTACTTCCCAAAGGTTAAGGAGGGCTTAAATGTCTGATAATAAAATTAATAGAAAAGATTTTCTTAAAGGGGCGGCAATAGGCGTCGCGGGAGGTACTGCCGCAGCAATGGGCCTTTACTCCTACTCCCCTTTCAGAAAAAGCCATTTTAAGGCAAAAACCAGGAAACTGGAGGATCTTGGTGTATGCAAAAGCATCAAGGTTACAAACATAAGTGAAACAAGCTGGTTTGATAACGCAACACTTATGGGTGATATAAAAAAAGCGGGGGGCCTGCTGGTAAACCAGTATGAATACAATTGGCCCCCCTTTGGAAATAATAAAGGCATTGGTAAAGGATCATACAAAGAGGGTATCGCAAAAATCAAGCATCTTCTTCCCAACAGGCTTGAAGAAGCCTGGGAAATCGTCCAAAAAAACTGCGTAAGCGTGGACAACGCGGGAGGATTTGCCTGTCTTATTGAGCTTGAGCAGATGGACGGTAGAAAAAGAAAATTTCTGCTCGATTCAGGATGGAATTACAAGTGGATGGATGAGTGTTTTAAGCGGGAGGGTATAGACAAAATGCTCGCTAATGGTGAGATTGAAGCTCTCTTTATTTCACATGAGCATTTTGACCACTACTGGGGTGTACCTGTAACACTGAAGTACAAGCCGGATATCACAATCTATTACCCTGAAGGTTTTTATCCTGAAGGTAAACAGTATATTAAGGATGCCGGCCACAGGGGAAAATTTATCATGGCCAAAAACGGGCTGAACAAGATTATCCCCGGTTTTGCCACTTATGTATTCAATATCCCTATTATATGCAGGGTTTTTGGAGAGCAGTCACTCTACTTTAACGTGAAAGATCAGGGTATGGTCAGTGTAACCGGCTGCTGTCACCAGGGTATTATCCAGTTCGCGGATACAGCTTTTAAGGAGATGAAGTACGAGAAGGATAAACTTCACGGTATTTACGGCGGACTTCATATATCCCCCTTTGAGGACTGGGATCCGAAGTATGATGACCTTGTAATTTCTCTGGGTAAATACGGATTTGAAAAGATCGGATGCAACCACTGCACCGGTATTCTCTGTGCTAAAAAATTCATCGAAAGCGGTTATCCTGTAGTAAGGGGTACGGCCAGGTTCAGATCCAAGGACACTGCCTATCTCGGAAACGGGGACATCATTACTTTCGGAACTTAAAATAATCTTATAACGGGGGGCAACCCCCGTTATACATATGGAGGTTAAAATGAAAAAGTATATAGCTTTTCTTACTGTTCTTCTGTTTCTTTCAGGCTGCGGTTCCAAGGGTGTTATACCTGAAATGAAAGAATTCATGGGTGCTTTCGGTTCACCTGAAAAAATGACAGATGTTGTCAACAAATACTCAGCCAAACCTGAAATTGTGCCGGAAGCTATTCAGACCTGCAACCTTGGCAAACCCAACATTACAAAAACTGAAAAAAAAGGCAATGTGATTGTTTATACCGCCGAAGCTGTTGTGGAAAAATGTGAAAAGTCTGAAACAGCTGTGGGTACAATCAGGATATTCGAAATCGGATGGGAAAATGGAAAGATTATCTCATTTGAATGGCATGGCCCGAAAAGCGGTAAGGTCGAATACTGATTTCAATCAATTTACTTCAATAAAGAAGGAAAGCATGAATGTTAAAAGAATTTTTTCAGCAGGGATAGCTCCTGAATCACCGGAGGATGTTCAGGAGCTCCTTAAAAATATTATTACAATTACAAATTACCTCCCTGGAGTAAGAAACACCCTGGGCTGGAGGGGAATTTTCAGAATCCCCTGTGACGAGGAGTGCTGGACCTTCAGATGCGCGGATTTTGACGGAGTATTCGGCCTCGATTACGCCGGTGCCGGAGAATCAGAAGGGACATTCTCAAGCAGCTTCAACCTCTTTTATTTTCCTGACCCGGAAGAGGATATAATTGAAAAATTCCCGATTAACGGGGCTGTCCATGCCTATCGGGATGATTACAGGGAGTTTATACGCTCCTTCCCTGAACATCCGGAGTTTTTCAATTATTTCTACACGGGAAAACTTATAATTTCATACAGGCCTTCAGATCACGCGATCTCTGTGGGGATTGAAGCCATGTCTGAAGATATAATAATATCTGAAAACGGGGTAACAGTTGAGGGGCCTGACGGCCCTGAATATCTTATTGAACCTGGCGAACCGGAGCAGGCCATTCCCTCATATGAACTTTCATCAGCAGTATTCAACCTGCTTTCATCTTCGCTCTCTTTCCATCTTGAAAGATCACCCGCGGTGAGGCTGAGGCAGTATAGTGCTGAAATAAAAATACTTGCCGGAGAAGGGATCCGCCATGAGGGGAGTAATGGTGAAGTGGTGCACAATTCACTCACCGCATTATTTGAACCTGCCGGCTCAGAAACAACCGATATTTTTTTTGCTGCGGGAATAACCGGCAGTGAAATCAATGAAATCAGATGGACTGCAGCAGACTCCGAACTGCCTGACGAGTTTTCCGCCTTCACCTTTACAAACCCGGAAAAGATTATAAACACTAACTCAATAAACAGAAACCTTCTGGGAATAGACGTAAAACCTCCGCTCTATATAATTTCAGGTTTTCTCGGCGCAGGTAAGACCAGTTTCATTAAAAATTTTCTTGAATTTCAGTCACAGAAATATCTTTTCGGAGCGGTTATTCAGAATGAACTTGGTGAAGCAGGGCTTGACGGTAAACTTATATCTGATGAATGCCGTGTTGTTGAGATGGATGAAGGCTGCGTATGCTGCTCGCTTTCAGGTAACCTCAGGAGGGGGATAAATTCGATTATCTCAGAGTTTATGCCTGACTTCATAATACTTGAAACTACCGGCGCGGCAAACCCGATGAACCTGACAGCAGAAATTCACGATCTGAGAGATATTGTCCGCTTTGACTCTGTTACCACAATAATTGATGCTCACAATATTCTTGATTCCCTTAACGAATACAATATTGCCAGGGAGCAGATTAAAGCCGCGGATATACTGGTACTCAATAAAATAGATTCATTAAAGCAGGATGAAATTGAGGAACGGAAAAAAGTATTAAAAGAACTGAATAAACGCGCTTTAATTTATACGTCAGAATACGGCGACATTAATCCCGCCCTCCTTTATGATGAAGAACTTAAACCGGCTGATGAAAATCCCGTAAGACTTTACGCTGTTCACAATAATAAAAATCATTCTGATGAAGGTATTTCAGGTATTACAGTTAAGCTGGGTGACACTATCAACAGGGAAAAATTCCTGAATAAAATTGATGAGCTCCCTTTTGATGTATTCAGGATCAAGGGTATTGTCAGATTTGAAGATGATGACAGGTTTACTGTTTTTCAGTATGTCGCGGGGAGATATGAAACATATGTACACGACGACGAGCATGCACCTGACAGTTCATTTATTGTATTAATAGGTAAAAATATTGCGAAGAACAGTATTGAAGATTATTTCAAATTCTGATTAAGCAGGTTAAATGCTTATTATCATTAACTGTTAAATGTAAGTGCCATATTTTGATACAAACTTTTTCCCTGTGGTAACAGTAAAAAACTGTTCAAGATGAATTGTTCTGAAAAGTTTTTTTATGGAAGGATTGAGATCATAAAATACAAGTTCAATCTCCTTTTTCATCGCCTCATTAAAGAACTGAACAAGTGTGCCGATCGATGTAGAATCTATACCATCCAGCTCCTTGCAGTTCATAGCAATAACCCTGGGGTCATTTTCAACAAGCTGCCTCCAGAGTTCGATCAGGTTATTCAGGTTTTCAAAATACAGTTTCCCGTCAAGATGCATTATAGCAAGATCTTTACGCTGCTCGACTGTAACATCAATCATCGACAACTCCCTTTTAAATTGCTTTGCTGCGGAATCTGTTTTCCTTTTTGCCATCCATAAACCTCTATAAAAGAATTTTCGGCAAAAATCAAGCATTTTATAAATTGTTTACCACAAAGTGATAAAATTTATAAAACAGGTGCAAAAAAAATTCTTTCGTAACACCGCGATATAACCAGGATAAAAATACTCTGATAAACAGAGACTTAACATAGCCACAATTCAGTGTTATATATTAAAATAAAAAAAAATTTCATGTAAAACCATATATAGTAACTTTTTATTAAAAAAAACAATAATATAGTTGCCTTTAATAAACAATATACTATTTATAGTCTATATAAATAATATATACATAAACATCATACCCGGCAAGAAAACCAATTTTAACGTTATAACAAAATCTGTCTCTGATCGGCAGAATAATCTTAAAATTTTTCATTCTGGAAAATTAAACAATAATATTTTTATTCTAATAAGGAGTTTTTATGAAACGACGGAGTAAAATGTTAACTGTAATAATCACTGCATCTTCTGTTCTTTTTATATGCAGCTGCTCATCTTATCCTCAATTAATAACATCTCAGTATGTAGATAAGCCTGTTATTATAGGGCCATACTGGAAAATCGGTTCTAAACTTGATAATTACTCATCGATTAAAGAGCAGGATGGAGTAAAGGTGTTTGAAACAGAAGTTGAAAGAGTTTTAACTGTTACGACCCAGCAACAGGGAAACTATCAGACCACAAACACCTACAGCTCCGGTATTCACTCTGACAACATAAGCAGGGATATACTGATGCAGAATCCGACAGATGAAGAACTGATCCTGATTAAACAATGCTATATCGGAGCCTATCTCATGTACGCTCCGGGAGGAGCTATTCAAAAAACTTTTGGCGGTGTGGAAGGTATGATTATTACGAAACCGTCAAAAGGAAAATGAGGTACTTAAAATGAAACATTCTATCAAATTTATAATTATCACCGGGATACTTTCCTTCTCTTTTTCAATTACCGGTTGTGCCGGTGCCAGGGGAAAAATTAAACTTGAGGAACTCAATCATCCTGTTTCAATGTCTCCATACCTTTACGACAAAAACGGTAAAACTCTTTCAATCAATAATGGCCTTGATTACAGCCGAGGACTATTCATCAGAAAAAAATATTTTGGCACATTTTATACAACCGTCAGGCTTACAGGAGATGGCGATCTGAGCAGGCAGATAGATGATGCTATAACAGCGGCAGACTCTGACGGCATCGTAAATTTTCACTATGTGGTTGATCAGGGAGGAACAAACGGATGCGTTCCCCTTACATGGCTTCCTGTCTGGCCCGGGACTTCTGATGTAGTCTTCATGGGCGACATCGTTAAATTAAGTAAAGGGAGACGCTAAATGAATATTTTAAAAAAACAAATAAGTCTCTTTATTATTTTTTCCATACTTTCAATCTTTTTTATAGCCTGCAAAACTGTTCAGCCACCTGTACTTACTGAAGCTGAAAAAGCTATTGTCCTGATCCAGGGATTTGGAGAAAAAGAGAGTGTTGAAATCAAAAGACTTACGGAAAAATGCAGACCCATAGGACCCCTTGAATATATCCCGGGACAGTATGAGGCAAGGAAAAAGGCTGTTGAAATGAAAGCCGACACAGTTCACTTCTACTACTATGATGATGTCAGAAATGCTTCTATAGTCCGATTCTGGGTGTGCAGATAAACTTTAATCCAGGCTCTTCTGCCGGATAAATTTTCAAAGATTACGGATGGGCAACCATATGAAATGCTATAATTTTAAAATACCTGCTCTACTGTTATCGTTTTTTATAATCGGAGTTATTTTAACCATAGACTCATGTATAACGGTAACACAACCTCCGGAAGTACCTCCCCTTCCTGATGAGCTGAAACATATCCAGTTTGTTAACGGCTGGGCAGTAACACGTGAACTCGAGCAGGACTGTAAATCGGTAAGGATGGAACATGTATCAAGGAGTTCTGACTGGTGGGCAATTCACCGAAGGGCATATGAACTTAAAACAAATGTGGCCCAGCTCGTTTACGACTGCAGCTACAACTGTGATGTACGATTCTGGGCGTGCGGAAATAAATTTCTGCCCGATATGAAAAAAGAAGCGGTTAAACTTTTTGGTTCAATGGTTGGCCAGATTTCAGGTATAAGCGGAAAAGAGATAACAGTGACCGGCAAAAACATCAATGAAAAGGTTTCAATGGGTAAAATTCTTGCTGTTGATGCCGGGGAAAAGATGGTCTACATTGAGGTAACCTTCCCTATGATGACACTTGCAAAATGCAGGGTTGTAAAGGGTTCATTAAAAAATCTTAAACAGGGGATGAAAGTTTATAACAAGCCGAAAAAAAAATAAACTGTTAAAATTCGCTATTCATGAAATACTGAAGCTATTTCAGCTTAAGTTCCATTTTATACTGATTGTAGCCTCCTGAAATATTATAAACCTCCCTGAAGCCAAGGTTAAGCAGAAGGTTCTGGGCCGCGTTTCCCGTTGTACCCTTATTGCAATGGACTGCGTATTTTTTTGTTTTATCCAGTTCCACAGATTTTGCTTTCAGTTCTTCATGGGGAATATTAATGGCACCATCTATATGGCCCTTTTCATAATCGTCTCTGCTCCTTACATCGATAACAGTAAAACTTTCACGCTGAGCTATAAGTTCTGACGGGGTGACAAGCATTCTCCCCCTCTCCATTGCATTATGAAGGATCATTCCGCTGTAGATAACCGGATCTTTTGTCGTTGAAAAAGGAGGGGCATACGCCAGATCCAGGTGGAACAGATCTGACACCTTCGCGCCGAAGGACATCGCTGTGACAAAGACATCAATACGTTTATCAACTCCATCTTCACCGATAATCTGTACACCGAGAATCCTTTCACTTTTTTTATCTGCAATACATTTAATAACAATCTCCCTGCTCTCTTTCAGGTATTTACTCCGGTTCTCCTTAATATTATGGCTTACAAGAATATCGAGTCCCCGGCCTGAAGCCTCTTTTTCACTGATGCCTGTATGAGCCACAGAAAGACCGAATGTTTTGAAAATTCCGGTCCCCTGCACTCCCCTGAACTTCAGATCACCCCCGGTAATTACGTCCCCTGCAATACGCCCCATCTTGTTGGCCGTTGACCCAAGGGGCCTGTAGATATATTCTCCGGTAACAAAGGACTTCACCTCGCAGCAGTCGCCAACGGCAAATATATCGGGAAGACTTGTCTCCATCCTGTCATTGACAATTATCCCTCCGTTGCTGCCGGTTCTGATCCCTTTCCCTTCAATGAGCCCGGTATTCGGCCTGACCCCGGCAGCAACAATAATCATATCGGTTTCAATAACAGAGCCCTTCCCGGTAAGAGCTTTTCCCCCTCCGTCAAAAATCTCTTTTACCGAATCCCCGGTGAGTATTGTTACACCATTTTTACCAAGATGTTCTTCAATATATACAGCCATATCTGCATCCATTGCAGGCATCAGATGTGGTGCTGATTCAACAAGTGTAATATCCATCCCCTGAAGTGAAAGGTTCTCAGCCATTTCAAGACCGATAAATCCCCCGCCGATAATCAGGGCTTTCCGCGGATTTTTCTCTTCGACAAACTTTTTTATACTCCCGGCATTCCTGATAGTTCTCACAGGAAACACATTTTCATTGTTTATACCGGGAATAACAGGAATAACAGGCACAGCACCTGTTGCGATAATAAGTTTATCGTAACTGTCCCTGAACGATTCTCCTGTTACAAGGTTCTTTACCTCAATATTTTTTTCAGCAGGATATATCTCTGTGACAAAGTGCCTGGTAAATATGTCTATGTTAAAACGTTTTTTAAACCAGGAAGGGTCCCTGGGTGTAAGGTCGTCCCTGGTGATATAATCCTCACCGATAAAGTACGGTATACCGCACCCGGAATAGGATATATCACTATCTATGTCGTAGATTACAATTTCATGCTCCTCACTGTTGCGCCTTGCCTTTGCAGCGGCGGAAGTTCCCCCTGCCACAGCTCCTATTATGACTATTCTCATACTTTAATCTCTGCCTGCAAGAAATTCAATCCGCAAAAAAACATCTCCCTTTTAAGACGCGGAACCGGATGCTACACCCTCTTTAACAGTTTTATACACAGCTTCAACAGCTTCCTGTGTTGCAGGTGAACTTCCTTTGGCGAAACCCATTGCTGTTACCTCGTATGATACAGGCGTCACACCTATGCTTTCGAGAATTTTAGTAGCGCATCCCCTGGGACAGCCATTGATAGCGATATTAACATCCGCCCCCTTTGCTGTCTCGATATGCCCCGGAACACCGGCGCCTACAGCTGCAATACATACAGCCCGGGCAAAACCGTCCCGTTTAAGGGCCCTGGCAGTTCTGTCAGCGATTTCCCCGACGTCAGCCGCGCCTGAACAGGAAAAGATAACCTTTTCACCTGTCTTTGAATCATTTGTTGACATTTATTTTCCTCCAATCATTTTTTTTACATCATCATAGGAGGGGAGTTTCCCCGCCACCTTAACATCTCCGTCAACCACAAGGGCCGGAGTTACCATGACCCCGTAGTTCATAATACGGTTCATGTCCTTTACTTTTTCAATTTCATACTGGAGCTGGAGTTCATCAGCTGCTTTCTTCGCAAGTTCTTCGAGCTTATTGCATTTAGCGCAGCCCATTCCGAGTATTTCAATTTTATGCATAGTCAACCTCTTTGTTTAAATTTAAATATTAGTTTTGTTGCGAAACTCAGTCTAGTACTCGCAGGGGCCCCCTGCGGGGGGCTCTTTAAGGGGCTCCGCCCCTTAAACCCCATTTATAAAGATTAGATTTGCAACAAATCTATTTATTTCATATTTCCTCTGCCGGATCCGCCCCATAGAGGGATACCATTTTTGTCTTACCGAAAAATTTCAATTCTCCACTTCCCTTTCGATGATATAGATTTATACATCTCCATCATCCCCATTCTTTCATCCCCCTCATCTCCTTAAAAAAACATCCCGAAGACCATGCCGCTGAAGGTAGCCATAATCACAACAAGAACAGAGTATACAAAGGTCTTTTTAGGGCCGATAAAACTGTTTATAACAAGCATATTGGGAAGAGAGAGCGCAGGCCCCGCAAGGAGAAGCGCCAGCGCCGGCCCCCTGCCCATTCCGTTTTCGAGAAGCCCCTGCACAATTGGAACCTCGGTAAGGGTCGCGAAGTACATGAATGCTCCTACTATTGAAGAGAAAAAATTCGCACCCAGTGAATTCCCTCCCACAAGGTTGCTGACCCACACTGCAGGTATAATCCCCTCGTGATTCGGCCTGCCGAGAAGAAAACCGGACACAAGAACTCCACCCAGAAGAAGAGGAGTTATCTGTTTGGCAAAACCCCATGTAGATGCAAACCATTCACCCGGCTCACCCTTATCCGTGCTTGTAATGACAGAAAGACCTATTGTTCCTGCGGCAAATGCAACTACGGGCTCATGGGGGAAGATAAAACCAAGAACCACTGCCGGGACTACAGCCAGAGACATTTTCCACGGTTTAACCCCGTACCAGAGAACAATTACTGCTGAAAAAACAACTGCTGAGACAGTGGTAAACCACCACTTGTATGCATACATAAAATGCCAGAAACCTGAAGTGTCCTCAGACTTTCCCCAGTTGGCAAAAACAAGAATCGCCACCATTGAACCGAAATATATAATATCTTTCCACAGTGGGCGTGCGACCTCCGGTTCAGGCATATACATGGCTGCATTAATCTTCTCGTTCTCCTCATTCCTGAATATAAAATGCATAATAGCGCCTATGACAATACTGAATAGAACAGCTCCAACTGCACGGGCTATACCGATGTCAGCACCAATAACCCTTGCAGTAAGGATTATGGCAAGTACGTTTATAGCAGGACCTGAATAGAGAAAGGCTATTGCAGGCCCTAAGCCCGCACCCATACGGTAGATACCCGAGAAGAGAGGGAGCACTGTGCATGAACACACAGCAAGTACAGAACCGGATACAGAGCCCACACCGTAGGCGAGAAGTTTATTCGACGCAGGGCCTAGATATTTCATCACAGCCTCCTGCCTTATGAAAACTCCGATGGCGCCGGCAATAAAGAAAGCCGGTATAAGACAGAGGAGCACATGCTCCTGTGCGTACCATTTAGTCAGATATAACGCTTCAAAAACAGCGTTATCGAACCTGTCTGAACCAACAGGCATGTAATATAGTGCAAGGAAAAATCCGCCAATTATCAGCAGCGGCTTCCATTCATCTTTCCAGAACATCGGGTTTCTCCATTTAAATCATTTTACTGTTTTATAATAAAACAAACACATACCACTCTTCAATCTGTATATTTAAAACGGTAGATGCAGCATGGTAAACACACCGGCCATCTTCAGGCCGATATAGAACATAACAGCTATAAAGATGTATTTAAGCTGTTTCGCCGGAAGGAGATGCGCAGTTTTCGCGCCCACAACAGCCATTGGCACACTGCATCCTGCTAAAAGAATCCACTGAAACCAGTTTACATAACCTGTTGAATATGGAGGCAGCCCCTGGACTCCCCAGCCGTTTATTATATAAGAAAAAATTCCTCCCATTACCGTAAAAATCATCAGGGCTGTTGATGTCCCCACTGCCTGGTGCATTCTGAACTTCAACGCATAAAGCATAATCGGTATCATGATTACGCCTCCCCCTATCCCGACAATACCTGATACAATACCCAGCGGAATACCCCAGAGAATAAATGCCACTGTGTTGTCTGAAGGTTCCTCCGTTATCTGTGGAGGTTTTGCAGTAAGCATCCTTATTGCCCCGAGAATTACAACTATTCCGAAACCTGTTTTAAGAATTTCCCCGGGCAGGAGGGATGCCAGAAAACCTCCTGCAAAGGCCCCGGCAAGTCCCGAAATTCCAAAAGCTATTGCAGCTTTCCAGATGACCGCTCCCTTTTTATTATGAGTACGGGCCCCGCTCATCGCTGTAGGAAGCACAACCAGCAGATTTGTGCCGAATGACATACGTATAGCAATTGTCGGGTCAACACCCATTGAAGTAAGCACCCAGTATTGCACAGGTACCATAATAAAGCATCCGCCGACACCAAGCAGGCCTGACGCAAAACCCACAGCAACCCCTGTTGCCAATAATGCAATTATTTGAATATATTCCATTTCCATAGTTTACTCCTGATTAACATTTATATTATTTTAACTGGCCACTATTCAATCTGATATAATTAAAGTTCATTAATACCCTTTCCACCAGCAGTGGCAGAATCTCTTTCCGCACATTTATAAACCTCCATAGAGACTAAATAATCCTGTTAAACTGTTCTGCGTGTTCTGCAGCAGCTTAAAATTTCCACCTGTGTTTTAGTATTGCTTTCAATTACATCCTCAATGCACCCTATGAAATCGAGTATACACGGGCACTTAAGGCTGTAGATAACAGCTGTCCCTTTTTTCTCATCTTCAACTATCCCTGCATTTTTCAGTACACTGAGGTGTTTTGATACAGTTGAAGTATCGGCTCCAACCATAACTGTAAGTTCACCCACTGTTCTCGGCTTCCTGTTAAGCATATCAACTATAAAGAGGCGGCTTGGATGAGCCAGGGCCTTTATTATATTAGCTCTTGCCTCGTAGAGTTTTAATTCTTCACTATTCATACAATAACCTTTCCTATTTGGCTAAATTGCCAAATAGGAAAGGTTTGTCAATACTTATTTTTAACTTTTCCCCATATTTAACATAATTACTAATGAAATTGACATTTCTTTCAGCAAATATAACATTAGAGCAACAACAGTCATGGAGTGTAATCGTTTGAACAAAAATGTTTTATCAGGAATATATTACATCACTACACTTTTTATACTGCTGACACAAATAATCACATGCTCTTCTCCCGCAAAAAAAGTCAGGGAAGTCTCATGCCCGAACGGATCATCACTTATACTCACTGTTGAGAAGGAATTTGTTGAGCTATCTTATCAGAATGTATATAACCTGGCCTATAAAAATAATAAAGATGGCAGACCCCGTATTGTAACCGGCAACATCTCCATACTCCCTGAAGCAAAAAGATACAGGGAAATGATTAAAATCCGGGACTTCACTCCGGGAAAGGCGAAATCGCTTTTTCAATATCATTACCTCTTCCCTTCACATTTCACAGGGGAGGAGTTCGATTTAATCTGTTCATGCTACGAAAAGAACATTGATAAGTTCCCTGAACTTCATAATAAAATCGGAGCCATTGTTTACGGTAACTACAATTCATTCCGGGAGATATTCAGGCTGCCTGACGGTTTTTTTATAATGACGGAGTATAACGGCAATCTTACCATAGTTGATGATCCTTCCGGCATGGCATTGACACTGCCTGCTGAGAAAAGACATTTTAACAACATAGGGTATTTTGATGACACCAACAGGCTCCATCTCCGCAGGGGAAGAATCGTTTCAGATACTTTTAAAGGTTTTTATGGCAAGCCTGTGAAGCAGGTTGAGTTTATAACTGAGAATGGAAAAGTTGAATACACCGGTGAGGTGGAGATTATCTGGTGTGACAGGCTTTACAATGATAAAAGTTTCGGCATAAACAGGGACTACGTTCTTTCTGCAGTTAATGATAAAGGGATGAAACTCTGCGAGGTTTTCAACTGCAGGGAAAATAAGTGATTCATTACTGAAGGGCTGCTTTTAAAAAAAATACCCCTTCATCCAAGGTCAGAAATAATACCTTACTCCCAGGCCACCCCGTATGTCTGAATCGATGTCAGGAGTAATCTGAAGGGCCGGAACGACTTCAATAAAGAACCCCAGAGGCGCTTTTTCAACAGTATATTCAAGACCCACGGGAACCCGTATATCAAGGCTGTTGTATTCGTCCCTGTCATGGTGTTTATCATTATTATCGTCATGATGCTGGAACCCGGCCCCGGCCCCGATATAAAACGCGAGTTCATCAAGAGTAAACAGGTCCGGTATATGCCTGAGATAATCGCCGTAAAAATAAAACCCGTTATGTGAAGATGCCCCGATTCCGCAGTCAAACGCATCAGACCCGCTTATAAAATATTTCGCCGCAAGACCGGTGGGATCACCGAGTATAAATCCCGCCCCGAAATCCCCCTCCGCTGCGGTTAAAGGAGCTGATATCAGAAAAAACAGTACCAGAAAAACTGATTTACTACTGTTTGATTTTAATATACTCATTTAGCATTCCCTGAAAATTATATAATTACAGCTAATCTTTTAAAAAAACTTTTTCAGCCGGTTGAATCACGGAAAGAGATGTCTCAGGCTTCAGGCGGAAGTTCATGCTTTCTGATCACTTCAAGAATCTCATCGAACATCTCTTCCGGTTTATCAAAGCGCGAGACGCTGACGTCACGCCCTATTTTGGCGCGGAGACCGATAGATACAGCCTCCCTTATATGATTTATATCTTTTCTTATACCCCTCATATCCTCAGGAATAGCGCTGTAGTCCTCAAGACCTACCAGGGTTATTCCCCTTGGCGCCTGCGTAACAGCGTCAGGATCACGCCCCTTCATCAGGGAATCTATTCTTTTCTTATAATCAATTTTTCTCCATTCAGATTCCTGCACCTTGTTTTTTCTCTTCTGCATAAACCTGATAATAAACTGAAGGGCAATAAGAGCAATAAATACAGGGATAAACTTTTCAAACATCAGGCAAAACCTCCGGCCTTTATTATATTTCTGACTCCGGACAGATTGCAGTGTTGCAGAAAATATTGGATTGTCAAGATATTACGGTAATAACATATAGAAGATGACGGGCCCTTGTAAAGCCGACATAAAAAAGTTCTTCTGACAGGTACTTTTTTTTGTCCTCAAACTCCTGCTCCCTCTTATGAAGAACAAGTATCACGACATCTGACTCAAGGCCCCTGAATTCATGTATTGCCCTGAACCGGATACTGTTCTCAGCCTTTTCATTATCCGCTACTATAAGGGTGTATTCACCCGCCTTTCTGTGGTCTGAAAAAATCGAGCTATCAATGCTCCTGTTAGACAGAACGGTGATACTTTCACGTTCAATTCTATGAATCTTTATCAGTTCATTTAAAACCTTGCCTGTAAAATCAGCAGCTTCCCTCTCTCTGCTGAATTCGTATTCCACAGGTAAAACCCCCGATATTTCAAGAGGCAGCGATTTCGCGGCAAGTCCAGTTTTCGCTATGGCAAAGTCATGAATATCATCTATATTTCTGATATTATGGCGGAGGTGAAAAATATAATTATTATGATCAGTTCTGGAGATAAGTTCCCTGATAGGAAGTTCTCTTTCCCTTCTGTAGATTGTCTGGTTTTCATCATAAAATACATATACAGTCCTGTTGTTATATCTCTCAAAAAGATTTTTCAGTGAGTTGCACCAGTTTATATGAAAGTCCTGCCCTTCATCAACGATAACAGCATCGTAGCTGAATTTTTCCAGACAGATATGTTCATTTTCAAAAACCTGGGAAAGTGCGAGAGGTATTCTTACATTATAAAAACTGTCGCTCCCCGTACCGTCAGGCATAAGAAGGCTTAAAATATCCACAATATCGATGGGGATACCGTCCTCATACCATGAAAGGACGGTATCGTAGTTTTCTCCATAATTCAGCGATGCCAGTGAAAGTATTGCTCCATGGATACGGAGATCGAGGTTTTTACCACCACTGTGTTTTCTTTTCGCGCTGAGCATCTTGATATCAGCACCTTCATTAAGCAGATCCGTTATGCAGTTGAAGAACTCCTCCTCACAGGAAAATCTTTTAAGTTCTGCAGCTATATATTCCCTGATTACAGTATAGGAAAAGGAATGAAAGGTCATCACATGAATATTGCTGTAACCGCTGAGTCTGGATTTTAAATATTCACTTAACCCCCTGCTGTAACAGGTAAAAAGTACCCTGTTCCCCTTTGAAGCAAGTCTGATCGCCTTTTTCATCGCAATCCAGGTTTTTCCGGTACCGGCGGCCCCGTGCAGGGCTATCTTGCTTTTGTCTTCGAATAGATCCAGCAGGTATTCCTGCATACGATCCGCTGAAGCCAGTTTTCTCTGCTGTTCAAGTGTTATCCTGCGAACTGCAAGAGGGATTTGCAGTTCTTTATCAAAAAGAGAGATGAAATTTGTCCTCTCCTCATCTGATAACTGCCTGACACCGTAATTATCCTCGTTGAATTTGAAAAGATTTGAGACCCAGAGGTTGACATTTTCAGATTCACAGAAATCAAGAATGTTGGCATCATTAATATCGAGTGTTTTAAATCCGCTCCCCCGGTTGCATTCAGAAAAACAGACACCCCAGGTCTGAATTCCACCAAAGGAAGAATTATATTTTTCCTGGTAAACTCTCCTTATAGCTCTCATTGTGTCCTGAGCCTGTTTAACAGGGTCCTTTATATAAAAGGGTTTACCCTGTTGATCTATTGACGACCATCGTTTACCGTCAAAATCGATTTTACCATCCTTAACTTCAAGCGCGATAAAACCTTTAACATCATTGAATATAATGAAATCACATTCACCATCACATCTTCCATTCCAGCTTGCTGAATGAAAAATGTGATAGGAGTCATCCAGGATTTTAAGTCTGTCAAAAATATTTTTTTCAGATTCAGAAATATTGTCTATTTGAGAGATAGATGATGGATAAAACTTTGCCATCAGAATAACCGTTCCACTATTGAAGCTTTACCATTTGGATCCTATCATGATTTAAAACAATTACTCTTTTTTATAAACCTTTTCATGCGTTATCAATTATTACAACATATTTTTTGTAATAATTGACACTTTTAAAAAAAAAGAACAATTTTGTACCATGTATTTCCTGATTTAAACTTAAAGAATCATTATACTTCGAAAAAATTTCCGAAAAATACAGATATTTTATCAGTATTTACTGCTTAATTTATATAAGTTAAAAAATGCTCTATTACCCCTGCCGCCGAAGTCGGTGGGGTAAATAATTTTATTTTTTACACTAAAATAAATATTCCGGAATTGTTACTGATATTTTATATTAAAATTTTTTTCGTTACCTGGAAAATAAACTTCACAATTATTATTTTTATGTTATAATAAAAAAAAATGTTTAATCAAAAATAATTTTCAGAGGTATAATAATGAAAAAAATATCATTACTCATGATAACTGTTATGCTCTTTGCTGTCTCGTGCAAAAAGACAGTTGAATCGGAACAGAAAGCATGGGAGGTAAACCTCCGCATGGCAAACCAGCTTTGCTATGAATATCCGAACTTCGATGCTGTAATTAAAGAACAGATCAAATCAGCAGAAATGATCATGAATGAAGCGAAAGGAATCTCCGACGAAAAATCAAAAATAAAAAGAATGGCTGATGCCAATTCAATGCTCCGCTCACAGTTTATAAGAAACCTGGATGAGATAAAATCACTGAAGCAGGGTATAAGAACCAAAAGTAGTGATTTAAGAGGGATGAAGCTGCCTTATAATGAAATGATGAGCGCCAACAGCGCCATTTCTGAAGGACAGCGGGCTATTTATGACAGTGAAATGAAAATAAAACGTCCGGTCAACAGCAGAAGTGACGCGGAAGCCCTAACTAATCTTGTAGTTTCCGACCTTGAACTGGCGGAATCAGGCATTGAAAAAATGATTTCAACAGTAAAAGAACGTGAAGCAGAAGAGAAAAAAGTCGCGCAGAAAGCTGAAGAAGTAAAAAAAACGGAAGAACAGAAAAAAATTGAACAGGCCCAGCCTGTTAAATGCCAGTACTGCGGAGTTCTGAATCCTCCGGATGCAAAAACATGTAAAGGCTGCGGAGCAGCGCTTACCAAGAAGTAATATAAACGTGTTCAGTTATACTCCGGTATCAGTTTATAACAGATAAAACTGATACCGGAACTTACTTCGCAACAGTACACCATCATCCTGCACTGACGGATAGCAACTGTTAAACTTTGCCCGCTTATAGTCAAATATAGACGACTTCTCCGTGTATTGCATAACTAAAGGTATAATACCTCTGTATTTTCAGCATCTTGTGCATCCAGGGCTCTGACCCCGAGGGAAAATCTATTAATTAACAGGTATACATGTAACAGCTCAAGTGAATCATTATTGACATATTTCATTAAAACAGTTATATAGGGACATAATTATATATATTACAAAGAGGAATTATATGTTCAGAAATCTGCCGGTTTTATTGATACTGATTTTAAGCTTCAGCATTATTGCACTTAATCCAAGCCGTCTTAATGCAGCAGACCTCAGTGCGGGCGCGACCTCATGGTACACAGCATGGGACTATGAGGATGATGCGTCAAACGACATTGAGTATTCATCAACATTTCTTTACGGGCCGGCCCTTTCTCTGTCAATGACAGACAGGTTCAGCCTCTCATTTGTGTTTCTTTACGGTGAGTTCGACATGGATACAGGCGAAGAAACAGAGTCTATTAAACGTTACGACAGTGACCTTACATTTAACTACAGGATAAGCAATTATTTCAAACTTTTCCTTGGCTGTAAATATGCGGGCTTCACGTGGGATCCTGACGGCAAACATCAGGCTATAGGCCCCGGCACAGGCATAAGTGCGGTTTTTCCGGTTGGATGGGATTTCTTCATACTGGGATACATTTCAGGGATATACCTCTGGGGTAACGAAGAAGGTAATAATGAAACAGAGTACGATGAAAGTGCCAGGGAATATGGAGTAAACACAAGCCTCTCTCTGGCCTATTATATTTCAGGCGCTTCAACAACTATAAGCCTGGGAGGAAGATATCAGCAGTTACATATTGACTATGACTCATCTGAAAACGAGGCTCTTGCTGACAACACAAGCAGGTTTTACGGAGTTACCTTAACAGCTGTATACTCTTTTAATCTGTAAGATAAAAATGCAAAATTTTTAAAATTATTCCTATAACAATTACAGACAAAAATAAAAGGAGTTCATTTATGAAGAAGTTAATATTTTCAGTATTTTTAATTGCTGCCGTAATTTCAACGGCTGCTCCATCATATGCAGTCGATATTTCAGCAGGAGCTACGACCTGGTATGCGTGGTGGGACATGGAAAATGAAGATTCAGATAGTGATACAGACATTGATCCCACACTCCTTTATGGCCCTGCGCTTTCAGTAAAGTTCAACGATTCATTCAACCTCAGCTTCGTATTTTTATACGGAAAATTTGAAATGAAAGAAGAGGGAGGCTCTGAAGATGTCACGAGAATGGACAGTGACCTGGCCCTTAACTACAGGCTGAACAATTACTTCAAGCTCTTTGTCGGCGGAAAATATATGGGATATACCCAGGGCAACGGCTTCGACCATTTAGGCATCGGTCCGGGAGCGGGTATAAGCGCGGTTGTACCTGTGGGAGGCGATATTTATCTTCTCGGAAATGCATCCGCGCTCTATCTCTGGGGAGAGGAAGAGCATACCGACGATGATGAAAATGATGTTACTGACAAGTATAATGAATACGGGTTAAACTCAAGTCTTTCCCTGGCATATTACATAGCCCCTGCTTCTGTAACATTAAGCATAGGCGGAAGATACCAGTATTTTAAGACAACGTATGAAGATGAAGATATTGACGAACTGACTCATCAGTTTTACGGTGTGACTGCTGCTGCTACATATTCATTCAGTTTGTAAAAAATCATCAGAGGCGAACAGGGGGTATCACAGATGAAGAGAAGAATAATTTCAGCATTTTCAGTTTTTCTTTTATTAGCAGCGGCAATGCCGTCTTTCGCTGTTGATATTTCAGCAGGAGCTACCACCTGGTATTCATGGTGGGATTTCGAGGAGGATAACACAAGCTATACCCCGGACATTGATCCCACACTTCTCTACGGACCGGCTCTTTCGGTTAAATTTAATGATGAATACAACCTGACATTTGTTTTTCTTTACGGTAAGTTCGATATGCAGGAAGGTGAAGGCTCTTCCGTGGAAATCACAAGAATAGACAGTGACCTGGCCCTTAACTACAGGCTGAACAATTACTTCAAACTTTTTTTCGGCGGGAAATATATGGGTTATACCCAGGATAACGGCTTCAGCCATTTAGGTCTCGGCCCGGGGGCTGGTATAAGCGCTGTTTTCCCCATGGGATGGGACTTCTATCTTCTGGGAAACGTATCCGGACTATACCTCTGGGGAAATCATGAACCTTCTGACGATTCAACCGAAGACAGCACTCAGAAGTATAATGAATACGGCTTTAACTCGAGCCTTTCCCTGGCATATTATATCGCCCCTGCTTCGGTAACATTAAGCATAGGCGGAAGATACCAGTATTTCAAAACTATATTTGAGGACAGCGACGACAACGAAGACATGACCCACCAGTTCTACGGTGTAACCGCCGCAGCAACATATTCATTTAACCTGTAGAATAAATTACTGTTTCAATAAAATAAAAACCCGCGTCATTCGCGGGTTTTTATTTTATATGATATCTGACTTAAAAAATTACATTGTAGGAATATTGGAAGCCCTCTCCTTCTTCAGTTTCTCCTCTTTTTTCTTCTTCTCCTCTTCTGCAAGTTTCCTCATCTCCTCTTCTTTTTTCAGCCGCTCCTCCTCCTGCTTTTTCAGCTCTGCCGCTTTACGTTTTTTCTCTTCAGCGAGTTTTTTAGCAAGGGCCTCCTCTTCAGCTTTCTTTGCGGAGTCATCAGCCTTTACATCCTGTTTCTCCTCAACTACAGCTTCAGCAACTGTTTCATTGATTATCTCCTCTTTAATTTCAAGGGTGAGGTCAGGGATCTCTTCAATCTTTATCTCCTTAACTTCTGCCTGTATCTCAATTTTTTCAGCAGGTGTCATGTCCATGACAGGGATCTCCATCTTGCCTGTAATAACCTGTTCAACAACTGTTTCATTTATATAATCAGTGGTTTTCCCGGTCTCAACAGAAACGGTCTTTTCTTCAATAATCTTCCCCTCTTTAACAGGATTCACTGCAACCGTCCCCTTTACAACAGCGAGTTTAGCACCCCTTTTATTGCTTGTAACTGTAAAACTTGTGCCTCGCACTGAAGCTACAGCGGTCGGGGTCTTGACTTTAAAGCCTGTACCTTTTAATTTCGTCAATGTAAGAAAAACCTTTCCATTATTCATATCCATAACAGTATCACTTCCTGTCTTTGCTGCTATTGACGTGACTGTGACCCTGCTGTTTTCATTGATTCTTATAACACCCGATTTTCCATAAATAAGATCAGCAACCGACTTCTTACCGGTTGTAATTACATCGCTGACAGCCACTATATCACCCTGAACGGCAGCTTTCTCACCCGATGCGGCTGCTATTTTAACGTCACCGAGAACAAACTGTATCTTGAAATCGAACTCTCCCTCACTTTCTGAAAGCGGAGAGTCTTTTTTACCGCATGAAAATACGATAAACACCGAAAATAAAGCAAATAACAGCAATATTCTTATATTCTTCATATCCCGCCTCTTATTAAGTTTCCATTCAATAACATATTTAAAGTAAACCTTGCTCTATAATATATGAATTTCAAGTAATTTTTTTCAATAAAAAACCTCTTTTATTTAACCAGGTATAGGATAAAAAAAGGCCGCCCATAAGGACGGCCCTGATTATATTCAGATTTAAACTGTTTATTACTCTGCAAGTGCGCCTGTAAATACTGCAGGTGTAGCTTTAATTGTTGCTGATTCGTTAAATGTAATAGCTTTAACTCTTCCGCCGAACTTGGGAAGTTCTGTCCCAAGATAGAACTGTGCAGAGAGAACTTTACCTGCATAGAATGCAGCTTCGTCATTATCAGCAAGGAGTGCTTCCCTGTCTGCGCCTTTAGCGTCGCCGACAAGTTCCTGCATTTTAGGCTGTGCAAGTGTAAGTGACCACATGTGCATCCACGCGATACATACCTGATACATAGCATCAAGGAAAGGAGTTGCGTGCGCGAATATGTTGAGGAATTTTCCGCCAGCCATGAGGCCTTTGAAGAATTCAATGAGTTCGTCGAGTTCTTTCAGAGCATCATTAAAAAGACCGATATACTTGTCATCAACGATTCCTTTAGCTTTAGCAGCAGTATCATCCATTCTCTTCCTGAGAGCATTGTAGTTTCTCTGCTCTTTGTTCATAAGAATCTTTCTCATCATGAGGTCCATAGACTGGATACCGTTTGTTCCTTCCCATATGGCAAGGATCTTCGCATCGCTCATGTAACGTACTATCGGATAATCGCGACAGTATCCGTATCCGCCGTAACACTGCATTGCTGTAGAAGCAATTTCAAGACCTTTATCTGTGCAGCCTGCTTTACATATAGGAGTAAGTATTTCTATAAGAGAATTTGCTTCTTTTTTATCATCCTCGTTAGAAGAACCCCTGATGATGTCGAACTGGCTGTACATGAAAGAGATAAGTGCTCTCTGACCTTCAAGGTGAGATTTCATCCACAGGAGCATCCTTTTTACGTCAGGGTGGTTAACAATATTAACGCCCGGAGCATCAGGATTGAGCATCTGTGTAACATCAGCTCCCTGGATTCTGTTTTTTGTATAGGTAATCGCATGCATGTAAGCTGCAGAAGCGTTTGCCTGTCCCATAAGAGCAGTACCCATACGCGCCATGTTCATCATTTTAAACATGATTTTCATACCCTGACGCTCTTCGCCAAGGAGGTATCCGATACAATTTCCATTGTCACCGAAAGCAAGCTGTGATGTAGCCTGTCCGTGAATACCCATCTTATGCTCAATACCTGTACATGTTACGTCATTAAACTCGCCCATTGATCCGTCAGGATTAACAAGGAATTTGGGAACGATAAAGATAGATATACCTTTTGTACCTTTGGGGTCACCTTCGATCCTGGCAAGAACCGGGTGAATCATGTTGGCATAGTAGTCATTCTCTCCGCCGGAGATGAATATTTTCTGACCTGAAATTTTGTATGTGCCGTCAGCCTGCTTAACAGCTTTTGTTTTAAGAGCACCAACGTCTGAACCTGCTTCCGGCTCTGTGAGACACATTGTTCCGCCCCACTCGCCTGTAAGGATCTTGGCACCATAAAGTTTCCACTGTTCTTCTGTGCCGTATTCTTCTACGAGTTCCATTGCACCGTGAGAAAGACCGGGATACATGAAGAGTGAATAGTTGGCAGCTGTTATGAATTCCATGGAAGCCATTGCAATAGTATACGGCATTCCCATACCTTCGATTTCAGGATTGTCATAAATGCTTCCGAAACCAGCTTCGAAATAAGCGTCTAATGCGTCCTTGTAAGAAGGTGGTAATGTAACACCTTTTGTCTGAGGATCCCATTTAGCAGGATTATTGTCTGCGTCTTCTGCTGTAGGATATAGAACATCAACACTGATCTGCTCTGCGAGATCGATTGTTGCATCAAATGTGTCATGATCGAAATCCTGGTAGCAATCAAATTGTGTCAGTTTGTCAGCTTCGAGGAGTTCGAATAAGACAAATTTTACATCCCTTGTGTCAACTATAGGATTAAGCATATTTGCCCCCTTTTTTTTATTAATTAGTAAACATATAGTATGATCAGGACAGGGCTCCCCTTATCCCTTACTGACCTGTTAAGTCAGATCACCTGTTTACTTTAATTCCTGTACTATAGCTGAAATAAATAAGAACCGGTAGAACCGTTTTAAAACCGGCAAATTTATGCTGAATACATACATTTTCCCAAAAGACCGAAGTGTCAAGTCTTTTGTTTAAAAGGAGGACAGAGCCCTTTATTATGTTTAGTTAAAGACCCTATAACTGAAATTCAACTTTTCCACGTTTTTTTCAGGATAAAACAAATAATACTTACAACATATACGATTAATCACCGAATAAAACACACGCATGTCGATTAATCTTAAATTATACATTAGCCAATGTTAATTTTTGCCACAAAATGAAGACGCACAAAAAAGCCCACACGGGTAACACTTTACGCTTATGCAACAAGTTTAATATTTTTTTAAAAAAAGTTCATATTCCGGTAATCAGGTGTGATAAAACAGGAAACATAAGTAATAATGCATCAGGATGAGTACAATACCGGTAATAACGGCGCAGGAAAAAACAGCCGGTCCCTGTCAAACCGTTGCCACAACTGCATAATTTCACATGAAAGCATTATACTGATTTACTGGATTTAAAGCCTCATCCCTGCCGCGAGCTTCAGCAGATTTATTATCATCTTCATCCTGCCGGCCTTTTTTGCAAGAATAGACATATACAGATGTTCTGTATTAATCGGAGGCCTCTTCTTTTTTGATTTCGGCACCAGAACTGCAGCTTTTGTGGGGCACTTCACTGCACAGACCCCGCACCCTATACAGCGATCCATGTTAACAATAATCTTCTTACCCTCCCGGGTCAGAGCATCCATCGGGCAGCGTTTCACACAGAGGCCGCAGCCTGTACAGCTCTCTGCATCAATCCTGATCTCGTAGTTTGTGGCAAAAAGTTCAACGGGCTTTTCAAACTTCTTCGCGCTTGTAAGTACTCCGCAGCAGCATCCGCAGCAGAGGCATATACAGAGGGGCTGCAGGGAATTTGCGGGCTGAATTACAAGCCCGCGGTCCTCTGCCTTATCAAGGATTGCAAGGGCCTCCTCCTTTGAGATGAGCCTGCTTCTGCCGCGATCAAGATAGCCCCCCTCCCCGAACTGTATGCATATCTCAATATCATCTGTAACCTGACACGGCTTACCGAGAATAGCCTCGCCCTGCTTGCATACGCAGTTAGCCACATGAATAACCTGTTTTGTTTTAGCGATAAAAGCCCGCATGTTGTCATAGGTATCGATCCTGTGTTCAGGCACAATGGCCTTCATGTGAGGGGACGTACGCAGCTGCGGTATGGATGCCCTGAAAAACTCATCCTGAAAAGCCTCATCATAGTAAGAGTGGAGCATCTCCATCAATTCCACCGTAAGGTCATCAACATGGAACTCAAACATACCCAGGGCAAGCATGGCGCTGCCGTATTTATAAGGAGCCCTGTCGGATCTCCTGATGCACCCCTTCATGAAGAGCGCGTCAAGTTTCTCCTTCAGATCATCGATGTCATAAACAGTACCGTATTTGCGTTTATAACGCCCGGCAATACGGCGCGGGGAGGAGTTTGTAAGGCCGAGACAGAGGGATATTCGCGCCTCCTCCTCCGAAAAGAAATATTTAAGTATATTTAACTCAACACCTGATTCCGTGGCCGGATACCCTATAGGGTGCTTGTCCAGGTGAAGCTGAAGTTCACGGTAAAGTTCTTCTTTATTCTGCATCTGTCACCTTTTTCTGCATAAAATATAAAGAATGACCAGATTATCACCATAAAGAATTTATGTATATAAAAAAATTCAGGTTTCACAGAGTATGGGCTCTGACCCCGATTGCCTGCCAACTAAAAATAGAGTGCTATCCTTTTCAGATACATCTCCTCATATTCAAGAAATCTCGATACACATT
>DAIOFM010000040.1:0-30161 GCA_036745755.1 Spirochaetota bacterium | reverse complement strand
AAAAAGGCGTAAAATATCTCGGTGCGTTTATTAAGCCCGGGAGAATTTATATGGCTAACCGCACCAAAGGGAATTTCTATAACGCAATTAAAAAACATAACGCTGTTGTCCGCGACCATAAACCTTCAAAAAATGAGAAGGATTCCTTTTTGAGCAGCATGAATTCATATCTTGGTATAATGAAACACTACAAGACATATAGATTAAGAAAAAATATTCTTTCAAAATATATCTCTGCCTGGTGGTGGAATTATTTTTATCTGAGCGGAGGAATCAGTAAATTTTCAAAAAGAGTTAAGATTGTAAAATGATTTTAAAATATTTCTTTAATACAACAAGGCGGGCAGGACGCCCGCTTTTCACAGAAAAAGAAAAAAGTCAAGCGCGCCGCTTTCATATAACGTCTTGCTTATGCGACGTCGCGCGGCCTTTTGCGCGATGTGGCGAAGCCCGAACGAGCGACAGCGAGTGAAGCGCATAAGCTTTGTTGTACGCAGTGGCAAAATTACTAAAAGTTTATTCTGCCGGAGTCCATGGATGGACGTAGGCAAGCAATAAATTGTCTTATAATTTTATTTAAATTTATTTTTTAATATTTCTAAAAATAAAATAGTAAGTATAATGCCAATAATTATCAATGATATTATTTGGGATGGAGATAAAAATTCGATAAACAGGTAGCCTCGATTATCACCACGCATATATTCAATAAAAAATCTAGCTAATGGATACACTGTTAAATATAAATATATTCGTCGTTTCTTGATTTTTATCTGAAACAGGATTGTTAATGAAATTAAAACTAAAATTTCAATTTCTCGCACAGGAAATCGATCAATTGCTAATGAGGATATAGTAATATTACAAATTTTACCATAACAACAACCGCCCAACAAGCATCCAGTACGACCAATTGCGTGAAACAGTGTAATTGATGGAACAATTTCGTTTAAATATTCACTATACTGATACTTGAATAATTTTAACAAAATAACTATTGAAATAAGAAATCCAATGAGACCAAAATAAAAAGTATATCCGGAGAACTTAATTTTTTCTATTAATGTAAAAGCTTGATATTCGGGATATATAAACCAATTGCTGATATTTGATGTAGCTAACCCGATAAGAAATGATATTCCTAACAATATAATCAGGTCTTCTTTTTTATATCGTTCGTCATTAATTTTTTTTGAATTATAAATATATAAAGTAGCTGAGCTAAGAAATCCAATAGCGACCATAATGCCAAAGATAGGAAATTTACCGAAGTTAATTAAAGGATGTAATTCTGTCATATTTAATTATGTTTAGACAGGTTAACTATAAACCTGCCTAAACAACATTTGATGTATGATATCAGGCTTGAACTTCTTCTTTTTTTTGAGCAAATGCCATAATACCACCAATAAGGAAAAGGATTAAGGCTATGAGTGAAAAAAAGTTAAATGTAACAAGTGTAATTCCTGTTAAAACTGCCGCAATCAAGAGACCTACACCAGCAATAACTGGATTTTTTTTACCAAAAAGACCACAAACAAAACCAATTAATGCAGCAAACAAACCGATTCCTAAAAATGTATTGCCTGCTTCCGTTGATGATGATGAACCACTTGAAAGACCAGCAGCACATGCACCCGCGCATAATGCACCAGGAAGTTGAAGGACTGCACCTATAATACCCATAAGCATTGGAACAATTGATGTACCTCTTTTTTTAGCCATTGCACACTCCTATGTTTGATAATTTTGGACTTTATTTAATCGTAATTTCAACATCATCATCAGCTTTGATAATGAGTTTCCATCCCGCTTTGTCCCAATTTTCTTTTGAAACTTCAAAGACGTCTGCGTCTTTTTGAGTTATTCCGGGGTTCAAATCGCTTGCTATTTTTTTATCAAGATTGACTTCAGTAGCATATGCTCCAGAAGCGCCAGTAGCCGAATCATACGATACATTATTAGGATCAACTATTTTGATACTTGGCATACTAAAAGTACCTATAGGTTCTTTCGATATGTTTTTATAGTTAAAGTTTACGACTACAAATACTGCGCCTTGACCTGCTTTTTCTCTAAAAAATTCACCGCCGACAGAATTTCTGGTATTAACTGATGAAACAACAATATCAAATTTCTCTGTAGAAATCTTTTCACCAATTTTCCCTTTTTTAGCAGGCTCACTACTACCACCACAGGCTATTGATAGGCCTATTAAAACTAAAAGAACTGTAACGAATGCAAATCCAGCTTGAATCTTTTTTTGAATCATAAGTTTTCTCCTTCGCTGATCAGTATTTTGAATGATTTTTTTAAAATAAGAGCTGCCGGGATTCCAATGAGTGAACCCAGAAAAAAGCGAATTATGTTTTTATCAAATATTTCTATAGCAGTAATGTTGTTGAGTGCTAATGCTAAAAATAAAAAGATAAAGAGACTTTTGAATGGATGAACAATATTTACAAAAAAGAATATTATTAAAAACAAATATATTCCTGTACATCTCGCACACAAAAAGAATTGAAAACCAAAAATAAAAAATGAGCGTTCCGGTTTCTGGTGGCAAATGATGTTAAAAATATTAAATAAAGTATCCAACATCACTCCTCATAGGTTTTAAAAGATGGGCTTATTTATATTATTGGATAGTTATAAGTAAAAATATTCCAATTTGGGATATTCTAAAATAGGATTTATCCTATGACAAGTAAAAAACTCTACATACACATATGAATATCAAAATTTTTTGATGAATTTGAAGAAGGCAAGAAAAGAGAGTGGCTTGACCCAGTTACAAGTTGCGGAAATCTTAAATCAACCCCAATCTTATGTCTCTAAATGTGAATCGGGCGAAAAAAGGGTGGATGTAATAGAATTGATGCGTTTTTCAAAAGTATATAATAAACATATTGAATATTTTGTTCAAAATATCAATATAAATGAATAATTAAACACTAAGCCGGGCATGGACGCCCGGCTAAAAGTTTTTTTTGCCATTGCGTACAACTCCCTCCTATATGAATAATATCATATAAATGATATAAGAGAGGAGAAAAGTGAATAGTTGTATATAAGGGGACTAAAAATCAAGAGGACTTTTAATCTTCCTTAAAGCAATATTTGACACTTTAGTATAAATCATTGTTGTCCTTGTATTAATATGCCCCAGTAATTCCTGTATATACCTGACATCTGTTCCATTTTCCAGAAGATGAGTCGCAAAGCTGTGTCTCAGAGTATGAACTGAAACATCTTTTTTAATACCTGCTTTACGTACAGCTTTGTCAAAAACGGCCTGTATTGTTCTTGAAGAAACATGTTCCCCGGGATTCTGCCCTTCAAAGAGCCATTTTCTGGGCATATAACATTCCAGGTATTCACCAAGTACATTCCTGAAATTATCCGACAGAAGAGTAATTCTGTCTTTTCTTCCCTTGGCATTTTTTATATGAATAATGTTTCTGCTGAAATCTATATCGTTGATTTTCATGTTTGCGGCTTCACTTACCCTGAGGCCTGCTGAATATATAAGCAGAAGCATTGTTCTGTGCTTCAGATTATCAACGGTGCCGAATATCTTTTTAATCTCATCTATGCTTAAAACAGTCGGAAGTTTTTTGTCTTTTGACGGCCTCTCGATCTCCCCTTCAAGATCAATTTTCAAAACCTTTGATCCGTAAAGCTTCAGTGCACTGAGATAAACGTTTATGCTGGAGGCAGATGCGCCGCAATCTATTTTATATAGAAGGAAGGATTTAACCCTGAGATCAAAAGGAAGCGATGGTTCGTAATCTTCTTTTAAAAACTCTTTCAGGCATGAAATATAATTCAATTCAGTTGAATGACTGTATTTCAGAAGTTTCATCTCCCGGCGAAAAGGATCTATTAAGTCCTTTATTTCACGGTCTTTTTCATCTTCAGTGATTTCATAAACAATGCCAAGTAGACTATGAAGATTTTTCTGTGTGTCAGGGAAAGACCATACCCGGCTTTCACTGTGCCAGTAATAACCATTAATCCCCTTTAGCCTTTGTATAAAGGCGGGATCATATTTAAAGCTGCATGAAAACCTGTCTTTGTCGTATTGTCTGATATGAATTTGCATGTTTAAAATAAAACAATTAATTATTCTGCAGGTCAAGCATAATAATAGAGCACTGTAAATAATTAATACCTGCTATATAGAAAACGATTACGAAATGAAAAGGTTAAAATTTTTCGTGGAATAATTGAAAAATTAAATCTGCAATTCCCCGGACTATCGGTTAGAGATATAACTCTTTCTGGATTTATGAATATAATAGACTATGGCTGCTGGCCAGAAAAAGATCAGCAGAATTATAAACAGAAGCCATGAAAAATTTTCAGGATAGACAATATGCTGAATATCATCATCTCTCAGGGGATCACTTTTCTGTATATCTGAAATTGCCTCACGCTTTAACGAGTTCCACTTTTCGATCTTAAAGGGGGCGCCGCAGTAGGGGCAGACCGGAACGGTATCGGGTGAAACAGGAAAATCCTGGTTTATAACCCTTCCGCAGCCTGAACAGCTTTCAACCCTTACAAGCCTTGTTTTAAGGCGTCCGTCAGATATCATGCCAGAATTGCTGTCCAGGACGTAATAGTATGGGAGCTTTTTGTTTATTATAACAAGCGCATCTTCAATGCTCTTCACAGAAAAACAGGTACTCCTCTGCAGTTCGGTTAAAGAGACTTCAGATGCTATTGTGAGAATTTTTAATATAGAATTAACACGGTTTTCGACATTCCTGTAATAATACCCCACAGAGAGCATAGCAGCTGCCCCTCCTCCAAGAAACAGCAGTACCGGAAGACTTTCATAATCGAATGGCTTCCCGCTGCTCACATCTGAAAAAGTGGAATACGCGGTTGTTATAAAGAAAAAGAGGAAGATATACCCTGCCTTAATCATTATATTATCTATTTTGTAAATATCGAATCGTTTATTCATTTTAATCTCTCTCTTCCCCGGTCTGTTTATCCGCAACCTGCTGATTCCATTATAGCGGTTAACGATCAAAATATTTCTTTTTGTCATTGCGAGGAGCAATAGCGACGTGGCAATCTTTTCAGGTTATAACCATTTTATTGTAAAAAGGTACTATGAGTCTCAAAAACAGATTGCTTCACTCACTGACGTTCGTTCGCAATGACATGGTTTAAATAATTCATCAATCAATACAGTACAATTATAAAAATATTTTCGGTGAAATAAAGTGCTTTATTTCTGAAGTTTAAAAAAAATTAAAATATCAGTGCAGGTTCATGCAGGAGGGGCATACATAATTTACCCCCTGCAGAAAATTACAGGGGGCATAAATTTATCAGCTGAAAAATTCCTGAAGTTTATCGTGGAAGCCGCTGTATCCGCCGCTGTTAAGGGATTCAATAAATGCCGTACCTGTGATAAAACCGTCACCTGTTTCCATAGCTTTTTCAGCAGCACCTCTGTTTCTTATCCCGAATCCCAGTACAACAGGAACAGTGGCGCTCTCCCTGGCGAGAGAAATTTTTCTTATAGTCTCTTTATCCGGGTTGAACTCCCCTCCTGTTATACCTCTCATTGAAATGAAATATATGAAAGAACCTGAATCCTTCGCTGTTGCGGCAATAGATTCATCGCTGCTTTCAGGAGTCATGAAGCTTATAATCGCCACGCTCTCATCAAGGCCGAGAGAACGTATAAATTCCTTTTCGCAGGATGGCACGTCGGGGAGTATGAGCCCCCTCACCTTCTGTTCAATACAGAAAGAGTTGAATACAGGCATATCCATGTTGTAGATGAGGTTGGAATATGTCATGATGTATATATCCTTTTCCCCTCCCACTGCGCGCCTGATCTCCTTTATGCTTTCAGATATTTCGGCGAATCCGCAGTTGCTCTCTATCATCACCTGCGCGGCGTCAGCAATGGTTTCCCCGTCAGCTATGGGGTCGCTGAATGGAACTCCCACTTCGAGAAAATCGAAATGTTTGAGGCCCTCAACAGCTGACTTTATAAATGTCTCTTTGTCGGGGTAGTTGCCCATGAGATAAAATCCGTTATATTTTTTCATAATCCAAGCTCCTCTTCAATAATCGGCATGTCCTTGTCACCGCGTCCGGAGAGGTTCAAAAGCACCTTTTTCCCTGCAAAGCGATCTTTATTTGAGATGAGATATCCCAGTGCATGGCTGCTCTCAAGCGCGGGGATAATTCCCTCTGTAAGGCTCAGTTCCCTGAATGCGGCAAGAGCCTCTTTGTCGCTGCATGTAGTATACTCCGCTATACCCGCTTCGTGAAAGTAGCTGTGTTCCGCTCCCACAGCCGGGTAGTCAAGCCCTGCAGAAACGGAATGCACTGGCATTACGTTCCCCTCTTTTGTCTGAAGGAGATATGTATGGTTGCCGTGAATTATCCCCGGCCTCCCGTAATTAAGCTTCGCGCTGTGGTCGCCGTCTTTTGAAGAGCGCCCGCCTGCCTCAACGCCGACGAGTTTCACGCCGGGGATCCCTGTATACTTAGCGAAAATCCCGGCAGCGTTGCTTCCCCCTCCGACACAGGCAACCACATAATCGGGATTTCCCCCTTCAGCGTCCATGAACTGGTTCACAGCCTCTTTGCTTATGACGGACTGGAAATCCCGCACCATCATAGGGAAGGGGTGTGCCCCCACAACTGAACCTATAAGATAATGCGTGTTCTGACAGGTTCTCACCCAGTCGCGCATGGCCGCGTTTATGGCGTCCTTCAGTGTTTTGCTCCCTGAATCAACGGGTGTGACCTTCGCACCGAGGAGCTTCATCCTTTTCACGTTAGGTGACTGGCGCTCCATGTCGACCCTTCCCATAAAGACCTCACACTCAAGTCCGAGCAGTGCCGCGCATGTCGCTGTTGCAACTCCGTGCTGCCCTGCACCTGTCTCAGCAATCAGCCTGGTTTTCCCCATGTACTTTGTGAGGAGTGCCTGGCCAAGGGCGTTGTTCAGTTTATGCGACCCCGTGTGGAGGAGGTCTTCCCTCTTCATGTATACTGACGTCCCGAACTTCTCTGACAGGCGGGAGGCATGGTAAAGAGGAGTCGGCCTCCCGGCGTAATTGGCGAGGAGCCTGTCAAGGGCGCGCTGCTGTTCCTCATCCTTCATGAAACTGTCGTAAGCCTCTTCAACCTCGCTTAATGTCTTTATCAAAGTCTCGGCAACGAACCTTCCGCCGAACTTTCCGTAGTAACCTTTATTATCGGGCAATGCTGTCATTTTCCGCCTCCGCTATTTTCTCAAGTATTTCATGTATCCTGTCCGGGGACTTAATCCCCGGGGCAGTTTCAATTCCGGAGGATATATCAACTCCGAAAGGTTTTATCTCTTTTATCAGGGAGTATATGTTGGAGGAGTTGACCCCTCCTGCAACTATCATCCTCTCCCTGAACCTGTATTCTCTGAGAATATTCCTGTTAAATGAATTTCCAGTTCCGCCCATACTTTTTGCATCATAGGTATCGAAAAGCACATGGCCGTCACCACATGGTTCAGGGAGGTCTGCGGCTGAGTGTTCCTCCTTTACCCTGAAGCAGGATATTACAGGAAGAAACCCCTGCAGGGAGAAGGCCGTTTCCCTTCCGTAGACCTGCAGCATGTCGAGCCCGGCATATTCAGCAATCCTCTTAATCTCATCAGCATCATCATCAACAAAGACCCCTGTCGCGGAGATTCCGCTCCCCTTAATGACTGAACAGAGTTCTTTTGCCTTCTCAGGTTCAATGTATCTTCTGGATTTTCTGTAAAAGACAAATCCGGCTGCGGACACATTAAGGCCGATTATCTTTTCAAGGTCCTCTACGCGTGTAAACCCGCACATCTTAACAAACATTTTTAAGCTCCCTTATAAAAACATCCGGCTCACTGTGTTTCATAAGGCCCGCGCCAATGAGAAAATTATTAACGCCGCTGCGGCTCTTTATATATTCCACATCACCCCTGCTGTTTATGCCGCTTGCGCTTATGGCGGTAACGCCTGCGGGTAGTGCGTTAAGGGTCTCTATTCCACGGTCAAAGTTTATCTCAAGGGACTCGAGGTCTCTCATGTTGACCATTACAAATTCAGGATCAATTCCGCCGAGCTTCTCCAGTTCATTTTTTTCGCAAATCTCCACAATCGGCTCCATCCCTTTTTCTTTTGCAGCATGGAAAAAATCCTCCAGCTCACTTTTTTCAAGGGCCCGTGCTATAAGGAGCACCATGTCAGCACCGCATACATAAGCGGCGTCAATTTGTTCCCTGAAAAAAACGAAGTCCTTGCACAACACAGGCACTGAGGCCTCATCCGCCACTCGCTTCATTCCCTCATAGGAACCACCGAAATACTCCCTCTCGGAAAGGATGCTCAGGGCGGAAGCTCCTCCGTAAACATAGCGCGTGATCCTCACACTGTCAGTGAGATGACCGTCCATTACGCCGTGAGAGGGTGAACTGTGCTTTAATTCCGCGATAACATTAATCCCCTTGTCCAGGGCATCCCTGAAACTGTGGCGAAGCCGGTTTCTGGTAAAAGCGGAAGATATCTTTTTCATCTCACCTATCTCCCCCCTCTTTATATCTTTCATGGCAGTCAGGCTGAATCTTTTCATCAGTTACTCTCTCTAAGATCCATAACTGTTCTCTTTACTGTTCCGTCTGTAACAGCATCAAGGGCCCTTCCGTAAGATTCTTTAATATCATTTTTACTGTCATGGGCATACATAGCCAGAGCCGTGTTCAGAGCTATAAGTTTCGCGAGAGGTGTTTCCTCCCCTTTGCCGAGCATCTCCATAAAGATATTAGCGTTTTGCTCAGCTTCAAGCCCTTTCGGAATCTGTGCCGCTTCGTCGCTGCTGATAAACTGCCCGGGGTCAACGGAAAATGACTTCATTTCTCCTGACTCAATTTCATAAACCGTAGTGGGAGCATATGGTGAAACCTCGTCCATGCCGTCCTCTGATGAATAGAGCAGAACCCTGTCAAAAGAGAGTTCCCTTGCAGTCTCCGCGTAAAGTGGAAGGAGTTCAGGACTGAAAAAACCGATTGCCTGTCTCCTTGTGCCTGCGGGATTTGTAAGCGGGCCGAGATAGTTGAAGATTGTTCTAGTGCCGAGTTTCTTTCTCACCGGCGCCGCGTATTTCATTGCCGGATGATAATTCGGGGCAGCCATAAAAACAAAATTATGCTTCTTAAAATAATTCACCGCCTCTTCACCGGTAAGATTAACGGGTATCCCGAGTTTTTCATAAAAATCCATTGAACCGCTCTTACTGCTCATAGACCTGTTGCCATGCTTTGCAACAGGTATCCCCAGTGATGCGAGTATAAGGGCAACGGATGACGATATATTGAATGAATGGGAATTGTCCCCTCCTGTACCGCAGGTATCAAAAATAGCTTCTTCACCCAGGTCAAGCCTGTTGCTGAACTTTCTCATGGACCTGGCGGCCCCGCTTATCTCTTCAGAAGTCTCTCCCCTCAGTTTCATAGCTATCAGTATGCCGCTGAGTTCCACTTCCGAAACATTTCCTGAAAAAAGATGCATGAAAAGGGACTCACTCTCATCCGATGACAGCCTCCCTCCGTTAAAAAGCGATTCAATCGACCTGCTTGCAATAGAACTGTCATATGAAATATCTTTTGCTGAACCTGTAGCGCTGATAATACTGTTTGTCATAATAGCCTCCATTAAAAAACCGCGGTCTTCATATTCCGCGGTTTAAATCTAAATAAAAACCGCAGGGGGATGGCCCGCCTGCGGATACTTTTCAGTTTACGATCAGGCGGACATTCATGAATAATGCCACCACCAGAAAAGCTTAATTGTTCCTGAAACAGGAATATTTAGAGTATCTTTAATCATGTTTCTATATATAGAAACATGATGTATATCTGTCAATACTATTTCTGAAAAAAATTAAAAAACTGAAAATTTTTTTTTGTTTTTATTCCTTAACTTAATTCATGTTAAAAAAGCTGAATTACCACCGCCGCTTCGCGGCGGGGGGAGATAATTTTTTACCTATTACACTAAAATACAAATTCCGGTATTATTACTGTAATTTTATCAGTTTTCTTAATTCAGGAAAATAATGCTTTATCGGGGCTGCTCAAAAAGTCATTCCAGTCCCCGCCTGAGGAAAAGATGGAAGCTGATCCATTCTGGCACCATATAGATAGACTATGGCAATGGATTCCGGAAACAGTGGGCGGAATGACTCTAATCTTTAGAGAAATTTCTTATTGAACCACTTCATGAAGAATATACATCGTCACTTTTTACACTGAATAACAAACCCGGAAATTATTACTGAAAAAAAATTACATAACACGATATTGTAGTTGTAATAACCACAATATGGTGTATAAAATTCATCATCTGTTATTTTGCCGGTATCTTTTTATAAATTTTCTCATATAAAAATTAAAATTTTTACTTAAATTAATATTTTTGTCATTTCCAAAAAAACTGAAAAAACACTTTCGATAAAGAGAGGTAAAAATATGGCCAGAAATTTTCTGGAGTATGATTACTCGAACAACACCGTTATAGATATTTTTAATGATATTGTTAATAAATCCGGTGATAAAGTTTTTCTCAGACAGAGAGGGGATAACGGATGGGTTGATCTGACCTGGAATGAGATAGCCTCCAGGGTTGAAGCGATCTCATCATTCCTTATAAATTCCGGACTGCAGAAAGGGGGCATGGTCGCAATCTACGCAGCGAACAGACCGGAGTGGATCATTACAGATCTTGCAGCCCTTACGATCGCCTGCACAGACGCGGCCATATATCATGAAACCCCGTCACAGGATATCGCGTATATACTCAATGACTCAAAAACGGAAATCTGTTTCTGCGACGGAAAACAGCAGGCTGACAATATTCTTCTCAGGAAAAGAGAACTCCCCAACCTGAAAAAAATAGTTGTATTCGACGATCCCGGCCCGGGCTACAATGATGAAATGGTAATAACATTTGACGAAGCCCTTAAAGAGGGGGCCGCGAATTCAATGAAACCGGAGTTCAGAGAAAGGCATAAAGCAGTCAAAGGAAGCGACATTATGACTGTCATATATATGCCGAGCGTTACAGGACAGCCTAAAGGTGTAATGCTCAGCCATTCAAATGTAATGTTCACCCTGATTAAATATAATATGCGGCAGAACCTTCCTGAAGGTCACAGCGCCCTCTCCCTGCTGCCGCTCTCATGCGCCCAGGAAAGAATTCTTGGATACTATTCCACGCTTCTTGACAGGGGATCAATCGCATTTTCCCGCGGCATCAATTTCCTGAAACAGGATTTTGCCGAGATAAAACCGAATCTCTCTGTTTTATCACCATTTTACGCGGAGAAACTTTACGGTATAATTACAGGTATAACCCGGAAAGCCCCTCCCTTTAAACAGAGGCTGTTCTCCGGAGCATCAGAGGCGATAACACATGCTGCCTCATGTTTCATGAACGCCAGGCCGTTACCCTTCTCTCTCCGCATTAAATATCTTTTATATAACAGGCTTATCTTCTCCAGGCTCCGGGCATTAACAGGACTCAGCAGGCGGCCGGTTCTTATAGTTACAGGTTCATCTCTTCTGCCGAAAATCCATGATTTTTTCTGGGGCATGAAAATCCAGATAAGAAAATGCTACGGCCTTGCTGAAACAACCGCGGTTCTCAACCTGGATGGAGACCCCGAACTGCTGCAGGTTAAATCAGATAACTGGATTACCCCGTTCCCTGAAACAGAAATAAAGACAACTGTTGACGGTGAGATCCTTGTAAAAGGCCCGCAGATCATGGCCGGCTACCTTAACAGGCCGCAGGAGACTCAGGATATGTATACCCCTGACGGATGGTTTAAAACCGCTGACATAGGGATAACTGACGTGCAGGGCTATATAAATCTAACGGACAGGAAAAGTGATATATTAATAACTTCCACTGGCAAAAAAATTTCCCCTCTTCTGGTTGAATCCGCTTTAAGATATCACCCCATGATTTCACAGGCTGCTGTTTTCGGAGAGAGCAGGAAACATGTTGCCGCGCTGATTGTACCCGATTTTGAAAACCTTGAATCATGGGCCGAACAGAATAATATCGGCTTTACATCCGCAAAAGGACTTGTTGAAAACAGTCAGGTAATTCAGAAATATTATAAAATCGTGGATAAAATAAACAGGGAGATGGAATTCACGGAGCCGGTCAAAGAGTTAAAACTGCTGCCGGAGGAATTCAGCTTCGCCAGAGGTGAACTGACACCTGCGATGAAAATTAAACGGAGAATTATATCTGACCTTTACAGAAAGAAGATCGATGCATTGTTCGCTGAATAGAGTATAACTCTTTTTCTTATTGATTTTTAAGCCGGAATGAGAGATCTGTCATAACAAGGATTCGCTGAATCCGTTAATCGACTATAAAACCAGTGTGGATATATGACCCGGCGTATAGGTTTTTTTGATTCAGGCATAGGCGGAATTACAGTTTTACATGACGCTGCAGCTCTTCTCCCGGAAGAGGATTTTATCTATTACGCTGACACCGAAAATGCCCCGTACGGCACAAAAAGTACCGGTGAAGTAAGAAAACTCGTTTCAGATTCCATTGATTTTATAGTCAACAAAGACGTGAAGGCTGTTGTAATAGCCTGCAATACAGCTACCAGCGCCGCAGTTGAAGAACTGCGAAGAATATACTCCATCCCAATTATAGGAATGGAGCCTGCCGTGAAACCTGCAGTGGAAAAAAACGGCAGGCAGCAGAGAAGAGTAATAGTCACAGCAACTCCCCTCACATTAAAAGAGGAAAAACTTAAAAACCTGATAAGCAGGGTTGACAATGAACATATAGTTGACCTCCTCCCCCTGCCTGAACTTGTAAAGTTTGCTGAAAAATATCAGTTTACCGGAGAAATGGTAAAGGACTACCTGGAGGAGGAGTTCAGCCGTTTCGATCCTGACCAGTACGGAACTGTTGTACTTGGATGCACACATTTTATCTTCTTCAAAAACGCTCTGAAAGAAATACTCCCTTCCCACATTGAAATAATAGACGGTAATACGGGCACAGTAAACAACCTGAAAAGGATACTGGAAAACCGCGGGGAAGCAGGAGGGGGTAAAGGCAGGATCGACTACTACATCTCAGGAAGACCTGCAACAGAAACAGGCGAACTGGGCAATATAGAAAAACTTTTCAGAACACTCGCAGATATGAAATAGAAACCGGCAGGGAGAGCCTGAATCATCATTCACCCCTGAACAGAGGCTTTCTCTTTTCCATGAACGCGATGACAGCCTCGGCATGATCAGCGGTTTTCACAGCCTCGAACTGGTAACCTATCTGTGCACTCTCTGTCGCTTCATAAGGCATTGCCGCGAACTCATTTATCGCACGTTTTATAATTCCTACAGAAGCAGGGCTGTTCGAAAATCTTAAGGCAAGTTTTTCCGCCTCGGGGATAAGATCTTCTGCAGGCACAACCTTCTCAACAAGTCCTATGCGGAGAGCCTCCTTTGAGTCAATCAGGTCGCCGGTCATACATATAAGTTTCGCCATACCGAGTCCCACGATTTTCGGGAGCATGCACATTCCGGTTTCAGGGACAAGCCCCATGCGTACAAAAAATTCACCCATCCGAACATTATCCGCTGCAATTCGGATATCACACATAAGGGCAAGCTCCATTCCGGCACCCAGGGCATAGCCGTTAACTGCAGCTATTGTCGGCTTTCCGAAATTGAAAATCATCTCATAGAGCTCCGCCAGAGGCTCAAAGTAGGCCCTGAATTCTTTCACGCTCTTTGTCCGCAGGGGATTTATATCTTTTTCAACATCTCCTCCTGCAGAGAAATGTTCTCCCGCGCCGGCCAGGATTACAGATCTGACTTTATCCTCAGATGCCAGGTAAGCGAAAGACTCAGAGATGCCCTTGAAAAGTTCAGGATTCAAAGCGTTCATCTTATCAGGCCTGTTAAGTTTCACAGTGGCTATTTTTCCCTTTATTGTTACAAAACAGCTTTCAAAATCCATCCCTTCCTCAGTCATATTCCCCTCCTTCAAAATGTAATAATCGCCGGATGAAACTTTTTAATGATACACCGCTATTCCATTTAAATATTTTTCGTTTTACTATGTTTCGCACCGGACTCTATCTTTTATAATATTCCACAAAGAAATAATCAAGTCTGATTTAAACTACACACTTTTCACAGTACAAAGAAGTGAGACATAACAACTCCGGTCATATTATGATTTCCCATTTTTCTCTTAAAAAAACTCTTTTGAGTCTTCTGATTATTTCTTATATAATTAACAGATAGAAAAAAGCTTTATATCCGGAGGACTCTGTGCTGATATTATCTGATAAAACTTTTAATTCCCTTACTATGGCAGGTGATAAATGAATACAAATGCGGGCAGATATCTATTCGTGGCAGGCATAATAATCGCGGCTGCAGGGCTGCTCTACATTTATAAAGACTCAATTCCCTTTATCAGGCATTTCGGCAGGCTCCCCGGAGATATAAATATAAAAGGAGAGAATTTCAGTTTCTATTTCCCTGTGGCAACATGCATACTCTTAAGCATAATAATAAGCCTTATAATATATATAACCGGCAAATTAAGATAAAAAATTCGACTGAGGCCAGTTAAAAAAATTTTAAAACTGAAGAACTCCCTTCGTATCAATGTATACAGAGGTAGTGATTATGCTTTCAAAGGCCGTGTCCCTTGCGCTCCACGGTATCAGCGCTGTAAGGGTAGACATAGAGGTAGATACTGTGAAGGGACTTCCGTCCCTGACAATAGTGGGGCTCCCTGATTCTGTTATACGGGAATCGAAGGACCGGATAAGATCAGCTATTGAAAATTCCGGTTATGAATTCCCGCCGAAAAATTTCATTATAAACCTGGCGCCTGCGGGATTCAAAAAACAGGGGGCCAATTTTGATCTCCCCATAGCCATGTCTATCCTGAAATCCACGGGGCAGATTAACTTTGACCTTGAATCAATACCGATGGTTGGAGAACTCTCCCTTGACGGGAAGATCAAGTCTGTGAGGGGAGTCATATCGATGATAATAGCCCTTCGCCAGCTGGGGTACAGCAAAATTATCGTCCCGTTCAGCAACAGGCATGAAGCAGCAGTAATTGAGGGGATAGAGGTATTTCCCGTAGAGGACATACACCAGGCGAAGGCCGTTTTCGATGACAGAGCCGTTCCCTGCAGCACGCTCCCGGCCCCGGCACAGGCTGGCAATCCTGAATTTGACTTCCGGGACGTCAGGGGGCAGGAGAATGCCAGACGGGGTATTGAAATCGCAGCTGCGGGAAGACACAACATCCTTCTTTACGGGGCACCGGGTTCCGGTAAAACCATGCTTGCCAGGCGGATCCCCTCCATCCTCCCCCCTCTTGAAATCGATTCATCTATTGAAACAACAATGATACATTCCGCCTCCGGTATTCTGAAAGAGGGAGAGGGACTTATAACAGTTCCCCCTTTCCGTTCCCCCCATCACACAGCTTCAGAGGCCGCACTTGTAGGAGGGGGAGTTAATCCGGGCGCGGGCGAAGTCTCTCTCGCTCACAACGGCGTACTTTTTCTCGACGAATTCGTTGAGTTCAAAAACAGCGCGATACAGGCTCTACGGCAGCCCCTTGAGGACAGGGTCATTACAGTTGCAAGGGTGGCGGGCACAGTATCATTTCCCGCTGATTTTATGCTTGTGGCAGCATGCAACCCGTGTCAGTGCGGCTACCTTTTTGACAGTGGAGTAGAATGCACCTGCCCTCCGGGGAAAGTGATGAAATATTTTCAGAAAATATCAGGGCCGGTTCTGGACAGGATAGATATAGAGGTGCCTGTTAACCGTGTTTCCTACAGGGACCTTCTGGGGAGCGGCGGAGGAGAGAGCTCTGAAAGTATCAGGGAAAGGGTGGAGAAAGCCACGGAAACACAGATGAAAAGATTTTCCGGTACGAAAGTAATATTTAATTCAAGAATGGGGAACAGAGAGATAAAAAAATTCTGCCGCATTGACCCGGATGATGAACAGTTTCTTGAAAACGCTGTTAAAAGACTCAATATGTCAGCAAGGAGTTTTTTCAGGATACTCAGGGTTGCAAGAACAATAGCAGATCTTGACTCTTCCGCTGCAATAAAGAGAAAACATCTCCTTGAGGCAATTTCATATAAAAATCTTCATAAAAACTATGAACAGAGATAAAATTATCCTTCAATTACATCAAATTCATCCCGGATTTCACTGAATTACAGCCTGTAGCTGAAAACAACACGCCTGAAGTGTTGCAATTTTGATACTGGTGTATAGAACTGCAACATAACCGTTACTGAACCGCCGGCAAAAATGATATTATTAAAACAATTACATATAATTAATATAAATAAAATTTATAAATTGTTTAAAAAACATAAAAATTCAGGAGTAATGTGACATAAAAAAATAATATTATGTCGCATAATATATTTTATGCAAATAATCAAATTTGGCACGCATATTGCATATTATATTAATGCTAAACTGAAAAATATACATGTAATATACCTGGAGGAGTAACATGAGGGGAAATATAATTTCAATCGGTGATCAGAAACTGGATTTCAACAAATTCTGTGAAAAAGTGGAAAAGTATGACCTTGAGCTTACAAGGGGTGACGTAATAAGCATTGTTAATGAAACAAAAGAAAAAAACCCTGCTCTTGTTCCTGCTATTCTTAATGTGATAAAAAATACATATCACATCAATCTTGCAGTATAACGGTTAAAAAAATAATTCAAAAACCCCCTTTTAAAGGGGGTTTTTTATCATGTAATATTATTGTTTATCCTCTTAACATCAAATCCTTCAGACACAAGCCTGTCATGAATTATATTAAGATCTTCACATTTTTCATAATATTTATATATAACTGAATCTTTGTACGATTTTAAGGTTACTTCTCTTATAACCACAACCTCGAGGAGATCCTCTTCAGTCTGCTCTGCCCTCCTCTCATTGACCTCGGAAAAAGCTATTTTAGCCACACCAAGTTTCTTCATTTCACCTATAAATTCATCAAGACTGCTGAATTCCTTTACGGATGACATCCCACACCCCCTGTTTTAACCTCTTTTACGCAGGTCCACCCTTACAGGCCTGACATCCAGCTCACCATTTGCATAGGTGAACAGGTAATACTGGCTTGTCCTGCGGTTTTCTTTCATGTCGATATAGCCGGCGCATCCTGCTGATATATATTTTATTGAATCAAAAACTGATAAACTGTATCTCTTCCCCTCTCCGGAAATGACGTATTTTACATTATATTTCATAAATTCATTATGCAATTCATCCGGAACAGGAAGTGTCCGTGATCTTCTTCCTTTATTAAAAGGCCTGTTCATGATGATAAAAACCGTACTGGATTTTCTGCAGCCTTCAAGATCTTTTCTAAGCCAGTCCATCTGCCTGCTTTCAGCGAAACTTTCTTCAGTTCCCGAAGTGTCAACAACCGTAAAATGAATGGAACCATAATTGAATGAAAAAGATGCCCCGCGTCCTGAATACTCCCTGTAAATTTCACTGCTGCCGTTAAACAAATCCTTTTCTCCGGGGATTGTGTAACAGGCCGAATGAAAATTCCGCATCGACGAGAAAAAAATCCTGCACTGCCTTCTCACGTCATTTTCATATATCCCCTCTTCGTCAGAGCCGCCATATACAGCATTCCCTGTATGAATAACTATAGCGGGCTTTTCCGATTCAATCTCTTCAATAACAGTATCAAGCGACTCAGTGAAACCTGAAAAGGGCGAAGGGGGTGCTGTATTTCCGAAGACCGCGAACCTTACAGTTCTGGTAACAGGGATCTCTCCAGCGCACCCCTGTAAAAAAACCGCTGCCATAAATAAGACAGCGATTGTCTTTACTTTTACTGTACATTCACGGAAAGACATTTCCTATATCCTTAGAAAATCTGTCGGGTATGCTCCGCATATTTCAGCGACCTCGCCCCTCACCTTTGCAAGCACGGAATCATCAGTCATATTATCAATTATCTGTGTGATAAGTTTACCTACTCTTCTGAAGTCATCCTCTTTAAGTCCCCTTGTTGTAAGAGCCGGGCTGCCGAGCCTGATCCCGCTTGTTACAAATGGTGACTTGTCGTCAAAGGGGACGCCGTTTTTATTACATGTTATTCCGGCCTCATCAAGCCTGTTAGCAGCATCTTTCCCTGTGATCCCCTTATTTCTCAGGTCAATGAGTATCAGGTGGTTGTCAGTACCTCCGGAAACCAGTTTGAGATCGCCCGAAAGGAGAACTTCAGCGAGAGCGGCAGCGTTTTTCACTATCTGCTGCTGGTATGTTTTGAATTCCGGCTGAAGGGCCTCTTTAAATGCAACTGCCTTGGATGCTATTGTATGCATCAACGGCCCGCCCTGGGTCCCGGGGAACATATACTTGTTAATGCTTGCCGCATTTTCCTCGTTTCCGAGAATAACCCCTCCTCTCGGGCCGCGAAGGGTCTTATGTGTTGTCATAGTTACATAATGAGCAACATTTACGGGCGTCGGGTGCTCACCTGTAGCTACAAGGCCGGCTATGTGGGCTATGTCAGCCACGAGTTTCGCGCCGCAGCTATCAGCAATCTCCCTGAAGGCGTTGAAATCAATAATCCTCGGGTAAGCTGAGGCCCCGGCTATTATAAGCTTCGGTTTATGCTCCTTTGCAAGCCTGGCAAGAGCATCGTAATCTATGAGATTCGTGTCCTCAGTAACACCGTATGCTACTACATTAAAATACTTTCCTGAAAAATTCACAGGAGAACCGTGCGACAGGTGCCCCCCATGAGCCAGGTTCATCCCTATATAAGTGTCCCCCGCATCAAGTAGAGACATCATTACAGCCATATTTGCCTGGGCCCCTGAATGAGGCTGCACGTTTGCTGCCTCTGCTCCGAAGAGTTTCTTTACCCTGTCAATTGCCAGGGATTCCGCCTCATCGGCATGTTTGCATCCGTTATAATATCTTTTGCCCGGATAGCCCTCTGCATACTTGTTTGTCAGAGTGGAGGAGGATGCTTCAAGAACCCCCCTTGAAACATAATTTTCGGAGGCTATCATTATAAGATTGTCCTCCTGTCTTTTGTCCTCCGCCTTGAGTATATCGTATACCTCAGGATCAATAGCTTTTAAATTCATTTTATCAGACATGCTCATCCTCTCGATTTATTTTCAATTTATTTGCGGATCCCGGCAGTTTAACAGAATCCCTGCAGCCGGTTTCCCTTTAATATCTCTCTGTTTCCATGAGCAGCAGGCTTTCAAATCTCAACTAAAACGCACACCGAAGGAAAAATTACTCTATATTAGAAACAGCACCATAGAAGTTTCTACAAATAAAAAGAACCTGTTTATTATCTGTCAATTTAAAATTTTTGTTGTATTGTATCATATATACTGTTTTAAGGTATTAATTCCCGTTGCTGATAAAATAAACGACAGATATTGCCGGAGGATAGATGACTGGAATAAAACTAAAGATATTACTGTTTAAAATAATTCCCAAAAGTGCCCTTTCAATGATATTCGGATGGCTGACACTTGTTCCTCTCCCTGAAGGGATTATGACACCCTTAATCAGCTGGTACAGCAAAAAATACGGAGTTATTCTCGAAGAAGCGGTTGTACCTGAAGGCGGGTTCCGTAATTTCAACATGTTCTTTACAAGGGAGCTGAAAAAAAACGCGAGAAAAATAGATAAAAGTGCGGGCTCAGTTGTGGCAACCACTGACTCCCGGGCTGATCAGTTCGGAAACATAACAAAGGAAAGAATAATCCAGGCCAAGGGGATAACCTATTCAGTTAAAGATCTCATCCCCTCCCCGGAAGCCGATAAATTCATAGGAGGAAAGTTTATAACACTTTACCTCTCACCCGGAGATTACCACAGGATACACTCCCCGGTTGACGGTAAAATAACAGGTTTCTTCAATATCCCGGGAAAACTGTTTACTGTTCAGGATTTTATGGTAAAAAACCTGCCCGATCTATTCTCCATGAATGAAAGGCTGATTACATATATAAAAACAACGAAGGGGAATGTTGCTGTATGCAAAGTAGGCGCATTCAATGTAGGCAAGATCTCTCTCGCCTATGACAATACAGTAACTAACAGGCTGATAGGCAAAAAATTCGAAAAAATATATACAAAGGATGAATTTAAACCTGTTAAAAGAGGGGAGGAGATAGGAACTTTCAACCTGGGATCAACAGTTATAATCCTCTTTGAAAAAGGGATGATTAATTTTTCCAGGATTAAACAGGGCCAGAAAGTTAAGATGGGTGAAAAAATAGGCACTCTTAAATAAAAAAAGAAAAAAATATACCAGTTTTATAAATTTCTTATTGTAAATTTTTTTTGTATTATATTTAAATTGTATTTCTGATATAAATAATAATTGTCTGTTTATAAAAGCAGATATTTTGCCGGAATTCTCTAATTATTAAAAAAACCGAATTGGCCCTGCTCATCGCAGAGAAGGGTATAGCTTTATTTTTCTGACATGATTATTAAAATGTCACTCAATCTATTTGAATTTTAATTATTAAATAATTACAATTATAATACTGTAAATTTTTATTTCTGGTATGGTATTGAATAAAACTGGGGGGTGAATTATGGCATACCATGCGAATATGGAGAAGTTCATAGGTAATCAGGTGAGGTACTGGAAACTGCAAAAAGAGGCAATTGACAGCATAGACTTTAAACCTGAATCCGCAAAAGGCACAAAACCCTTTGTCACCATTTCAAGGGAGTACGGCGCCGGAGCATACATGGTGGCAGAAAAGCTCATAATGATACTTAATGAAAAATATAATCATGAGCATAACTGGGCGGCATACGACCGCAATCTGCTTGACCGGATTGCCAATGATATGGGGCTTTCAGAATCCCTTGCACAGACTCTTACAACAAACGCGCGGAACAAAATGACTGAACTCTTTCAGACCACATTCAGCACATTCCCGCCACAGGTTGCTGTTTACAGAAAACTTGCTGAAATAACAAGGATACTGGCATATAATGGTCACGTTGTCCTTGCAGGAAGGGCTGCCAACAGGATTACGAGAGATCTGTCACAGGGCTTCCACGTAAGACTTGTTGCCCCGCTCAACTGGAGGGTGCGCAGATTATGTGAACTTCATAATTATCACATGAAAGAGGCTGAACAACTTATTATTGAAAAGGACAAGGAGATTGACGGTTTTATCAGGGAATTTGTAAAATTTGACAATACTGATCCTCATAACTATCATATGGTGATCAATATGGAACACATCACTCCTGATGAAGCAGCTGAAATCATCGCTGACGCGATGAAAACCAACAAGCTCCTTTAAAGACTTACGGATGGACAAAGGGCTTTTGCAGAGATTTGAATTAAACGAGTATCTGATTCAATATGATCCCGGGACATTTATCCTTTTATGCAAGAAGGGGCCTGAAGGCAAAAAACTCTGGATCAGAAAAATAGAGGAAGGCGGGTTTATTACCGGGGCCGTTCAGGACACAGACAGTTTTTATATTGGTGTTGAGTCTGACGAAAAAAGCGGCCAGTTTATGGCGATAAGAAAAAGTGACGGCTCAACCAGGTGGATTATCCCCGGAAGAGCGTATATGTACCAGCTTTTCAATGATTCGATATACCTTATATTTATTGATGACGGCGAACTGTTTTATCTCATAAAAGCCAGGGTCATCGACGGCAGCAAAGTCTGGCATTACAGGGTTGACGAAGACCTGTATCAGTATACAATAAATAAAAACCGGATTACTTTGAAGTATCTTGACGGGAGAACGGATATTTTAGAAAGTGAATCCGGTTTTTTATTAAACTCCTGAAGAGGTTATATGCTGAACTACAAAGTCGAAGATGCCACCAAGAAACTTACTATTGCCCGGAGCCTTGACCGATACATCCCGCCATTCAAAATTATCGGGGAATATAAACTTATAGACAACGGCATAATACCCGAGGCCACAGTACATATTGAGGCCAACGGAGAGATTATTCACGAAGCCTCAAATGGTGATGGCCCTGTTGACGCCCTTGCAAACGTACTGAGAAAAGCCCTTGCTCCTCTGTTCCCTGAAATAAAAAATGTAAAACTTGTGGACTACCAGGCTAACATTCTTGATGCCCACAGGGGAACCAGCACAGAGGTTGAAGTAACAATTATCTTTACTGATGGAGAGGAACTCTGGGAAGTTTACGCCATGTCGGAGAATATTAATTACGCTTCATTCAGGGTACTGGCTGACGGATTTGAATATGTAATACTCAAGAAAAGTGAAGCAATTTAATTTCTCATATCCTCAAGATATATATCTATACTGTATGGGATGCTTTCATCAATAATGGCCCTGTCCGCATCCTCTTTTCTGTATCCCCTTGCCATATTGACCCTGGCGTATTCATTCTGCCTGTTAAGTTTTGAGCCGTATTCCACAGACTTCCACAAGGCAAGATCCCTTTTCGCGAAATCATTCGTTTCGTTATAAACAACAGCCAGGTTATTGTAGGCGGAAGAAAGGCTCTGAAAAATTTTAATCTGATTAACTCTCGTAGGATCAACCATTTTGATCTTATCCGCTTCATACTCCATAACACTGATAAGCTTCAGATATTCACCTTTTGCAGCGTTCAGATTATTATTATAATAAAAGGCATTCCCCAGCGGGAGCATTAATTCAGGAGATTTCACAAAGTCATCATACAGATGGAGCCAGCTGTTAAGGGACGCAGAATAATTCTTTTTCATGTAATACACTCTTCCCATGTTATAGAAAAGCTCGGAAGAACTGTACCCCTGGTTATATGCTTCTATATAATGCTGCTGGGCAATTTCATAATTTGACATCTTTTGAATGTCATTCTCAACCATTTCCTCATCAAGGGCGCCTTCCCTGCTCTTGACCTTATCAAAGAAATAATAGAATATATTACCCAGATATGCGTTTGTCTTTCCTATCTGCTCAGTCTCTTTATAGAAATCATCTTTTGTAAACTGCGGCTGGCTGCCATAATTATCTACCGCATCCTTCAGGTATCTGTATGCCCTGACAGGCTCCTTTGTCTTGTAGTAATATTCACCCATAAGATGCAGCGCACTGTAGTATTCAGGCGAAAGATCAAGCGCGCTGTCGAGGTATCGTTTTACCGCTATCAGGTTATTCTGCGCCATGCTGAGCCTGGCAAACTGTATATGAAGCTGCGGATAGTCCGCGTCCCTGTCATTAAGGGCTTTAAGAACCTCAACGACCGCAGGGTATGTGTTATCATCCTGATCTATGAGTTTCTTTGTCTGCACACCGTAGTCTATTCTTACACTTGAATCCTCTTTCTTCCTCTTATCCAGGTAATACCCGGCAAGCTTTGACAGAAGAGGAGATGGAAGCTCCGGGAGCATCTCCTTATCCCTGAGATTTGAATGAACCTCCGCAACAAGAGAAAACGCATCCCTTTCTATATAAAGGTTTAACAGCCCGGAATGACCGATCACTGAATCAGGGTCAACCCTGAGAATATCCTCGTAATATTTTTTTGCCTTCAGATACTGCCCCTGGTAAAAATAGGCATTCCCTATACCGAGGAGCGCTGTCACATTTTTTCTGTCCAGCAGCAGCACCCTTCTGTAAAAATTTATCGAAAGATCAAGGGGTGTCCTTATTGTTTTAATATCCTTACTGTCCGCGAAATACCACTTCCCTAAATCTTTGGTAAGTGTACTGAAATACTGATTGTTTATTTTAGCGTAGAAATATCCGAGATTGTTCAGCGTGTCAACATCGGTTCTGTCAAGCTCGTAAGCCCTGTTCAGTTTGCCGAGAGATTCTTTATAATCCCCGTTCTGCAGATAAGCCCTGGCATATTCATTATATCCATATATATAATCTTTAATATATTCTTCATCAACTTCATTGAAGATCCTTTCCGCCAGATCATACTGCGACCTTCTTTCGAACCTGCTGCCTGCCACCCCGCTTTTCAGAATCAGTTCAACTCCCTTATGGATCATCCTCTTCGCCATTACAGGTTTGTAAATATACTGGTATGAGACAATGGTAAGGGCAAAAGCTACAACAGCCGAGATAGCGAAAATTTTTGTCACCTTGAGAAGTTTCTTCTGCCTTTCGCGCCCTTCAAGAGTATATTCAGGCCTTGTGGCTATGACCCTGCGACCGACCGCTGTTTCATCAGCAAGTTCAATCTTTATTTTAAGTTTCTTTTCAATGAACTTCTGAATGTTATCTTCAGGTTTTCCTGTTATAATCATGTCCACAAGCTTTCTCGTGTCATCATTTGAAAGCCTGTCATTAATGATCGTATCCCTTATGGCCTGCCGCACAGCAGGATTAAAAAGAACGATCGCCTTTTTCAGTCTGGCAAGGTCCTTTTCTGAAAGTTCAATTTCCGAAGAGTCCTCAACCGCCGGTTTTCCTCCATTAGCGGCAGGTTCCTCTTCTGTTATCAGGTGATCAAAACCCTCATCGTCAAGAGGTTCTATCGTAAGGGGCTCCCCGTCTTCATGAGAAAAATCCTCAACCGGTATCTCTTCTGAAAAATCAGAAATATCCCCTCCGACATCTTCAACTTCAGGGATTTCAGTTACTGAAGGCCCGCCCCCCTCCATCGAAACATCAGAAATATCCTCTATATCCTCAAAACCGCCCTCGTCAAAGGACTCGATTTCATCAATTGTGCTCAGCGGTTCTGTTTCAGCAGGAGAAACCTCTTCCTCCATCTGAAACTCCATAGCCTCCACATCACCAGGGCCTTCCACTTCAGCAATCTCATCCACACCGGCAAGCTCATCTGATGGCGCCCCGCCTTTATCAAGATCTCCAAAATCTATATCAGGAATTTCCCTTTCCTCTGCATCAGGGAGATCAGCCTCCTCAGTAATAGAGAGTTCATCAAGGTCAGGAATATCCATCTCCTCGTCACTCTCAATTGCTATTGAATCAGCCCCCCTGCCCTCCGGTATAATTTCAGCAGGTTCTGTGATGTCCGTTATATCTTCAAATTCATCAAACGCTTCTTTTTCAGGCTCAACCTCGTCAACAAAGGATATATCTGAATCAGCCAGTTCAAAGACCTCATCTTCATCTGCAGAGGGTTCCTCTTCCGCGGTAATAAGGTCTGTGATATCCTCTATCTCCTCTTCTCCGATATCAGTCAGTTCATCTAATTCTATATCTTCAGCAGCAATTTCAGGCTCAGAAATTTCCGGCATTTCCTCTCCGGTTTCCAGGATATCTTCAAACGACTCCTGCTCTCCCCCGGCTGTTTCAAACAGGTCTTCAATCGCTTCCGGCTCACCACCGGCAGGTTCATGCAGGTCTTCAACCGGTCCGGGAAGTTCCTCATCCAGGCTCAGGTCAGCCGGGATATCCCTGTCAAAATGCTCAATATCGAATGACTCCTCCTCAATACCGGCAACAGGCACCTCTTTTACCGGCGCCACGGGCGGTTCCGGAACAGGGGGTTCCTCTGTTATAACACTAATAATCCTGTCTATCTCGGCAAGTTCTTCAGGAGTGTAGTCGATTTCGGTCTTTTTAGTTGCCATTAATCATCCCGGATGAATATTTAAAGCCCTCTTTCTAAGAGACATAATTCAGATATTATTTTTATTAATTTAAAAATCAATTAAAATTCATTTAAAAACAGTATTTATTCCTTAACCTGTTTCAGGTAAAAAAAGTTCTATTAACCCCGCCGCCTTCTGCAGCGGTATATAATTTTGAATTTTTTACATTAAAATATCTATATCAGTAATTATTACCGGTTAAAAAACTATTTTATACCAGTTAAAAAAAATTCATATTAATATTTCCACAGTATATATCGACAAATTACATATATACCATAAATAAAATGGGGACTAAGAGGATATCAATGAAATCTTTAAGAAGAAACGGAATTCTTCTGCTTGCTATATTACTAACTTCATCAATGCCGTACAATTCCAGGGTTGAACAGTATTATAACCTTACCAGGCTTAAAGAGGCAAAACCGCCTGAAATAATAAAGCTTGTCATGGTAAATAATATAGGTTCAGGCAAACCGGTAATGCTTAACGGCACACTTTTCACTTTTAAAGACCGTAAAGCCGCTAAAGTGGGCATAGGCGGGAATTTCACATCATGGAAAGTGAAAAATATGCAGCGCGGAAAAGACGGCGTATGGTTCTATTTTCTTCCGAACACGGAATTTTCCGGCAGCATTGAATATAAATTCAATGTTGACGGCCTATGGACAGATGATCCGTGGAACGGTCTCAGGAAGGACGACCGGCAGGGCTCATATATTTCACTTGCCGAGAATTATACTCCCGCGGAAGGAAAGCTTGTTACATATAAGCTGATGAAAGGGAACAGGGTAATGTTCAGGACATTCAGGCCCTCAGCCCGCATAATATCTGTTGTAGGTGACTTTAACGGCTGGAACCCGGAAAACGATCTTATGCGCAGGGGCAATGACGGGATCTGGCGGCTTGAAAAAAGGCTTGCGAGAGGAATCTACAGGTATAAATTCATAATTGACGGGGAATGGCTTCCTGATACCTATAATCCCGAATCAGGCTCAGACAGCACCGGGGATATCTGCTCAATTATCAGGGTAAGATAAAATTTTCTTTTCACAGGACTCAAATTCAATCTCATCAAGCCATCTGCCTGTGAGCCAGTCCATTTTTTCATTCATATGAAAGCTGTTTTTATATGCCATACTTCGGTTTTCTCTTATATAATACCCCAGATAGTAATATCTGAATCCCATTGAAACCGCAAAAGCCGACTCGCGGAGGATGCTGAAAGTCCCGAGACTGTACTTTAAAAAATCTGTATGATAAATAAAGTAAACACTGCTTAACGCCTCAGTTGAAACATCAAGAAAGCCCACACCGGCAAGCCTGTCCCCTATATAGTATTCTGACTGTATGGCAGGACATGATGGAGTATAAAAAGAGCTTTGAAAATCTTCAACATTTGATTCCTTCCCGAACCTATCCAGGGAATGCACCCTGTAGAGTTCATATATCTCATCCCTGTATTCAAGGTCACGGAATTCAACCCGTATATCCTCGCATTTTCTGAGGACCCGTTTCTGACTTTTTGCGGCCTGAAGTTTGTCACAGTTCAGACGGATCGGCACACACTCCCTGCATCCCCTGCATACGGGTTTAAAGTAGTACATGCCGAACTTTCTCCATCCCCTTGAAAGTATATAATTAAGCTCCTCGCCATCAACCTCAGTGGCAAAAAAATACGAAAAGCGCCATTTCCTATCTTTAAGATAGGGGCATGCCGCCTCTTCGCTTACAAGGGGTTCACTCAGGAGTTTCATGCAACGCCGTATTTCCCTCTATACTCCTCCATCCTCGCAAGCATAGATTGATCTATACCATGTTTATCCCTCAAATTATCGTCTTTGAGAAATTCCATTATATCGAGAATAGTAACAATGGGGAAAAATTCAATCCCTGTTGATTCAGAGATCTCCTGTATGGCGGATTTTTCACCTGTCCCCTTCTCCATCCTGTCCACTGAAACAATTACTGCCTGGAGCGAGGGATTTCCGTTTTTTTCAAGAATTTCAATCGATTCACGCACTGCTGTACCTGCAGTTATTACATCATCCACGAGGATAATCCTGTCTTCCGGGGTCAGGGTTTTGCCCACTATAAGCCCCTTGTCGCCGTGGTCCTTGGCCTCTTTCCTGTTGAAGGAATAATCTACATTTACATTCTGTTCATTATACAAAGCGTTAACTGTTGCGATAGCAAGGGGTATACCCTTATATGCCGGCCCGAATATCGCGGTAAATGGCTTTTTTATATTGTCAATAATAGTACTGGCATAAAAACTCCCCAGCTTATTTACAGCTTCACCGGTATGAAGCATACCTGTATTCAGAAAATAGGGGGAAAGCCTTCCTGACTTCAATGTAAATTCCCCGAATTTAAGAGATTTCATCTCAAGAAGAAAATCTATGAATTCTTTTTTGTAATCCTTCATTAATAACCGCCTCTGTTCCATTTTAACAAGATCTGGAAAGACCTGTCTGATAATTACTAAGGCGATCGGCAACTGTCGAGCATTTTTCACTGAAATGCTTGATAAAATAGTATCCACACTTAGAATAATCTTATATGTTTAAAATGTTATTGCTCTATTTTTACAGGGAGCTGTTAAATATTTTCATGGCAGACTCTGCTGCGCGGCACCCCTACCAGGGAAAAACCTGAGAGTCTGCAAATAAAATTTAAAGATTTATTGCGTGGCCCGAATGATAAAGATCTCGATTGAAAACCTTTATAAAAGTTTCGGTGAGAACCGGGTTCTGCGAGGGCTTTCCCTTGATATTACCCGGGGTGAGACCCTGTGCATCATAGGAAAAAGCGGAACCGGAAAATCTGTAATAATGAAGCACCTGGTTGGGATGATTGAGCCTGATTCAGGCACGATAACAGTTGACGGTGAACTCTTTACCGGATCTGAGCAGGAGGCCAGAAGAAGGATTATTGAAAAATACGGAATTCTTTTCCAGGGTGCCGCACTTTTTGATTCAATGAACATATATGATAACGTTGCTTTCGGCCTGAGAAGGAAAGGCATGGCTGAGGAGACGATCCCTTCCATAGTGGAAGAATCACTTTATAATGTCGGACTTGCGGGAATCGGCGAACATTTCCCTCCCGACCTCTCGGGAGGAATGCAGAAAAGGGCGGCCCTCGCAAGAGCAATTGCAGTTAAACCGGAAATAATGATCTATGACGAACCCACAACCGGAGTGGATCCCATTACCGGGGGTGCTGTTGACAGACTCATCACACAGATGAAAGATATATACGGCATAACATCAATTGTCGTTACCCATGACATGAGTTCCGCCTTCCGGATAGCGGACAGGATAGCCATGCTGTATGAAGGTATAATTATACAGACAGGAAAGCCCGAAGAGATCAAAAACAGTTTTAACCCGTATGTGCGGCAATTTGTTGATGGAACTGTTCACGGGCCGATAAAAGTAATCTGAAATCAGGATTAACAATAAAAAATCTCTGCTATAAAATAATTTTCTTAAGCACTCTTAAAATATTTATCCAACTTGGCGTTAAACCGACGATAATTTATTGACAAGGAAAATTTTTTATAGTTGTAATATTATATCACAGGTTAAAAGGGGTAAAATATGGGTCCATACAGTCATGATACCGGCAGTTTCACAGGCAAAGGCGGTATTGAAATATTTTTTCAAAAGTGGCTTGTTGATAAAGCAAAAGCAGTTCTCGTCATTGTTCACGGCCTTGGCGAACATTCAGGAAGATATGACAATATTCTGAAAAGCCTTGAGGGGAAAAAGATATCGGCTTTTGCCATTGACCACAGGGGGCATGGTAAATCCGACGGTAAAAGGGGCCATATAGATTCATTCATGGATTATGTTTATGACCTCAAACTCTTTATTGAATTTATAAAAGAAGAGAATAGAGGATTACCGATTATCCTTCTCGGACACAGCATGGGGGGAGTTATAGCTGCCAGATATTCCATGACTTACCCTGATGATGTATCCATGATTATCATGTCTTCTCCCGGGCTTGCAGTTACAGCAAAAATCCCTGAATGGAAAAAAAATGTAGCTTCATTCTTTTCCTCAAGGATTCCTTCACTCTTATTTCCGAACGGATTAAAAGTTCAGGACATTTCACATGATCAGGAAGTTGTAAGCGCTTACGAGAATGATCCGCTTGTTCATAACAAGATATCTGCCCGATGGAGTGTTGAATTTGTTAAAGCGGGTGAAGAATGTTTAATAAACGCCAAAAATATTAAAAAACCGATACTTCTTCTTCACGGTAAAAATGATAATATAGCGGACTATAAAGGAACCGAAGAATTTTTTAATGCCGTCTCCTCTACAAATAAAAAACTTTACCTGTATGAGGGACTTTATCACGAAACAATGAATGAAATTCCCGAAGAACGTGAAAAAGTTATGCATGATATAACAGACTGGATTATGAAAAATCTTGAAGGAAAGGCCAAACCGGCTGC
>DAIOFM010000039.1:26278-30248 GCA_036745755.1 Spirochaetota bacterium | reverse complement strand
GAGAATCCCCCCTGTCCATATCCACCAGGGCGCCCCTGAAAATGCGGAGATTGCCGGGATCGGCGCCCTTGCAACAACCGCATAAACTATGAGGGTAACAGTCCCCGCGATAAACGATACAATAGAAGCGGTAACAGGGGAGCCTGTGTATATATTGAGTTTAGCGTTAATACCCGCCTGTGTCGGTACAGTGGCCCCCGCTATGAGGGCCATGGCAAGGTAAAGCAGCATATATTTCATTCTCTATCTCTCCTCCCTGAAGTACGATTCCCCCAGGCTTGCCGGAGGGGCACCTGAAGATGATTTCCGGGCCGACACAAGTATCAGTATGACAATTGTTACAATGTAGGGGAGCATGTCAATCATGTACTGGGATATATGGAAATCATATTTCTGTATCCTGAACCCTATGATATCAAGGCCGCCGAAAAGAAAAGCCCCGGCAAAGACCCGGTACGGGTTCCACCTGCAGAAAATAACAAGGGCAACTGCAATCCATCCCCGGCCTGCAGTTACATTCTCCTGCCATGAAGGTATGTAGACAAGGGAAAGGTAGGCGCCGGCAAGTCCGCACAGAAGGCCGCCTATAAGTATATGCACGTACTTGTAAAAGGAGACCTTAATCCCCGCAGCGTCTGCTGCTGCTGTGTTCTCACCAACAGCCCGCAGGTTCAGGCCTATACTTGTGCGATAGAGGTAGAGGCCTGCAATTATAGTGATAACATAACCTGTATATACCAGTATCCCCTGGTTGAAGAAAACAGGCCCTATACCGGGGATGTCTCCAAGCAGGGGAATTTTAAAGTCCGCGAAGAAGAGCTTCATGCTCTCAGGTATAACTTCACCCATGAGGCCCTGGCCCATGAAACTGGAGAACCCTGTGCCGAAGATCGTGAGTGTCAGCCCTGCCACAACCTGGTTTGCCCGAAGTGTTACAGTGAGCACGCCGTAGATCATGGCCCCAAGCGCACCGGCAGCCATTGCACCCATGAGTGCAAGAATGGGGTTCCCCGTAAGGAGAGCTGTCTTGAATCCTACAACAGCCCCCATGAGCATCATTCCCTCAACACCAAGGTTGAGCTGCCCCGCTTTCTCAGTTATAAGTTCACCAAGTATGGCATACAGGAGGGGAGTCCCTGCCACAACAGCGGCTGTAAAAAAGGATATATCCATTATTCCGCCTCCTCTGATTCAACGTCTTTTACCATCGATATTCTGTATCTTATAAAGAATTCACTACCCAGCACAAAGAAGAGTATTGTGCCCTGGAGTATCTGCGCTGCAGACTGGGGAATCTGGAAAGCCATCTGAATGAATGTGCCACCCTGTATCATTGCCGCGAAGAGCACGCACACAACAGGTATTACCGGCGCCTTCAGTGACGAGAGCCAGCATGTAATAATGGCGGTGTATCCCGCCCCCCGCGTGATCTCAACTGAAAGGGTACGGTTTACACCCGAGGCTTCAATCATACCGCATATCCCGCATATCCCTCCGCTAAAAAAGAGAGTATATATGATAACATTTTTAACATTCATCCCTGCGTAGCGGCCGGTGTTTTCGCTCCCGCCAACAACCGAGATTTCATAACCCCTCTGTGTGTGGTGAATGAATAGGTGTACTATGACAACAAGTACAATGGCGATAATCCATCCTGCATGAAGACCGAATACATCAGGAAGTATTGCGTTTGGTGAGAAGCCGGGGATCTTCGGAAACCCCAGGGCTGCCGGGTCTTTCCACGGCCCGTACTGCAGATAGGTGAGCCACTTGAGTGCAACGTAGTTCATCATCAGGGTGAAGATTGTTTCGTTGGTGCGCCACTTCGCCCTGAAGTAAGCAGGTATTGCCCCCCAGATGCCGCCGCAGATGATCGACGCGGCCCCCATCATGGGGAGGAGTATCCAGGGTGAGAGGTCAGGGAAGTTCAGCGCGCAGAAGGTTGCCCCCATGGCGCCCATCATGATCTGCCCCTCCGCCCCGATGTTCCAGAACTTAAGCCTGAAGGCCAGGGATATCCCCAGCGATGCGACTATAAGGGGGATCGATTTTCTCAGTGTTTCAGTTATCCTGTAGAGTGTGCCGAAGGCCCCCTCTATCATTGAGGCGTAAACCGAAAGCGGGTTGTGCCCCAGTATAAGTATGAATACAGATACAGTGAGAAGGGCGAATATAATCGCCGCCCCTCTTATGGCCGAGGCTTCCCTGTTGGTGCAGTCTGTGCGGGCTTTCATCTTAATCATTGGCTGTCACTCCTCCGGGTGTTTCTCCGAGCATCATAAGCCCTATCTCCTCTTTTGTCGCGCCTGCCGCGTCCACTGTTCCGATGATTTTTCCTTCAAACATCACCATTATCCTGTCGCATAAACTCAGCAGAATATTCAGGTCTTCACCAACGTAGAGAATCCCCACTCCGCGCTCCTTCTGCCTGTTGAGTTCATCGTATATCAGGTGTGCAGAGCCGATGTCGAGCCCGCGGGTAGGGTAGGCTGTAACAAGGAAGTCAGGTGTTGAATCTATCTCCCGTCCAAGGAGCACCTTCTGTATGTTCCCCCCTGAAAGCTTGTTAACAGGGTGGTATATCCCCGGCGTGTGTACGTTGAGCATCTTCACTATATGTTCAGCCCTTTTGCGGGCAGGCTCCCTGCTCAGGAATATCCCCTTCTGCAGGTAGTAGTCTTTAAGTATAACATTATCAACAATATCCATTGTGGGGACAAGCCCCATCCCCAGCCTGTCTTCAGGAATAAAGCTAATGCGCATCCCCTTTTCAAAAATGGCGCGCGGAGTGAGGTGCGCGATGTTCTCACCCTTGAAGAGAATCTCCCCCCTTTTTCTCCTTTCAAGACCCTGTATGGATTCACATAGCTCCTTCTGCCCGCTCCCGGCAACCCCTGCCACACCGAGTATCTCTCCACGCCTCACAGTGAATGAAACATCATCCAGCCTTGCTATACCCTCCCTGTCAATAAGGGCGAGGTCTTTCACCTCGAGCATCATCTCGTCATATCTGACTGCCGGGCGTTCAATGGAGAGTTCAACCTTTTTCCCCACCATCATACCTGTCAGTTCAACAGGTGATGTGTCGGATGTGTTCACTGTGCCCGCGACCTCCCCCCTGCGGAGAACAGAGACGCGGTCACTGATCTCCATGACCTCATGGAGCTTATGTGTTATGATTATGATTGCGCAACCCTGCTCCTTCATCCGGAGGAGGATGTCGAAGAGCCTCTCGGTCTCCTGCGGCGTCAGTACGGCCGTCGGTTCGTCAAGTATGAGGATGTCCGCTCCGCGGTAGAGGACTTTAAGTATCTCAACAGTCTGCTTCTCTCCCACAGACATGCTGCGCACCTGCTTGTCAGGTTCGATTTTAAAACCGTACCTGCTGCATATATCTTCAACCCTGTCTCTTACATGTTTCCTGTTGAAAAGAAAACCGTGTTCCTGCCCTATGGCAATGTTCTCCAGTGCGGTCATGACATTGACCAGCTTGAAGTGCTGGTGTATCATCCCTATGCCTGAGGATATTGAATCAGCAGGGGAGGCGAGTTGGAGTTTCTTCCCATGCACATAGATCTCCCCCGAGTCCGGGGTGTAGACCCCTGACAGCATATTGACCAGGGTGCTTTTCCCGGCCCCGTTTTCACCTAAGAGCGCGTATATTTCACCGTAGTTCACGCTGAAGGTAATATTGTTGTTGGCCCTGACATCGCCGAAGGACTTGCAGATGTTGACCATTTTTACTGCTTCATTACCGTTAATGGCCTTCCCCCTGGTTCAATTATTTTAGTTCGCCCCCTCTGCCCTGCAGGCATCTCCCCCATAAAAGATGGGGGAGAAAAAGAGGGGGAAATTTCCCTCTTTGAGGGAGAAAGTTCCCTGTCGGAGGGGCAAATTTTATCCTCAGAGCTTCGAAATTGCAGCTCAGAGCTTCGGAATTGCAGCTCAGAGCTTCGAAATTGCAGCTCAG
>DAIOFM010000039.1:17006-26178 GCA_036745755.1 Spirochaetota bacterium | reverse complement strand
AATTGCAGCTCAGAGCTTCGAAATTGCAGCTCAGAGCTTCGAAATTGCAGCTCAGAGCTCCGAAATTGCAGCTCAGAGCTCCGAAATTGCAGCTCAGAGCTCCGGAATTGCAGCTCAGAGCTCCGAAATTGCAGCTCAAAGCTCCGAAGTTCATCCAGGAACTATTATAATTGCTTCTGAAATCAGTATTTATTCCTTAACTTTTTTCAGGAAAAAAATGCTTTATTACCCCCGCCGCCTTCGGCGGCGGGGGTATATAATTTTTACTTTTTACACTAAAATATATATTCAGGTATTATTACTGTTCTGAAATAATATTAAACAGGTTTTTGCCTGTTTAATACATTGTAAATAAAAAAACCGGCAAATTTAAGTAAATTCTGCCGGTTTTTCAAATAGCAAGGGGTTGCAGTTTAAGTCTGAGATGTCATCACGAGGAGGCCGGAGGCCGACGTGGTGATCTGTTACAGATTGCCACAGCGCTTTGCGCCTCGCAATGACATGCTTTTTCAGTTAACCCCTGTCGTAAAGATGAAATTATTTCCCTTTAATCTTTCCTACAACACCTTCAACAAACCAGTCGCATGAAAGCTGTTCTTTATCAGACATTGCTGAACCTGCAGCAATTCTTACTTTACCGCTCTGGTCTTTTATCGGGCCTGCGAAAACATTGAATTTCCCTGCCAGGATTTTTTTCTTAACATCCTCAACCTTTGCAGCTGCTCCGTCAGGGGCATTAGCTGTGAGAGGTGCGAGCCTTACTATGTCAGCATTCATACCTTCCCAGTAGCTCTCAGCTTTCCATGTGCCATCTATTACTTTTTTGACCTGTGCGGCGTAGTAGGGGCCCCAGTTCCATACAGGAGCTGTCATATAGGCCTTTGGCGCCATTTTTGACATGTCGGAGTTGTATCCAACAGAGAAAACTCCTCTCTCTTCAGCAGCCTGCTGCGGGCCCGCTGTATCCTGGTGCTGTGCTATGATGTCGCATGTCTCATCAAGGAGCGCCTTTGCCGCTTCCTTTTCTTTTGCCGGGTCATACCATGTGTGTGTCCATCTCACGTGGACTTCAGCCTTCGGATTAACTGATTTAACACCGAGAGTGAACGCGTTGATTCCCCTTACAACTTCAGGAATCTCGAAAGCCGCAACGTAACCGATTTTATTTGTTTTGGTTTTCATACCTGCAACAATACCTGAGAGGTATCTTGGCTGTTCAATCCTTCCGAAGTAGTTCCCCATGTTGTCTGTCATCTTGTAGCCTGAGCAGTGGATGAATTTAACGTCAGGGTATTCCTTGGATACTTCAACGATGTAGTCCATGTAACCGAAGCTTGTTGCCGCGATTATTGTTGCTCCCTGGTCAACCATGCTTCTTACAACGTCTTTAACCTCTGCCCCTTCAGGAACAGTTTCTTTAAATATTGTCCTTATACCTGTCTCTTTTTCAAGGTATTTTCTGCCCAGGTCATGGGCATATGTCCAGCCGCCGTCACCAATCGGCCCGACATAGATAAAGCCCATTACAACTTCCTTGCCGTCAGCAGTTTTAGGGGCTTTCTTCCCGCAGCCTGAAAAACTTACGGCAACAGATAAAACCAGAATGAGAATCAGCGTTAACTTTTTCATTTTATCTCCTTTATTATTTCACGCCAGGGCCATTGCCCTGAAACGTTTAATATTCATTACCATTCCGGACCGGCTGAAAGTTGAATTTACCGGCCTTTGTCATTCCGGTTTTGACGACCTGTGCTGAGCAACGTCGAAGTAAGTCAAATACCGGAATTTCCCGGATGAATTAATTACTTGAGTTAGGCGAAATTTAACATTGATAATAGGATTATTGGTTTAAATATCATAATTATTTAAATTATGTCATTGCGAACGACCGGAGGGAGTGCGGCAATCTGTTAAGGCTGGAAACAATACCGGTTAATACTGAATATTTTTTATCCGGAACAGATTGCTTCGTCGCTTTAGCTCCTCGCAATGACAGAATAATATGATAAATATTAATAATAAAACGCCTAACTCAAGTAAATTATATGTTCTACCGGAATTTTATCCCGGACACTTCTCTGTTATACCACGGCGCGGAGTTTATCCTGAGCTCGCCGAAGGGCTCCCCGCAATGACACGCCCACCCATAAAGGGCCGGTGGTATCTAATCCCTGAAAACTATGCTGTCCCGGGACATCTCATCTATGATGGCCAGTGACTCTATCCTGTACCCCAGTTCCCGGAGGAGTTTTCCCCCGTTCTGGAAACCCTTTTCAATTACTATCCCTATACCGCCGACTTTTGCTCCACCCTGTTCTGCAATGGCGATCAGGGCCCTTGACGCGCTTCCGTGCGCCAGGAAATCATCAATAATTAAAATCCTGTCACCCTTTGTTATGAATTTCGCGGCAATGGCAACGTCATAGTCTTTCTGCTTTGTAAAGGAGTGGACCGGCGCTGTGAAAAATTCCTCTGTCATTGTGGACGGTTTCGCTTTTTTGGCGAAGACAACCGGTATACCCATCCTGAGCCCGGTCATAACTGCCGGCGCTATTCCCGATGATTCAATTGTCAGGATCTTATTGAAAGAGCAGTCAGAGAATCTCTCGCAAAATTCAGAGGAGATTTCATTAATCAGTGCAGGATCAATCTGATGGTTCAGGAATGAATCGACTTTCAGGACGCTCTCAGATAAAGCTCTTCCATTTTCAGTTATTCTTTTCTTCAGCAGTTCCATAAATTTCCGGGGATTGTGAAATATACGGGATAAATTATTGGGATATATCTATAAAGTCAATTATAAAAGGGTGCAGGATTTCAGGGACGATTCCTATGCGCAAAAGTGAAATATGCCACAAAATATTCAGGTCAGGAATGGTCAAGCACTGCCCGTATTTTTGCAGCCAGTTCTCTCAGCATGAAGGGTTTCTGGATGAAATTTATCCCTTCATCAAGAATCCCCTGGTGGGCGATGACATCTGACGTGTAGCCTGACATGAAAATATGCTTTATTCCGGGCCTCAGGGAGAGTATCTGTTCGGCAAGCTCCCTGCCGTTCATTTCAGGCATAATAACATCAGTTATGGCCAGGTCTATTTCAGAAGAGTTATTTTTAACTATATTCAATGCTTCACCAGGGGTATCGGCTGTTATAACATTGTACCCCAGGTCACTGAGCATCATAAGGCTCATTTCAAGCATTACCTGATCATCCTCCACTATAAGTACGGTTTCCCCTCTGCTCTGCTCGATTTTTTCAGTTCCTTCATGCGCGGGTTCCGGCTTTTCCAGAGCATAAAGCGGGATATATACTTTAAAAGTTGTCCCGCTCCCCTCTTCACTGTATACGCTTATAAAGCCTTCATTCTGCCTGATCGCCCCGTACACAGTGGCGAGCCCCATACCTGTGCCCCGTCCCGGCCCTTTTGTGGTAAAAAAAGGCTCAAATATATGGTTCATCACCTCCTTTGACATGCCGCAGCCGCTGTCACTTACAGCGAGAAGCACGTATTCTCCGGGGGTTATATTATCATCAGAGACTCTGTAGCTTTTGTCAAAATGAACTGTATCTGTCTCAATTGATATCCTCCCAATGCCGTTAATGGCATCCCTGGCGTTAACGGAGAGGTTAAGGAGAACCTGGTCGAACTGTGACGGGTCCATCCTTACCATGTACGAACCTGATCCGGGCAGCCAGACCAGTTCGATATTTTCACCTATAAGCCTTCGTATCATTTTAAGCATCGATTCAACAGATTCATTAAGGTCAAAAACTACAGGTTCCACTGTCTGCTTCCTGGCAAAGGCCAGCAGCTGTTTTGTGATATTTGCCGAACGTTGTGCGGCATCGAGAATTCTCCCCAGGTTTTTACGCAACGGATCATCCGGCTTCATTTTGTTCATTGTGATTTCAGTATACCCTATAATCCCTCCCAGCATGTTGTTAAAATCGTGGGCCACACCACCGGCCAGAACTCCCACTGCCTCCATTTTACGTGACTGGAGAAGCTGTTCATTAAGTGCGCTTTTTGCCTCTTCAGCCTGCTTCCGTTCAGTGATATCCCTGAAGTCCCAGACCCGTCCCACTTCATTCCCCTCCATGAGCATGGGGGCCGAATAGCATTCAAAGAGCTTCCCGTCTGTGAATTGAATTTCAAAAGTATCAGATGCAAGGCTTTTATAAAGCTTTACAACTCTCTCTCTGAATTTTTCAGGTTCAGTAAGCTGGTGTGTAACGAATTCCCGCATCACCTTTTCGTCAACGCTTTCCCTGAGATCGGGTGGGATGTCCCACATTTTGTAGAAGCTTTCATTGGCCTGTGATACCCTGTAATCGTTATCAACCACCAGTATGCCGTCCGGTGTTGCATTAAAGGTGGCACGCAGAAGTTCAATCTTCTCCCTGAGTGCCTCTTCCGCCTTTTTCCTTTCAGTTATATCTATTACCATTGAGAGGACCTGTTTTTCCCCCTCAATTTCAATAAGCGCTGATGAGAAGGAGATATATCCGGTAGAGCCGTCCTTTTTTTCAAAGGGAGTTTCATAATTATGAACAACTCCGGTTTCAAGCAGTCTCTGAGTGACTTTATCTGCTTCCTTTTTATCCATGGGAGAAAAACCTGTAGATTTCAGGGATGAGAGTTCGTCACGGGTGACTCCGTGGTTTTCAAGAAAGGCCCGGTTTACATCAAGATATGAACCGTCTTTAAGGCTGTTTATTACAATGGCGTAGGGGGCATTCTCGAATATCGCCCTGAATTTCTCTTCGCTTTTCTTAATCTCCCTCTGCGCTGAATTCAGTTTCACTATATGGTCATTCAGCCTGCGCTTAAGTATGAAGCTTATCCCTGCCAGTCCGGCCATGAGCAGTATCGTGAAAAAAGCTATGGTCAACAGCTGACTCCTGATTTCAGGGTCAGACCAGAAGTTTACTTCAAGGGATATCCATTTTTTATTTACGGCACTCATTTCATCTTCGGGAATTGAGTCGAGAGTTTTCTGTATGGCGCTGTATAGAAGGGGATATTTACGGCTTACACCTATGCTCCAGGAGAAGGTGTAGTCCGTGTTGCCTGCAACCCTGAGGTTTGGTATCCCCTCCTTCTGTATATAGTAGCTCGCTACAGCGAGATTTTCCATCATGGCGTCAGCCTGCCCGAAGGCCACTGCGCGGAGGCCTCCGGCCACATTTTGAGCTGTTATTACCTTAAAACTGCCGCGGGATTTCTCCCTTGCGTATTTTTCCGTGGCGTAACCTGAAACAACAACCACGCGGCGTCCCCTGAGCCTGTCCAGGGATATCTCCTCCGTCATACTCTGTGAAGTTATAATAACTACAGGTACAACCGCATAGGGATCTGTAAAGAGGGCGTACTCTTTTCTTTCAGGAGTGGGTACTATTACCGGCGCGATGGCGCACTCCCCGCTTTCAAGTGCCTCCAGGTGCCTGTTCCAGTCGCTGGATGGTATTTTAATAAAGGTCACACCCAGACGTTTTTCAACAAGGTTAATCACATCAGAGCCGAGGCCGGTAAATGCGCCTGACTCTGAAGCATATTCAATCGGAGGGAACTCTATGTTGAAATAGAGTGTAAGTTTTTCAGGATTCCGCGCAAGCCATGTTTTTTCTTCCGGTGAGAGTTTAACTGATTTATGCGGTTCAGAGCATGACAGCAGGAGAACGCTGCTGATGATTGCAGTGATAAATACTGTCAGTTTTAACAGCTTTATTAAATCTTTGAGAAATAATCCTGTCACCTTCAGTTCCGGGCTCCCTTTTTCTAATTAATAATATAGTTATTTTTTCAGTATTATGCCATTTATATGAAGATTTTATTCATGCATCTCATGAGCAGAACAGTTTCATTCAGGTTTCGTGCTGATCGGTGATAAATTCCGGCGAGCGACCGGAGGAGGAGCTGTAGGCTAATCTATTCTGAAACAATATATAGGTTATACTCCAGAAGTATTTTCAGGAACAATTACTGATAAAAATTGTTGCTAATATATTCCGGGGATTTAAAGATCAATTATTATGAATTTGAACGGTGAGTGAAATGAAACGATTGAGAAAAGGAGAGGGTTTTATCGGGCTCTGTCACTATAAGGGAGACAGGCTCACGGTGCGTCCCATGTTTGAGCATGAATCCACCCCTGTTTCCGTGGCTGCCGCTTCCGGCATTGAGGAGGGGGATGTTGTGAGGGCCTGGAGTGACGGAGGTGACCTCTTTGTTTCTCTCTTCCATAGAAAAGGGACTGTTCTGCACAGGTATATGATGAAACTCGATTCTCTGCATATTGATCCCTTTTTCCCCCTGGATGTACTTGAAGAGGTAAAGGACATTCTCGATAAACCCGGTATAGATGATCCTTCGCTTCAGGATTTCACCCATCTCCCCTTTGTGACAATTGACAATGAGGATTCAAAGGACCTGGACCAGGCTGTATATGTCGAAAAAAATGAGGCGGGATTTATAGTCTATTACGCAATTGCTGATGCCTCCTATTATATCAGGCCGGGAAGCGCCCTTTTCAGGGAGGCGCTCAGAAGGGGGGCCAGTTACTACTTTCCGGATTACTCTGTCCCCATGCTCCCCCGTGAACTTTCAGAGGGGCTCATATCTCTTAATGCCGGTGAAGATCGGCGTTCCCTTCTTTTTATCATGGAAATTGACGGCCACGGAAATTCAGTGCACACAGAAATAGTAAGGGCCAGGATAAAGAGCAGGGACAAACTTTCGTACAACGGTGTGCAGGAGTTTTACGATAATTCCGGGGCAGGGCCGCTTTCCGGTCAGGAATACACGGAATCTCTCCTCAACCTTCAGGAGGCGGGAAAGGTTCTTGCCGCTCAGGGGGAGAGGCGGGGAGTTATAAACTACGACAGGTTTGAACAGACCCTTCACATAGCTGATGATGAGAAGAACCTTGAATTTCAGGACCTTGAAAGAAATGACGCAAGCAGGTGGAACGAACAGGCATCTCTTCTGTGCAACATGGAGGGGGCAAAGAAAATCTCTGCGGAAAACAGCGACAGCGATCTTCATATTCAGCCTGTTTTCAGGATACACGATGCTCCTGATGAGGCGAGCCTTCAGAGACTGGAAAAGATTATATCGGAGTTCATTGAGCTGCACGCCCTGGACAGCAGAGTCTGGGGGTGGAGGAGGGGGGAGAGCCTTGCGGCATACCTTAAAAATCTCCCCCATGACGGGCCTGAAAGGAGAATAACCGAAGCGATACAGAGGCAGGTTCTTATATCAAATCAGAGATCGTTATTTTCAGAAAACCCGGGAATACATTATGCCCTTGGAGTGAAGCTTTACGGCAGGTTTTCCTCCCCAATGAGGGAAATTGTAGGGATCTTCAGCCACAAGGAACTCGCGGAGAAACTGGGGTTCCAGGAGCCCCTCCCTGACGAAGAGGACATTGAACTGAGAGAAAAGGTAATACTGGCGTCAAACAGGTGTAAGGATGTGCAGAAATCGGTTGACCGCATGGTGAACTCAATTGTGCTCGATTCACTTTTCGGATCAGATCTTGACACAGAAAAGGAACTGAGACCGGAACATAGCGGAACAATCATGGGTATGAAGGACACCAGGATATACGTGATGCTGGACTCACCGAGAATTGAAGTAAAGGTCTACACCGAGGATATCGAAAGATATTCCGGGAAAAAGTTCAGCTACAGGTTTCATGTCCTGGAGGAGGAAGGTGCAGGGAATGATGGGGTGAAACTCAGGGCAGGGGATGAAATGAAAGTCAGGGTTGAGTCCTTTGATGAAAACGGGAAGTGGAGGTTCTCTGTCCCGGGGATTTAACTGTTATTTGTCTGTAAGGGATAGTTCCACCAGGGTCGCTCCCCAGTTGTGTGAATCATCCCTGAACGCGGTGACTTCCGGGCGTGTCTGGAGTATTTTATAAACGTCCCGTTTTTTCACCGATTTTCCTTTTCCATGTATGATTTTCACTGTCCTGTATTTTTTCTGAACAGCGTTTTCCAGGAAATGGCTTATGATAATTTCAGTATCTGCGGGATGGAAGTGATGAAGATCTATTGAATCGGTAAAGACAAGCTCAAAGCTCTCTTCATCCTGTTTTACAACAGGGGTGTTCTTCAGCCTGTATTCCCTCGATTTCTTTGACCAGCCGCTGTCTTTGTTTTTTTCAAGTTTTGAGTAGATGCATCCGCAGTAGTTCTGCCTGTAAAAGTTGTTCTTTTTTGACATCTCCACAGACTTTTTTACGCCGTCATTCTTTTTGAAGTCCCTGGCGTAGAACTCTATCCCGTATTTTTTTGCCAGACGGTTGCCGATTTCATTTATTTTGTGAACGTTTTTATGCGGGCTTATTGAAAGTGCAGTGGCAACTATGTCAAAGCCGAGTTCTTTCGCTTTAATGAAGGTTTTTTCAAGCCTCAGTTCATAGCATATCCAGCAGCGTTCAGATCTCTCTCCGCTGTATCTGTATTCCCTTACTGCATGTACCCATGATTTAACGTCCGGTTCTTCAATAATAAGCGGGAATCCCCTCTGCCTGCTGTACGATGTAAGTTCATTAAGCCTTATCACGTATTCATCAACAGGCATTATATTGGGATTGTAAAAGTAAGCTGTTACATCAAATTCCGCACTTAAAACTTCATAAACATATGCCATACAGGGGGCGCAGCATGTATGAAGTAAAAGCTTCTGCACAACCTGGTTATTTCAGATATTTATCAAGAAAATTTGACAGTTGTTCAGCCTTTTTAGGTTCTGCTTTTCCGTCAAGCCACAGCAGAAATTTAGGTTTAACCTGATTTCTCGTCTCAGGGCAGTATTCATGGTGAAGTACATATCTTGTTATATCATATTTTATGACATCAAAGATCTTTTCGGCCAGAGTAAGATTTTCAGGTGAAGCACCCATAAACTGGCAGATCCTTACAATAATTTCATGTCTGTCGATTTCTCTCAATTCATCATTACAGCATTTTGAATAAAGCTCGTTGCAGAGATCCATTTCATCTGTCAACTCAGGCATGCATGCATTTTCTTTCTCTTTTCCCATCTGGGATCCTCCTGGTAAAATCGTAAAAAAGAGCATTAATTCCTACGCCCCTGTAATACTTTGTCTGACTTAACAATATATAAATATCCCCAAAATGTCAAATTTTTGGCTAAAAAAA
>DAIOFM010000039.1:0-16906 GCA_036745755.1 Spirochaetota bacterium | reverse complement strand
AATCAGACAAGCTTCATTACAATAACAGTAATATCTGAATCCGGAAGAGCAATTCCCATAAATTTTTCATATTCAGCTTTAAGGCTGTTGACTATTTCAGAGGGATTTCTCGATTTCTGTTCTCTCACCGTATTCCTCACACGGAGCAGTCCGAAACTCTCCCCGTCGCTGTTTTTAGAATTTATAAGGGATTTTGAGTATAACACGCATATATCACCCGCCTTGAGCTCCGATGTCCCCTGGCCATATTCAGAAAGAGGGTCATATCCCAGGGGTGAGCCTTCAGTATCCAGCGCGTCAAAGTCGTTTTTATCAATTCTGTAAACATCCATGGGTGGGAAACCGGCGTTTGCGTAGTAAATCCTTCGTGAATTTGAGTCAATAAACGCGTAAAATGCGGTAACAAGTTCCCCGCTCCCCTTTGTGTATTCGTTTATTACAAGGTTTATTCTCTTTATAATTATATAGGGGGAGGCCGCTTCATTTACGCAGGAGTGAAACACTGACCTGAGAATTACAGAGTAAAGGGCATTGTTTACCCCTATACCGGAAACGTCTGTGCATAATATGCCAAGGGTGTTTTCCGTGGGCTGCAGAAAATCGAAATAGTCAAATCCCCTCTGATACCTGGGCGCCACAAGTGAGCTGAATTTTATGTTTTTAATATTGGGCAGAACCCTTGCCGAAGAGCTGGTCAGAATATCAGCAGAGAGATCAAGGCTTCTGGTTATGAACTGGTCTTTTTTCGCCTTGTCGTATGCAAGTACTGTTATGATGAAGTCATTAAGCCTGAGTCTGAACTCCTCAAGGTGCTCAATTTCATCCGGAGTGAGGTTTTTGCCGTTGTCCCTTTTCCCCAGGCAGAGCATTCCGAAGATCCTGTTCTCATAATAAACCGGGAGTATGGAGCCTATATCGTACCTGTTAAAGAATTCTGAAACTTCAGTTCTGATGGGGCCGAAATATTCCTCGTCAATATATACCCTTGTTTCTGAAAGAATTTCCTGGTTTCTGGCGAACCATTTAATAAGCGGGGAATGTCTCTCCATCCCTTCACCTGGAAGTTCATCGTTTTTTGAATCGTATATTTTCTCGAATAAACGATCTTCATCATTATAGATGAAAAAGAGGCCCCTTGTTACAGAGAGGCCCCTGATAATCTCCCTGACACTCATTTCAATCAGTTCATCCAGTGTTTTGTGAGTTGAAGCTTTCCTTATGTAACGGTTCGTCAAATCATCAATATCGTATATGTTTCGTCTGTATGTGCGTTCAATTCTCGGCTGAAGTATAAAAGTAAAGATCATGAAGACCGCGGCTACGGCAATAGCTTTAACCTCCGGTGGGAGATTGAAAGTCAGAAGCTGTATATCGAAGGCCCAGATAAGCCCTAATACAGGAAGAAAAATTGCTGCTGTTAGAAAGATATAGACAAGTGCCTTAAAAATGGCAGTCCTGATGTCCATCAGGTTATATGCTAGAGCGGAATACAGCAGTGTTACGATTGCAGCTACAGAGGTAAGGGACGGCGCAAGCACATAGAACGTGTAGTCCTTATAAAATAGCGGCATGAATATCGAGCCTATATAGGTAAATGTAATAAATATCGAGGTGGCAAAAACAATATATCGTATCTGCAGCCTGTATGTTTTGTTTTTTACGGTAATATAGTTATACATGAAAATTGCAAATCCTACAAGGAAGTAAAGGAAAGAAATACCGGCATATATATAATAAAGGAAACCGGTTGTTCTTACAGGCCTCATATTTTCAAACCTGACGCTTGAGATTGAATAATCAGTAAAAAATACGAAGAAAGAGACTATTACCGCAGGTATTATGCAGGCAAGGGGTATATAGTAAGGTACTTTTTTTTCCCTTTCCGGGTATGTAAGGGAAAGATTGAGTATTGTCGCTGAAAATAAAACCGATGCGACCTGGCTCATCCTGCTGAATTGAAGAGAATAGGGTGTATCACAGGTGTAGTATGTAAGGAAAATAAAAGCCATGATGCCGGAACCGGCAAGGATATAGTAAAAGTAGTATAGAGGTGACTGCCCGCCCCTGTTTCTGAAAAGCACAAAAAAAGCTGTAGATATCAGGATAATTGTACATGTGAAAGATACAATCAGGTTTAAATAGTAAAGCATATCGCAGTCCTTTTTCTGATTTTGTATTCCGGCTTAACCATTATAAGTATTATATGCCCTGTTATTACAAGTAAAAATTATTGACTGCTGATTAAATCAGTGCCATTATATATTTTACAGATATAGTTAATAAAAATAGTTTTAATAAATTTCAGCCAGTTCCGGTATTATTGCCGATAAAAGCCCCCTTCCTTTTAAAAATACAAGGGACAGATGCTGTTTTTATGTTATATTTTCAAAAGTACTATTTATATTATAGCTGCTGGATAATTTTTTGGTCATGGTGATTTTCAGATGAATGATTCGGCCCTAATGATTGTTGATATGCAAAGGTATTACCTGGAGAGTGATTCAGCCTACAGCAGGTATTTTGATTATTTGTATCCCGGCTCTCTCAGGTATATCAAACAGAGGGCTGATGAGATTGTAATCCCGAATATTATTGAGATTGCGAAATTGTTCCGCAGACAGGGGCTTCAGGTAATATATTTGAGACTCTGCGGTGAGAAAAGTGACAGAAGTGATCTGCACAGGTTCTTTATGAATTCCTATATTGAAGGAAAGGAGAGGGGATTTGAAGGAGTATATCCTCTCTTTTCAGAGCCTGAAGCGGATGTCGTGGAACAACTAAGGCCTGAACCATCGGATATAATCATAAATAAAACAACATTCAGCCCCTTCGCATCAACTGGTATTGATGAGATGCTTAAAAAAATGGGGATAAACAGCCTTGTCTTTACAGGCCTTGCAACGAGCCAGTGTGTTGAAACTACCGCAAGGGATGCATCAGACAGGGGATATGAGGTTATTCATATTGAAGACGCACAGGCGGACTATGATGAAATGACCCATAATGCCTCCCTTTTCAGTTCAAGGGGGGTCTGCGGAGGTGTTCTTTTCGATACTGAAGAGTATCTGAGTTACCTTGAAGATTTTATTTAAAGAACCTGACAGTAACCTTTCCGGTGTCTTTACTTCTGAAAATCTGTACCCGCTTAATGCCGTTTCCTGATATATTTTCTCCATTAACTCCGGTGGCAGTAATATTTTTTTTGTTCACAGCTGAATTGATATACTGAACAGGAACAATGGAATGTTTTATCCGGTTTTTTTGGAGATAATTTTCAAGGCTCGCAAGAGATTCATTATCTATTTCACCGTCAATATAATCGGAAGTCATACTCATTATTCTTCCATTGGAATCCCTGATAGCATTGATAATTATTTCGGTTTCATTCTGGAGGGGGAGGTTAGCGGCCATATATGCACTGTTTTCAGGGTATAAACCTGTTTTTATAAAGCCCGCTCCGGCAATTATCATAACGGAAGCCGCTATGGCTGGAATCGATTTAATATAGAGCCTTTTTCGCTCCCGAGCTTTGCATATTAATATTGTTTTTTCAGAAATGTCCGGGATCTGGAATGCCTCGTTACGCAGACCAGACATAAGAACAACGCATTTGTTAAGCGATTCATACTCGTATCTGCAGGTTTCGCAGATTCGGATATGTTCGAGTACTAACGCTTTCTCCTCGAGAGAAAGAGAATCATCGATAAGATCTGAAAGCTGTCCGATAGAGAGATGTTCAAACATCATACTAAACCCCTGGCATGTAGTCTGTTTTTCAGGTATTCCCGACCTCTGTGTATTCTGACCTTAACATTGGAGAGATTGATACCGAGTATGTCTGAAATCTCGTTATATGATAACCCTTCAATGTCCCTTAAAGTAAGTATTTCCCTGAAGTCATTGGGGAGCTTATTTATCTCCTCTTTTATTATCCTCAGGGAGTCCTCTTTTATTATCCTGTCTTCAGGATCCTCGCGGGTATCCTCAAGCTGCAGTTCGATCTCTTCACCACCCCTGAATATTTTTAAAGGAACCGTGCTGTACCTGTTTTTTTTCTTCTTATAGTTCTTGCAATGATTAACCATAATACTGTACAGCCAGGTTGAAAATTTTGATTCCTGCCTGAATGACTCAAGAGCCTCCATTACAGTTATAAAAATATCCTGCGTGATATCAAGAGCTTCGTCATAATTTCCAAACTGATAATAAACATATTTAAATACCATATTCTGGTATTTTTTAATAATTTCCGCAAAGGCTGCTTTTTCGCCTTCAAGGACCCTGTTTATTATTTCTATATCATTTATAGGGGACATGGTTATCCTGTTTATGTTACAATTTTAACTTGTCTGAAACATATTTTTTGTGAATTTTTTCTATTCTATTATTAGTATACCATTTTTAGCCGCAACATCAAAATCGGCGGCATTTATTTTTTAAAATTTAAAACAAAAGCAGCCTTAATTGATTGGATGCCTGATTTTCCTCTTTTTTGAATCAAAACCTGCAGGTAATACACTTCCTGTATTCCGGTTTTATCGTTTCTCAGTTATTAATCGGCTCTAATTTACTAATGTTCGTTTATATCATTGCCATCGTCCTCGTCTTTTCCGAGAAGATCGCTGAATTCAAAATCAGGGCCCAGTTCTTTAATGTAGTGATATTGAGCTATAATGGCTATGAGCTCTTCCCTTGCCTCAATTGCCTCCTGCTCTGTATCGAAACCCACTACGATCGGTTCCTCCATGCCTGAAAGGAATACTTCGAAACCGGGCTTCCCTTCTTCATGCACCGTACTCCCTACAGCAGTGACCTGAGGAACAACTACTGCTATACTGCCGTAATCAACTATTGGTAACATCTTAATTTCTCCAGTGCTTAAAATTGATGAAATCTGACGGGATATCTGAATTGATAGGGATGGTGTTTGCAGTAATAAAAATCTGCGGACAACTAGAGAATCCTGTCAGGATAAAATTTTTTTGAATACATTTCACTGTATTCAGTATTATAAAAGCAATAATAAAACCGGGACCTCAGATTTTATTGCCGCATAGAATTTTAATAGAACTCACTTAATGAGGATTCGTCCCCTGAAATACGGGCGAATTCCTTCAGCAGTTCCTTCTGTCTTGAAGTCAGTTTTTTAGGAACGGATATATCTATTTTCACAAGCTGGTCCCCCTTGCCATAAGAGCCGAGGTAGGGTATTCCGTGCCCTTTAAGTCTGAACATCTGGCCGTTTTCAGTTCCGGGCGGTATTTTCATTTTAACCCTTGTGCCTGTTATTGTGGGAACTTCTATTTCCCCTCCAAGGCATACTATCGGGAAGGGGACATCCATAACGCTCAGTATGTCATTTCCGTGTCTGTCGAATATTTCATGTTTTTTAACATGAATTACAACATAAAGATCCCCGGTGAGCCCGTCGTTTGGCGCCTGTTCTCCTTCGCCTGATATTTTAAGCCTTGAACCGGATTCAACGCCGGCCGGTATTTTAACAGTGATGGTCCTTTTTTTCCTGGTCAGACCTGTGCCGTTACAGGTTTTACACGGAGAAGTAATAATTTTACCTTCCCCCCTGCATTTGGGGCATGTCTGTGTTATTGAAAAGAATCCCTGTGTCTGCCTGATCTGCCCCATGCCGTTGCATGTCGGGCATACTGCTGGTTTGGTTTTTGAAGATGAGCCTGTTCCCCCACAGGTTTCGCATGTTTCGCTTCTGGGAATTTCAATGTGGACTTCACTGCCGGTTGCGGCTTCTTCGAGGGTTATAGTGAGGTCATACTGAAGATCAGCTCCTCTTCTCGTTCTTCTTGATCTCGATTTTGATCCGAAAGATGAGCCGAAGAACCCTTCAAAAATATCACCAAGATCAAGATCCCCGAAAATATCTGAAAAATCGGTATATGCCCCTCTGCCGAAATTGTCGAAGCCCTGTACCCCGTCATGGCCGTACTTGTCATAAGATGCTCTCTTTTTGGGGTCCCTGAGGACCTCGTACGCCTCGGTGGCTTCTTTAAATTTTTCTTCAGCTTCAGGATTGTTCTTGTTTTTGTCAGGGTGATACTTCAGGGCAAGCTTCCTGTAGGCCTGCTTAATCTCCTGCTCTCCCGCTGTTTTACCGACTCCAAGAACTTCGTAATAATCTCTTTTTGCCAATTTCTGCCTCTTGTTATCTGCGGCTCAAAATTTAAATCCGGTCTTTTAAGACCGGATTTAAATTATACCCGTCTTTTCTTTAGTCAACTACTTCATAATCGGCATCGTAAACTTTATCTTTATCCGATTCTTCCTTTTTGCCTTCATCGCCTTCCTGGTTTTCCTGTTGCGGTTCGCCCTGCTGTTGCTGCTGCTGGCTGGCCTCCTGATATATCCTTGAGGCAAATCCGTGTGAAGCCTGTTCGAGTTCTGTTTTTGCCTGTGTGATGGCTTCGGTATCCTCTCCCTCCATTGCTGTACGGAGCTTGGAAATTGCGGCGTTGATCTGGTCCTTCTCTGCCGGTTCAATCTTTGCTTCATTTTCACGCATCATCTTTTCCATTGAATAGATGAGAGTGTCGGACTCGTTTCTCGCCTCAATAAGGGCTTTTGCTTTTCTGTCCTCTTCGGCGTGAAGTTCCGCCTCTTTAACCATTTTGTCTATATCAGCGTCTGAAAGTCCGCTTGAAGATTCTATGCGGATTTTCTGTTCTTTGCCTGTTCCGAGATCTTTGGCTGAAACGTGAACTATACCGTTCGCGTCTATGTCGAATGTTACTTCAATCTGAGGCACACCCCTTGGCGCAGGAGGCAGGTCTGTAAGGTCAAATCTTCCGAGAGTCCTGTTCTGTGCAGACAGTTCCCTTTCACCCTGAAGAACGTGAATGGATACAGCAGGCTGATTGTCTGCAGCAGTGGAGAATATCTGGCTCTTCCTTGCAGGGATTGTTGTATTCCTGTCTATAAGCTTTGTCATTACGCCGCCGAGAGTTTCAATACCCAGTGAAAGCGGGGTAACATCAAGGAGAAGAACGTCATGAACATCTCCTGCGAGTACACCACCCTGTATTGCCGCACCTATTGCCACAACCTCGTCCGGGTTAACACCTTTATGAGGTTCTTTTGCGAAAACCCTTTTTACAAGTTCCTGTACTGCCGGGATTCTTGTTGAGCCTCCTACGAGGATGACCTCATCTATGTCACCTGCTGTGAGACCCGCGTCTTCAAGGGCTTTCATGCAGGGGACTTTTGTGGACTCGACAAGATCCTCAATGAGCTGCTCGAATTTAGCCCTTGTAAGTGTGGTCACAAGGTGTTTCGGGCCGCTCTGATCCGCTGTGAGGAACGGAATATTGATCTCTGTCTGCATTTTTCCGGAGAGCTCGATTTTTGCTTTTTCGGCTGATTCTTTGAGTCTCTGCAGGGCCATTTTGTCCTGGGAAACGTCTATTCCTGTCTGTTTTTTAAACTCGGTGATAAGCCACTCCATGATCCTCTGGTCAAAATCATCCCCTCCGAGGTGGGTGTTTCCATTTGTTGATTTAACTTCAAAGACGCCGTCGCCAAGTTCAAGGATTGATATATCGAATGTACCGCCGCCAAGGTCATATACCGCGATTTTTTCATTCTCTTTGCTTTTATCAAGGCCGTAAGCGAGCGCTGCCGCAGTAGGCTCATTGATAATCCTCTCTACTTCAAGGCCTGCGATACGTCCCGCATCTTTGGTCGCCTGCCTCTGGGAGTCGTTGAAGTATGCCGGTACTGTTATTACCGCTTTTGTTACTGTTTCCCCCAGGTAGTCCTCCGCAGTCTGCTTCATCTTCTGGAGAATCCTGGCTGATATCTCCTGAGGCGTGAATTCGCCGGCAACGGTTTTAATAGTGACACCGCCCTTGCTGTCGTCTTTAACAGTATATGGTACCATCGATATTTCACCGGTTACTTCGTTGAATCTTCTCCCCATGAATCTCTTTACCGAGCGTACGGTATTTTCAGGGTTGGTGATTATCTGGTTTTTAGCGACCTGTCCTACAAGTCTTTCGCCTTTGTCGGTGTAAGCGACAATTGATGGTGTTGTTCTCTGGCCTTCAGAGTTCTGTATTACAACGGGCTCCCCGCCTGACATGACGGACACGCAGGAGTTTGTTGTCCCTAAATCTATTCCGATAATTTTACTCATAGTCTTTACTCCTTCAGAATAATTATATTAAAATTTTTGAATTAATTTCATAATTTAAAAAAATTCCTGTCAGTTGACTTCGCTTTCAACTTCCTCTTTTTCCTCCTGCCTGGGTTCCGGTTTAGTAACCTGTACCTTGGCAGTCCTTACTATGTATTCTTCAAGCTTAAAACCTTTCTGGTAGACTTTTGTCACCGTGTCAGCAGTGATTTCCGGATTTGTAGCTATCTCCACTGCTTCGTGATAGTTCGGGTCAAAAGGCCTGTTATCTGCTTCAATCTCTTCAATGCCGTATTTATTAAGTGCATCGATAAGTCTTTTGGAGGTCATCTTAACACCTTCAATGAGAGAACTGCTTGCATCACTGCTGTTCTCTTCAGATATAACGTCAGATGCCTCAATGGCCCTTAAAAGATCATCATTTATATTAAGGATATCAAGGGCGAAATCCTTGATAGCGAGTTTTTTATACTCCTCCTGCATCTTTACTGTTCTTTTTCTGAAATTTTCAAAATCCGCCTGTCTTCTCTGCAGAAGATCTTTTAATGTTTCGATCTCTTTGTTCAGACGGATTATCTCTTCGTCCTGGGCAGATATCTCTTTCTCCATTTTTTCGGTTTCTTCACAGCTGCAGCTGTTGTCCGTGCTATCCTGAGTATTGTTCTGCTCCTGAACGGCTTCATCATTGTTAGCTGTTGTTTCTTCGATACTCATTTCTTTTTGCTCCGCTTTTACTTTTCTTGGCATTTATTTCGACATCCTGGTCAGAAGTCCGGATACTGCTTTGCCCGTGTAATCAACAAGGGGAACTACTTTTTCGTAATCCATGCGCGTGGGGCCGAAAACTCCAATGGCTCCCACCGGTTTGTTTCCTATCCTGTATGCTGATGTTACAAGGCTGCATCCGGCAACTTTCTCGTTGTCTATCTCCTCCCCTATAAGTGTTTTAATACCTTCATCCTCTACATGTTTCTCCAGGATGCTTTTTAATATGTTTTTTTCTTCTATAATATTAAGAAGACTATTCAGTCTTTTCTCTTCAACCATTTCCGGTATTCTGAGAAGGTTTTCAATACCATCGATATTTATAACAGACTCCTCGGTTTCTGCAAGGGCAAGCTGTGCGATATCAATGGCAAGCTCCCTGTTGGCATATGACTTATCGTCCCTGAGGACGCCGAACATGTTTTCTTTTATGTCGTGAAGGGAATATCCGCAGAGTTCTCCTGTCAGATATTTCGAATATTCGGAAAGTTCATCCTGGGTTACACGGACTGAAAGTGTAACCTTGCGTGTCAGAATTATCCCGGTCCTTGTGACTGCAATTACCAGAACTTCACTGCTTTCAAGCTGTATAATCTCAACAAGTTTAAGAACTGTGAAGTCCGGTTTGGGGGAGAGCATCACCCCTGCGTAACGGGACACCATTGAAAGCATTCTCGTTACTGATTCAAAAATTTTATCAAGCTGCAGTTCTTTCTGGAAAATCTTTTCGTCAATATTCATTTCATGGAAAGTGGAATCATAATTCTCCAGGAGAGAGTTTACATAATATCTGTATCCCCTGTCAGTAGGAACCCTCCCTGCGGAAGTATGAGGCTGCATCAGGTAACCAAGTTTCTCAAGGTCGAACATTATATTTCTCATCGTCGCCGGTGATAGAGAAAATGAATATTTCTGGACAAATGATCTGGATCCTACCGCTTTACCTGTTATAATATATTCATATACTATTGAATTCAGGATTGCGGATTCTCTTTCGTCCAGGATTCGTTCAGTTTCTATTCCGTCTTGCACTTTCAGTCACCCCTTGATTATTAGCACTCATAAATAACGAGTGCTAATAATCAATATAATAAATATTCCCTCAGCGTCAAGGAAAAATTTTATTTTTTCTGAACTGTTTTTTATTTTTTTGTCTGGGGTTTCTTTTTTGTTTTTTCGTCGGAATCTTTCTTTTTATCCCCCGCTTCAAGGGTTTGTTTTGCGGCATCTATGGTGTTTTTAAGTTTATCAGCATCGGTGCTTTCACCCATTACGATATGTATTTTTCTAAGTGCTTCAAGGAGTTCTATAGATTTTTTGAGATCCTCCCTGGATTTGGATGAAAGTTCATATTTTGTCCTGTATTGCTTTGCGGCCTCTTCAATTGAGTCTTTGGCAAGCCTCATATGCTCTATTCTGGTGCGAAAAAATTCCTCCCTGGGGTCTCTGTATTTAAGTATATCTGAAAAATTGACCAGATTTCTGATTATAACAGCTACTTTTGCCTGGAGTTCAACAAAGAGCCATTTCCATTTTGAGTCTTCACCCATTGTATTTTTAAGGGTGAAGAGTAAATCGTTAATCCTGTTTGCAAGATCATTTATATGCCGGGGATTAAGCTGGCCGATTTTGGCAAGGTATTCCTCGTTTTCTTTCAGGGATTCCCTGTCAACATCATCACCTACTATCTCCTTCATCAGCTGGAGAATTTTGGAGAAATTTGATTTGGATACATCAAGGCTTTTGTTGTTTTTTATTCCGAGCATATTTAATGAGAGGTCATTCATTCTCATGTATATTTCTATGGTCTTTATAAGATAATTGACTATTTCAAGGTTGTAATAGGGTTCAAGCTTCTTGTTGTTTTTTTTCTTTAATAATATCTCCCGAGCTTTTTTTTCAAGCTCGTCTGATTCAGATTTAAGGATTTTTATATCGTCATTATATGCTGCCTTTTGTGCTTTGGATATTGCCATTTTGTACTCCCCCGGAGGATTGATGGTTTATAATTATTGTCTGAGCTGATAGTTCATTAATATTAAATTCGGGAATATTTCAAGATTATTTTATCAGAATAGGCGATGCCTGAACTTATTAATTTATATTAAATTCAGGCAGAAGTTCCCTCTGTGTTAAATATGGCGGAATTATATGCGCGGAGAATAATAATATTTTATAATGGTTTTCCAGGTCGCATCATGTATGTTTTATCAGGGGTTTTTTATGTGATTGATGCTGAAAAATATGAAAATTCTGTTGACTCGGTTATCGTTAGACCTCCTATTGCTACAAATTTAAGGGCAGGGAGCCCTTTTGGGCCGGTTTAATTCAGGCTGTTGAGTTACCATTACGATCTTCAGGTATAAAAGAAAACTACTTGCGTATTTTTTATATTTTAAAAAAATATCAGATTGGTTTTGAATTCTGAGTTTTTCCCGGCAACTTTTTTAAAGGTATAGATAAATGATGACAGTAAAAGGTATTGATAATAACAGGATTAAATCATTTTTCAGCAATGAAAACATAGTTCTGTTTCTTCTGATTTTTTTCGGGCTTTTTTTCCGTTTCCTTACTATGACGAATATTGAGACCGGTGGTGATGCCGCAAGTGTCTGGTTTGCCGCAAAGCGGATATATTACGGGCTGCCTTATGACATCAGTCACCATTCCGCAAGGTTCGGGATGATTATTCCCGTCTACCTGTCCCAGGTTTTGTTCGGCACTCATCCGATTGTTTATTATACCACTCCTCTCCTTTTTTTCGTACTGCAGATTATTTTTATTTATAAAATTGCGGTTCGGGCTTATGGAGTCAATCTTGGCTATTTAAGCGGGATACTGTTTGTTTTTTCACCCAAAATGTTTTCACATGCTATTCAGGTTAAACCGGACGGGTACTGCGCCGCATATATCCTTATATCTTTTTATCTGCTTTTTAAGTTTATGGATGCTCAAAGCAAATCAGCTTCGTATAAATATATTTTTTTATCAGCAGTTTTTATGTTCTGCGCTTATATGTCAAAGGAGACCAGTCTCTTTTTTCTCCCCGGGCTTGCAATCTGTATACTGCTCATGAAAAAAGAGTTTAAATATGTATTTGTTTTCGGTGCCATCCTCTTTGCTCTCTTTTTAGGAGAAACTTCGGTCTATTATTTTACCATGGGCCTTAAACTGGGAAGAATTGAAATTGTGACAGGTTCTCATCTTAGCAGCGGTAATCTTCTGGCGTTGCCCTCATTCTGGAGTCTGTTTACAAGGTATGCGTCTCTTAATGTACTGGAAAAAATATATTTTTTAACTTATCTGATGGCTACAATTTATCTGATTATCCTTCTGAGAAAAGAAGGGCTGGATAAGAGGATTAAACTGCTGCTTATTATGCCGTTTGTATTCTTTGTTCTTCTGACATTTGCGGTAAAGAGCGTTAATCCCTTCGTGCCGGCAATGTCTTTTAATCCCAGGCACCTTGTCCCTGCAACACCTTTTATGATTCTTGTTATATCCTGCTTTTTTGTTAGTTTTTTCGACTCCTCCCGTATTGCCCGATGGGGGAGAGGCCTGGTTGAGAAGGGGAAAACTGTACATCTTTATGCGGGGATAACTTCCGGTTTATCTCTTGTCTGCCTTCTGGCGATTCTTATTCTGCTTCCTCTTTTTCCACAGGCGTCACGCGACAGCTTTTTTGGGGAGCACCCGATAAAAGCGACATTTGAATATTATACTATACTGAATAATGCCTATGAAAAAGGTATTCCGATAATACAGGAAAAGATTATAGCAGGCAGATGGAAAAAACCGGTTGATGCGGTCCAGAGCCTGATGAAAAAGGGATTGTCTCAGAAAAAGGCATGTGAAAAGGCGGAGGTGACAGAAAAGGATTATCTCTATTGCCTTAAAAGAGTGAGAAGAGGGGATTATAAAACATTTAAAATATTCACTCATATTTTCTGGAATAATGATTTTACCACTGATCACAGCTTGTCTTTACCGGAAAAGGAAAAAATTGAAGTCAGGGGGAGAGATATAGGGTTCATGGTAAATGATGATGTTAAAAAAAATAAAGATTATGCAGCCGGGCTGTTCGTTAATGATAATGATCCGGTAGTTGTTATGCGGGAGAAGCCGATCCGTGTTAAAGAGATGACTTTAAAGGAATTTTTTAATAAAAAAAGTAAATAGGGGAAAATATCAGCAATGTCTGTAAGGGAAAAATATGACTTCAATGATCTCACCGTAAAACTTGGTGGAAGTAAAATGCAATTGTGCAATTTCTGCGGAACCTGTATTGGGATCTGCCCGACGGGTGCGATTACGCCTGATTATGAAAAAGGGAAGCCTGTTTTTGATGAGTCTAAATGTATAAGATGCGGGCTCTGTTATGAACATTGCCAGGGTATAGGCGTTGATTTTGGTGCATTGAATGAGTCGTTTAAGGCCGGGAAAAATAAGGACAAATATCTCGGCAGCTATAATAAATGCTTCCTGGGGCATTCAACTAATGATTCTGTCAGAAAAAACGGATCATCAGGGGGAAGCGTGACAAGGCTTCTTGTGTATATGCTTGAGAAGGGAATGGTTGATGGAGTTATAGTCCCCAGGCCGAAGCCTGACCAGCAGTGGCTTTTCAGGCCGGAGATTGTAACTGATGTAAAAAAAGTCAAGTCATCGTACCAGTCGAAGTATTGTCTTATACCGACAAATGAAATTCTGAATGCGCTTAAAGACAAAAAGGGAAAATATGCAATTGTGGCCCTGCCGTGTCAGATTCACAGTTTAAGAAAACTTCAGAATGAAGGAAATAAAAATGCAAAGAAGCTGGAATATATACTGGCCCTTATTTGCGGCCATAATATGGAATATAACGCAACAGTATTCGGAATGAAAAAGCTTGGAGTTAAAAGAGAGGATGTTGTTGATGTAAAATACAGGGAGCATGGCGACTGGCCCGGCGGATTATCTTTTCATCTTAAAAGCGGTGACAGGAAGGGGTTTAACTTTTTTAACTATCATTATCTGAACGCCGTTTATCTACCTAACAGGTGCAGGCTCTGCCCTGATTATTACGGGAACTATTCAGACATCAGTTTCGGTGATTCCTGGCTTTTAAGGCTCCTCGGCAGGGGAATGGATAAAAACGGGATTCCCAAGGGATGGTCAGGCATTATAGCAAGAACCAGCAGGGGGCTTTCTCTGCTCAAGGCTGCGGAGAAAGATAAGGCCATGCATCTTGAGGAGATTGGGCCTGAAGAGATTAATGAATCTTTTCCTTTTAATATCTCATATAAATTGAACGGTATATTTATCAGGTTGAAATTCGCCCGTAAAAAACCTGATTATAAGGGGCTGGAAAAACCTGATAAACTTGATAGATATTTTTATCATTTTGTATATAATATAATTCTGCTCATCGGTTCATCCGGGGCTTTCAGATTATTCCTGAGAATTATGCCTCTGAATTTTAATCTGTTCCTTATAAAAAATTTTAAAAAGCTGATGGGATATAAGCCCAATGCAAGGGACCAGATTCTTAAATACAATGAGAAGTCGAATATTTTCAAATAGAAACAGGGTGATTAATATACTAAAATTATAAAGGACTGCAGTTAAAAGTTATGAGTGGACAATATTATTTTACGTTAAAGGGCTTCTGGGGAAGGGTGCGTGACGAATACAATTATTACACCAGAAGGCCATGGAACCTTCAGCAGGTCGGTGAATTCTGGGATACTGTTGAAGATTATGATGAGGTTAATGAGCAGCTCTATACATATTTCAGGAGATTCACAAACTCCTATGAACTGGCTGTTAAGCATCTTGCAAAGGATAAATATAATATACTTGATATGCAGGCGAGGAGCGGCAAGGGGAGTCTTTTCTGGCATGAGAAGGGGAGGGCTAAAAGTTCAGTATGTGTAGATTTTTCCGATTACCTGATTTCTCTTGCAGACAGGAGACTTGAGGGGAGCGGCCTTAAATATTCAAATGTTAAAGTCCTGGACTTCCCTCTTCCTTTTAAAGACGGCAGGTTCGACCTTGTATGTTCTTATGAGACTATTGAGCATATCTATGATTACGGCACTTTTTTTGATGAACTGGTTCGGGTAATGAGTGATGACGGTGTAATGATTCTGACCTGCCCGAACCGTATGTGGGAGTGGGTACACTGGCTTACTGCTGCTATAAATATCAACCACAGCGAGGGGCCGCATCGTTTCCTGAAAAGGAGGGAACTTATAAGGTGCTTTAGAAAGAACAGGATGAAAATACTTGAGGAGAATAGTACTATTATTCTCCCGTTTAACAATAAACTTTCCATATCAATTGACAGGTTTTTTGAGAAATACCTGCCGCAGTTCATAAAGAGTTTTCTCGCTTTAAGGAGAACCTTTATCCTTGTTAAAGGGGAAAAGTAACTTAACGTTGAAAAAGATATTTTATTTTTTAACTTCAGTTTTACTTTTTTATTTTCTCTTTTTCGTTTACCTCTACTTTTCCGGGGCGGAAGAGTATAACAGGTATAACAGGAATGAAATTCAGAAAGCAGATGCTCTGGTTGTTTTTTTCGGCGATTTTGATGACGCGGGGATGCTATCAGCTGAATCAAAGAGACGGCTCAATTTCGCGGTGGATTTATATAAAAGAGAAATTGGTGAAAATATTATTTTTGTCGGAGGATACAGGCCGTCAAAGAAAGTCCATGGATCAGTCTTCATGGCGGAGAGAGCAGAGAGTCTGGGCGTGAAGCCGGATAATATTTTTCATGATGAGACGTCAAGGGACACTATTCATAACTGGAAGGAAGCGGAAAAAATAATCTCGGAAAATGGTTTTAAAAGAGTTATACTGGTTTCATCCCTGTTTCATATTTTACGAATAGAGAAAATGGTGAAAGCAGGCGGAAGTATTGAGGCATCTTGCCTCTGTTATGCTGAAGACAATATATATCCCGGGAAAAGCATGCTGGAAAGTTTAAGTGAATATAATTACAATATCATTTCTATAATTGTGTACCTGGCCCTGCCTGAACGGTTTTATCAGGACACTATCAACTGGTTAAGGTCTTAACAGTAATTATATCATATTATTTTAAAAATACATGGCGTGGTAATTCTGTTATCAGCCATATACGAAAATTATAAAGGCAAATAAATTGAAAAAAAGAATCAAGTATCTTAATTTTATAGGCCTGCTCCTTTTTGCTGTAATTCTTTATAAAATAGATTACGGCCAGATCGTTAAGTATTTAAGGGATGCAGACTATCGTTATCTGTTTCTGGCCTACCCTTTAATTTTAATTAATATTTTTCTGAAAGCGGTGAGGTGGAATTTATTAATGAGGAGCCAGGGGACACGTATTCCTGTTCTGGAAACATTTTATGTTTACCTGTGGGCGTTTTATTTTGGTACTGTTACTCCCGGAAGAATAGGTGAGGTTTCCAAGGCCATATATTTTCAGGACAGGTTTGATAATATCGGCAGATCTTTCGTCTCCGTGTTTGTTGACAGGGCCTATGATGTAGGCATACGTCTTGCTCTGCTTTTTATCCTTTATCCGCTTTACAGTAATCTTTTTGATTTTAATTATATAGGATTTCTTTTACTTTTTATAATCGCCATATCAGGCATAGTGCTGCTGATCAAGATGAAGTCGATACGCAACATCGTGGCAAAATTCAGTAAATTTGTCCTGCCGAAAAAATATTATCCCGTTATCAGCAAAAATATATCAGGATTTGTTAATGACACTGTAATGATGATTACAGGAGTAAAACCTGTAGCGAAGTCTGTTTTGCTCACACTTCCGAGTTTTTTATGTTACTGCCTGGTTGCTTTCCTGATACTTAAAAGTTTTTCAATAGAGATGGATTTTACATATATTATTTTCTGTCTTGTTGTCTCAAGCTTCTCGGTTATGGTCCCTATATCGATATCCGGCCTTGGAGTCAGGGAGGCTGTGATGATTTATCTTTTCAGCAGTAT
>DAIOFM010000038.1:0-30336 GCA_036745755.1 Spirochaetota bacterium | reverse complement strand
CTGAAAGGTGCGGGTACCTGAATATTTCAAAAGTTAAAAATGACCTCTTTGTCTGGCTCGTTGATAAAAAAATAAAAAAGGCCCTCTGGATTGAAGGAGGTTATAAAACAATGTCCGGGCTGCTGAAAAAATACAGGCTGGCCGTGCTTAAAGATTCAGATGTTAAAAAGGCCTCCGGTGATCTCTACACCTTCTTTGAACCCTTTGCTAACTACTTTAAAAGCAGAAAGCTACTCCTTGTATCGCCTGATAGTTATACTGAGCCGATACCATTTGAAATTATTGGACAAGGTAAAATGCTCTCAGAGGAACTGAAAATTGTCTACCTTGCATCACCCCTCCTGCTCACTCATTCAAAAGGAGAGACCCTTGACAGGGTCAGGTTTGTCGGAGGGGAAGGTTCCGGATTCCAGTCCCACGTTGAGATGGTTGCAGCCCGCGAATCCGGCATCAGTACAGGGGATTCAGGATCATCCCGCATAGCGCATGTTACAGGGGACATACTTTACACATCTCCTGAAAAAGGATTTCTTATCAGCGGCCGGACCTTAGCTTCAGTAACGGGAAGCCCCGATTTTCTCTACGCGACCCTTGATGAATACACCGGAGCAGAACCCATAGATTTTGCCCTCATCGCCAGGATATCAGGGACAAAATCCGCCATAATAAACACATCCCCTGTTAATGATCTGAACAGGGGGGTCTTTGCAGGAGAGTTCTACAGTTCACTGGCAAAAGGAAAATCACTGCCTGCTTCGTTCTCAGACGCACTCAGGAAAACAAAAAACGACAACAGATACGGCAGCCCTGCAGCATGGGGCGGGTTCAGGCTCTACATCTACAACCTGAACCTTCTGGAAGAATAAATCTGATTCCCCCGCACACGCGGGGGATATTTATATCGACTTCAATACAAATTACATCAACGCTGACATAATTTATATCAATTATACAGAACCGGTTAATTAAACATATGACTGAAAAAGAAGACCGTTACTACATAGATAAAATTGAAAAGACCGTGGGAAGGGCAATCAACAGGTATTCTCTTATAGCCGGTGACGACCGTGTTGTCGTGGGCCTTTCAGGAGGGAAGGACTCTCTGGTCCTCCTTGAAACCCTTGCAGCAAGGAGAAGAAGGCTCCCCGTGACCTACTCCCTCTTTGCGGTCTATGTTGATTTCACAAATATTGATTACATTGCAGACCAGGATTATATGCGCAAATTCTGCGAAGACCTTGATGTCAGGTTTCAGCACGTAGAGACGGAACTTGATCTTAGCAGGGAGAGTGGTAAATCTATATGCTTTCTCTGTTCATGGCACAGGAGAAAAATCCTCTTTAACTTTGCGGAGGAGATGCAATGCGGAAAACTTGCACTGGGCCACCACATGGATGACGCGCTTGAAACCCTGGTAATGAACATGATGTATAACGGGACAATGAGTTCACTCCCCCCCTCCCTCTCAATGTTTGAAGGGAGGCTGGATGTGATAAGGCCGATGATACTACTTGAAAAGACCGAGATCGACAGGTACGCTGAAATCAGAGGGTTCCCCTCCGAAATAAAAAAATGCCCCTATGTAGATGAAAATTCAAGGGCGGGCGTAAAAAGAATTATTGAACAGATGTCATCAGAGGACAGACGGATTAAAAAAAACCTGTTTAAAAGCATGTCAAATATTCACAACGAATACCTGCCGCCGGAAGAGAAATAGCAAGGGGTTGCAACCCCTTGTTTCAGCCAGCCCCTTGTTTTAATCAGGAAGGTTATACCCGCACCCTTCGTAGGGGCTGATATTCTCCTCCTCCTCAAGATGTGAAACATCCTCGTAATATGGGAAGTCCCTGCACATCCTAGGCCTTACAGGGTGTATTGAACAGGTAGGCAGCCCTTCTTCATCAACAGTGTAATGTTTGCACCTGTAGTGGTAGGGGAGGTCCGCCTCCGGCTCCTCAAAAAGGAATGTAAGCATGGGGTATATCAGGTATATCTCAGAAAAATTCGGATCAATCTGTTTCGATTTTTTCCAGTAACCGTACGCTTTTTCAAGCAGTTCAGGCGACTCGGCGAGTCTGACATCCTGACAGCATTTTCCGCATCTGATACAATCTCCCATAAAAGTCCCCTGTTACCCCATTTTATCAATAAAACAAACTATGTGGACAATTTGAATTCGTGCCATTTTTCTTATCAATAAAAATTTACAAAACAGATCTATTTCTTGACAAAAAGGGCACCTAAAAATTATTACCTCTTTTAACAAACACAGTTTTTAGTTGATTTATAACACAGTCATATCTATTAATTTAATAACATTTCTTACCGAACAAGGAGACAACAGATGACCACAAAAGACGGCTTTTCCGCTGAAGAAATATTTACACAACCCACGGGGTATGCTTATAATGACTTCATAATACTCCCGGGTTATATCGATTTTGCTCCTGACGACGTAATCCTTGAAACAAACCTTACCAGAAATATTAAAATAAAAAGCCCCTTTATCTCAAGCCCAATGGACACTGTAACTGAAGCCGAAATGGCAATAGGTCTCGCTCTCTGGGGAGGAATCGGCATCATACACTACAACAACACAATAGAACAGCAGGTGGAGGAAATCCGTAAAGTAAAAAGGTACGAAAACGGATTCATAAACAACCCCCTGGTCCTGTCTCCGAAGCACAGGGTAAGCGACATTGACATGATAAAGGCAAGGTACAACTTCTCCGGTATTCCCATTACAGAGGACGGCCACCTGAACTCCCGCCTCGTAGGGATTGTGACAAACAGGGACATAGACTTCGAAAAGGAAAGGACAAAAACCCTTGCTGAAGTGATGACAACCGACCTTCTTACAGCAGAAGAGGGGATAACACTCTCTGACGCAAACAAAATCCTCAGGGCATCAAAAAAAGGGAAACTTCCCATAGTTGACAAAGAGGGGAGACTCGTGGCCCTGATGAGCAGAAACGACCTTCTCAAAAACAGGGAATTCCCCCTTGCTTCAAAGGACAGAAAAAAGCAGCTCCTTGTAGGTGCCGCCATATCGACAAAAGACGAATCAAAAGAAAGGCTTGCGGCACTTCACGAGGCCGGTGTTGATGTTGTTATTATAGACTCGGCCCAGGGAAACTCTGTGTATCAGGTTGAGATGATTAAATATATAAAATCAAAATTCCCGGAAATTGATGTTATTGGCGGTAATGTTGTTACTGAAGACCAGTGTAAAACACTTATAAAAGCAGGAGCTGATGCCCTGAGAATAGGAATGGGGCCCGGTTCAATCTGCACGACACAGACAACAATGGCTGTGGGGAGGCCGCAGGCCACAGCTGTTTACAGAACAGCCCGCTACTCAAATAAGCAGGGAATTCCTGTCATAGCTGACGGCGGAATAGCAAATATAGGCCATATATCCAAGGCCCTGGCGCTTGGCGCTTCAACAGCAATGATGGGCTCCATGTTCGCCGGTACCAATGAAGCCCCGGGTGAATATTTCTATGAAAACGGCGTGCGCCTTAAAAAATACAGGGGCATGGGCTCTCTTGAGGCAATGGAGGCAGGCGGAACAAACAGGTATTTCGCTGAAGATTCCAAGGTAATAGTGGCTCAGGGTGTTTCAGGCGCTGTAATGGATAAAGGCTCTCTAAACGATTATATCCCGTATCTGCTCCAGGGTCTAAAACACTCCTTCCAGGATATCGGGATAAGAGACATGGAGGAACTTCACTCCTCCCTTGATTCAGGCAATATCAGGTTCGAAATACGCTCCCCCATGGCCCAGAGGGAGGGGCATGTTCATGACATGTATTCATATAAAGAACCCAAATATATGTAATTTTTAATAAACGATTAAACCTTAAAAGTTTATTCAACCCGCATAAAACAGGGGATAGGCGCTTATATTATCCCCTGTAACGCACCACCTCCCGGTTTGCTAAAACAGCCTGCACAGCTATCTTCAATTGGCATAATAAAAAAAAAAGTCTTGAATATTGTTCACGAACTTTTATATTTAACAATGTTATTATTCAAAAATAAATAAAAAGTGACTGAGCTATGAAATCAAGAGTCAGCTTTTCTGAAAACAGCATTAATGTTAAAACACCGATCCTTGCGCTCTTTACCCTTTCCAGCACAGGGGCTATTATGCTTGCCGCAGGTGTTTACATTCTTCATGATATCCGTTTTATAGATCACCTGCTGATTGGATTCGGAATTATCTTTCTCTTCGGAGGGCTATTCCTCTTATTCAACACCAAATATTACAAGATACATATCAACGAGGAACCGGGCTACCTGAGCCTCGTTGAATCAACAGGATGGGACATCTCCCCTCTTAAAATCCCTTTTAAATATTTTAACGAAATAGTTATCCAGTATCTCATCAACAGGGAAAAACCTGAATATGAAGTAATGCTTAAAAACAGGTACGGCTCACTCATGCTTGTGGCCAGAATCTACAGCGAAGAGGGCGCTAAATCTTTTGCCGACAGGTTTGAAAAGACTATGGGCCTGAAGGTCACCATGAACAGCGTAATCCCCTCAGATCTGGTTGACAGGCGCCACCCTTTCAGCCCTTACGCAATTGTACTTCCGGACAATTCAACAATAAAGACCTTGGAAAAACGGGACTCCGCGGAGATGATATGGAAAGTAAGATATAACCCTATTCAGATTGCCTTCATGTTCTGCATATACTACGGGTTTTTTCATATTATAAATTTCTCAGCTGTCCCGGCAGGAGAGATAAGCCCCCTTGCTGTGACTGTTATATATACATTACTCGGGGTACTGCTCTCTTTACTGATAACCGTAATTCTTGCGATTTTTTTCGGAACTTACCATTATATCTCCGGCAAGGAGTCAATCCGTTATTTTCATAAAATTTTCGGAAGAAAATACGGGGAGATGGAGATGAAAAAAAAGGACATAGCCCTGGTGAGAAGCTCCATCGATCTCGGTACAGAAGAGATCCTTGTTGTGAGCAAACAGGGTGTATCCTCTCTGAATAATCTGATAAAAAAATTCGATCTCAGCGAGTCCAATTTCAAGAACATGGTTGATATTTCAGATCTGAAAGCCTTCAAGGATGAGATGATCAGGCTCAATGTCGGCAATATGAAACTCGCCGAAAAGCTTTTCATTGAGCAGTTTGTCATGAAAAACCTTTAAATTAATTCTTACAGGCTAATCCTTCACTCCGGAAGAGCATCCCGGAGGGATCTCCATTATATTATTTTACGGTCAGGACAATAATGATAGGAAAACTTACAGGTGTTATTGAAGACCTCAAACCGACTGAGGTTATAATAGATGTTAATGGTATAGGTTTTGAACTGACAATCCCCTTCTCCACGTATGAAAAAATTCAGGGAGAGCAAGAAACCTCTCTCCTTGTCCATACCCTGCATAAAGAGGACCAGTTCAGACTTTTCGGCTTCTTTACAAAAATTGAGAAAGACATTTTCAGGTCGCTCATAGCAGTTAACGGCATAGGCCCCTCTATGGCCATTTCGCTCCTTTCAGGCATGACACCTGAAATGCTTATAGATTCACTGAAAACCGGAAATACAGCTGCTCTTACAAGAATACCGGGAATAGGAAAAACAAAGGCTGAAAAACTTGTCTTTGATCTCAAAAGAAAGCTCCCTCAGCTTGAACGTATTTCCGGCCCGGTACCAGTTTCCTCATCTCACAGAATTGACGCCATTGAAGCTCTTACGGCACTCGGTTTTGATGAAGCAAAAGCATCGGTATGCATAGACGACATATTAAAATCTTCTGAAGCCCCCCCTCTGGAGGCGCTAATCAAGGAGGCCCTGAAACTTCTGGCGTGATATTTTTTTATTTGACAGATAATAAGTGCTGATCAGATAGTCTTTTAATTACAGCTGACGTCTTATCAAGAGCGGCGGAGGGACTGGCCCGTTGAAGCCGCGGCAACCACTTACAGATGTAAGCAGGTGCTAATTCCAGCGGATTGCTGCCTTATCAGGCTGCATCCGGAAGATGAGGCAGCAGGTTTCGGACAAAAACCGCTGTCTTTTCTGAAAGCGGTTTTTTTATGAAAAAAAAAGAGAATGAAACTGAAAATATAACCCCCTGGATCGTGGAAACCGGGTACTTCACTTTCTGTGAACCGCCGGAGTTTATGACACTGATAAACGGAAGAAAGCTCGGTCCCGTTACACTGGCGTATGAAACATACGGCACACTCAATGAGACTAAAAGCAACGCAATCCTCATTCTTCACGCACTTTCCGGAAGCGCCCATGCTGCCGGCTATCATTCAGCAAACGACAAAAATCCCGGGTGGTGGGATTCATATATAGGTCCGGGTAAAGCTTTTGATACTGACAAATATTTCATTATATGCTCAAATGTTATAGGAGGATGTTCCGGGTCAACCGGGCCAGCCTCTTTAAATCCTGAAACCGGTGAGCCCTATGCCCTCACTTTCCCCATGGTTACAGTTGCAGACATGGTAAACGCGCAAAAGCGTCTGATAGATCACCTGGGCATAAAAAAACTCCTCTCAGTAGCCGGAGGTTCAATGGGGGGGATGCAGGCGCTTCAGTGGACTATTTCATATCCTGACATGGTTGAATCATGCATAGCAATCGCGACCTCCGCCTCACTTTCTGCACAGGGTATAGCCCTGAACGAGGTGGGCAGGCAGGCCATTTTCAATGACCCCAGGTGGAACAACGGAAACTACTCCGGCTCATCTTTCCCGAAAGCGGGACTTTCCCTGGCAAGAATGATAGGACACATAACATACCTCTCTGAACAGCATATGCACGAAAAGTTTGGGAGAAAATTCCAGGACTCAACCAATCCGAAAGGAGACATGAACCCTGAATTTATGGTTGAATCATACCTCAAGCATCAGGGTGTAAAATTTGTTGAAAGGTTTGACGCCAACTCCTACATATACATAACCAGGGCTATTGATCATTTCGATCTGAGGGCCGATTACGGAGGGAGCCTCACAGCGGCATTTGAAAATGTAAGCGCTAATTATCTTGTTATAAGCTTTACAACAGACTGGCTCTACCCGAGCAGCAATTCAAAGGAGATAGTAAGGGCCCTGAGAGTAAACGGGAAAAATATTAATTATACTGATATTGATACTGATAACGGCCATGACGCATTTCTCCTCCCTAATGAACTTATGGAGAAAAATATCAGAAACTTTTTAAGGAGCGAACTCCGCAAGAGCGGCATATAAATGGAAGAGTTTGGAATAGGATACGATCTTGTTATCAGTGAAATCCCGGAAGGCGTAAGAGTCCTTGACCTGGGGTGCGGAGACGGTACACTCCTTACCCTCCTTCAGGAAAAAAAGGGAGTAAGGGGATTCGGAGTTGAAATTTCTGAGGAGGGTGTAAGTCTCTGTGTCGAAAAAGGGATATACTGCTACCAGGCTGACATCGACGAAGGACTGAGCGATTATAGGGACAATTCATTCGATTATGTTATACTGAACCAGACCATCCAGAACACAAAGAGGCCGGATTATGTAATTCGTGAAGTTTTGCGGATAGGGAAGAAGGCCATTATAAGTTTCCCGAACTTCGGTTACTACCGCACAAGAGCATTCCTGATGTTCAGGGGGACAATGCCCGTAAACGATCTTCTCCCATACCAGTGGTACGATTCTCCTAATATCCACCTCCTTACAATTAAAGATATGACAGAAATGACATCCGAATTTTCATTCAAAATACTCTCTGAAAAACATTTCTCTGTTACACGGGGAGGGAAATCAAAAGTAATCAACCACATCCCGAACCTGCTTGCCCAGTACGGATTATTCGTAATTGAATCAATTGATAATTGACTTGATCTGTTTTTTTCTTTAACTTTACACAAGATAATGTTAAACCTTATATAATTAAACCGGCCCTGCGTTTTTTCATATTTCATTCCGGAGAAACAGGCCAGATCTATTTCAATTATTAATAATTCAAATAAATGGAGAAAAGAATGGAAGAGAGAAATACCACTGAGGAAATAATTAAAAGACATGTTATATTCGCCATGACTGCGGGCGCAATACCACTCCCCATCGCTGACCTTGTTGCTGTTTCGGCAATTCAATACGACCTGATAAGGCAGCTTGCGGAAAATTACGGTGTCGATTATGACTCAAACAAGGGGAAAACACTGGCATCCTCTCTCATGGGGGCTGCTGTTGCGAGGATCGGATCAAGTATTATAAAGGCCCTTCCCGGTATCGGCACACTTCTGGGAATAGGCTCCCAGGTGATAACTGCGGGTGCAACGACCTATGCCATGGGAAAAATTCTTGAATCCCATTTTTCAGGTAAAGGGACAATTGACAGTTTTAACATCGAAAGGGTAAAGGCCGAGTATAATGAACTTCTCGGCAAAGGGAAGGAGTATGCCAGAAGCCTTAAGAAAAATTTCAGCAAAGAGGATGTTTTTGAGACAATTGAGAAACTCAACCAGCTGAAGGAATCGGGGGCCATCTCCGAGGAGGAATTTCAAAAGACCAAGGAGCGGCTCCTGAAAAAAGTGGGCTGATAATTTATATTGAAGGATTGCTGAAAATCAGTAATCCTTCAAAGTCTCCTGTATCCCTTTATGAATCTCGTACCAGAACTCAAGTGCGGCATCATGCCTGTTATTTTCAAATTCCGCGATCCACTTGTCAAGTTCAGGGTCTTTGACTCCGTCAACGTCTCTTTTCCTTATGAGAAATTTATAGACAAAATCAATATTCCTTTCACTCTCCCAGAAAGCGGATGAGTTACGGCTGTTTATCCTTGCAGCGGCACGTGAGATCTTTTTCAGATATTCATCCTTCATCCCGAAAAGGGACTCCATAACTTCAGGGATCATCTCCTCCGCCCATTTTCTGTGGAACCTGCAGGTACCCATGTTATCAATAATCAGTTCCTTTTTGAACCTTTCAGCGTCCTGCCTCCCCAGTTCCCTTGGCGGGTAAAAATCATCCCCGTAATACATGAAGTATTTACCCATTATGGCCATGGGGGAGAGGGCCCCCGGGGTCCAGTACTGGTTGGGAACCATCCAGCCATTCCTTGCAAAACCTATGCATACGAACCTGTCCATGATCTCCTGCCCTTTAGTCCCGGCAAGTCTTCTGGCAAGCTTCCTTGCTCCTGCCTGAAGGTCCATCATCCCCCTTTTCTGAATTATCGAATCAAGAATCTCGCAGCCTATATCAGCGTTATTCATCGAATCTTTCACAACATCAAAATTATCCGGATCAAAATTCGATTTCATTCCCGCAGGAATACCAAGGTCCTCACAGGTCACAAGCCCGTCAGCAAGACAGTCAAGCATCCATGCCACAACACCCCCTGCGGATATCGCGTCAAAGCCGTAAGTGTCACAATGATGGTTCAGCTTCTCTGCAGCCCTCTGGTCAAATATCCCTGACAGCGGCCCCATTGTCTGGTAAGGCTCATAATCCTTCTTGTATATATCGTTCATTTTCTTGCAGACAGCGACACAGGGCTCACCGCATGTTGTCTGTTTCTTGGGCTCTATTGTCTCTTCGTTAAACTGTTTAAGATAGTGGTTCCGCACGAACTTTTCATGCACCTCGAGCCTTTTCTCCTCGCTCCAGTACATGCTTCGGTAGTTAAAGGAAAGCATTTTCCCGCCAAGGGTAGCGTAATTTACTCCGAAAGTCCCCCCTGTACCGACATTGGGCTCAAACCTGTATTTTGCGGTTGCCTCAAGATCCTTTGCCGCGAGTTTCTTGTTATACTTGTCAACAAACCACTCGTCAGCGACTTTCCTGTCCCTGAAGTCCTCGTCAATAAAAGTTCCTCCATAGATAACCGCAACTATGCCGTGCTCCTGCAGCATCTTGGAACCGAAACCGCCCCGGCCCGCCCATGTATCAACAAAAGATATCTCGTTCTTTTTAATGGGCATCGACGCTACAGCACCTATCGCGCTCACTGCAGCGGCCGGGCCTGTAACAAGAATGCGTGGATCATTATTATAATATTTCCCGAACCTTTCATAAACGTAATCTGTAAGAGAATAGATCCCGCCCCGTCCGGAATTCCAGATCTTTCCTATATCTACAGGGTGAACAGCCAGCTGAATCTCCTCACCATGAATCCTGTTAAGGTAGAGAACCGAGGGCATTGGGGCCTTATTGGTAATTGAAAGCATGTCTATACCGAGATTATTAAAAACGAGTCCCGCGCCTCCCATAGTAGAAACATAAAACCCGGCCCATCCCGGTGAGAACCCTGTAAATATAAGCCTGTTTGAACCGGGAAATATCGATCCCGCCAGAAGGCCTGCCCCTATATTGAGGCTTGAAAATCTTCGTGAAAGATGAAGGCCGAGATCAACGGGGCCGAAATAATCACCCACCTTGTACCTGTTTATTCTATAGAAACCGTTGCTCACATCGACCAGCAGTGTTTTCAGATAAGTATTCATATCAATTCCTGAACTCCCTCTTCATTATATATATTATCCAAAATAAATTAATAACCTCCACACGAAAAATCAACCAGATTATACCTGCATCTCCTTAATTGAAGAAATTAATTACCGATGAATTGCCTGAATTGACATATTATTTTTAAAATTCTATTAATCAATAAACCCGCTTCAGCAGCGGGATTATTGATTGCAGAGGGTCTATCCTGTTTCCAGCAGTTAACTATGACTCATCTTCAGCAAGAGTGATAAGCCAGTCCTCTTCAGAAAGGGAGAATTCCGTATCTTTTGAAGGATTAACATATATTCCGAAATGCCTGTTAAGGTCCCTCTCCTCCGCCTTAAGGCGCACGCCGAAACAGGTTTCATTTCTTTTTATCGCTGCAGCGCAAAGCTCCCCGAATGTTATCTTTTCAGGTATGTTCGCAAGGAACCTTGACACAGGTTTCACGTAGACCTCACTCCCCTCCTCGCTGAAAAGATCATCGTATATGGCAAGCACATCCGGCTCCTCTGACACCTGTGAATATACTTTAGAAACGAACTGGTTGGATATAAGGAAATCCTTCACGCCCGCCTCCTGGATGACCTCAATGTTCTCCGAATCCGCCACCTCTGTAATCAGCTGCGTACTGACCTCCTTCCTGACCGATGTTTTAAAGTAATGCCTGAACTGAAGGAGAGTGGCTATTGTCTCAGAGTCCCTCAATTCGGAATTCCCTCCGTCACCTGAAAGGATGATAACGTTGTTATACTGCTCGGGTTTGAGTTTTGCCACAGTACCGGGAGAGTGTATATTCCCCACCATGAGCCGCATCTTTATCCCGGAATTTTTCTTCTGGATAGCAGCAAACTGCTTCTTCATCTCCTCACTGATTTCCGGTACAACAACATCTATCTTTGACCCCCTGGCCAGGTAGTTATTGTACTCTGTAAGTATTGTGGGGGTTTTTCCGCTCCATCCGATAATCATCTGGCTTTCCACCGTTTTCGGCTGGGGAGCAGCACTTTTACTTTCAGGCGCGGTCACTGCAACAGGCTCTTTCAGAAACCTTATCACAGAATCATCTTCCGCGAGGACCACCACCTCGTCATCTCCGCATACTGTTTCAGGCAGCGGGTTGAGCTTTATCGTGCCGTCACTCATCCTGAGACCCATAACTGAACTGTCGCTGAACCTGAAAAGAAGCTCGGAATATTTCAGTCCCGAGATCCCCCCTTCAGGCCTGTAGAAATAAAACTCGCACCCCTCGAACCCCACAAGATTGTCGTAAACCTGTGCAAGTCCCGAAACCCTTGAGGTCTGCACCATAAGCTTGGCCAGTATTGAATGTTCATCTATAAGTGATATATTATCAGGGGATATGCTCTCAGCCAGGTTCCTCATGTTCCATGAATGAAGTTCAGCTATAACAGGAGGGGCGTTCTCCTCACCTGTACATGAGATAAGGGCAAGTATCGTTTTCAGCACCCTGGCATCGGAAAGGGACTTCTCCTCGTCAGAGGCGTCCACCTGAGAATCATTAAGTATGACCACGGATTTCGCGCCGGATGCCCCGACCCGGCGGAGCATATGTATACTCGAAGTTGAACCTGAACGGGTTATTATCCTGGTATTTTTCATATTATCTATACGTTCGCGGAAAAAATCGTCCATTTCATCCTTCTCCATCTCCGCAAGAACAACAACTGCCGGATTTTTTTCCGATTCATTGGCAATGATAAGTTCCCTTATTATCTCCAGTACCCGGTCTCCGAAACCCAGGATCAGGGTGTGCCCTTTTTCAACGACCCTGCTCTTACCCTTGCGAAGCTCCTCCAGCTTTGCCTCAAACTGGCTTGTTATAAAAGCAACTAAACTTGAAAAAAGTATCAGTCCCAAGAAGACCGTTACTATACCTGTTATCTTATTTAAAAAATTGCCGTCAGTGTCTTCAGCTATGGCCCCCGCGTCTGAAATCTGGAGAAACTCAATCCAGAGCTTGTCAAAAAAACCGGTCAGGCTTTCCTGCGGTGCTATCATATTTACAACAAGCCTGACTATCGCCATAACAACAAAGGCGCCGACAAAAAGGAGCATAAGTGCTGCAAAAACAGAAAAACCCCCTTTAGACATAAAATTATCAAACCTGTATTGAAGCTTCGCTTTCAGGTTCAGTTCGTGATCATCCATTGATCCACCCCTTGTAATTATTAATTATAACGGCCTGAGAATACCGGCATAGAATTGTATTAAATCTACTGAAAATTTCCGGATAGTCAAATTTCAATAACCGCTCACTGCTGATATTTATTGACTGAAAAAAAAAGTTTTTCAATTATTTTTTTCCGGTCTCTGCCGGATTGAAGCAGGATGCAAAAAACTACACATCAAATACAGATTCAGCAATATATGTTTCATTCTCAATGTAAAACTTCAGCCCGTGCATGGTCACTCCTTTCACATCCACCCTGAACCTGTGCCTGTCCATGTCTATCCTCTCACCGGCCAGTGTAAAAAGGCACCTGTAATCCCCCGGGCTCCCTGTAACTCTGATTTTTTCAGGGAGGAGGAGTAGACCTTCCGCGTCCTTGAAAAAAAGTATTTCATTGAGAAACTCAAAATAAAGGAGTTCCAGGCTCTCCCCTTTAATCTCACCGCTCTTTTTTACAACAGGAGAAATCTCCCCCCGGTTTTCCACCATTTCTGAAAGGAGCGCGCTGCCTCCCTTAATGAAAACCTCTTCAGGGGTATCGCCTTTTACCCTTACCGCGACATCGGCAAAGGTTATATCCTCAATCAGTTCATAATCCATTCTAACCCTTTATATTGCCCAGGGGTGTAAGTTTAGCCACAACCCTGCCGAGTCCGCTTTTTTCCGCTGAAGCCACAACCTCATCCACGTCCTTGTAGGCCCCTCCCGCCTCTTCGGCAAGCCCTGAGTATGAAGCTGTGCGTATGTAGATCCCCCGGGACTCCATGCTTCTCTGAAGTTCACGCCCGTTGAATCTGCTCTTTGCCTGGTGGCGCGACATCACCCTTCCGCTGCCGTGGACTGTTGTAAAAAAAGTCCTCTCAGCCGACTCTGTTCCGCACATGATATAAGACCCGGATTCCATGCTCCCCCCTATAAGAACAGGCTGCCCGGCCTGCCGGTACTTTTCAGGGATATCTTTACTCCCCGGGGGGAAGGCCCTTGTGGCCCCCTTTCTGTGTATCAGCACCTCTTTCATTGCGCCGTCTATTCTGTGCTTCTCAAGCTTTGCCGTGTTGTGGCATACGTCGTATACTGTTTCAACCCGCAGCCCCTTTTTGCTACCGAAAATATCGAAAAGTATCTCTTTCACCCTGTGCTTTATAAGCTGCCTGTTCAGGAAAGCAATATTTATCGCGCAGTTCATAGCGCTGAAATACATCTGCCCCTCCTCTGAATGAAAGGGAGCACAGGCAAGTTCCCTGTCAGGGAGTGTATACCCGAAACTGTTCTGCAGAGAAGAAAAACTGCGGAGATAATCTGTTGCTATCTGATGCCCGAATCCCCTGCTGCCGGTATGTATCATTATCACGATGGAGTTTTCTCCCTCAATACCGAAAAGGGCGGCTGTTTCTCTGTCGTATATATTTCCTTTACGAGCCACCTGTATCTCAAGGTAATGGTTTCCAGATCCGAGAGAGCCCACCTGGTGGGCGCCCCGTTCCCTTGCCTTCTTTGATACGCTGGCAGGGTCGGCCCCTGATATCTTACCGTTCTCCTCACAGCAGTCGAAATCTGACTTTTCGCCATACCCGTTTTTTATCGCCCACTCAACTCCCCCGATCATGGCTTCATCAAATTTTCCCGGTGAAAGAGAGACAATGCCATGAGAGCCGACACCGGAGGGGACTCCCCTGAAAAGAGCGTCAACCAGCTCCTTCATTTTCGAGTGCACCTCATCATAGGTAAGGTTTGTTGAGAGGAGCCTTACACCGCAATTTATATCAAAGCCGATACCCCCGGGTGATATGACCCCGACATCAGGGTCTATTGCCGCCACTCCTCCTATGGGGAAGCCGTAACCTGAATGCCCGTCAGGCATACAGGCAGCCTCACCTATAATACCTGGAAGGGTTGCCACATTTGTAATCTGGGTAAACACTGCCTCATCCATATCATTAAGGAGGGATTCGGATGCATAGATTCTTGCAGGAACATTCATCCCCTTTTTCGCGCCCGCCGGAATCTCAAAAGTATAATCATCTATTTTTTTTACAAGGTCACTTCTCATAACGTTACTTCCGTTCCTGACTTTAATATCTGACCAGCAAGATTATCAATCAATAATAATCCTGTTTCTGCCGCTCTCCTTGGCAGCATACAGCCTCCTGTCAGCAATTTCCAGCAGGCACATACCTATATTGTCGGCACCAATTGCTTCCGTAACATCCGCAATGCCGCAGCTGAACGTGATATGTATATTTTTATCTTTATCAATTTCTGTAACAGCCAGGAGTTCAGCTGTCCTCTTTACAATACTCAGCGCCTCCTCCTTTGTGACACCGTTTATAAGGAATATAAACTCCTCCCCGCCATACCGGGCAATTATATCATAATCCCTGAGAGAGTTGGTCAGCAAATCAACAAAACGCTTAAGCGTAACATCTCCCGCAAGGTGGCCCCAGGTATCATTTACTTTTTTAAAATGATCTATATCCGCAATTCCCAGGGAAAAGTTTATGTTTTCCCGTTTTGCTTTTTTTAACATCATGGTCAGATGTTCCATAAAGAACTCCCTGTTATAAATCCCTGTCAGGCTGTCCCTTGTGGCCTTCTGATAGAGTTCATTGCTCCTCTCCCTGTTTTTAAGAACCCTCTTTACCCTTGCCTGCAGCTCTGATGAGTCAAAGGGCTTTTTTATATAATCGTCCCCTCCGCATTCAAACCCCGCTGCAACGGTGCTACCCGAATCAAGTGAGCTTATAAATATTATAGGTATGTCCCTGTACTTTATATCATCTTTAAGATTCTGTGCTATTGAAAGGCCATCAGATCCGGGCATCATAATATCAAGAAGAATAACATCAGGTATACCCTCTTTGAGAAGGTCATAGAGCTCACTGCTGCTTGATGCTGAATCAACATTATAATCTGAAAGGATCGCTTCAAGCAGCCGGGTATTCACCTGTTCATCATCTACAACAAATATTTTATAGTCTTTCAATGCCCCATCCACAAAGAGATTAAACCGGTATCCGGTATTATTAAAACACTTAGATGAATTATTTAATACTGTCATATAAGAATAAGAAGAAGGGGAAAGTTTTTCAACAATTTTAGACAGATTCACCACTGATGTCCAGGCCGGCTTAATTTAACGTTACAGGTTTTCTTCAACGAGAAGGTGATGAAAGTGCTGCGGAAAATCAATAGATCATTGAAACTACTTTTATAAGCAGAAATACCTCTTTACCACGCTCAAATCCCAGGCGCACAGCGGAAGCCTTTGAAACCTGCGCAACCAGCGGAGAGCCTATATCACAATGCAGCAGAAGACTGTGCCCCTTTGTCTCTTCCATTTCACTTATCACACCCTTAAAAATATTGGTTGTACTGATGTTTTCAGGCCTGACAAGGGAGACCGCTACATCAACAGCCTTAATGGCAATCCTTAAATTCTGTTCACAAGGGGGTTCTTCGGCGAGGATTCGTATCATCCCTCCGCTAAATTTTGCCGTAATAACCCCGAACTCCCGATCAAAACTTTTTATAATGCAGTCCAGAACTGATACATAATCACCATTGGCCTCATAGAGACCAAGACCTTTATATTCACCTTCAGGCTTACCGCTGCTTTTAACCCGTCCCTTTTCAATCCGTATCAGCCTGTCGCTTAGCCGGAGTATTTCCCGTATTGAATGGGTAACGTAAAATATCGGTATTCCAAACTGTTCAGGCAGCCTGTCTATATGGGAAAGGAGCTCCTCCCTCCTTTCCTGATCAAGGGACGCAAGGGGTTCATCCATGAGAAGGACCTGTGGACGCATAAGCAGTGCCCGGCCAATAGCCACACGCTGTTTCTCCCCGCCGGAAAGTTTACCCGGCATCCTGTGAAGAAGATGTTCAATGCCCAGAAGGGATACTGTTTCATCAAGCATGGAGTGATCGCTGTGCTTCCCGTATAAAAGGTTTGATCGCACGTTCATGTGAGGGAAGAGCCGCCCGTCCTGAAAAACATAGCCGCACCTGCGCTGCTGAACCGGGCAGTTGATTTTTTTTCCAGAATCAAAAAGAAACCTGTCTTTAACAAAAATACGCCCCTCATCAGGAGTCAGAAGGCCGGAGATCATATTTATTATCGTGGTCTTCCCTGAACCGGATGGGCCCGCAAGTACCGTAATACCCATACTGTCGGATGAAAACTCAACATCAATATCAAATGACCCTAATTTTTTTTTAAGTTTCACATCGATCATTTTTTCATCCTCACAGCCGCCCTCCTGGCTATTACTTCTGAAGCAGCAAGCGCGGCAACGGAAATGACTATGGAAACAGCGCAAAGACGCGCCGCCATCATCTCTCCCCCGGGTGTCTGAGTGTACGAATAAAGGGCAAGCGGAAGTGTCTGTGTTTCACCGGGAATGTTTGATACAAAGGTTATGGTGGCGCCGAACTCCCCCAGACTGCGGGCGAATCCCAGCATCCCTCCCGATATAATTCCAGGCACAGAAAGGGGAAGAGTCACAGTCATGAATACGCGAAAACGCCCGGCACCGAGCGTCCTCGCCGCGTTCTCCAGTCCCCTGTCAACAGCCTCAATGGATATACGTATTGCACGAACCATAAGAGGAAAACTCATGACCAGCGACGCCAGAACAGCACCTTTCCAGTTGAAAGCCAGTTTAATCCCCAGAACCTCCAGGACCCCTCCCACAGGCGCATATCGGCCGAATAGTATAATCAGGATAAAACCGGTCACAACCGGTGGAACGACAAGGGGAAGATGGACAAGAGCATCAAGAAGCGCTTTACCCCTGAAGTTGAAGCGGGCCAGTATATATGAACAGGCTATTGCAGGTATAATTCCCATTAAAACAGCCCATACTGCAACCTCAACACTCAGGCGGATCGCGTCCAGTTCTTCCCCGGAAAAAATCATTTCACTTCAAAACCGTATTTTTTCAGGATATCTTTTGCTTCTGCTGTTTTCAGATACTCCAGAAATGACTGCGCATCACCTTTGTTTTTCCCTTTAAGGGCGCAAACCGGATAAGCTATAGGTTTATGTGAACCCTCAGGGAAAGTATAAACGACATTTATCTTTTGAGATGTCAATGCATCGGTTTTGTACACTATCCCGTAATCAGCCTGTGATGTTTCAACAGAATTCAATGTCTTCCTCACGTCAGGATAAAACGCCAGTTTCTTTTTTGAAGAGAGCTTGTCCCATACTTTAAAGTGTTCCAGCGCCTCCTGCCCATACTTGCCGGCCGGGACATGGGAGGGTTCACCCATCGCTATATGGCCGTCCCCGGAAATTTCCGCAAGCTGCTCTGGAGAATTCAGGCCGGCCTTTGCCTTCTGTGAGGCGATTATAACCAGAGAATTTTTCGCAAGAATGAAATCTGATTTTTCCTCAACAAGGTTCTTTTCTTCAAGATGTTTAAACCATTTCATGTTGGCCGAAATATAGACATCCGCTTCAGCTCCGGCTTCAATCTGTTTGGCCAGACTTCCGCTTGAAGCAAAGCTTATTTTAATATCAGCTTTTGCCTTCCCTGTTTTTTTATAAGATTCAACGAGTTCAGTAGTAGCATCAGTAGTTGAAGCAGCAGCATAAATATAAATCTTTTCAGAGCTCCCGGACTTACAGCCGCTCATAAATGCCACTGTACATACAATAAAACTTAAAATAATTATTGAATAAAAACTTTTAGACATTAAACTTTTCATATCAGCTCCTTAAATTAATCTGCCCTGCAAGGTAACACAAAATTATATCACTTTTACCAACTGTCAATATGTTTTTATAGACACATTAACTTTGCACATAAAAATGTTAATTTTATTTAATCTTTTTCAGACACTGAAAAATCATCAGCCTCATCAAAAAGGATACAAATCCTATTATAAAAAAAATTTATAATATCAGACGATTACTTTTATGTTAATTTTAACAATTAAAATTCCTTCAGGGCCTTTTTTTGAAGAACATATTTTTTTTATTTGTCTTTTATTTATCAGATTATAGATTTAAAAAAAATTTTATGAGAAAGATATGCTTGAAGTAAAAACTGTAGATGAAGTCTTTGCAATAATACAAAATGAATTTTCAGGATATCCCCTTAATACCGGGCTAATTCCGGTTACTGAAGCGCCGGGAAGAATTCTGGCGGAGGATATAATATCCCCGGAGAACGTCCCGCCATTTACAAGGTCATCAGTTGACGGCTACGCCGTTTTTGCATCAGATACATTCGGGGCAACTGAAAGCATGCCTGTCCAGCTGCTGAGATCTGTCCCGATCAGGATGGGAGTTACTCCGGAATATCCGCTGAAGAGAGGAGAAGCATCCTACATCCCCACGGGGGGTGAACTGCCTCAAAACGCCGACGCGGTCGTAATGGTGGAATACATAGAAGATAATGACGATGAATTTGTTTATATCAATAAATCCGTCGCTCCGGGCAACAATGTTGTCCTCACAGGAGATGACGTTAAAGCAGGCAGCATAATATTCAGTTCGGGCAGGAAACTTAAAACAACTGATATCGGGGTGCTGGCATCTGTAGGCGTCCACGAAGTTAAAGTAAAAAGAAAACTGAAGGTCGGAATTATTGCAACAGGTGATGAAATAATTCCGATCAATGAAAAACCGGTTCAGGCCCAGGTGAGAGACATCAACTCGCATGTTCTTTACGCTGCATTGAAAGAGTATAACGCTGAACCAATAATGTATGGAATTATTGAAGACAGTTATGGCAGAATAAAAGAGGTGACTGAAAAGGCCCTTGAAGAATGCGATCTCCTCTGTATCTCGGGAGGGAGTTCCGCAGGTGAAAAGGATGAAACTGCTAAAATTATAGATTCTCTGGGCGCTCCCGGAGTATTTGTTCACGGCATCGCCGTAAAACCGGGCAAGCCGACAATAATCGGCAAAGCGGGCAACAAACCGGTTATCGGACTGCCGGGGCATCCCGCATCCGCTTTTATGATCTACTCCGTATTTGTTACAAAGATTATTGATACAATGAATTCCGCTCTGCATGACTCCGGAAAATTTATTACTGCTGAACTCTCCCTGAACTATCCTTCAAATACAGGGAGAGAGGAGTTTGTACCTGTAAAAATATTTTATGAAAACGGAAAAAATATAGCGTCCCCTGTTCCCGGAAAATCAGGGCAGATTAAAATGCTCTCTGACGCGGACGGATATATTCATATTAAGCGCGGGACAGAGGGACTGATGGCAAAACATACTGTTGAAGTAATTTTATTTTAAAATGAAGAGTTATATATATGGCATTTACATACCTTGATAATAAAGACCTGGACTATGTAGTTGATGAATACCTGACAGCAGTTTCAGGACAGGCGGATATAGGGGATGAAGAGATAGAAGTCACAGGGTGTCTGGGCAGAATAACATCGATGGCAGTTTACGCCGTAGTTTCTTCACCCCACTACCTGGCAAGCGCCATGGACGGCATAGCGACAAACGCCAGTAAGACCTTCGGGGCAACTGAAACCAATCCGGTAATCCTTAAAGAAAATGAAGATTTCGAAAAGATAGACACCGGAGATCCCATACCTGACCGGTTCGACACAGTGGTAATGATTGAGGATGTTATTGAACTTGATAACGGTAAAATTCAGCTTATAAGTGCAGCATTCCCATGGCAGAATATCAGGCAGATAGGTGAAGACCTCTGCCAGGGAGAGATGATTATCCCTTCAAACATCAAAATCGAGCCAGCCATAGTAGGGGCTCTTCTTGCAGGAGGGGTTTCCAGAATCAGGGTCTGGAGAAAACCCCGGGTTGGAATCATACCCACCGGTGATGAAATAATAAAACCTACGGACAACCCTGAAAAGGGGAAAATAATTGAATTTAATTCATCCGTCTTTTCAGCAATGCTCCATAACTGGGGCGCTGAATTCAGGATTTACGATATAGTCCCTGATAAATATGACCTTATACATGCTACGGCATCGAAAGCCCTGAGTGAATGCGACATTGTATTAATAAATGCAGGCTCTTCCGCGGGAAGAGATGATTACACGACTGACATAATAAAAGACCTGGGAGAGGTCCTTTTCCACGGTATTGCGATCAAACCGGGTAAACCGGCAATTCTCGGAATTGCAAAAAATAAACCTGTAATAGGAATACCCGGTTACCCTGTATCGGGGATTATTATAATGGAACAGATTGTAAAAAAAGTTCTGGAACTTTACTCTTCAAATTCCATTCAGCCCCGCCCGGTGATAAAGGCCGTATTATCGCGTAAGTTTGTGTCTTCGCTTAAATACAGGGAATTTATAAGGGTAAAGCTGGGAGATGTTGACGGAAAAATTATAGCAACTCCTCTCACTTCAGGAGCAGGCGTTATCACCTCTTTTGTCAAGGCGGATGGCCTCCTTACAATTCCCCAGAATACTGAAGGGTATGAAAACGGAAGTATAGTCGATATTGAACTTTTAAAAAGCATCACCAGCATAAAAAACACAATTGTCGTCACAGGAAGCCATGACCCTCTTATTGATGAAATCTCGGACATTCTGAGGCAAAGTGATTTTAGCTACTTTGTCGCATCATCGCATGTTGGAAGCATGGGTGGAATTATGGCCATAAAGAGAAATGAAGCACACATCGCGGGGATACACCTGCTTGACGAGGCCACTGGTGAATACAATGTTCCGTACATAAAAAAATACCTTAACACGGATGAGGTTGCCCTTGTTAAAGGCGTCAAACGGACACAGGGGCTCATTGTTCAGAAAAATAATCCAATGAACATTACAAAGATAAGCGACCTGGATAAAATCAATATACGTTTTGTTAACAGGCAGAAAGGATCAGGGACAAGGATACTCCTAGACTATCTTCTCAATAAAGAAAATATTAATCCGGATAATATTTACGGTTACACAAGAGAGGAATACACCCATCTGTCAGTTGCTGTCCAGATTGCAAACGGAAGCGCTGACGCGGGACTGGGAATCTACTCTGCCGCAGGGATTTATGATCTCGATTTTGTACCTGTATGCGAAGAGGAATACGACTTTATTATTCAAAGAAAAAACCTGGAATCGGATCATGTCCGGAAATTTCTTTCAGTTTTAAAATCTGAAGAATTCAAACATCGCCTGCTGAAAATAGGGGGTTACAGCCTGGAACACTGCGGAGAAATCATATCTTAAATTCATGTAGAAAACTCATCTGTTATAAAACATCACGGCAAAATCATGGAGATGAAAATGGTCACTGTTACTGAAAGCCCTTTAGATCCCGGAATGGTATTCGAAACACTTAAAAAGACCGATTCAGGTTCACTTCTATTTCATTATGCGGTTGTCAAAGACCATGCAGGCGGGAGGCCTTCAACGGGAATCCGATTTGAAAAAAACGGCGACATGGAATCGGAACTCTATGAAATTGAAAACGATATAAGAAGCCGCTGGGGCATAATAGATATTTTTCTGATTCGCCGTACCGGCCTTCTTCAGGTCGGAGACATCATCTCTCTCGTTGCCGTAAGCTCTGCGGCAAGCAGTGACGCTTTTGATGCAAGTCAATATGCACTTGGCAGGATAAAAAAAATGCGGACCATTAAAAAGACCGAACTCTTTACGGATTAAGAAAAGACCGGTTTTATTTTAAATAGTTTTTTAGAAAATTTAAAAGATATGCGCCAGAATTCTCTGACGCATATCTTTTAAACGGGGATTTTTATATTTAATAAAAATTATTTTTTTTCAGAATATATAATCGTACCAACATGCTCCCCATCAAGGGCCTTCGTGATATTGCCCTCCTCAAGGCCGTTAATTATCTGTATGGAATCCACAACTTCACTGTCCTGCAGTATGGTAAGACAAACCCGTTCAATCGCAAGATCTGGAAGATCCTTTTCAATCAGTTCCTCTGCGGTTATCCTGGGGATAAACTGTGCATCAGGATTCTTTTTAGGATCATCTGTATAAAGCCCCTTTTCATCCTTAATGAATATGCAGCTTTTTGCACCTATAAGGTCAGCAAGTATTATTGTGCCTGAATCAGTTCTCATGTTAGGGATTCTTCCGTTTTTTGAAGGTATTGAAAAAAGATCATAGGGAGGCATAGCCGGAATTACAGGTATAGCCTTCTGATCATAGTAAAGAGACAGCTCAAGAAGCTGATCGTCAGTTATCTGAATTCCGCCCCACTGAGAGAGAAGGGTGGCAACCATAAGCGCGTTCTGTTCTGAAATAGCGCTGCCGAACTTACCCATCATACCTGTGGGCATACCAAGCTCCATGCCGAGAGAATAGATATGCCTGCTCCTTGTTCCGCCTCCGGTAGTAACGAGCATCTTGTGCCTGTCCCTGTTAGCACCTATCTCCTTTACCACCTGGGGGAGGGCCTTTGCGCCCCGGTCGGAAACCGACTGCCCGCCCACCTTCATTACATTGACATCTGGAAATAACCGCTGCTGCGGAGCAACATTAAGGTTGTCCAGAAGATCTTTCCCCATAAGGCTTTCACCCATAAGTTTGCTTTTTATATGCAGACGTTTCCCGTCTTTTTCACGTACAAGTGCCATTTTATATCCCCGTAGTTAAATTTTATTTATACAGAATTATCACTTCAGCAGTTATACTCTATACTTCCTGCTGTTACTTCAGAATCCAGGTAAAACATCAATACTTAGATCGTTCCTGATAAAAACAAATCAACGCTTAAAAATTAATCAGTCTGCATGCTTCTTGGTTTTCCTGTCATTGGCAAGAAGAACCAGTTCAGCTCCTGTTGCAGCCGCTATCTCCTCGAGTTCAGACTTTCTGAAATGTTCGGAAACGAACTGCAGTTCTATATCATAAACAGCTGCCACTGTGAACCTGGGCTTCTCCTCACCCTTTTCAACTTTTCTTCTTTCCCTGTAAAAAATTTTACCTGCCATGACCTTTCTCCTTACAACAGTATTGATCAATTCTATTATATAGGAAGAAGATACGCAAGTCTTTGTTACCTTTCAATATTTTCACCCCGCATAAAGAAACATCAATAAAGGTAATACCTCAGAGTAAAACCTGTAATACTTATTTATTTTTAAACCCTGTAAAAAATAAATAAGTATTACAGGCGAAAATCAAACCTATTCTCCTGAAAACTGACAAAATAAAAAAATTCATTTTTTTGTAAAAATATAAATCAAAACCCCCGCTCATGTCAGCGGGGGTTTAAATCTTCTTTCTATTAAATTGTCTGGGAAAAAATTCCGGCTATATTTAATACTTCCTTATTTCATCCTTGCTTAAATTCTTCCAGTCTTTGTTTCCTGAAATATCCTCTTTAACAGGAAGCACACAGAGACCGTCAAGGAGTACTGTCTTGATTCTCTCATCAAGGATAACAGTATCTTCAGGCCGGGGAACCCCTCCTGAGACAGACCTTATCTCATCTATATCATAACCGCTAATCAGTTCGCTGACAGTAATACGCCTGTCAACCTCCTTAACATCCAGCCATCCTTTAAATCTTCCATTGTTTCCACCCAGACGAAGGCCGACACCTGCGATCGCGCCGATTACTCCTCCTCCCGTTCCTCCATGCTCGGAGAGATGCACGCCGGTATCCGCCGCAAGCCCGTAGGCCTGTTCTTTTGTAAGCACCCTGCATGTAGCGTCAGATCCGAAGTTTATAAGCCTGTCTATCCCCTTTATTCTCTCTTCAACAGCCACACAGAGTCCCGGGTCAGATCCCTCGGCGCTCAACTTTTCAAGAAGCTCCCCTGCGTAACGAATCATCTCTTCAAGATGTTCATCCTCTATATCCCCCCTGAAACACATGGTGCTATTATGAGAGGTATAGGGAATATCTTCTGACACAAAAAGCTGATGGCGCGTTATACGGGTTGTTTTTCCTCCGAAAAGCGACTCAATATCCTGCCTGAGTATCTCTGCAAGGTGTCCTGTGCCCTTGCTTTCAAGGTTGTCCGTGTCGTCTATGCATACAAGAATCCCTGTCATCCTGCGCCCCCTTTTTCCCACCGCACCTGAGAATTAAATTACAATTAATTAACACCTGTTATAATATCAGGCTGTCAATTTTAAAATTATACATTTTTCATAAATTATTAAACTTCTTCCGGATGATTTCTCTCATCCAATATTTAATTGACACCCCCCTCCTGCATAATTATTCTCATTAATTATATTATTACTGTTATCTCTCGATATTAAGTACAAAGTTTCCCCGGAGGGTCCGATGCCTGCTGAAAACATGAGCACCAGAGAAGTCGCCGAATACCTTGGAATTAATGAAAAACAGGTTTATGCGCTGATAAAGGCAAAAAATATTCCCTGCACCCGCGTAACAGGGAAATGGGTCTTCCCAAAAAGGCTTATTGACAGGTGGATCACAGTAAGCGCCCTGAAGGAGGGGCCTGTTATTGATGAATCGGCAAGGAGCAGATCTGAGGACCTTTTCGCTGCAGGAAGCAATGACCCTGTACTTGACATCCTTATAAACCATATAAAAGACGGAGAGCCTTCGAGCCATATATTCTCATCTATCACAGGGAGTACCGAGGGGCTGCGCCTCCTGGGTACAGGCCTTACCGATATAGCATGGTGTCACCTTGCCGATCCCGTAACAGGGGAATACGATATGGGTATGCTTTCCAGGCTTGTCCCCGAAAAAAAAATAGCCATTGTGCACCTCTTCAGAAGAGAAACAGGTTTTATCCTCCCGCCGGACTCAAAAGAAAAGGCCATGAACTTTTCAATTATAGCTGATAAAAAGCTTCGTTTTATAAACAGGCAGGAGGGTTCAGGAACGAGAATTGTCACTGACCAGATGCTTTCAGTGGAAAAAATCAGCACACAGGATATTACCGGCTACCTTAACGAAGTAAATACCCATCTTGAAGTAGGCCTCAGAATACTTAACGATGACTGCGATACAGGCATTGCAACAAACGCTATTGCGAAGATACTGGGTCTGAAATTCATCCCCCTCATCAAGGAAAATTTTGACATGGTTTTAATGCAGGAGACCTTTTTCAGGGATGAAGTACAGAAGTTCATTGAAACCCTGAATTCCGGTTCATTCAGAAGCATGGTTTCACGCCTGGGTAACTACGACTTCAGCAGGTCTGGAAAAATAATATTCTCCACACCCTGAAATCACCTTTCGTAACATAAATATGACCTTATACCCATATCTGAATATAAGCTTGACGTTTCCTGTCATTTTATTATAGATAATATATATAAGATTTTAATGGATTTAAAAATGAAAAAAATCATCCATTTTATATTAATAGCACTGTTAGCTGTCTTCTTTTCCTCGTCAGGATGTGACTGGGCGGATGATGAAGAAGAGGATGAAGAGCAGTATAGTTTTAAAGTAATGGCATCAAACGGGGAAGCAACGGGCTACTATTCTCTTAATGGCGGCTCCTTCCACTATTTCGATACATCCTATTCAGGAAGCTCAATCTATTTTTCTTACGAAAGGTCAATTTCGTCCCTTGATTCCATACTTGTTCATGCGGAAGGGGAAGACCCGGCAACAACTGCCATCTCAATATACCTCTATGAGGATAGTGATTTAATCGACAGCGCCAGCGTTTACCAGATTGATGGCGAAACAGTTAATGTGAACCTTGATTATACCAGTTCAGAATAAACGGGTGATCCCTGTTAATTTACCCGTTGTTCTTATAAAAATTTTATATGATAATTTATTGAATTATGAAATTCTACAAAACCAAATGCAGTAAATGCGGATACGAACTTGTAGTTCCTGAAGATAGCCTCTCTGTAATCTGCGGGTCATGCGGAAAAATTAATCATTTCAGCAAACTCACTACCATTCTCAGGAAACAGGCGGAAACCGGAATTGATTTAAAATTCCCGGGTGAACAGCCGGATTACCATGAAGATTCATTTTCCGGTACTTCTGAATCCCAGAACCGGCAATTTCCCGCATCCCCCGGGGAAAACAGGGCTCCACTCCCTGATGAAGACGAGGAGTATCCTGAACAGAAGAGCGCGTTGAAGATAATGACTGTGCTCTTCATACTGATGCCGTTTATCGCCATGGTAATGGAATATTTTGACCTTCCCCCCTATGCCGCAGTCCTGATTATTGGAGCCATAATTTTTATTGTCTTTGCCCTGAAAAAAAGGTCTTGATTATAATCCCCCCATCCGTTAACAGATCAATAAACAGATGTTTAGTCGATGAAAATCTGATTTAATAATACTGCTGAAAAAGATGAAAGAGATATTCGCACCCGAAGGCTACCTTGATCTCGAGCTCCCTGAATATGAGCACCGCGAAAGCCAGCTTGAAATGGCCCGCTTTATACATGAAAGGCTCTGCGACTCGGAAAACGGTATAATCGAGGCCGGAACAGGAACCGGGAAAACAATGGCCTACCTTATCCCTGCAATTATTCATGCCCTTGAAAGCGGGAAAAGAATAGCTGTTTCAACTGAGACCAGGGCCCTGCAGAGGCAGCTCACAGAGAAGGACATTCCGGTTGCCCGAAACATATTCCGTAAATACCTTGGATCTGACTTCAAATTCTCCCTATGCCTGGGAAGCGCGAATTACCCATGCCGCAGAAGATTTGAACGATTCCTTAAAAAAGGGGAGTTTGATAAGGGGGATATTGAACACCTGAACAGGGTGAGCGCCCTTTTCAGGGAGAGAAAAATTTTCACATCCCACGAAGCGGACGTCCCCTCCTACATCTGGGGCGAAATATGCCGTGATTCTGAACTGTGCGGACAGCAGCGCTGCCCCGTTTCATCAATATGCCCCTTCCAGGCCGCCAAAAGGGAGTGGATGCAGTCTGATGTCCTTGTAATGAACCATTACCTCTTCTTTTCAAATATAGCTTCAGGAAAGACCTATCTTCCGGTGACTGAAACCGTAATCTTTGACGAGGCCCATTCTGTAGAGAATATAGCCTCCAGGCAGCTCGGTTTCTCAATCGATTATGATCTCCTTATGAGCCTGCTTCAAAGGTTCCACCACAGGGGGAAATGGGGGATAGTAAACTCTTTCACCAGCAGCGAGACAAGGGAAGAGGCTATAAACTCAATAGAGCTCATTGCAAAAGAGGCCAACATATTCTTTGAAAAAGTCCGATCTCTCTTTAGAGAGGGGGAGACAGTTAAAAGGATCAAAAGCGAAATAACTCTCGGCGTAAAGCTTCTGATCCAGATGGAAAAATTTCTGGCAATACTCGAAAAATGCGAGAAAGACTGCGAAGACGAAGACTTCAGGATGGAATTCGAACCGGCCCGCTCCAGGGTCAAAGGATACTTTGAATCACTCGGTTCATTCCTCTCCCTTGACCTGCCGGGCTACGTCTACTGGATAGAGAGAAGTGAAAGGGACCTCATTGGCAACATTTCCCTCACAGCCCGCCCTGTAACCATTGACAGTATAATGAGAAACGAGGTCTTTACGTTCTACGAATCCTCCCTCTTTATATCCGCTACACTGTCAGTAAAAAACGACTTCTCCTTTTTCATCAACAGCACAGGTTTTGAAAGGGGAAGCGGAGTCGTGCTCGGTTCCCCTTTTAACTACATGGAGCAGATGGTAATATATCTTGGCGCGGATCTCCCCTCACCTGAAGAGCCCCGCTACATCGAGGCAGCGGCAAAGGCCTCGGCAGAGATAATCAAAATTCTCGGGGGAAACTGTCTTCTCCTCTTCACATCGTACAGGATGCTCAAAAGCGTTAAGAATATTCTTGAAGATCTAATTGATAATAAAATCTACTCTCAGGACAGCATGAGCGCCTCAAAAGCACTTCATTCATACATCCGTCATTCAGGCTCTGTTCTTATGGGGACACACTCTTTCTGGCAGGGTATAGACCTTCCGGGGGATCTTGTCAAAGGGGTAATTATTACGCGCCTCCCCTTTGCCGTTCCTGATACTCCTATAATGGAAGCCAGGGTTGAAAAGATCAGGGAGGAAGGGAGGAACCCCTTTGTATCACTTCAGATCCCTGACGCTGTACTCAAGATGAAACAGGGCGCTGGAAGGCTGATCCGCCGCAGTACGGACAGGGGCATTGTTGCCGTACTGGACTCAAGGATTAAAACAAAAGGTTACGGAGCCACATTCGATTCATCCCTTCCTGAATGCGGTCGCGCCCTCTCACTGAAAGAGCTGACGGAAAAATATAAGAAAATAGCAAAAATAAGCGAAAACTGATCTTTTTTATTTGGGTATCATTTCTTATAAACTGAAAGTCCAGTCGGGTTGTAAAGAGGTTTCAGGTAAGTAAGCCATTCAGGTTTTGTGACATAATTTTTTAAGAAAGTGCGTATCAGGACCAGACAGGCGCCATGTCAGGTCAAAGCAGCAGATTATTTACTGCCCATCTGCATCTTCTTCATTTCTGTTTTGAGAAGATTGATTTCAAGAAGAAGATTTCCGTAAGTTGTATGCATCCCCTTCTCTTTTGCCTGTGCTGCCTCCTCTTCCTTCTTCTTTAGAGACATCTGAACTCTTTTCATATTATCCATCTGGTTCATTGTAATACCTCCGAATATCAGAGTATTGAAAATATTTCCAATACTCCAATATAGAATACGGATGAACACTTTATATGTCAAAAGAAAAAATGAAAAAAAGCCCGTTTTTTTACATTTTTTCTTTTATATTCAACCCGATCGGGCTTAAAAAATTATGTCTTATACTCATCGGAATTTAAGGTTGGCCCACTGGATAAAGCCGCTCAGGTCGAGCACTTCGATATTTTTGTGAGAATTTTTTTCATCCATAAAGAGTTTATTTTCTGCTGCCGCTTTCAGCCACCTGACTGCACCCTCCTTGGCCCCGCCACCGTCAACAATAATCAGGATATTATCCTCCGGCATTGCTTCAACGCAGTTAAGGTAGAGATAAGGAAACTTTTCATCAACGCTGCCGGCTGACTGCTGCCATTTACATTCAATCCTCATCTCAAGATTGAACTTTTCAGACCTGAGGAGAAATTCAGTGTACCCGTCATGGCCGTATATATTTTTAAAAGGTACATTCTTCAGGAGGAGCTCACTGCCATAATCATCCCTTTTCCTGTTCCACTGGCTCCACATAACAACTTCAAAGCCTTTGCGTGAAAAGGTGGATACGACAGCTTCTTCAAGGACCTTCCCCTGCCCGCTTGCGAGGGATCCTTTCTTTCTATTCCCTTCAGCCATTGCGTTCCTTCAGTTTTTTTACGCGCTTTACAGTGAGATCGCAGTAATCCCGGTTAAGTTCAATACCGATGTAATTCCTTTCCCCGAGTATAAATGATGCTATACCGGTAGTTCCAGCGCCGTTAAAGGGATCTATAATTACATCTCCCGGATTTGTTGATGATGCCACGATCCTTTTCAGGAGGGCAAGGGGTTTCTGCGTGGGGTGTTTTCCGAACTCCTTCTCATTCTGAGGCGGCGTGGGGATGCTCCACACTGATCTCATCTGTGTATTCTCCTTCTTCATCTTGTCTTCAGGGAAGAGGCCGTTTTTCATGTCATCGTAATTAAAGGTATGCTTCGCCTTTTTCTCCTTCCGCGCCCAGAGAACAGTTTCATGTGAGGCCGTAAAAAACCTGCAGCTTAAATTTGGAGAGGCGTTTGGTTTGAACCAGGTGATGTCATTAAGCATGTGAAAATTCAGTTTCTGAAG
>DAIOFM010000037.1:21746-31165 GCA_036745755.1 Spirochaetota bacterium | reverse complement strand
GTATTTCCCCCCATGTCAAAATTGCCCCGGAACACTATATTTTCCACCTGTAAACCTGCCCGGTAATGCGGCCAGCAAGGAAATTACCGGGATTTTTCACTGGAGGAGTTCAATGAAACGCGGCACTTTCCCCCGGGAAAAAATTATAACCCCCGGGGCTCTGTTAAAAATGATTAAACCGGGGAGCAGAATATTCATTTCAGGGGGAGCGGCAGCCCCATTATACACAATACAGGCCATCACATCATCTGACAGGGCCCACGGTCTTGACCTGGAGATATTCCAGTTCTCGACGGCAGAGGACTGTTTCAGAAATAACTCTTACGGTCCGAGGGGCTACAGGGTGAGAACATTTGCAGAACCTGTAGATGAAGGGTGCGGCAGCATTATAAACAGGGGGGATATTATCCCCGCCCGGGCGGAAGAACTCCCCTTTCTTCTGGAATCGGGTATAATAGAGATAGATATAGCTATTATCGCGGTCACTCCACCTGACAAAAACGGGGTCATGAGCACCGGCCTTGCTGCAGAACTTGCCGGCACTGTAATAAGAAGAGCAAAACTCGCAGTTGCCGAAATCAGCAGAAATATGCCCTACACCTTCGGCAGCACCAGGATCACTGAGGACTCCTTCCATTATGCAGTGATTAGCAGGTTCCCCATCCCGGTAAAGAAAAAAACAGCTGTTAAGGAGACACAGAAAAAGATCGGTGAGAGAATAAGTTCACTTGTAAAAAACGGTTCCACTGTCATTCTCCCGTCAGGCCCCATGGCTGAAGCTGCGGCCATGGCTCTGACCAGAAAAAAAGATCTCGGTATAATAACGAAGGAGCTGTCAGACTGGATTATCCCCCTTATCAAATCGGGTGCCCTTTCTTTAAACCGGGATCATGAAGAGGGAGGAAAAATCTCAGCCGGTTACTGCTGCGGCTCAAAGCGTCTTTACAGTTTCATAAACCGCAACCCGGTCTTCAGGTTTTTTAATCCCCATGAACTTTACGACCCCGAACGCCTCAGACCTGAATCAGATATAATCAGGATAATGAATGTCGAAAAAATCGATATAACGGCCAGTCATATACTGGTATGCGGCGACGGGACTGCACCTCTCGATTATAAAATAAAACCGGGCGCCGATCCCGGAATTTCAGCATCTTTAAAAAACAGTTTCATACTGGCACTGCCCTCGATAAATAATAATGGAGAGAGCAGCATTACAGTTACACCTCAGCATAACATAAGGATGAGAACAGTCCCATGGAATGCAGCATGTGCCGTATCCGAATTCGGAACAGCCCCACTCTGCGGAAAGTCTCTTTGGGAAAGGGCTATATCGATGATCGAAATCGCGCACCCTGACCACAGGGACCGGCTGTTCAGCGAAGCACGGGAAGCCGGATACATAAATGACGACTATCTATACATACCGATTAAATCTGAATACCCCGGGGACCTGGAGTGTGTTAAACACCTTGAAGATAATTCAGAGATTCACATAAGACCTGTCAGGGCATCAGACGAAAGGATGATGAGGAGCTTCTTTTACAGGTGCTCTGATGACTCAAGGTATTCCAGGTTCTTCTCCTCCATTGCGGTAATGCCGGGAAGCGCCATGCGGAGATACATCAACGTTGATTATGAAAGCATAATGTCGATCATAGCACTGATTAAAACCGGTCATACCGAACGGATTATCGCGGAGGCGAGGTACGCGCACTACCCTGAAAGCGACATTTATGATATGGCATTTCTCGTAGAGGAGGAATTTCAGGGGCGGGGCATAGGGACCCTCATGGCCCGATACCTCACCGGGATAGCGAAAAACCGGGGTATCTATAATTTCAACGCATCTGTGCTTGCCGGCAACAGAAGGATATTCAGCATTATTAAAAAACTGAACATCAGATTTAACGCTTATAACGAAGGTGAAGCTATTGAACTGCATTTCAGATTATAACCACGGATCTTTATCTTCATAAAAATTAATTATTTTTTCAGCGACACGCTGCAAAAAAGGAGAGTATATGTCTAAAAACACAATCAAAACAATTTTCTGGAGCGCCGGATTATTCAATATCGGTGCAGGGCTTATATTTTCACTTCTCTTTACAAACCCGTATCCTGCAAGATATTACCCTTCGGTTTTTTCAGACTTCGGGCTAATCATAATAATGCTGTGGGGCCTGGCATATATATCCGTATCCTCCACTTATATGCATGTCAGGGGGCTCATGCTCATTTTTACAATTGAAAAGCTGATATACTTCATTACCTGGATCTGGTTTCTGGTGGATAAAGGTTCCATGCTGCCCGGTATTTTAAGTGAATCTTTTATTACAGGATTGGCCCTCAGTTCTTACGGTTCAGTGGATTTCCTGTTCGGCTGTTTCTTCGCCTGGGTCTGGTTTAAGGGATATAAAGTTACATCATAGGGGATGCAAAATGAAAAAAGCAATTATCGCCTATTTTTCCCAGAGCGGAACAACAGCAAAAGTGGCAGAAAAGATCTCCCGCGGTCTTGAGGATAAAAAAATCTCCGTGGATATCCACTGCATACAGGAGAAGAAACAAATAGAAATCGACAGTTACGATCTGATCGGCATAGGGTTCCCTGTATATATTTTCAGAGTACCTTTTCTTGTAAAAAAATTTCTAAAAGACCTTCCGGATCTCAAGGGAAAACCGTTTTTTGTCTTTATGCTTTACGGTACTATCCGCGGCACAGCCGGAAACAATGCACGAAGGATCCTTGAAAAAAAAGGGGGAATAGAGGTGGGATATTCCCATTACACCGGTGATGATATATATATCGGTTACCTTAAAAAAGGATATCTCTTTTCGCCGGGGCATCCTGTTAAAAAGGAGATAAACAGGGCATATCGTTTCGGAGGGGAGATCGCCGATATCCTCAATGGGAAGGCCTATTCAAAGCCGCCTTACGAAAGTCTCCCGGGAATTGTTTTTTCTATTGAACGCATGCTCACGATTAAACCTCTGATAAATTATCTTTACCGCCCCTTCTTTCGTGTTGACAGGGTAAAATGCAATAAATGCGGAATCTGCGTAAAAAACTGCCCCACAGGCAACATCAGGCTTGGAAACAACGGTTACCCGCTGTTCGGCAAAAACTGCATATGCTGCTGGTACTGCGAGATGAAGTGTCCGGCTGAAGCTATTACAACCCCGCTTGACTGGCCCATCCTTAATCTTTTTAACAGCTACAATATAAGAAAAACTCTTAAAGATCCGGCCGTGGAGTATGCGGCCGTAAGGCTGTCAAAGGGAAAAGTTGAAAGAATCCCCGGGGGATAGAATCATGCGAATAAATAGATGCCGTAAATGCAGATACTACATGATTGATGACGGGAAGGAGCTGCTATGCTGCTTCCGGGATTACGTTTCTTACCTGGAAATTAAAACCGACAGTTACGGATACGCGGTATGCCGGTGCCCCGGGGAATATGAATTCGGGAAAATACCAGTCCCGGATAATTACAGGTGATTTTATAATATATGTAATACCTGCTGTTCCCCCGCGTCAGGGTCGCCTCAATGCCATCCATGTCACCGGCGACAGTGCGGTCACGATGACCGCCTGCAGACAAAAAACAGGATGTTTTAGAAATGTCTGCTTAGTGCATCCGTGCACGTCAGATACAAGCGTTATCCCGCAGCGCAGGCCGGTTGCTGAGTGACGCGGTATTTCGATACAACAGACCTGTGGTCTGTGACTCAATAACCGCGTCGTATCGAAGCACCGCACGCGAGGAATTTAAGCTGATAGCCCGGCCCTGTGGAGAGGGGTATCCTCTCCACAGGGGACGCCTATTATATCTGGATACATCAGGATAAAATTACGCTGGTCTGCTATCTTTTCTTTGCGCAGATCAGGAAGACGGTAAACCTTTCATCTTCGCCTTCAGGGCCCGGCCTGACCACTTCAGCCGCTGTCGATGCTTTTATTTCAATAAATCCGGCCCTCTCAAATTCCGCTTTCATCATCTCCCTGTCAAAACCGTCATGGAAGACTCCTGTATTATCGCGATGGAAAAGCCCGTTGTCAGGATCGAGATCAGCAATACAGACCCGGCCTCCCGGTTTTAATATATCTTTTAATTTCTGAATTAAAGGGGGGATGTCCTCCACATGATGAAAAGTCATGCTGCTCATTACAAGATCATACTTACCGGTAAGTTTTTCACGGCTTCCCTCTTCAAGATGAATCAGCCTGTAATTGGAAATGCCGTGCTGTTCAATCTTTGCCGCAAGGGCATCAAGCATCCCCTGTGACGGATCAGCGCCGGTCACTGTTTTTACAAAGGGCTGAAGCTGCAGGGAAAGAAGGCCTGTACCGCATCCGAAATCAAGGACATCCATCGTGTCATTTAAATCAAAATTTTCCTTTATCGCCCCGGCAATATCATGGACCATCTTCACCCTTCTTTCATTATCATCCCATAATTTTGCCGCAGTGTCGAAATCTATCTTTTTATCTGTCATGTGCCTCCTCTGACCTTTTTCAACAGCAAAAACTGCTTTTATACCTGCATCTACCACCTGTCATAATGAACAAACTTTGAGAGTTCCTTCCTCTTACGCCGCGCCGGGTCCTCCGCCGGATAACCGAGAGTTAACACACAGAGGACATACTTGTCATCAGGAATTCCCAGCAGGGGCCTTATGGAATCCTGCTGGAACCATGCGACCCAGCATGTGCCTAGCCCCTGGTTGTAAGCCTCAAGCACAGCATGCTCTGTGGCAATGGCGGTATCTCTTATGATCTTTTTAAGTTCAATCATTGGACTCATTTCATCAAGATAGACAACAGTGCCCTCCTCCACCCTTACCCTTATATCCGCCACCGGAATTATAAGGACCGGGGCTGAAAGCATCCAGGTCTGATTGTTCGACACCTCAACAACACGCTTTTTCATTTCCCCGTCCCTTACTATAATAAAATGCCACGGTTGTGTATTATTGCCTGACGGGGCGAGCCTCGCCGCCTCAATTACAGACTTTATCTTTTCATCCTCAACTTCCTTTTTGAGGTATTTTCTTATACTTCTTCTTTTCTCTATTGCTTCAATCATCATCGTCTCCGTTTTCACTATCAAGAAAAACACGGCTGCCGGGCCGCAGTTTTTCCTGTATAATTATATAATTCAAATATACCGCTATCAGGCTGATATTCAACATACATGTAAAATTTTAAAACATAAAACAGAGCATGCTCATAAGGCCGTGACTGTAATTACCGGGAACGGGATGTGGTATCTGCCGGCTGCATTGACGGGACAAAAAATGTAAACGGGATTAACCGGTTATTTAAATATTAAACTGCAGCGTTAAAATATACTTTTAAATTCAGGCAGTCTCCTGTTTTTCAGGAAACTGCTGAATTTTTCAATTACGCTTCTTCTACAATTTCATAGCAGGTCTTCAGATCCATTCCCGGCTCAAGGAGAGGCATAACATCTTTAAAATTTTCCGTAAAATTCGCCGAATGGATTTTGAAGGCCTCCTTGTCCCTGTACTTCTCGTAAAATATAATCATGTTATCTTCATTTTTTACAGTATGGGGAATATACTGAAGACATCCGGGTTCAGTTTTCTTTACATGCGGAACAATCTCTTTCAGCTTTTCCTTTACCTCCTCCATTTTTCCCTCTTTTACTTTCATTGTCGCTATAAGGCTAATCATCACGGACCTCCTTTGAATCTTATCTTTTGTCATATTCTGCAGCACTTTACAGTCAGGCGAATTGTAATCTTTCACAACCTGTCGTAAAGGCAGGGAATTAATTATTCCATCATTTTATATAACGCGAAGCTAAATATATAAATCAATATTTTACGGCCAGCCATTACTTATAATTAAATGTTCTCTTTCTGTTTCCCTTTCCCCATCCTGAAATTCTCTTTATAAAAAAGAACAAACCCGCTCATAATAATAACCCCTCCTGTAACGGTTGAAACATCCGGAATCTCCCGAATTAAGAATGGCTCTATCCGGTTACGTCCCTGTTTTAAATGCAATTATTTTTCATAAACATAATAATCCCGTTAAATGATATACTCATTCTGCCGGGGAGATTACAAAAAAGTGTTGCGAAACAGAAGGTCTTAACATATCTGAATAACATCCGGGAAAAAGGAGATACCATGAAAAAGAACCTTTACACAGCCGCTGTAATACTAACTGCCGCCATACTCTCTGTTGCTTCATGCGGCAGGTCCCTTTATAATTTTGCGCAGAAATCAGAGAGAGGTAAAGCCTCCCTTGTAGAAAAATCAATACAGGCAGGAGAGCACAAAATTGTTTATCTTGAAAGCGGTGAGGATGGAGAGGTAATTGTTCTGGTTCACGGTTTCGGAGGGGACAAGGACAACTGGACAAGGTTCTCCCGATATATAAATAAAGGCTACCGGATTATTGCCCCGGATCTCCCCGGTTTCGGCGAAAGCAGCCGCATTGAAGGCGCCTTCTACGATATCGAAACACAGACTGAAAGGCTGAGAAAATTCACAGAGATACTTGGCCTGAAAAAATTTCACCTGGCAGGCAACTCCATGGGCGGCTGGATCTCTGCAAACTACGCCTACAGGCATAAAGAGCAGGTGTTAACACTTACACTGATTAATGCGGCGGGAATAACCTCCCCTGTTAAAAGCGAGATGATGGCCCTCCTTGAAAAAGGTATAAACCCGCTACTTGTAAATGATCTCCATGACTATGACAGGCTTATAAATTTTCTATTTGTCAAGCCTCCTTATATCCCGGGTTCTATAAAAAAAGAATTTGCCCTGAAAGCTGTTGAACACCGCTCATTTAATAACAAAATTTTTCATGATCTTCATAAAAAACCCCTGAAACTTGAAACCAGGCTGCCGGGAATAAAAGCCCCGAGCTTTGTGATATGGGGAGACACTGACAGGGTGCTGCACGTTTCAAGTGTCAGAGTCTTTACCACGGGGATTAAAAATTCACGCAGTTATATCCTGAAAGGGTGCGGCCATCTCCCTATGATTGAAAGGCCGAAGGAGACCGCAGGTGTTTTTATCAATTTCATATCAGGTAAGGGACCAGCTGATTAGCCCGCAAAAGCTCTCATCTCTCCTTTCCGCGGAATATAGGTCACCCTGATTTAACCGGACTGCATTTCAGAACCAGTGTTACCTTACCCGACTCCCCATGTTATGACAAATAACACGTTATTACTACACGTTTCACTCTAAAAAAGGAAGATTTTTACTTAGTCGCTATAAGTATTTCAATAATAAAATCTGACTGACAACCCTTCAAAGCTTAACATAACCCAGAAAAATGTGATCTTTTTCTAAGAAAAGCAAATTTTTTTAAGTTTTTTCTGAAAAAATTATACATTATTTGAAATTGTACAATTATATTGTACTAATAATATTATCTAATATAATATAAATATATGTTTAAATCGGGGGGAAATCTGACAGCTGCTTATTACATACCTGCAATTAATCAACATTGCATCGTGGAAAATTGTACCAAAACCCTCTTTCTCTTTGATAAGGACAAACTGTCAGAGCTTCCTGCTGAATATTTTAATGAAACTGTATTCAGAGATTTCGGATCAGGATTTCTGATCCCTTGAGTAAACTGTACATCATACACAGGTCACCAGTGGAAAAGACTGCCGGTAACATGTGTAAAATATATGGGGGAAATAAATGAACGTAAAAACAGGTTTACAGCCAGGTAAAGCAGTAATTACTAATGACGTAAAAAAGACAGTGGATGATATTATCGCCCATGTGGGTAAGGAGATCAAATTTGGCATGACCCTTGCTCTTGGGAAACCGATTCTGCTGATTAATGAGTTATACAAAAGAGCAAAGGAGGATCCGGAGATCAAGCTGGATATTGTTACAGCCCTTGCCCTTGAAAAGCCGAGCGGACATTCCGAACTTGAAAAAAGATTCCTTAGACCGCTTGCAGACAGGGTTTTCGAAGGCACGCCGGAGTTTGACTACATGCTCGACTACAGGGCCGGAAAGCTTCCTGAGAATGTTAATATATATGAATTTTTTAACAAGGCAGGCGGGTACATGCACAATCCCGATGCTCAGCAGAACCACCTGGGCTCAAACTATACCCATGTTGTGCGTGACGCTATAAATTTCGGGATCAACGCAATGGGGTTTCTTGTCGCCTCCCGGGAAATTGATGGCAAACAGATGTATTCATTTTCATGCAACACCGATATAACCCTGGAAGGCCTTGTTGAATTTAAAAAATTGAGGAAAGAGGGTCAAAACATCGCGCTTGTTGCCGAAGTTAACGATAACATGCCGTTCATGTACGGCGATGCTGTCGTAGAGGGGAAGGAATTTGACATACTCCTGAAAGGCCCTGAGTACAACTACCAGCTGTTTGGTCCTCCGAAAGATGCTGTTGCACTTAAAGATCATATGATCGGCCTTCATGTCAGCAGCCTCATAAAGGACGGAGGTACAATCCAGGTGGGCATAGGTTCGCTTGGTGACGCCATTGTGGCAGGGCTATCAATGAGAAATGACCACCACGACACATATATTGAAGTTCTTGAAAAGGCCGGGGTTCTTAAAAGATATGAAAACCTCATAAAAAAATGGGGGGATACCGGGCACTTTGATCAGGGACTCTACGGCTCATCGGAGATGTTTGTAGACGCCTTCATGCAGATGTATAAAAAGAAAATTCTCAAAAGAAAAGTTTTCGACAGCATACCCCTGATGAAACTGGTAAACGCTGGCAAACTCGCTGCCGACAACATCCCGAAGGACATAATTGATCAGCTAATTGACATGAAAGCAATACACTCAAAGCTTACTGAAGAGGATTTCAATTATCTGACCGAATTCGGAATCCTTAAAAAAGGACTCACTTTCAAATCAGGAAATATTACAGACGGCAGCACAAAGTATTCAACCGATCTGTCAAACGACAGCAACAGAAAGGAAATTCGAAAACTTCTCGGCAAAGAGCTGCTGGGCGGCAAAGTTATTCTCGGCGCTTTCTTTATCGGGCCGCGTGATTTCTACGATTCCCTCAATGCAATGAGCGAAGAGGAGAGGCAGCTCTTCGGAATGTCAGGAGTTGACAAGGTAAATCAGCTCTATGGCGGTGAGGAACTGCGGGCACTCCAGAGAAAAGACGCCCGCTTCGTTAATGCCGGCATGATTGCCAATATATTCGGCGCCGTCGCATCTGACCAGCTTGAAGACGGAAGGGTTGTCAGCGGAATAGGCGGACAGTACAACTTTGTTTCAATGGCACACGCTCTTCCTGACGCAAGGCTTATAATGATGGTAAGAACTACACGCGGAAGCGGGAAGACCCTTAAATCAAATATCGTATTCAGCTACGGACACTGCTCCATCCCGAAACACCTCAGGGATATAAT
>DAIOFM010000037.1:9919-21646 GCA_036745755.1 Spirochaetota bacterium | reverse complement strand
TCTCTGAAGGGTATGAAGGCCCTGGCACAGGGAGCGCCGCTGAAACTTGCAGGAGGTCTTCTGACCGAGCTGTTCAAGTTTACTCCCAAAACAGCAACACAATATCTTGAGATGATGGATCTTCACAAGCCGTCATCACTAAAAGAAAAGATACTGAAAAAAATGGTAGTATTCGCGTTAAGGCATAATAAGAAGATTTAACCCCGTATACAGATGCCAGGGAGCGGCAGATCATTATAATTTGCCGCTCCTTTTTTTATTTATAGTTTTTTCTTCAGTTCATTAATCATTTCAACCATTATTGCTACATGCCCAGCAAGGAGTTCAACAGCTCTTCCCGGGTCTTTCATATCATTAAGGGCAAAAAAATATTCAGCAACATTTTTCCGCAGGCTGCGATCAAGTTCAATTACGTGTCTGTATTGCGAAGGGATATTATCTGGCATAAACTTCCTCTTTCATGCAAGATAACATCAGTAAAAACTTTTGTCAATGAATATAAAAAGCGGGAAAATGACAAAATTATTACGCGCCAATCCGGGAGCGCGGACTATACCGTTACCACTAAAGATAAGAACAGCAATAATCAGTGGGCGACTGCACACTCACGGTAAATCCGGAATTTCCCTGAACCGTGAACGAATCCCCGCCCCCGAAAGCCTTCCATTCATCACTACCCGGGAGAAGGACATCAAGCCTTCCGGATATAATCTCAATAAATTCAGCGGCACCCGTGCTGAACCTGTAATCACCGGGCTGCATAAAACCGAGCGTCTTTACTGAACCATCCGGGAAAATGACTTTTCTGCTAACCACATTCCCGTGAAAATAGATAGTTGCTTCCCTTACAATTGTTACATTTGTAAATTCTGACATTTATATTTCACCCTCATAATTAATATGAACCGAAATGGAATAAGATACCTGTCCCTGAAAATAGCAAGAAAAAAATTTCTTGTCCCTCAGGAAGATTATATGACAATAAAAACCTGTATATGAAATTCAAAAAATTAATATAATTTACATTATCCATAATATGCGGAAAAATAGCTGTTTTATAACACTGAATACTATTATCGCAGGAAACAGGCTTGATTATTGCGAATAAAATTATATTTTTTTAATTAAGGTAAACTTTTATGACAGAAAAAAAAAGAAAGAGTAAAATTGCGTTTATAATTCTTCCGGTTACGGTTATTATCATTTTTTCAGCTCTTCCAGCACTGCTTACCCTTTTCTCAGCAGGTGATTTTATTATAACAGATAAAAACAGCCATTATGCAAGAGCTAAAAAACTTTTCATCTGCGGCAGTCGAATAATCTGTCTAAAAGGAGAAGAGGAGAGCAGAAGCAAACTCGAGCTTTCTGATCCGGAAGAGACTTCCTATTCGCTATCGTTAATTCCACTGGGTGAAATCAGGCTGATTGAGATACTGCCCGATGACAGCAACAGTGACGACACTGCAGGTACCGTTAACAGAAGGTACCTGGGGACCTATAAAATCAGGCTGCAGGGATATACAGGCATACTCAGGTTAAGACAGAACAAAGACCGTATAACAGGCACAGTAAGGTTTCCTGACTGGGCAAACGGCAAAACCGAATACCTTAAATATATAAGAATAAGGGGGAAAAAAATATACTTTACAAGATCAGCCAACAGCGACAGAGAGATAAGACGGCTGGGGGCCAACTCCTATTTTACTCAGAAGTTCAGCGGTACTTACAGCAGCAGCGGAAGGTATATTAAGGGTTTCCTTATAAATCACAGGAAGGAGAGGCACCAGTGGGACGCAGAGAGGTAGGATGAAAATTAAAATTGAATCACTGGGCTGCCGCTTAAATCAATCTGAAATTGAATCTGTCTCAACGACCCTGCAGAACATGGGGCATGTTATAGTCAGATCGGGTGAAGCGGACATATATATTATTAATTCCTGCGCGGTAACAGGACGCAGCGAAAGAAAGGCCAGGCAGCTTATTTACAGGGCCATTGAAAAAACCGGCGGAAATGACAGGGGCAGAATCATAGTAACAGGATGCGCAACCGAACCTGTAAAAAAGGACAACAACATAACATACGTCTCCAATGACCATAAATATCTTATTCCTGAAATAGTTAGAGGGGGTGCATCCGGATATGAAAAAATGAAGGCTGCAAGATTCGGTTTTGATGCGCCGCTTAAATGTTCCACCAACAGGATTAACCTGAAAATACAGGACGGATGCGACAATTTCTGCTCATACTGCATTATCCCGTTTATGAGAGGGAAACCGCAGAGCAGGTCTTACAATGACATAATTTCCGAATTCAGCCTGCTTCTTGAAAACAGCTACAAGGAGATTATTCTCACAGGCGTTAATATCGGAAAATACTGCGATAACGGAAAAGATCTGGGCGCGCTGATCCGGGGGATTCTTGAACTTGATGGAACGTTCAGGCTGCACCTCACATCACTTGACCCTGACTGCGCTCCGGACGAGCTGCTCTCCCTGTTCAGCGACCCAAGAATGGTCAGGCATCTCCACCTCTCCCTGCAGAGCGGAAGCGACACCGTTCTCAGGAGAATGAACAGACCGTATACCCGTGCCGATTATTTACGGGCTGTTAATAAACTTAAATCAGTTGACACGGATTTTAATTTCACCACTGATATTATAGTAGGATTCCCGGGAGAGAGCGAGGAGGAATTCAATGATTCGGTAAGCCTCGTGAGGGAGGCGGGATTTTCTCATATTCATACTTTCAGATATTCCCCAAGGCCCGGCACCAGGGCCGAATCAATGGATGATGCCGTGCCGGAAATTGTAAAGACCGAAAGAAGCCGTGAAATTATCTCGCTGCACATGGAACAGAAAAATTTATTTTACAAAAGATTCAGCGGAAGAAACGGGATTTTTCTCAGTGAGAAATTCAGGAACGGAGTAACTACCGGGTTCAACGAATACTACGTACCGGTTGAAGTCCAGCAGAAGCTCCCCCGTAATGAATTTTTCACAGTCAGGACAGGGTACACGGAAAAGAGCTATAAGCTGAGAGGGGAATTAATATCCTGAAGATATTCCAGACAGGAAAGATTTACCCTCTCACAGAGGCATGCGACCGGATGAAGATTAAAACTTATTACGCGTGCTAAGGAACGGACAATAAACTTTCTGAAAACCGGGTAACCGGGGAGGAAAAGATGTATTACATACCACTTATTGCCATCGGTTCTTTTGTATTCTTCGCAGGGCTATGGTGCGCCGTTCTTTCAATTCTATCTCTTGTGGGCGGATGGAACAGGCTTTCAAAAAAATTTGCCGCACCTGAACACCTTATAAATGCAGGCAAAGAACACACTTTTCAGAGCGTCAGGTTCAGAGTTGTGAACTATTCACTTTGCGTTAAAGTAAGGATTACTGAAACAGGCATAATACTCGATGTAATGAAACTCTTCCGGTTTATGCACCGGCCTCTTTTCATACCATATACAGAGATGAAAGATCCCTCAACCGGAAAATTTATCACTGACTACATCGTATTCAGGCTGGACAATATAAAAATAGAAATTTACGGTTCCTCCGCGGAAGAGATAAGGAAACGACTTATAGAAATTATTGCCTGATGAAATATTTTTACCCTTTAATCATTACGGTCTTTCTGCTGGCTGCTCATGCATATGGAGCAAACGGAGCTGTAACAGGCAGTATAGATAAACAGGCCCTGACAAACATGAAATATGACCGGGATTTCCTTATAGGCCAGAGGGACGCATTTATAGAATCATACGGCGATCTCCCTGTTCGCCGCATAGTAATCAGCGGGTTAAAAAAGACAGACCCCTCTGTTGTTCTTGCGGAAACCGGTTTAAAAACCGGAGACACCCTGTCATCATTTGCCCCTCATGGATTCATCAACAGGATTAAAAAGAAAAATCTTTTCAGCGAAATTGATATAACATACAAAAAAGAAGATTCAGGTGTGGTTATTGAAATCCATCTCGAGGAAAAATGGACACTTATCCCTCTGCCAATGTTTGCCGGAAACAGGCACGGCACAGTATACGGCCTTTATCTCATGGAATCTAATTTCCTTGGCTATGGAAAATTTCTATTTGCAGGGGGCACAATATCCTCCGACAACGGAACTGCAATGCTGGGCTACATAGACCCTTCAATATCAGGGACACGCTTCAGGGGAAATCTTTTTTTCACCTACAGAAATGAAATTTACCAGCATGGTGATATGGATTACAACAAACTGATGGAGTACAGGGCGGATAAGAGGACAGCAAGGCTAGATCTCGGGTATACTTTCACAGACTCTTTCAGATGGTTCGCCTCAGGGGGGTATGAAGAGGGGGTTGTGGATCATGATTACAGTGAAGCTCTCAATCCCCCGACCGATCAGAAAGCCTGGACCACAGGGGCAGTGGCAAGATATGAGAAGCTGGTGCATTACGAATACCTTTATTACGGCCCTAAACTCGAAGTCTATGCATTCAGGCATATACCGGTTTCAGATGAATACGAGGCATACACAACTTCCGGATACAAGCTGAATTACTCGTTCAGGACTTTCGGCTATGACCGGATAGCCTTCTCATCAAACGGCTCAGCAGGGGACAGACCGTCAATTTTCAAGGAAATGATCGGGGGCAAACCTGGAGGCCGCACCCTCCCCGCGGATATTATTGCAGCTGACAATTACATCAACTATACTCTAACCTATGAACACCCCTTCCTGCGGTACAGATGGGGAGCAGTGACACTACTTGCTTTCTGGGAACATGGGGGTTTCGAAACAGATAATTCCGGAATGGAACAATACTATGGCCCCGGGGCAGGTTTCATTGTATACCTGAAAAGGCTTGCCCTGCCTGCCATGGGATTCAATATAGCAAATAATCTTAAAACCGGGACAACCGAATTCAGTGTAAATATAGGGATGAGTTTCTAGGCTACCCGAGAATACCCCTGCCCCTGAAAATTTCAATATCCTCCGCACTGTAACCCGCCTCTGAAAGCACGTTTTCAGTGTTATCCCCGGTCAATGGAAATTCCAGTTCGATGCTACATGGTGTATCGGAAAGTTTCACAGGGTTCCCGGTCACAAAGACATCTTTCCCGCTGCCCATAAAATCAGACATCTTAATCATCATTTCTCTGGCACGGACCTGATCATGTTCTGACACCTCGTAAAGATCCAGCACGGGAGTAAAACATATATCTGATCCTGAAAAGAACTCCACCCACTCATCCCTTGCCCTGGCAAGCATTATCTTCTCGATCTCCCTGATAAGCTCCTCCTGTTTCTCAGGTACATACTGAAGAGGGATAAATTCCTCCCGTCCCAGGCCCAGGCAGAACCCCTGCCAGAACTTCTGTTCAATGGCGCCAAGACTGACATACCTGCCGTCACCGCACCTGTACACGTTGTACATGGCAAATCCCCCGGTAAGGAACTCCCTGCCGGGCTCCGGGAGCCTGCCGTTTCCTGACCACTCGCCTATCGTATAGGCCAGAAGGCTCAGCGCCCCGTCCATCATCGATATATCACACAGCTGCCCCTCGCCGGTCCGGGTGCGGGCGAAAAGTGCCAGCAGAATCCCTATAACCGCATAAAGGCTCCCGCCGGCCAGGTCAGCCATCTGCACGGCGGGAATAACAGGCTCCCCGCCTCTCCCCGCTGTAAGCCCCGTTACACCTGCGAGGTTCAGATAATTAAGATCATGCCCTGCTGCATTAATGAGCGGCCCGCTGAGTCCGTATCCGGTTATTGAACAGTAAACTATCCCTTTATTTACTTTCCTGATATCTTTATACCCTATGCCGAGTCTGTCCATTACGCCGGGCCGGAACTGGTCAACAACAACGTCGGCCTCTTCTGCAAGCTTCATGAATACACTGCGCGCCTCAATATCTTTAAGATCCAGTATTACACTCTTCTTGTTCCTGTTTACCGAGCAGAAACGTGTACCCATCCCGCCCGCGAATGGCGGTAATGCACGCCCCAGCTCACCGCCCGGTTCTTCAATTTTTATTACCTCAGCACCGAAATCCGCAAGTAGCTGGGTAGCTAAAGGCCCGGGGAGATAACGGGAAAGGTCAAGAATTTTTATACCATCAAGGGGTTTTACCATTTTTTTCCTGCCAACTGATTAAATTCACAGGCAGCCGTAAAAGCAGCCCGGTTAATTCCAATGCAAACATCTTTGATTTCAACATAAATTTTATACCCGCACCGGTATTTATCCCTTAACTTATTACAGGTAAAAAATATATTTATGAATAATTACCGTATCCGCACACAATTATTCCTTTATCCTTCATTTTCATTTATGCTTGACATTGTTAAAATAAAAATGACATAATTTTACTATTACACATTACCGGAGGTTTATAATGAATATTAATAAAGCTGTTGATAAGGCTTTTGAAGAAAAAAGTCTGAAAGAGATTGCAGACGCGCCGGTATCAGCCCTTCAGGGAGTCAGTGAAGGCGACGCAAAACTTCTCGCAGAGGCATTCAATGTAAAGACAGTTAAAGATCTTGCCGAGCTTAAATACGTTAAATGGGCGCAGGCAATAGTAGCGCTGGCAGACACAGAGGCATAATAACATTAAAGTGCAGAGACTTATAAAAGTCTCTGCACTGTTTCAGGAAGAATATTTAAACATAAAAGTGAAAAGAGCTTAAAACTTAATTTCCCTTCCCACCTTCAATTCAAAGTATTTATCTCCGAATGCTTCTTTAAACTTCTCAAGTGCCCAGTCAGAACTATCGTGAGGAGATAATGATACGAACTCAAGGTTCAGTGACTTGAGAAGCCGTATGGCGGATTCAACATCTTTCTCCCTTATGCCGGCAAAGGGGTTACGGTCAACACCGACGATGTTCTGCATGTTTAGCGGGCCCAGCATCATCCTTCCTCCATTTACAGGAAAATGAAGTCCTCCGATTACCCCGTATATAGGCTCATCAAATATCTGCTTTGCCCTCTCAATGATTGCCTCAATCCCCTGGTGGCCACACCCTATTATAAGGACAATTCCTTTACCTTTAATATTAACTGCAAGTGAATGCTCAACAGTATAACCAATGAGAAAAAGCGACCTTGGATAAGCCCCTATACTTACAATGCCTTTATCTATTACAAGCGGTTCTTTTACAACAGTAACCGGCAGATCGGGATGATTCTGTGCTGGTGATATTTCCGAAGGGGCATAGACCGGGACTTTCTTTATTTTAACCGGCCCGGCTGAAATAGAGAACTCATCCCTTGACTCAGCAGCTGCACCACCTACATGATCACGATGCCTGTGAGTTATAAAAATCATATTAATATCGCTGACCTTGATATCCAGTTTTTTCATATTCCGGAGAAGCGGAGACGGATGCTCACCGGCTTTGTTATATCCCACGTCAAAGAGTATTGTCGTATCATCAGCTTTTACAAGATAGGAGACACCATCCTCTGTTTCAAGCTCAGGAGATTCCGCATAATAATCAATAAGGGGAATGATAGACAATTTTTTTACAGTACCGGGGTTCTTTATTTTTTCTATATTCATACCTGCAATTTCAGCTTCAGCCCTGGCACGACCGCGCCTCATCTTCATGATCTTCATGGAAAGTAAAATAACAATTAGCAGGATAAGTGACAGGATGATTTGTAAAAAAAGCATAAAATCCTCCAGGATAGTCAGAATTTCAAAGGCTTGGAAGATACTTTATATTCCAGACAATAATTACAAGTTTGTAGATGAAATATAATGTTAAAAAACTTAAAATTATCATAAGGAAAGTATTTGCTCTGTAAAGAAATTTTTCAGAAAAGGATTTTTGAAACCTGTGAAGAATAGCTGCTTCAAGTATCAGGTACAGTGCGAGTCCAGCTGCCCCGGAAATTACAAAGCAGAGTTTTATAGGAGCAGAAATAACGGCAAACAGGTTCAGGTCCGCATAAAGTCTGAACCCGACAAACCACCAGATTATCATGCCAGGATTTGTCACAGCAATTGTAAAACCTGTAAGGAAAGAAAGCCTTTTGGTGTACCGGATTCTCTTCTCCTCATGGAGCATATACTCTCTCTCCTGGTAGGATTTATATATAAGATATGACAGTACAATAATGCCCATAATGTATATAAATATCTGAAAATCCTTATGAAGGAGCCAGTGACCGAATCCGAAAAGAGTAAGAACACCGTAAAAAAGATCCGATGAAGCAGAGCCCAGAGCCGTAAGTATTGCGGGTTTTGTGTGTCCGTTTATTGTTTTTTTTATTACCTCCAGCTGAACAGCTCCAACCGGTATTGATGAGAGAAAACCGAGCATGAGGCCGAAAAACACTGTTGCTATTATCTTGAATATATAGTAATCCATTTTTAATCCTGAAATAGTTAATTATGAAAACCGGAACCGGGTACATGCTTTTTTTAAAGAGGGAACCTCATTAAGCTGATTAAAATACAACCTTAAAGGTGTAAATTAATACGATTATTATACCGGCATCAAAGTTAGAGTAAATATTCTGGAACAGCCATTATGAATGATTGACTTATAACTTCTATATCATCCATTCAAATTTTTGTAAACCTTTTTATTATATCAATTCTGTTCAATAGGGGCGACAAGCTCTTCTATAACGCCAAGAATATCATCTTTTATCTCTTTATATTCATCATCAACAATAGAGACCTCCAGAACAGGAATATCCTCCCTGTAAATCATCCCTGTGTTCGCATCAAGGGTTATGTAATCCCCCTCCCTGAAAACAGCTGAACCAAGAATAATTTCATCCTCATGACCATGCTCCTTATTGTGTTCCCAACTGACATCTGTTACACACGGTTTCCCTTCACCAATAGCCACAAGGGCGGCATGGGATGTGACTCCCCCCTCCTTGGAAATATAACCGTAAAACCTGTTTTCAGCCATTATAACCTTTGGAGGAACATTACTCTCTGTTATGAAAATAAGTTTTCCGTCAAAAAGGCTTATGCTGTTCTGATCAGTAATAAGCCTTCCCCGCACCGCGCCGCCATTTACAGGCTTCCCCTGGGCGGCAACAGGCGCGTCATTAAGGGCCTTCCTGTCAAGGTATGTCCCGATTATCTTTTTGTTCAGGCCGAATGCAGTTCTTTTAATCAGCTTATATTTTGTATATATATTCTCTTTATAAAATTCGTAACTGTTTATTATCTTTGCTATGGGGGACTGCTTAAGCACCCTGGACTGCACAATATATGTCACGCCCCCCCTTATTGCGAATTCAATGTCAGTGGGGAAACGCTGGATCCTCTCGTCCGTATACTTGAATTTTTTAAAGCTTTCAAAATGTTCAGGATGAAGCCGTATAAAATCATCAGTATTACCCGGGGTGATCGCCCCGTCAGCAATAACATTGCCGAAAAAACCGTCCCCGAACTCTATCTGTTCCTCGTGAGAACTCCCGATCCTGCCGGTATTGGGGTTTTTTGTAAAGAAGACCCCGGAGCAGTCTTCTGAAGAGAGTACCGGTACACACTCCTGGATAAGGCAGCCGGTCTGGAACTGTTCAGGTATACCCAGGTGAACGGTCTGTCTCCGCACCACCTCATTCTCAAAAGATCTGAAAACAGCTATGGCGGAGTTATAGACCTGTTCATACGGGTCATCAGGGATCAGCGCCCCACAGCCCCTTTCTGTTATCAGCTGGTATATCGCTTCAGCGACATCCATCATAATGAACATCCCCTCCCTGAAAACGGATACATAGCTGTCAAAACCGGTCTCCTTAACAAGAGTATCTGTATCAATCCCCAGCACGCTCTTCGCGTAACTCAGCATGAAAGTGATATAGGCCTGGTATGCCCTTGCCGGTTCCTTAAGTTTTTTTGACCACTGTTCAACTATTTCCCTGTTGATTCCTATATGGCTCACCGTATCAAGTATGCCGGGCATCGAAACAACGCTTCCCGATCTGGCCATAAGGAGGAGAGGGTTGTCTCCATCACCGAGCTTCCGCCCCGTCCTCTTTTCAAGGTTTTTAATCATCCTGAAAATTTCATTCCTGATATCATCAACAGTAAAACACCCTTTCTGCATATGGTGCCATGTAAGAGTGCTGAATCCGTACCCCCGCGGGACTTCAAACCTGGGGAGCTTTGTTGATCTTACTATCCTTGAGTTTCTTATCTGAGAAAATCCCTTCCCTCCCATAAACTCAAGCTTTTCAAAAGGGCCTATAGACTCATTAACATCTGTACCGAAGCTGTAGACAAAATCCTTTATTGTGAGCTTTTCTTTTTTCTTAAGTTCATCAAGCACCTTTTTATAAGGCTCCTCCGATTTTCGGACATCATAATTCTTTATGCTGTTTATAAGGTTGCCGAGAACATGCGTGGTCTTTTCCCTTATTATGTTATTCAGAATAGCTGTTAAAGCCGGCGCATTGTCTCTATCCGAAAGGTAGCTATAGTATAGTTCCTTAATCATGAGGAAATTATTTTCAAGTTCGGAGTTCATTGCCTCAACGATACTGGGAAAATGGGCAACCCTGTCCGGCCTGGTATTAAGCTGGTTCAGAATCCGCTCGATTAGAAAGGCAAACCTTCCCAGAATTTTTGTCCCGTGCCCCACGGCTCTTGCACAGAAAGCAAGGTCAACCAGAACATAAAGTGATTCCACATACAGCTCGTCTGTTATTATCCTGAATTTCGTATTAACAAGATTGGAATAATATATAAATGAAATCTGTTCGAGAAGAGAGTCTGTAGTAATCAGCCTGAACATCAGTTCCCCTTTTCTGCTGACACTGTTCCCCGCGATCTCTTCAATAAGTTTTTTAAGATTATACCTGAGTTTTCCTATGGAGATGTCAACCCACTCCTTCTCCTTAAGGATCTCCTTTGCCCTTCTGACATGCGCGGCAAAATTTTCATAACTGCTGAGCTTTTTAATCTCTTCAGTAATAAGGCCTTCAAGGTTTTCCTCTATTACCCTGAAAAACTCATCCCGTGACACATCGTCCGCCCCGTCATCCCTGTCCGACCATGCTATCTTCAGTTTATTTTTGAGAGAAAGGAGTTCCTGAAATATTTCAGATTCCAGCAGGTCCTCCTTGCTGTCTTCAGAGACATTGTAGACAGTACTCCCGTCTATCATTGCGCTTGTCTTCTCTGAATGAAGAAAATTCTCAAACTTCTCTATTTTTGAAATCACTTTGTCAGAAAGATGCTGATGAGTCAGTTTCCTAATGTCCGCGGCTATAGACCCGAATGTGGGGTCATACCTGTACTCAGCCTCAAAATCATGAGCTATATCACGCAGTTCGGTAATGTCTATGCCGTATATATTAAACTTGGGAATCTGCTTTATAAGTTCATACATGAGCGGGTAGAGTTCATCAAAAGCTTCCCCGTTATAAGAATCAAGAAAGCCTGTCACATGAGTTTCAAGCTCACCCAGTGATTCTGTTTTTTCACCTTTAAGGCTCCCCCTTGTTTTCATCTCGTACCTGATGAAAAGCACGATATCAACAAGATTTTCCTTTATAATGCTGACATCTTTTTCACCGCAGAGCTCTGTGAGGAGCCGGCTTATATCATCAACAAGTTTTATTTCACCGTATTTACCTGAAACTAAATCCATGCATTCCTCTCCGGAGCAGATTCTTTTAAAAATTAAAAAAAGCTGTTGTATACCACATCAAAAATTCACGGCAGAGTCAATTAAAATTGAAAAATGATTGTCTTTAT
>DAIOFM010000037.1:8683-9819 GCA_036745755.1 Spirochaetota bacterium | reverse complement strand
AATTTATTCAGTAATTTATAGCAACTGAATATTCTACAGAAGCAACAACGTATCATTTCGTTAATTAACAGCACTGTAATTAAACGTCTCTTAATCTTAATTATTAAAAATGGATATATGGAACCCAGAATAATAGCGGAAAATTTTCTTATACCTTTTGAAAAAATTGCGGTAAATTCCGGCATCAGGTATATCGAGATTTTATACATTGAGGGTGATTCTGTAAAAACACTTTATAAAAAAAGCAATAACAATGAATTTCCCCATCTTTCATATGAAATCCTTGTAAAAGACAGCCGGTTCATGGAAAAGGCGGCAGGTGTATCAAATTTCACCATGGAACTTACTTCAAAATATGAAAAAAAAATAACCTGCGGAACATATATCTTCCCTGTGGAAAAACACGCGAAATGGCTCCTCATAGCGCAGAGCGATGAAAAGATAGACGAAAGAATTGACGCACAGCTATCCTACATTACGGAAGTCATGTCACGAATCTGCGCCGGCACATGTTACGAAAGCAGCAACGCAAAAAGCGCTGAAAAATACAGGGATGAAATTCTGAATATGAGGGATATCCAGGCCAGGCTCTTCCCTAAATTCGACGACATTAAGAAAATGGATATCCGTTCCGCTTACCTTCCTGCCGAATTCATGTCTGGCACATTTATCGACGGGTTCTTCGTGGATAAAAGCACCTATACCCTTGTTACATGCGATGTATCTGATTACGGGCCGGCATCATCTTTTGTCGGGGCAGCGATACGTACAATACTCAGGAGTGACAACATACAGAAGACCATACCATCAGCGATGCTCGAGAAGGTGGACACAAGGCTTAAAAATATTGTTTCAGGGAACACATCTAATATCTATATAACGATTTATCAGATAAATCTTAAAAACGGCAAAACAACAATATCATCCTACGGCAGCATCAGCACACTCTTCTACACAAAAAAAAGAAACGGCGTTATAGACCTTGCTTCAACGGACACCGGGAAGCAGTTCAATAACAGGAACTTTTTCAGGGACATTACAATAAACCTTGAACAGGGGGACGCCCTTCTCTATTACACCCGGGGACTGAAACTGGCGAAGCAGGAAAACAGCGAATCAGAATACGGAATAGAAAG
>DAIOFM010000037.1:0-8583 GCA_036745755.1 Spirochaetota bacterium | reverse complement strand
CTCCCTGACAAGAAGCTGTTTCGCCTCATCAATCCTGAACTCATTGATAAAAGTGCTGAAATTTTTTTTAATCCTTTCATTGAGTATCTGGGAAAGCTGATGGCTCGTAATCCCCAGTTCATCAGCGAGTTTTTTAAGAGTAATATCCTCGTCAGCAAAGGCCTTGTCATCCTCCATAAGTCTGTAAAGATTCCGGACAACTGAATCTATATCTATGCCTTTAATATGTGAGTGTGTATAACCTGCCTTTGCTATCTCAATTTTCAGCATTCTGTTATAGCTGGGATGACGGCGTGAAACTATATACACGGAACAGATAAAAATATTCGCTACTAAAACCGAACCCTGTACAATTTCAATCATGAAAAAATCACCCGCAAGGCATATAACGGTCATAACAGTTATCAGAATGGCGAAAGTATACCCCACCCTGAATACCGGTGAAAGCTTTATATTTTTAGTGTATCTCGAAATTCTGTAAAACTTATAGAGCATCGCACTCATAAGTACCAGAAGAAAAATTTTACTTACAACGAAATTCAGGTAGAGCAGTTTTGAATATAACGGCAGAGCAAAAAACCTGTTGCTCATTATAGGCACTCCGGCAAGATGTTCCCTGTTAAAATGAATACCCGGGACAAAAAATGGGAGAAGGCAGAAAAGCAGAGCAACAGCTGAGGGTATAAAAAGAAAGATATGTTTTTTATAAAACCTGTAATCCGTGGAAAAAATCCATATATAACGGATCAGGAACATTGGTGTAACCAGGTATGAAACAGGAATCAATGCAATAATAAGCCAGTACAGGTCAGGGAAAGCCCATGTGCTGTAGAGAATTATCTGGATCTCGGCAAGACCTTGAATAATAAACGACAACGAAAAGATATAATGAGCAAACTCCTTCTCCTTTTCAGCCAGCTGGCCCATGGCTATTATTATAAGAAAAAAAGGGACAAAAAACATCAGGAAAAGATAAATAAAATCACCGATAACCAACAATCCCCTCCAGTTCAGACAATCAGGCCCGACATTTATGCTTAATGCTTTTTTATACTGTCCGGCATAAACTCCTCTGCATCTTCTGATAACACTGTTTTTTTTTCAATATATAATTAACTCTCTGTGAGGAAAGAGATTTGCCTTGAATAATTTTGAAAATTTCATGTTATCTTTATGCACCGGCCCAGGACAGGGCCCCTCCGAAATGACTCTTTTATTTGAATAATAATAAAATTATAACAGCTCCCGGCTGACAGAACTGGTTATGAACCGGCTCTCCTTTATTGCCACAACAGTCCTTGCCGCAACTCTCATAGAAGGAGTTTATATTCTTTTCATAGATTACAATACATACGGGCAGGCCCCTATATATGTCAGAAAATTATTCGCGCAAAAATAAATTCAGGTTCAACGGCAGATACGGCTGTAAAGCTCCACCATCTGTTTAACAGCGCTCTCCCAGTTGAAAAGATTTTCAATTCGCTCAAGCCCCGCCTTTGAAAATTCTTTCATCTTCTTGTCATCGTTTATGAGAGAATCTATAGCGCCGGCAAGGGCTTCATGGTCACGGGCCGGAACAACTATCCCCGCGTCACCCACCACTTCCGGGAGAGCGCCACCGTCACTTGAGATAACGGGGACACCGCATGCCATTGCCTCACCTGCGGGAAACCCGAACCCTTCAAAAACAGAGGGGACTATAGCTATGGCTGACTGCGAATAGAGTTTTACCAGTTCCTCAGTGGATGCAGTCCCGGCAAAGTGGATTCTCTCCCTCAGTCCCAGCCTGTCTATAAGTCTGTTTGTCACCAGCCTGTGCGGGGCCCCTCCGTCAACCACAACAAGCCTCACATCCGACTTCACAAGGGTCATTGCCTTTAAAAGATAAACGAACCCCTTTTTACCGTCCTCAATATTCCCCACAAAGATAATGTCTTTTTTATTTTTCTTCACTTTAAGGGGTTTGAATATATTCCTGTCAATACCGTTATACACAACGGTCTGCATATCAAGGGGAACACCGAAATCCGCGTTGTTCATTTTTTTTGAATCTTCAGAAACAGTGATTATATGGTCAAGCCTCTTTGATACAATGGTCTGCATAAGTGTTGGATAGAACATCACTCCCCGGAACTTCCTGTAAAAAGAGGGGGCCCTTTCAATAACGTTACGGAGATCAACAGTAAGAGGGTGATGTATTGTGGCAACAACCGGTATCCCCAGGGACTTCATCAGAAGCAGGCCGTAATTAAGTGACTGGTTGTCATGGATAATATCAAATTTATGCTTAGCGTGAAGTTTGCGGAGCAGGGAAAAGGCCCTGTACCCGAAGGAGCTTATCTCCGGGAATGCCCCTATCCTGCTGTGGAGCCACTCGTATGCATTGATCGGATGAAATATATCAAAGGGGGACCTGCTGTTTATTATTTTGAATTTCTTTTTCACATAATATTCGTTATTCGGAATAAAATGGGTCGTTACACCTTCCATCTCTCCGGGTGAGGGGGGCCCGACAACAACATGGACCTCATGCCCCTGCCTTACAAGTTCCTCCGCGATATATTTAAGGTATATCCCCTGCCCTCCGGAATATGGATTCCCGCGGTAGCATAAAAGACAAATCTTCACTTTCAGTTCCTCAAATCTTTTAATTCTTTTTCATATTTCTTTTTCATTGTTATTACTTTATCAGGATCGAGATGCTTTACAATCTTTGCCGGGTTTCCGATGACAACAACATTGGGGGGTACATCCTTTCGTACTACAGCGCCGGCCCCTACTACAGAGTTCTCTCCTATATGAACTCCCTTGCAGATTATGGCAGAATCTCCAATCCACACCCCGTTTTCAAGAATAACAGACGCTGTCCTGCCGGGCGAATCAGTACGGTCGTAAAGATCGTGCCAGTCCGCATCCATGATATAACAGTAATTGGCAAGCATGCAGTCATCTCCCACAACAACCTCATTGGCGCTGCTTATCCTTACCCCGTTCATTACAAGAACATTATCGCCGATTTTTATTGAGCCTTCATGCCCGTTGTAGCAGACAGAGGTCAGGGTCGTCTTTGTATCATCAGCTCCTACAATTACGCAGTTTTTCCCTATATGGATATTCGGGCCGTATACAACAACATTCCACACTCCCCAGACAAGGGGCTTCCCACCCATTGAGGCAAAACTTTTATAAAATGATTTCCTGAAATGATATTCACTTCTCAGCATAAACCAGAGGCGTTTCAGGTATGAGGGTTTATCTTTTTCATTAAACATCGATTTATCCGGTAATTAATTTATAGTTTATTCACTATACCGTGCCTGTCAAAAAAAGTCATTGCGAGGCGCCCTTCAACAGGTTCAGGACAAACTTCACGCCGTGGCAATCTGTATCGGAGAAATAGTGTTTAATTCAACTTTTGATGAATTCATAACACTTTCACTAGAAAAAAACAGATCACCACGTCGGCCTCCTGCCTCCTCGTGATGACATCTATCACTTCACAACAGTCCCAAGAGAATTCATTATAAGCACTAAAATATACGTTCCATTATTTATCCAGAATTAAATAATGGACAAATGCAGTGAAATATTTAAACATCATCTTGTAAACTATTTTATAGGAGGAGATATGCGCCTGAAAAGAACCGCTTTCCTGACGACTATCTTTATTCTAATCTCGGCATTCCCTTATTATACATCTCAGCTTCACCCGGATTCTGATTATATCGTGATCGAAGACTTCAATAAATCCGGAAACAGCTTTTTCAGGGAATGGAAAAACAGGGACACAACGGAAAGCCCCTGGAAGGAATATTATCTCCTTAATGAAAACGGCAAAAAATTTCTAAGAGGTTCGACTAAAAGCAATACAGCTCTATCGATACAGATAGGAAAGATTGTTAATGACTCATGGAACATATTCAGTTACCCGGTACTGTCATGGGAGTGGAGAGTCCACAAAACTCCTGCCTATGCCAGGGAAAACAGCTCAAAGAGAAACGATTCCGCTGCCGGCATATATGTTCTTTTCCAGAGAAAAAAGGTGCCCCTTGTGAGCTGGAAATACCAGCCGTTAAACTGGATCAAATATGTCTGGAGCTCATCACTGCCTGTGGGCACGGTTGTCCCGCGTAAAAAAGTAAGGTCAGGAGTTACTCTTTATGAAGGAAGATACGTCGTAGTGGCTTCCGGGAAAAAAGACCTGGGCAAATGGCTCTCATTCAGAAGAAACGTTCTTGCTGACTATAAAAAATATTTCGGCACAAACCCTCTGGGCAACCCCCTGATGGTGGCCATACTTACAGATTCAAATTCAACAAGAAGCACAGCCATTGCTGACTATTCCAGTATCCTTGCGTGGAAAGATTAATCGATCTCAATTTTCTCACCGAGAAATTTCGGCTGCTCTCCCGTGAGGTTCACATCTATGAATGCTTTAAACCTGGCAAAAATTTCACGTATCCTCACCGGGATTCCGTCAGCGTCATTCCAGTCATGGGCGTTAAATCCTGTGACGTCAATACCCCTCTTGCGGCCTATATAAACAGCACGTTCATTATGAAATTTCTGGGAAATAACTGTTATTGAGTTCTGCCCGAAAATTTCCCTGGCGCGAACAACTGAATCAAGTGTCCTGAAACCGGCAAAATCGAGATAGATACTATCCGAAGGGATCCCTCTATCCTTCAGTCCCTGCATCATGGCGCGCGGTTCGTTATAGCTCTTCTCGCTGTTATCGCCGCTTGCGATAACGCAGCGTATCCTGCCTGAGTGATAGAGATACGCGGCTGCGTCAAGCCTCTTGGCAAAAAAAGGATTTATCCCCCCTTCCACCCTGTACTTGCTGGTGCCGAGAAGGAGCCCGCATTTATTAAAAGGAAGCTCCTCCATCCTCTCCGTAACATATTGTGACGAGTATGAACTTATGTAGCCGTCAACGAACATAAGGGCGGCCGAAAAAACTATTATTGCTGAGAATAATAAAAAAGGTAATTTCTTTATTGCTGACATAACTTCCTATCTGATCATTTTGCGTATCAGTTCAATCTGTTTTGCCACCGAAGCGGTCGATGTGCTCCCTGATGACAGCTTTCTCTCGGTAGCTTTTTCCGGATCAAGAATTTCCCTGATCTCTTCATCAATGAGCGGAGAGAAGATCTTCAGTTCATCTGCAGTGAGGGTGAAAAAATCCCTGTTTTCCGTTTCGCAGTACCTGACGATCTTTCCGGAAATTTCATGTGACTCCCTGAAAGGGACACCTTTCTTAACAAGGTAATCCGCAAGATCAGTGGCAGTGGAGAAGTTCCTGTAAACCCCTTCCTTCATCCTTTCCCTGTTAACCTCAAGGGAGGAGATCATCTCAATCATCCCCTCCAGTGAGAGTTTCACTGTTTCAATGGAATCGAAGAGAGGTTCCTTGTCCTCCTGCATGTCCCTGTTATATGTCATTGGCAGGCCCTTTAAAACCGTAAACAGGGAAAAGAGGTTCCCGAAAAGCCTGCCTGATTTTCCACGTATCAGTTCAGCCACGTCAGGATTTCTCTTCTGCGGCATTATTGATGATCCTGTTGTCACGGAATCAGCAAGCCTGATAAAATTGAATTCCGCAGTTGACCAGAGAACAAGCTCCTCGCAGAACCTTGACAGATGAGTACCGAGCACTGCGGCAAAATAGAGAAAGTCCAGAACAAAGTCCCTGTCGCTCACAGCATCCATCGAGTTCATTACTATATCGTTGAAATCAAGTTGTTGTTTCAGAAAATCCCTGTCGTTTTTGTAATTCACCCCGGCAAGGGCCCCTGAGCCGAGAGGGAGGCTGCTGCACGCATCAACTGCAGCTTCAAGTCTCCTCCTGTCCCGCAGAATCTGCCAGGTATAGGCGAGTATATGATGACTGAACCGTACAGGCTGGGCCACCTGCATATGGGTATAACCGGGCATGATTACATCTGAATTTTTTTCTGAAAGAGCCAGAAGCTCTTCAACGAGTTTTTTCAGGAGGAGAGCAATTTCAGCTGCCTCATCTGTTATATACATCCTGATATCAACTGCGACCTGATCATTACGGGACCTCCCGGTATGAAGCCTCTTACCCGCATCCCCGATCCTTTCGGTAAGGGCGGCTTCAATATTCATATGAATGTCCTCCCTTGAAGAAAGGAACTCAAAGTCACCGGATTCGATCTCCCCGCGAATCTGTTCAAGCCCTTTAATTATATTATCAAGTTCACCGGCACTGAGAATACCCATCTTCTCAAGCATCCTCGCGTGTGCTATAGACCCGCGTATATCCTGCCTGAACATCTTTGAATCAAAATGCACTGACTTTGATATACGCTCGGTAATATCCGAGGAGCCCTGATCAAATCGCCCTCCCCAGAGTTTCTTTTCTTTCTTATCAGTCATATTTAACTATATTATTCCTAAAAAATTTTATAACAGGAATCAATTATTCCTGAATGAATTCTCCTGTTCCTGTCATTTCGAAGAAGCGTCAGTGACCGAGAAATCTTTATCAAATAACTATTTAAAAGGCATTACATTAGATTTCTCACCCGAAAAGCCGAAGAGGGTTCGAAATGACATTCTTTACAGGCTCTATAACCGCAACAACCAGAATATTTAAAACAGTTTAAACGATTAAATAATTATAAGCTTAAATTTCAATAATATTTCAGTATTTATTCCTTAACTTATTTCAGGTAAAAAATGCTCTATTAGCCCAGCCGCCTTCGGCGGCAGGGGTATATAATTTTTACTTTTTACACTGAAGTATATATTCAGGAATTATTACTGATAATATTTTCTGATGATAATTGAGCTTTGCAGGGAATAGTCCGGATGTAAACAGAACAAGGGGCTGAAGCCCCTTGCGCACATATGACAGGATATCCGAAACGGAACAGTTTATCCAATTATTTTATTTATAAGAAGCTCTATATACTGCTCAAGGTTCTCCATAAGCTCTTTTATCTCGTATTCCAGTATATCAGCAAGGCTGATCATATCATTATTCTCCATGATATCAAGAGTCTCGTTCAGCATTGTCTGAAGTTCCCGGTTTTTCTCATCAAGAGACAGCCCATCAATAACAATCTCCCTTAAGTCAACATCAAATACCGGGGCGATCTGATAACATGTTCTGGTATAACCGAACATAAAGTCTATAAACTGAAACAGCTGTTCCATACCAGTGCTGTCATTCCCTGTCTGATAAGATACCGCGGCCTTTTCAAGAATGTCCCTCTGTTCAGGCAGCTGTTTCAATATCTCTTTTAATGAACTGATAAGCACGTCCGGCGAATCGATACTTTCGATTATAAGCCTCTTCATCTCATCGCTCACAAGAAAAATACCCAGTATATCCCTCAGGCTCATAAAAAGAGAATCATCTATATCAATCTCCCCGTCCTCTTTCATCTCGGAGAGAAAATTTATTACGTTGTGCTTCAGCTCTTCAAGCTTTTGCAGATATTCAGCCGCGCTGCTGTCCCTGAATTTTATCTCTTTCATATCGAGACGGAGAAGAGCTGATACCGTGACAAACACCTCCTGCAGCCACTCCATGCCGGAAACTATATCCTCAAGTTCATCACTGTCCATAGGCTCATCTTCAAGATGATGCAGGAAGTCAAGAACCCTGTCACAATATACAATAGCCTCGTTAACAGTGTCATAAACAACATCCGCCCTTGACTGAACCAGGCAGTTGATCACTCCTATATTTTCCACAGGAAGATCGGGCGCCTCATCCACATTGAAATGCTCTCCATCTATATCAATACCTATGAAAATAAGATTTTTCTGATTAATCCATTCGCCTATTGCTTCAACCACGTGTTTAGCGGTCTTTTCGTTTTCCAGTAGAATTTCAACCGGATAATTGTTGATCCTTACTTCCATCTATCCCTCCCGTAATTACTGCTCACTAGTTCCTCCTCCGCCCATCTGATTCCTCATCCAGTTCTGCTGAGTCTTGGCACCTGATATTGATTTCTCCATAGCAGCGAATTTTTTACGGAGTTTTTCCTCATAACTCTTTATGTGAAGTTCCTGCTTCGCTATCCTTTCATCCGCCATTTTAATGGAATTATCCTCAAAATCAATTTTAGATTCAATTATATTCTTCCCTGAAGAGATATATGGCCTCAGTGTTTTCACAAGCGTATAGGCCATACCGTTATCTGTCTTGTTGTCGCCGTCAATATCTGAACCGAAAAATTCCCTGACTCCATCCGGATTTTCAACAATTACTTTTTTCAGTTCATCCTCATCAACTACAAGCTTCCCCTCTTTTATAGATTCCCAGCTTGAATTTATTTTTCCGGTTGAAACTCCCATCTGGTTAAACATCTTGACAGGTTTTTCAGACCTGCCCGAATAACTTCCGCTTACCGTTCTTTTCAGTGAATTTTCAAGACGGACTAAAGACATATCTCCCATGAACAGCCCGCTTTCCTGAAGTTTCTTTGCCTGGCCCGGTTTTTCAACCTTCACCGCCTTTGTAAGGGCTTTATGCAGATTCAGGTAATTATTATAAGATTCGACAAACTCCTTAATCTTCTGTACCGGTTTCTCAAGATC
>DAIOFM010000036.1:19444-32585 GCA_036745755.1 Spirochaetota bacterium | reverse complement strand
GAGAGTGATCTTAAAGATCTCGGATTCCATTCGGAGATGATGACAGACTGTTGTGTTGATCTTTACCATGCCGGGAAGTTTACAGGCAGAAAGAAATCTATAGATCATTTTAAAATGAGTTATACCTTTGCCATGGGTTCAAAGAAACTTTACGATTTTCTTGATGAAAATCCTACCTGTGCTTCTTATCCGGTAAATTATGTGAATGATCCGAGAATAATCTGTCTTAATTCGAAGGTCGTTGCCATCAATAATGCTATTGAGGTGGATCTTCTCAGCCAGGTTTCTTCAGAATCTACAGGTGCAAGGCATATATCCGGTACTGGCGGGCAGCTCGATTTTATCTTCGGAGCCTTTAATTCAAGCGATGGGAAGGGGATAATCGCCCTGAGTTCTACATACAAGGATAAAGACGGGAACCTTAAATCAAGGATTGTCCCGACACTGGCCCCGGGAACAGTTGTTACCACTCCAAGATCAATAGTTCAATACGTGGTGACAGAGTACGGTATAGTTCTCCTGAAGGGGTTGTCAACATGGGAAAGGGCCGAAGCCCTGATAAATATTGCTCACCCTGATTTCAGGGACGACCTTGTAAAAGAGGCGGAAAAAATGAATTTGTGGGTGAGAAGCAACAAAATAAGATAAAAAAAGCAGTTATTAGATAAAATAGTTTCTATACTTAGTTATGACCATTGGCGGTGTATTAAAAATACCGCCAATGGTTTATTTAAGTATTTAATATTAACTTTAAGAGGTGAAAATGAGCCGTTTTATGAATGAATACCGTAATAAGCTGACAACAGCAGAAAAAGCGGTAAAGGTTGTTGAATCAGGAAATAATGTTTTTTACGGGGAGTTTGTACTCTTTCCCTGGGCCCTTGACAGTGCACTTGCTGACAGAATAGAGGAACTCAGGGATGTCGAGATACGGGGAACATGCTTCACAAGGATTCCGAAGGTGGTGGAGAAGGATCCTGAGGGGCAGCATGCAATTGTTAATGACTATCATTTCGGAGGGCTTTCAAGAAAACTCCACGACAATAATATGTGCAATTACATTCCCATTACATATCACCAGGTGCCGAGGATAATACGAAAGTACCTGAGCCCTGACGTGGCATTTATTACTGCTGCGCCAATGGATGAAAGCGGCTATTTTAACTTCGGACTTGCCAACTCAATAACCGGTGCACACCTGAGTAAAGCCAAAAAGGTCGTTGTTGAGGTTAATAAAAATGTGCCGTACTGTCTTGGCGGAAATTTTGAATCAATCCATATTTCCAGCGTTGATTATATTATTGAAGGTGATGACCATCCCCTGGCTGAAGTACCTCCGGCTCCTCCCCGGGAAATTGACAGGCAGATAGCTGATTACATTATGAAAGAGATTGAGGATGGTGCTACGCTGCAGCTCGGTATAGGTGCACTGCCGAATCTTATGGGACAGCTTATTGCAGAGAGTGATCTTAAAAATATCGGGATGCATACCGAGATGCTGGTTGATTCGTGCGTCGATCTCTACGAGGCAGGTAAAATTACAGGGGCGAAAAAGAATATAGATCATTTCAAAATGACATACACCTTCGCGATGGGGACAAAAAAACTTTACGATTTTCTTCATCTTAATCCGACATGCGCCTCGTACCCGGTAAATTATGTAAATGATCCGAGGATGATTGCCCTGAATCCCAAGGTCACTGCGATCAATAACGCGGTGGAAGTGGATCTCTTCAGCCAGATATGCTCGGAATCAGCCGGCTGGAGGCATGTTTCGGGTACGGGCGGACAGCTCGATTTTATTTTCGGCGCATTCAATTCAAGCGGAGGGAAGGGGATTATTTCAATGACCTCCACCTATACGGAGAAAGACGGTACTGTCAGATCGAGAATTGTGCCCGTTCTTAAGCCTGGAGCAATTGTCACTGTGCCGCGGTCAATTTCACATTATATCGTTACTGAATATGGTGCGGCGATGATGAAAGGCAAGTCTACATGGCAGCGTGCCGAGGCTCTTATAAATATAGCGCATCCCGATTTCAGGGAGGAGCTGATTGCCGAAGCGCGTAAAATGAAGATATGGACCAGAAGCAATAAACAGGATTAATAGATTCATTTACAGCAACGGGTTTCAACCCGTTGCTGTAACTTATATTTTTTATTACGACTTTCTCCTTTCAGGTATTGAGCCGGGTTCTTCGCCTGAACTGTAAAATTTTTTAGTAAGGTAAAGCCCGCAATAGCAGTGACCGTATTCCTCCTGGTCCGGGCGGCAGTAGTCACAGGGGCATATAATGTCCATGTCCTTCTCTTTTATCCCTGAACCGTCCCTGCATGGACATGAAAAATAGCCGTAACGATTATAATTTTTTGTCAGACCGTTTATGATAATTTCCAGATGTTCACTGTCTCTGTTCAGTTCCCAGTTCTGTTTTTCTGCTACCATTGATACGAAAGTCATGGTGTCATTGTAATCTTTTTTTTTCATGCCCCTTCCTCTGTAAGCAGTTTCTTGTACTCCTTCTCCAGAAAACCGACTATTACCCTGTCATCATTTATAACCATAAAGGGGAAACCCACATCTTTTTTATATCTTTCCTTCAGCTTTTTTTTCAGGGCCTGTTTATCATCATGTTCCATGTCATCCACGTAAATATACATGAAATTTATTGAGTTTTCCCTGAGGAATTTTAAAGCTTTTTTACAGAATGCACAGGTGGAGAGAGCGTAAACCTTTACCTCTCCGATACTCCTGGCTCCTTTTTCATTTATAAATTCTATGTTTTCCATATTATCCTTCCGTTGAATTTTGTAATTTTATCTGGCACTATATCATTAAGCTGTTTTATAATATAATAATAAATTTTTAACTTCTGCACCTTAAATAATTTTAATATGGCTTATATTTTAAAATAGAATTAATATGGAGTTATTTTTGTAACTTTGCCTGTTTTTATCAACATATCCATATATAGACTAACTTTTTCATTGTACTCTCCTGTTTCCTGAAGCAAAAGCTTCAGGAATTTTTTTTAAAATTTTACATTTTTTGGAATAAAATAGTATTTTCAGGTTTAATTTCCCTGAAATTTATATTTTTTTATTGAAGAATAAGGAGTAGTTTATTATATTGTTTATTATTTAATAAAATACTAAAGTATTTATGGGGGTTATTTATGAATAATAATGAAATTTATGATATTCTTGTTATAGGAATGGGGCCTGCGGGTATGGCTGTTTCTGCCATGAGCAGTGCTATGGGGCTTAAAGTCGCGGCAGTTGAGCATAATAAAGTAGGTGGTGAGTGCCTTAATGTTGGCTGTATACCAAGCAAGGCCCTGCTTAAGGCGGGTGAGGCGAGAAGTGTTGCTGAAAATCTTATTAAATACGGGATAAAACCGGGGGGGAAATCTGTTGTCCAGAGTTCTCTTAAAAAAGTAAGGGAAAAGATTGAATATATAAGCGGGCCGAAAACTTCAAAGATGTTTGATAAAGTTGAGCTGATAAAGGGCAGGGGGATGGCTGAGTTTGTTGACCCGGGGACTGTACGTGTCGGTAAAAGAATTTTAAAAGCGAAAAAGATTTTTATCGCAACAGGGACAGAGCCGTATATACCTCCGATACCCGGAATTGAAGATGTGCCCTATCTCACGAATGTTAACATGTTTAACGAAAATTCAATTCCTAAAAAAATGACCATCATAGGTGGAGGGGCTATCGGATCAGAAATGGCCCAGGCTTTTTCCCGGCTCGGAGCAAAGGTCACAATAGTTCATAATGAAAAACACCTGATCCCGGCGGGAGACGAGGAAGGCGCGCAGGTTCTTCAGGAGAGGTTTGAATCAGAGGGTATCTCTGTTTATAACAGTACCTCGATACAGAAGGTTGAAAAGAAGGGAAAAACAATAAAGGTATACACTGACAGGGGGGTGATTACTTCTGATAAACTCCTTGTGGCTACGGGTAGGAAACCTGTACTTGCCCCTCTTAAGCTTGAGAATGCAGGTATAAAACATGATTTAAAAAAAATATACGTGGATAAATACCTCAGGACAAATGTTAAAAATATTTTTGCTGTGGGGGATGTGAATGGCATAGCGCTTTATTCCCATGCTGCAATGCATCAGGGTATGCTTGCCCTTATGAATGCTCTCAATCCCCTCCCATTTAAAATGAGGTGGGACAGGTATATTGTGCCCTGGTCAGTTTTCACGAAACCTGAATTCGCTCATGCGGGTCTTTCGGAGGAGGAGGCTAAAGATGCAGGTGTTAAATATACTGTAATAAAAGAAAAGTATGAGGACTACGGACGGACTATAGCAGACGGTGTTCCTGAAGGTTTTGTCAAGGTTATTGCCACTAAAAAAGGGAAGGTTCTCGGAGCAACAATTGTTGGTGAATCAGCCAGCGAGCTTATACACGAATGGATTATGGCTATCCAGTATGGCATCGGTCTTTCCAAAATTATGATGATGCAGCACTCCTTCCCGACTATTTCTCTTTTAAATAAGAGGATTGGGGAGATATGGATGATGGGGAAGATGGATTCACCTCTGCTTCAGAAAATTGTAAGGAAATTAATATAGATGTTTCCGGAATTGCTTTGAAAATAAAACCCGTACCTGGTACGGGTTTTATTTTTTAATGCCGGCTGTTTGTAAAAATTACTTGTTCAGCCCGATACTTTTCGGTTAACTTAAAAAGTAGAGAAATGAAAAATAAAGTTTGATTCAATATGAATTACTTCGTAAAAAAACGGTAATGCGGATGAATCACATTGCAGAAATTCTTGCGAAATTTCCTTTCGTTGTTCTTGACGGGGGGCTTGCAACTGAACTTGAACATATGGGGTTTGATCTCAGAGACAGGCTATGGTCTGCGAAAATTCTTGCTGAAAATCCGGATGCTATTATGCAGGTTCATGCCAGGTATCTTGAAGCGGGTGCGGATTGTATAATAACGTCATCATACCAGGCAACTATGGAGGGGTTTATGCTCTCCGGTTTTACCAGGGAGGAATCGAAAAAGCTGATGAAATTATCGGTCAGGCTTGCCGTTGATGCTGTTGAAAAATTTATGCAGTCCGGTGCCGGAAGCCTGAGGCCGATACCGTTTATTGCCGCTTCAGCCGGAAGCTATGGTGCTTTCCTGGCTGACGGCTCGGAATACAGGGGTGATTATAGGCTTTCGGACAGGGAATACATGAAATTTCACAGGGAGAGAGTTGAGATTTTAATAGAGGCGGGAGCTGATTTTATGGCCTTTGAAACTTTTCCCAACCAGGATGAGGCTTTGGCTGTGGCGGAGCTTATGAATGAATATCCCGATATTCATTACTGGATAGTTTTTACTGCCCCGGACGGAAAAAGAATCAGTCATGGCGAGTTGTTTCAGGATTGTGTAAAGGTGTTGGCCGGAAGGGGGAACCTTTCCGGGATAGGGATAAACTGTTCAAAACCGGAATTGATTTCTCCTCTTCTGTATGAAGTTGATAAGATCACTGATATACCGATTGTTGTATACCCGAATTCCGGAGAAATTTTTGATGCCGGCTGCTCCTGCTGGACAGAGGGGAATAAAAGTTGGGATTTTTCATCTTTTGCTGAGGAGTGGTACAAAAGAGGAGCCAGAGTTATTGGCGGATGCTGTCGTACAGGTCCGGATGATATTAAGAAGATCAGCCTCTTCAGAAATAAACTTTTAAAAAAAGGTGAGGAGCCGCGGACGGGGCAAATCAGTTAAAATGCAGGCCGCCTTTTGCAAAAATTTCAAGTGCAACTTGTTTTTCAAATTCTATGCCCATACGGTTGTTCATGGCTGCGCCATCCTCATCCCCTGCTTTTATCCTTTCGGCTGTATTTTTCAGATAGCCGTAAAGTGTTGATAGACCTTCAATATCCCGCTTTAAAAGTGACATATATTCAATGCGCCTGATGCTTGGGACCATGTCAAGTATCATCTCTTCAAGTATGGGGTCATAGGCGCATTTAAGGCATAATAGTCCCCATTCAAAATATGCATTGTTGAATTTATAGATGTTTTTATCCAGGTAATAGGTTTCAAGATTTTCCGCCATTTTAATTATTTCTTCGATATCATTTTCAGTCGCTTTCCTGACGGTTTTTATGGTCGCAAGTCCGACAAGCTCCTGGAAAATATCAAACATAGACTCAATAAAATCTTTTGTTATTTCAGATACGAAAGTTCCATGACGAGGGATAAGTTTAACCAGTTTCCTTTTTTCAAGAATCCTTATCGCTTCTCTTACCGGGCTCTGGCTGACTCCGAGTTCTTCAGTAATTTTTGTTTCTATTATTCTCTCACCAGGGCGGAGTTCAAGTTTTGTTATTCTTTCACCTAAATGTTCGGCGATCTGTTCGGATAATGTAGCTGAAGGAAGAAATTTCATGTTTTCACCATTTTGGAACCGCTTTATCGGTATTGAAACTGTTATAAATAACCTGCAGAATAATCAGACTTTTCTCTGTTAAGCAATACCGTAACTGCTGAGATTCAGTAAGTTTGAGAATGACAATTAACTTATACGATCTAACATTAACCGTTTTCCTGTCAAATCATATTCCGGACGGTATAAAAAGAGAAATCCGGAGGGAATGATTCCTGTTAAACTGAAATTATAGCACTTTGCGAAATGATTAGTACCGAATAAACCATATGTCATATTCGCGCAGGCGGATATCCACTTCTTTTAGGAGATATAGATTAGCTTCCAGCTCTTCCTGCGGTCGCCCACGGTCGTTTATCCCCGCGAAGGCGGGGACGGGAATGACAAAGGATACACCAATTCAAACGCAAAATGTTTTAGTTACAGTTCTTCGATACTTCTAACTATCTGGCCTACTACATTTTCATCTGTCTTGGGATTAAAAAATACCGCTTTCCATCCGGGGATTGAAACATCGTTTGGATTGTATCCAATTGATGTTGTGAAGCTCAGGCTGGCATCTATTTCCGGATTCAGTGAGTTTTTCCTTTTTTCAAAGAGTCTGTGTATTTCGTTGAAGTAACGCAAATATTCTTTTTCAGTCAGTTCATTTTTTATCAGCCTGTCGTAGATCTGTCCTGCGTTTCTCCCTTTAGGAAGAACCCACCATACAACACTGGGCCCCATGCAGTGCTGGTTTAAAACCCTGCAATATTCAAGAGAATTTAATTTTTTCCTCAGGAGCGCTGTCATCTCAAGTGAGTGAGCAATAAGGATTTGATATCCTTTCAGGCCGATTCCGTTAAGGCTGGACATTACCGAGAACGGGCCGATAGCAGGTCTTGAAGTTTCAAGAGTAAAAAGGGCAGGATCGTGCCGATAGTCGGCCTCTGAAAAATATGGTATCTGTTCGAGGCTTCTGAAAAGATACTTCAGATCATCCCTGTTGTATACAATAAAAGCACTTGAGGGATAATGTCCCCAGCCCATTTTGTGGAAATCTAGAGTTACGGAATCTGCTTCCCTGATTCCGAAAGAATATCTTCTCAGCTTTTCAACAACAGAGAGAACTTCGCTGCTTAAACCAAATTCATTTTCCTCCAGGTCATATTCATTAAGAAAACAGAGGGACCATCCGGCAGCAGCGTCTACATGCAGCTGCGGTACGGGTTTGTTATATTTACTGCTTTTTTCATTTATTATTTTTCGTATGGCACTTATGTCATCAATTCCGAAAGCGTCAGTACTTCCAAATGTTGCAATTACGAATGCGATGGTTATATTCTGGCTGTATAAATGCTCAATTTTTTCTTCAAGGAGATCCAGGTTCATGCTGCATGAATCATCTGTAGGTATTGTGTGAAGATTTTCTGTCCCGAGGCCCAGCCATCCCGCAAGAGTTTCATTTGAATAATGGGCCGCTTCAGATACTATTCCCGCCAGGTTTATCCCTTGCAGCCCTTTTTTCATCGCCCCGGGATGAACTTTTTCAATACCGATCTTCCCGCCGTAGAGATTTGATATAGTTCCGCCCATGGTGAAAATCCCCCATGGATTTTCCGTGTGATAATATACAAGGTTGGCCAGGGCAGTTATGGCTTTCAGTTCCAGTTCATTGGATCTCTGGCTGTATGTGTCAACGCAAAGGTTCGGGTTTTTAAGCAGGCAGGCAATGGAGCCTATAAGAGAAGCATAATTTGCAGGACCTTTAACGTTTTCCAGATGCAACCTTGAGTGCCATCCGTCTGTTCCCCAGAAATACGGGAAGATGGCGTCCCTTGCATCTTTCAGGTTGCCGGGAATATAATGTATTTCCGGGTTGGACTGGGCAGTGTCATAGTTCCTTGACATCAGTTCAGAAACCGAGATCTGTTCTTCAGCCCTGAGGGTGTTGATAAGTTCATTTATTATCTGAAGAATTTCCGGCCTGGAACAGTTGAAAAAATTATCAACAATTTCGGAAAGAAGTTCTTTCTTCATTGTACCACCTCTTTATCAGTTTACCTGAATAATCAGACAGGGGTAAAAAATCACCGCTTTTGTTTGATAATGACAGTGACAGATAACTATATTACAGACAATTACAGGGTCAATCAAAATTATTTTACATGTATTTAACAAAATCGGGAAAATCCAATAAATGGTTGAAACTGAATCGGCTTGTGTCACCATGTGGTTTAAATAACGGTAACACGGAAGTGACAATTTTGGATTTAATAATGTTCTTCGTTACACTTCCGGATGAATGAAAAAGCCATAAAAGAATTTTTAACATTGATGTAATATCATATAATTTTTTGTGCTTGATGAATTTGGTTATAACGCCTGTTATATTTTTATCAAATTGCATTGAATATAGGGGGTTGATGATTTTTGTTACAGCTTTGTTAATTAATGTCAGGCGCCGTAACATGGAATTGACATTGATGTATTATTAAATCATATGGCCGTAATTGATGCAGAAAAAAAGAATTACTAAAAAGCAGAGGTGCTATATATGAAAACAATCAGCAGTCAGGCTTTACAGTCAAAATCTTGTACTGAAGATAAGAAGGAAAGAAAACCTATTTCCTCTTTTTTCGGCGAGTATACTTTTAATAAAACTGTTATGCAGGCCAAGCTCCCGCGTTCAGTCTATCTCAAGCTTATCTCCTGCATAGAGGAAAATACCAAGCTTGATCTTGAAACAGCAAATGCGGTGGCTCACGCGATGAAGGAGTGGGCAATAGAAAACGGCGCAACTCATTTTGCTCACTGGTTTCAGCCTTTAACAGGTGCAACTGCGGAAAAACATGATACGTTTATTGAATTTGCAAATCCGTCAGAAGTGATAGAGAGATTTTCCGGATCACAGCTCGTCCAGGGAGAGCCTGATGCTTCAAGTTTTCCAAGTGGAGGCTTAAGAGCTACTTTTGAAGCAAGGGGATACACTGCTTGGGATATGTCAAGTCCGGCTTTTCTGAGAAAAAACGGTCTTGGTATAACGCTTTGTATTCCATCAGCATTTATCTCGTATACAGGCGAGGCTCTTGACAAGAAAACTCCTCTTCTCCGTTCCCAGAGAGCGATAAACAGCAGTGCAATGAGGATGCTCAAACTTCTTGGAAATACTACATCTAAAAAGGTACATGCCAATCTCGGACCTGAACAGGAATATTTCTGTATAGATAAGGAATATTACATACAGAGACAGGACCTTGTCCTCACCGGAAGGACTCTTATGGGGGCAGCACCGGCAAAAGGTCAGGAACTTGATGACCAGTATTTCGGAAGTATAAAGGAAAGAATACAGTCTTTCATGCATGAATTTGATGAAGAACTCTTTAAACTTGGAATACCTGCAAAGACAAGGCATAACGAGGTTGCTCCAAGCCAGTTTGAGATAGCCCCGATATATGAAGAGGCAAATATAGCTGTTGACCATAACCAGCTTTTAATGGATACTCTGAAAAGTGTGGCTGAGCGTCACGGCCTTGCGGCATTCCTTCATGAAAAACCGTTCGCCGGGATCAACGGTAACGGTAAACACCTTAACTGGTCTATCGGTACTGATGACGGGATAAACCTTCTCAATCCGGGTAAGACTCCCACTGAAAATATACAGTTCCTTATTTTTCTTGTGGCTGTACTTAAGGCGGTACACAGACACAGTGATATACTGAGAGCAACAGTGGCTCACAGTGGAAATGACCACAGGCTTGGCGCCAATGAGGCCCCTCCTGCAATTATATCTGTTTTCCTTGGTGATCAGCTTTCAGCTATACTTGACGCTATAGAGAAGGGTGAAAACCTTAAACCTACAGATGCGACTTTAATTGACCTCGGCCTTTCAGCACTGCCGATACTTAATAAGGATAATACAGACAGGAACAGAACTTCTCCATTTGCTTTTACTGGAAATAAGTTTGAGTTCAGGGCTGTGGGTTCCTCGCAATCTATATCATTCCCTGCGACAGTTCTTAACCTTATAGTGGCGGAAAGCATAGATGAGCTTGCTGACATGATTGAGAAAAAAGGTACTTCTGATATAAGAAAGACTATTTTTGATGTAATCAAGGAAGAGATAAAAGTTGTTAAACCTGTAGTTTTCGGCGGTGATAACTATTCTGAAGAATGGCATAAAGAAGCCGAAGTGAGAGGGCTTCCGAACTTTAAAACAGCACCTGAAGCTTTAAAGGCATATGATACTGATAAGGCTAAGGCTCTTTTCGCAAAATATAAAGTGCTTTTTGAAGTGGAACTTTCATCAAGATATCATATTCACCTTGAGAAGTACTCCAAGAATATAGATATTGAAGCGAAGGCTTTCTACAACATGGTTACATGCCAGGTCCTTCCTGCTGCTTACGTGCATCAGGGTAATCTTGCATCTTCAGTAAGTCAGATTGCCGGTCTTGTTCCTGAAGAGATTATCAAGCCTCAGAAGGATAATCTTGTCAGGGTCAGCACCCTTATAAGCAAGATCCAGACGGAAATTGAGACTCTGAAGACTGAATATGATAAAGCGGGCGATATTGAGGATGAGCAGGCTATGGCCGAAGCATACTGCAATGTTGTGAAAGTCAAAATGGACGGTATCAGAGAACTGGTTGATGAGCTTGAAGTGTTGACTGATGATGAACTCTGGCCGATGCCTAAATACTGGGAGATGCTTTTCGTTAACTAGAAAAGATTCAGGATACAGCCGGTTGTTTTACCGGCTGTATCTTTCATATTTTTTATTTACTCTGTCTGTCAGCTGTACTGTTGTGAATTTTTTGGATTTCACAGCTTTTTCCATGATTTTATACCCCTCTTCAGCGCACCTTTTACATCCCCCTAACGGAATTTCCACTCCCATGCATGCAGGTGTTACTGATGAAGATGATTCAACATAAAACAGGCCCCGGCAGTTTTTACATGTCATTATATGTTCTTTGCGGCTTTCCTGTATCCCGTCTGTGTCGTAATAGATGTTTTTGTGCCTTATGGTAAACTGCCCCTCCGGCGCCCTCTCTGTATCCGGTTCAGGATCAAAGTAGTTCTTAAGAACAGGGGCCTTTAACTGATGAATATAATCAGTTATCTCCTCATCCTGAGGGGAGTATAGTGTATCGTAGTCGGGTTCTTTAACGTGCGAGTAATCGAGCCCGGCCATGGCCAGTACTATTCCGAGATTTACATAGGGGAGGGCCCCCTGGATTGAATATCCTCCTTCAAGAACCGCTATATGAGGTTTGAGCTTTTCGTTCAAAAGCGCGTATCCGTGCGCTGTAAAATTCATATTGGTAATCGGATCTGTATAATGGTTGTCCTGCCCTGCCGAATTTATAATGATTTCCGGTTTGAAGTCTTCAAGAATCGGCAGCACCATTTCATCTATGGCATAGATAAATCCCTCCTCTGACGTGTAGGGAGGGAGGGGAATATTGATTGTATGCCCCCTGGCGTTCGGCCCGCCCAGTTCTCTCAGATGGCCTGAACCTGGATAAAGCGTTCTTCCATCCTGGTGCAGGGAGATAAAAAGCACGTCGGGGTCATGCCAGAATATATCCTGTGTGCCGTCGCCGTGGTGACAGTCAGTATCCACAATGGCTATTCTTCTTTTGTTGTAATGCTCCCGTATGTACTCAAGCATAATGGCTTCGTTGTTTATATTGCAGAAACCCCTGTTTCCATGCACGCATTTCATGGAGTGGTGTCCCGGAGGCCTTACAAGGGCGAATGCACTGTCAACCTCCCCCTCCAGCACTGCTCTTGCGGCACGTATGGCTCCTCCTGCAGATATAAGATGTGATTCAGTGGTGACGCTTTTTACGTCAGGGAAACAGAAATGGGATCTCATAATGTCCGTTTCAGTGGCTATATCGGGTTTCAACTCTGAGATACCCTCTATATCAAAAATCCCCTCCTCTTTGAGCTGGTCCTGGGTGTATAGAAGGCGTTCCTCCCTTTCAGGGTGTGTGGGTGAGATGGCCCAGTCATAAGCGGGAAAAAAAACCAGTCCTAATCTGTTCTCAGCTTTTATCATAAGTTGTCTCCTTATCCGTGGAGGTGCATTACTACTCCAGGTTTAACCTGGCATTTAACTCTTATATCATTACCGGATGCATAGAAATCGTCAATTATCCTGAAGGTCGATGATTCAACTATATTTATATCCGATTCATCTATCCGGTAACCGGTCTTTTCGAGGTAATCTCTTGTATATTTTTTTGCGTCAGCTTCGGCTTCTTCAAGGGAGTATTTTCGTGAAACAGTTTCATCTATATCAAGGTTCGGCATGACCATTCTCCCTTTGCCCGTGTCAGTGAAGAGTTCTGTTTCAAAGGTCGTCCGGGCAAGCGCAGCACCTATGGCGTTGGCCACGTCATGATTTTCAGGTACGTTTATTTCAAATCCGTCAGACATTACACCGGAAAGGGCGCGTGCCGGGCCTCCGATTATATACATTTTTCCCGGGTTGATTTTTTCCCCGTGAACCATTTCGTGTATAGTATAGACCGGTTTCCGGTTGAGCTCCTCAAGGAACTTTTTAATTTCAGCCCTTATTTTTTTTACAGCATAATTAACGGCTTTCTCTGCAATGTCGGCAGGAGAGAGTTTGCTCCCGCTGGCAAGTTCCGTGATTCCTCCGGCAGATCTTTTTGTGTCCATGTAATCTATAATTCCACTGAAGTTCAGCGCATCAACCAGGGCCGGAACATCCCCCCCGTC
>DAIOFM010000036.1:0-19344 GCA_036745755.1 Spirochaetota bacterium | reverse complement strand
GATTCAACCGGCATTTTTTTTGAAACTTCAAGAGGCATGGTGCCCCCGTCTGCTTTAAGTATATTTACAGGCGCTTCAATCCCTAAATTTTTCAGCGCCCCGGTTATAGCATCTATAAAGGTGTTGTATATTCTCCATACCGCGGAATTGTAATATGCAGTTGCCACCCTCCTGGGAAAACTCAGCTGACTTGAGAGTTCATGGCCCAGAGTTATATAATCTGCGTCGTTGCCTATTTCGTCAGCTATTTTGTCTTCATGCGCGCTGTTCCTTGTTGAAAATTTTGAAACGGATGCGAATACTTTAATATTCTCTTTTTTGCATTTTCCGATTGATTCCTGTAAAGTGTTTAAGTCAAGGACTGCGACTTCGCTTCCCCTGTGGTCTATTGAGCCGTTGATCACATATGTATTATTACCGATTGCAAAATTTGAAGGCGCAATTCCCGGACCGGATGAAATAAAAAGAGCGGTTTTTTCCAGCCTGTTTTCAACTATCGCGTTTGTGGAGAGGGTTGTACTGAGATTGATATTCGTTATTTTTTTTACATCATAACCTGATGTAACTTCTTTTAAGGCTGTAATTATAGTATCAAGGAGATTTTTTTTATCAGTCTTTACTTTGAATCTGGAAACGATTCCTTTTTTCTTGTCTATTAAAACGGCGTCTGTGTGTGTGCCCCCTACATCAATTCCAAGCAGCATATCTATTCTCCGGATTGTGTGATTTGAGCATAAAACCGGATGCAGGGTTTTACACATCCGGCAGTATTGTTTATATTAAATATAATTATGAAGTTGTCAAGGAAAAGTGGGCTTTACCAATAATGCCGGCGTGATAAATACCCCTTCAGCTGAACAGTTCGTAAACCCTGGTTTTTAATACGGAAATTTTCAATTCAGTCATCTCCCTGACAGAGTAGATGAATGAGCTGAAACGGTTCTGGACGAGAAGGAATGTCTCTTTTATGTCAGTCATAAATGCGCTTTGTTTCCGGACAGTTTTATCTTTTTCCTCTTTTACAGGGAGAGAACTCTGCTTTTTGGGATTTTTATGGTTTTTCCCGCTGAATGTCCCTTTGTGAATGTATGGTTTAAATTTCGGAAGCTTTTTTTTGTTCCTGTTTTTCTTTCTATTTGTCGGGGTTTTCTTTTCAGGCATGAATATAATATCGTTCATTACCATTTTGTGTATTTCCTGTGGGTAATTTTTCAATGTTACCCTGTACTTTTTTTTATCCAGATCTAAAGCAGGCGGTTCATCTGCTTTTATTGCCGCAACTGTCGATGAAGAAGAATCCCCGGCTTTTCTTATGAAAAGAGAAATCAGACCTTTCTGGTTCGGCTTTGTAAGCATGTATCTTGGGATTTCAAAACCGTCTGGAACTGGTGAGAAACATATCCCGTGTTTGAGAGACATTCCGTATTTATATCCTGCTTTTTTTAATTCTGATATTGCTATGTCACTGAAGACGCCGAACGGATAGACCATGAGTTCAATCCTGCGTCCCAGTTTTCTCTCAAGAACTTTTTTTGAATAGTAGATCTCCTTGAGGAAGTTTTTAGGTTCTTTTTTATAATATTTAGTGGAAAGGTACATGTGGTGGTAGCCATGGGATGCTATATAGCATCCATCATTGGCAAGTTTTTTTAACTCCTCCCATGACAGGGCGTAATGCATCCTTCCGATAATCGCAGGGTATATCCCAAGTACCGGTTTTATCCCCATGGGCTTCATTACTGAGTAGTAGGCGTCGTATACGCTTTTGTTGCCGTCATCAATGGTTATGAGTATATTATTAGTCCCCTGGACTCGGTTGTTTATAAGGTCTTCAAATGTAATAAAGGTGAAACCTTTATTTTTCAGCCTCTGGAGCTGCTCCCGTAACTGATCTTTTGAAAAAGAGTAGGGGTCCTTTCTTTCAAGAAAAGCATGATAGCAGAGTATATAGGTGCCATTGCCTGCTGAATATGAAGGAATTTCAGAAACGGTAATGATTACGAACAGTATTAATGCCAGAAGATTTATTTTTTTCATGCTTTTTCCCGTATGATATCAGTCCAGTTCTTTGATGACCTGTTCCCTGATGATCTTTTTCCTCTTGTTAATAATGCTTCTATATTTCTCATCGATATGTATTACATTTTTCTCAAGCATTTCAAGGAATTTTAATGTATCCGGGAGAAGATATTTTTCTATAAGAGTGGCTTCTGTCCAGTCCTCGTCCTCTTTGTAGTCTTTGACATTCCATGCAAGAATTTCGCTGAGCCTGTATATCTTTTCGTAAAAATTAACGACTTCCTCTCTGTTGTATTTCAGAAGAGCTGTTTTCATATTTTTTTCTTTAGAAACAAGTTCTGATGAGGTAAAGCGGCCTGCCATATAGATGTAATCCAGTTCAAGGTCAGGGTCAAATCCGTACCTGAAATCTGCCGCGTCTGTTGTATCTATAAGGATTTTCATTTCTGCAGGAGTGTAGTATTCACTCTCCTTTTTTGTCAGTTTATACCATGTGGAACACTGGGCCAGAATCAGCACAGGTATAATAAGCAGTCCTAAATTTTTTCGTGTAAGCATTTAAACACTCCGGTTAAATAAAATATTCAGGTCTCAGAATAGCACCTTCTTTTATATTGTTTTTAGTCTTTTTTCCAGTGTAATTGTATATCTGTGAAGCAGGTATGCCTGTACCGGGCCTAAGGCAGATAATATCATCCCCGGTAAGAGTAGTTCCCGCTGGAATATCCCTTGACGCGAAAAGGCTCCTCCTCGCACCTGAAGCGGTCTGAGTTTCTCTTCCTGAAAATTCAATCCTGCCGTCTCCCCCCATAAGAGAACCCCGTTCAGCTGCATGGATCATCTCTCTGAACTGGTCAGGTGTAAGGGATACATCTTTATCGGGACAGTCATGATCTTCTGTGAGCTTGAAATGTTTTTCCACAACTATCGCACCAAAGGCTGCAGCGATCATGGCAGTATAGAAATCCCGGCTGTGGTCGGAGATGCCTACAGGTTTATTAAACTTTTCTTTAAGCGTTAATATTCTTTTCAGGTTTGCCTCGGTGTCATCTGTCGGATAGAGCGAGACACAGTGGAGCAGAACGATCTCTCCACATCCGCTGCTTTCGAGTATTGTAATGGCTGATTTTATCTCCTCCTCCCTGCTCATTCCTGTTGAAAGAATTACCGGCTTTCCTGTCTCTGCAATTTTTTTGAGCAGAGGGGGGTTTGTAACTTCAGAGGACGCCACCTTGTATAATGAAACACCGATTTTTTCAAGAAGCTCAACTGATGGGGCATCAAAAGGGGCGGAGAAGAATACAAGCCCGCATTCTTCAGATTTTTTTTTCAGGCCCGCCCATTCCTCCTCTCTGAATGTGAATGTACTGAAAAAATCTGTTGTTGAGTAATCTTTTACAGGTTCCGCGTCCCCGTTCATAAGTGAAGATGTGAAAGGCGAGTTCATCATCTCCGGTATAAATGTCTGGAATTTGACTGCATCAGCACCGGCTTCAGAAGCTTTTTCAATCATTTTTTCAGCTGTTGCGATGTCGCCGTTATGATTAATTCCGATTTCTGCGATGAAAACGGTTCTCCTGCCGCTGAACAAGCTCTCAAGCATTCTATTACCTGCCATAATTCCATTTTTTTATATATGAAGTGAGTATGATTCTTAAACTGTCAAACATTTTACCCCGGATTATTTATACTCTGCTTTAAATATTTGACACATAAAATATATAATATATTATTTTCAGTAGTACTTTCTAAGTATGCTATTAATATGCTGATTCAGCAGCGGGGTAAAAATGGAAGATAAAAAATATATTATTTCGATAGATCTCGGCACCACGGGCAACAGGGTTTTCTGTTTTGATGAGAAGGGAAAGGTAATATCCAGCGCTTACAGCGAATTCCCCCAGTATTTCCCGAAATCGGGATGGGTCGAACATGATGCAATGGAGATATGGGAATCCGTTTCCTCTCTGATCCCCGAGGCTGTAAAAAAAGGCAATCTTAATCCCGCTTCGGCAATTTCGTTCGGTATAACCAATCAGAGAGAAACAGCACTGCTCTGGGACGCTGAATCAGGGAAGCCTGTGCACAGGGCAATAGTGTGGCAGTGCAGGAGAACCGCGGATATATGCAACCAGCTGAAAGAACTGGGCTATGAAGAGAAATTCAGGGAGAAAACAGGTCTTGTGATCGACGCGTATTTTTCAGGGACAAAGGTCAAGTGGCTCTTTGATAATGTGTTTGATGCAAGAACACTGGCCAAGAGCGGAAGACTGCGCTTCGGAACAATTGATACATGGATATTGTGGAAGCTTACAGGCGGGAAGGTCCACGCGACAGATTTCACCAATGCCTCAAGAACGCTTATTTTTGATATCAGGGAGAAAAAGTGGTCTGAGGAACTCTGCGAAATCCTTGGCATACCGATGAACATACTTCCGGAGGTTTATCCTTCAGCGTATATATACGGAACAACTTCAGGCTGCCCGGGAATTCCTGACGGTATACCTGTTGGAGGTATTGCAGGCGATCAGCAGGCTGCAATGGTTGGGCAGAACTGCATCTTTCCCGGGAGGACAAAAAACACCTACGGCACCGGATGTTTTATGCTTCTTAACAATGGTGAAGACTTTACAATCTCAACAAACGGTCTGCTGACAACCCTGACGCCTGATAATAAAGGTAATCCGGTTTATGCCCTTGAGGGTTCTGTTTTTATCGGCGGCGCCGTGATGCAGTGGTTAAGGGATTACATGCATTTTTTTGATAGTGCTACTGAGTCAGAGGGTATAGCATCTTCAGTGTTTAACAGGGAAGATGAGGTCGTGTTTGTGCCCGCCTTTGTGGGGCTCGGTGCGCCGTATTGGAAGATGGATGCCAGGGGTGCTATTTTCGGTCTCACCCGGGATACGACAAGGGAACAGATTGTGAGGGCAGCCCTCAAATCGATAGCGTTCCAGTCTCTTGATGTTATACATGCGATGGAGCAGGATACAGCTAAAAAGATTGAGGAGCTTCGTGTTGACGGAGGGGCAACTGAGAACAAGTTCCTGATGCAGTTCCAGTCTGATATTCTCGGCGTGCCTGTTCTTCTCCCTGAGATCAGGGAATCAACAGCTCTCGGAGCGGCATATCTTGCCGGTGTTTCGGCCGGGGTTTTTGCCAATATAGATGAGATAGCATCTGAAAACAGGATTTCCAGAAGGTTCGAACCTGTTATGAACAGTGATGAAAGGGGAAGACAGGTGAAATTATGGAAAAAATCCGTGGCAAGGCTTTTATAAAAATAGTTTCAATTCTTCTTGATTTTATAAGTATAAGTAATATATTATTATTCAGAATATAACTTCACATCCTGTGAATGTATAATATATAGAAACCGGAGGATAAGATGGCAAAACCACTGCTGGGTGAAATGCTTGTAGAAAATGGTGTGATAACACAGGAACAGCTTGATAAGGCTCTTGAGGTTCAGCAGAGTGAAGGGGGACTTATAGGGATTATTCTTGTATCACAGGGAATTATATCTGAACAGAAACTAGTTGAATATCTTGCGATGCAGGCCAAGATAGTGGCTAATTCGGAGTGAAATAATAAGTCAGAGAGGCGCGGTAATCTGTTATAAGACACCGCGTTCTCTCTATGATTCCCTTAATTAAACTTCAACAAGCCAGTCAAATTTATCCTCAACATCACCATACTGAATTCCCGTAAGATTCTGATAGAGTTTTGTAATTACCGGTCCGGCCTTATCCTGAGAGCCGAATGTCATCTCTTTTCCGTTATAATTGATCCCGCATATAGGAGTTACGACAGCTGCTGTGCCTACCGCACCGATTTCATCAAAGGATGGTATTTCAGCGATGTCGATTGGCCTTTTTTCAATTTCCATTCCCATGTCGGCTGCAATTATTGAGAGGCTGTCATTGGTAATACTGGGGAGTATGCTTTTTGATTGAGGTGTAAGGTAGGTGTTCCCCTTGATCCCGATAAAGTTTGATGTTCCGAATTCATCAATATATTTTTTTTCTTTAGGGTCAAGATATAAAGGAACCGGGTATCCCTGCTGTTTTGCAAAATCCGCACCAGGGAGTCCCGCTGCGTAATTGCCTCCTACTTTGCAGTCTCCCACACCGTCTGGAGCCGCGCGGTCAAATTCAGTAATAACCATAGCTCTCACAGGCGTAACTCCGCCCTTATAGTACGGTCCTACCGGGGTAACGAATATGGTAAATATATATTCATCCGCCGGGCCAAGCCCGACTTTTGCTCCTACACCTATCAGGAAAGGCCTTATATACAGACTTGCTCCTGTCCCGTATGGAGGGACAAAATGCCTGTTCGCATCAACGACTTTTTTAGTAGCTTCAACAAACATCTCTTCTGTCATCGGGGGCAGAAAGATTCTTTCGGAGGTTCTCTGGAGCCTTTTCCAGTTTGCAGAGGGCCTGAAAATTACAATTTTACCATCTTTTGTCTCAAAGGCTTTCATCCCTTCGAAAGCCTCCTGGCCGTAATGTAAACAGGGGGCAGCCATATGCATAGTAATCGTTTCATCGCTTACCAGTTCACCGCCTGACCATTTACCGTCACGATGGTAGAAGCGGATATTGAAATCTGTTTTAATAAATCCGAATGGAAGATTGGCCCAGTCAAGATTCAAGTTCTGCCTTTTCATTTTAATTCTCCTGAATAGTTGAAAATATATTGCTTTATAACGATTTACAGCATTATACTTGATGCGGGTTAATTAATTAACTGTATTAAAGATGATATCCTCCCTTAAATCTATTTTGTCAAGGAGAGTATTCGCAGCATTAAATAATTTTAAAATTTCTTGACTAATGGGATTTCATTTATTTTGATTTTTAATGGTTATTCGGGTTATTTATATTTATTGGTGATTGTTGGTCTTTTGGATTTAAAATAAAAAATAAGGAGTTCCGTTGTGGCATTAAAAGATACTGATATAAAAAGTCCTGAAGGGAAACTTGGTATACTTATACCGGGTCTTGGAGCTGTAAGCACAACATTTATAGCGGGCGTAATGCTCGTAAGAAAGGGGCTTGCTTTGCCTGTAGGTTCTCTCTCCCAGATGGGAAAACTCAGAATCGGGAAAGGGGAGAATGCAAGTGAAGTAAATATCAGGGATTTTGTCCCTCTGGCTGATCTTAAGGACCTGGAATTCGCGGGATGGGACATTTTTGAAGAGAATGTCTATGATGCGGCCAAAAGAGCCCAGGTGCTTTCAAATGAGCATCTTGATGCGGTTAAAGATGAATTATCTGAAATTAAACCATGGAAAGCGGTCTTCAAGAATGAATTTGTGAAAAAACTTCACGGCACATGGGTCAAAGATGCTCCCACTCTGTGGGACCTGGCGCAGATGGTCAAAGAGGATATAGAGAGCTTCAGGAAAAAGAAGAACCTTTCAAGGATGGTAATGGTCTGGTGCGGAAGCACTGAGATTTTTCAGGAAATGATCCCCGGTGTGCATGATACCCTGGAGAATTTTGAAAAGGCCCTGAAGGAAAACCATCCTAAAATCGCCCCCAGTATGATTTACGCTTATGCGGCCATTGATCTGGGGATACCTTATGCAAATGGTGCCCCTAATCTCTGTAACGATATACCGGCCCTGTGGGAACTTGCTGACAGAAGGAACGTCCCCATGGGGGGGAAGGATTTCAAAACAGGGCAGACTTTTATGAAAACACTCCTGGCGCCGGGACTTAAATCGAGGATGCTTGGAATGAACGGCTGGTATTCAACAAACATCCTGGGGAACAGGGACGGCGAGGTGCTGGATGATCCGGAATCATTCAAAACCAAAGAGGTGAGTAAACTTTCTGTTCTCGATCAGATCTGCCAGCCGGAACTATATCCTGAACTGTATAAAGATTTTTATCACAAGGTGACCATAAATTATTATCCCCCCAGGGGAGACAATAAAGAGGGGTGGGACAATATAGATATATTCGGCTGGCTGGGATACCCGATGCAGATAAAGGTTAATTTTCTGTGCCGTGACTCAATACTGGCTGCGCCCATTGTTCTTGACCTGGCGATTTTTCTCGACCTGGCGAAGAGGGCGTCTCTTGTGGGCAACCAGGAGTGGCTCTCATTTTACTGGAAAAGCCCGATGCATGCCCCGAACGAACAGGCGGAGCATGATCTTTTTGTGCAGCTGATGAGGCTTAAAAATACTCTCAGGTGGTTCATGAATGAGCCTCCTGTCACATATCTCGGTTCAGAGACTTATAACTGATTATAGATGAATTCCCGAAGAGGGCTGTCAATTCGGCAGCCTTTTTTTATTCGGGATTTGCCATAGGGTATTATCTCTATCAGGTTACGGGATCTATCCCCTTTTGATTTCTCACAGAGAGGTTGAAATTTAAGGTGTTTGCTAAATTATACAAGTTGGCTGTAATAGCATTTTTTTTGATCATCTTTTTCCCCGTGCCGGAATCACGGGCAGGTGAGGAGGCAAAGGGAATAAAAGAGGGGGCTCTCTTTAATTCCGGAAACTACAGGGTTTCTGAAGGGAGAATATACAGGGTGGATAACACTGCCGTTGAAATCCCGGTTAAGGGCAATGTTCTGGGGATAGATGAAAATGACGGGGTGCTTTATTATATAAGTGAATCTGAAGGGGCCCGGTATGCCGGAAGATATAACGGCCGGGAGAACGTTGAGAGCGTGATGCCTGCGGAACCCGGTTTCGCAAAGCTTTTGAAACTGCGCTGCACCGGTTATCTGTTTTATTATCTGGCTGAATTGCCGTTAACCGAAGAATTTCATGGTAAAGAAAGGGTGCTGGTGCGGTTCGATTCCGCAAGTAATGAAATAAAAAAAATTGACGATGTGGATGATTTTACAGTTTCAGGGGAAAACCTTGTTCTGATTACACCTGCCGGTTTAAACTGTAACGGCATTGTAATTCCGCTTTCCCTGGGGGGGCGGAAATTTATAAGCAGCGTGGCTGATGGAAGAATCGTGTTTGTATCAAATGGAGATGGAGTTGAGGTAATAGATATTCTTTCAGAGAGGAATCTATATATATACAGGAAGGGGAAGGTGTTCCCATACAGCACTGAATATAATGTTATACTTGAGTTTAATGATACGTTTTTATCCTCCGACAAAGGAACAGGTGATGAAAGTATGATATACTATCAGGTTACCCTTAACGGGATTGAGGCCGGGCGTACTGAAACTGGGCCAGGGGAGGTTGTGAAAAGCTCAAGGCTTAAAGCTGAAACAGGGAAGTTCTGTATTATAACGGCTGAACGGAGGGAACTTGATAAAATTAAAGGAAGATACGTAAGGGTCAATAATATATATCAGCCGGATGAGGTCAGGCTTTTTATTCCTGAAAACAGGATAATAAAGGTCAGGTTTGATTTTGACGGCAGCAGGTACACATTGAACCAGTCGGTTTATGAAAATTGAGTTTAAATAATGGAATACTTTTTTCAGATAAAGAAAAACCCCGTTTTATTACGGGGTTTTTCTTTGCAATATATAGTTACTGTTACTTGTTTACGTTAATGACTTCGCTTTTCTTCTCGTCGAGCTGTACCATTATCTGCAGTTCTTTGTATTCAGCAGACTCCAGACCGTACTGGATTTCGACCGCTTTCAGAAGAGCCTGGTTCTTTTTATTTTTGTAATAAATTATATCCTCATCAGAGCTTTTTCCGCTTTTGTCGAGGAGTGTTTCCATAAAGGCATAGCAGCTGGACATGTATTTATAGGCCCAGAGATCCTTGCGGTTTTCATCCGTGAGAGTAATGTATCTCTCGATAATAGGTATACAGGGCTTGAGATTTCCGAGATCGTACTGCGTTGAAACATAGATCCTGAACAGCCTTGATTTAAAAGTTATATATTTTTCATTGGTTATCAGTTCGTGTGATTTAATTTCATCAAGAGTGTTAATCGCTTTTGTGAAATATGAAATTGACTTTGTTTTTGCCTCGATTTTAAGCCTTGTTAAATATCTGTCCTGGGCATTTTTTCTGTCAACTTCCTGCCAGTACCATTTTTCATTTAGATACTTTTTGTTCTTATAAATTTCCTTGAGGCGGACAATCTCTGTCTCCATATCATCAAGGGTGTCCAGACCTTTGGAATATTCGTCAATAGCTCTTTTAAGAAGAAACTCTGAATACTCTTCACTGAGAGTCTCAAGATCTTTCAGTGATGCTATATAGGGCTTGTAATCGCTGATTCGCCAGCCGTCCTTAACATCCGCATTGGGGTTAACGGGTTCTTTTTTTGTTTCTGTTTTCTGCTTGTTCGGATCAGTCTGTTCATTCTGCTGCGCAGAAGCTGTATTAAGGGATGATGATATCAGAAAGATACCGCAGATCAGTATAACCATTTTCACTGCAAATGATTTAGATTTCATATATAACCTCTTGCTAAAAATTCGTATCTTACTCTTTATTTTCTTAATCGTCCTTATCAGATAAAAAATTTATAGTTTTTCTTTGCTGAAACAGTTGAATTCTAATTAAATTTCATTAATAAATAGTGAATATCCATTAATTATGGATTTTATCATAAAAAAAGTAATTATATTATAATTCAGTATTTGTTTTTAACTTTTTTCAGATAAAAAGTGCTATTTTTCCCTACCCCGGCATCGGCGGGGGGATAAAATTTTATTTTATTACATCAGAATATAAATTCAGCAATTATTGCTGATAGTAATTAATCAGTATGACTGTATAAAAATCAACAGTAAAATGCTTATATGAAGAAAAGATCCGGCTATATTATAGTTCTGTAAATAAGCGGGATTCAGGCATGAGAGCCATGTCTGCGTTAAAAAAGGCAAATTATCTTGACAATTAGCAGCTGGTTGAAGTTATTTTTATTTATAACATTTAGTTTTTAATAATTAAAAATATATGAACAGAAAAGATAAAAACCGTTTCTGCCTCTACTGTAACTATTCGGGGATAATTCACAATCCATCCTTTGAAATAACAGGAGACAATGCGCTTTCCCCCTGTCCTAAATGCGTGCTCCCTAAATGTAAATGCGGCGGGGAGGAGCCTTATTATTATAGCGACGGTGAGAATATAAAGGCCTGTTTCTGCAGGGAGACCCGTCTGAAGATTGACAGAATTATTGAAATCTATAACGCCTCCGGTATAGACAGCAGAAAGTTCAGGTGGAAAACCATAAATGATTTCAAGGCCTTAAACAAACAGGCATCTGAAGCTAAAAATGCGGCGTATGATATTATAACGAAATTTCCCGATGTAAACAAAGGTCTTTATCTGTGGGGGAATCCGGGCACGGGAAAGACTCTGCTTTCATCTATAATCCTTACAGAAATTATTACTCATCATGCTGTAAAAGGAAAATTTATAAAGATATCGAGAAATTTTTTCAACCTTTTACGTTCAACCTTTGTGGAGGGATCGGAACGTTACGGGGAATCGGGGAAAATAGAAAAAGAACTGGCCTCTGTTGATGTCCTTGTGATTGATGATTTCGGCGTACAGAGGGATTCCCCGTGGGAACAGGAGACTCTTTACAACCTCATTGACGCGAGGTATGAGGCTGAGAAATTTACGATTATAACATCCAATAATAATCCTGAAAAGTCACTGAAGGAGTTGTCGGGAGGGAGAATTCTCTCAAGGATAAAGGAGATGTGCAGAATTCTTGAACTCAGCGGTGATGATTACAGAGAGAAGCTCTGATGGCTTCTGTTTATATCGGCCTCGGAAGTAATCTTGGGGACAGGGACGGGTATCTTTCCGATGCTGTCAGGATGATAATAAATGAAATTCCCGCCGAACTGGTTGCAGAAAGCTCTGTCCTTGAAACTGCGGCTGTTGATTATACTGAACAGCCTGATTTCCTGAACCAGGTGATTCTCATTAAAACAGATCTCCCGCCTGAAGATCTTCTAAAAGCTTTAAAAAAGATAGAAAGAAAACTCGGCAGGGTGGAAAGATTCAGCAAGGGCCCCCGCGAAATAGACCTTGATATTCTGCTGTATGACGATCTTGTTATGAACACGGAGACTCTTGTTATACCCCATCCTGAAATCCGGAACAGGGAGTTTGTTATTAAACATCTGGCTGAGCTGTCTCCGGAATTAAAAGATCCCGTTAGAGGGGGAAGATATTCAGAACTAATCCCGTAATAAAATAACCTGAGTCATGCGTTATTCCATAACTAAACGGATAGCTGCCGCATGCTTTTTTACCGGAGAGTTAAACTTTTCATTTTTATTTGAAATAATTTCTGCTGAAGATAAATTATATAAAAGATTAAGAAATTCAGCGGATTATAGCTTTTTTAAAGATATGGAGGAGAATATGAGCGTTAAAATTTCAGTAAACGGTTTCGGAAGAATAGGCCGTAATGTAGTGAGAGGGATATTCATGTATCCTGAAAAGTATGGTGACATTGAGATTGTAAGCATCAATGACCTGACTGACTCAAAAACTCTCGCGCATCTTTTTAAGTATGATTCAATATTCGGGATATTTGACGGCAATGTATCTTACGATGATACCTCGATAACTGTAAACGGCAAAAAAATAAAAGTCCATTCTGAGAAAGATGCCGCAGCACTTCCCTGGAAAGAAGAGGGGATAGATGTTGTGATTGAATCAACCGGTAAATATACTGAAAGGGACAAGGCAGAGGCCCACTTAAAGGCCGGAGCTCAGAGGGTTATCATCTCCGCACCGGGGAAGAAAGAGGATATAACAATTGTTATGGGCGTTAATGAGAAGATGTTTGATAAGTCTTCCCATAAAATAATATCAAACGCTTCCTGTACGACAAACTGTCTCGCTCCCCTCGCGAAGGTGATTAACGATAAATTCGGTATAGAGAAGGGGCTTATGACCACAATACATTCCTATACCAACGATCAGAGGGTGCTTGACGCTCCTCATAAAGACCTGAGGCGTGCGAGGGCTGCCGCGATGTCAATGATCCCCACCACAACCGGTGCTGCAAAAGCTGTAGCCCTGGTTATACCTGAACTTAAAGGTAAACTTGACGGCGGTGCGATAAGGGTTCCGACCCCCGATGTGTCAATTGTGGATCTGTCATGCGTGCTTAAGAAAGATGTAACTGTCGAAGATGTTAACGACGCGGTCCGGGAGGCGGCAGAAGGTGAACTTAAGGGGATTCTTCAGTATTGTGAGGAGGAGCTTGTTTCAATGGACTTTAAAGGAAACAGCTATTCGTCGATATTTGATCCCGCGCTTACAAGAGTCTCAGGAGGGAATCTTGTCAAGGTGCTGAGCTGGTATGATAATGAGTGGGGATATTCCCTGAGGTGTGTTGACCTTGCACTTTATATTTCAAAATAGAACCGTATTGTTATTGGAGGATTGATTGATGAAAAGACGTCAGATCTTTGCGGGAAACTGGAAGATGTTCAAAACATTCGAAGAGGCCGGGGCCCTCGTAAAAGGCCTTCTTGGCGGAATAGAGGTAAAGCCTGAAAGAGAGTATGTTGTATTTCCGCCTGCAACGGTTTTATCCAGGGTCTCTGAAATTTGCGGCGGTTCCATGATAAAAACAGGCGCGCAGAATATGTATTATGAAAAACAGGGCGCTTTTACCGGTGAGATATCTCCTCTTATGGTAAAGGACAGCGGCGCCTCGTTTATACTTATAGGACATTCTGAAAGAAGGCATATTTTCAACGAGTCTGATGCCGACGTAAACCTGAAGATTAAGGCGGCGCTTGAAAACGGGCTTGAGCCTATGGTATGCGTGGGGGAGCTACTTGAGGAAAGGGAGAATGGAGAGACCGGGAGTATCCTTGAGAGGCAGATCCGGGGAGCTCTTGAAGGGCTCAAGACTGAAGATATGGTTAAAATTTCCATCGCATATGAACCTGTATGGGCCATTGGAACAGGTAAGGTGGCGACTCCTGAAATTGCAGAAGAGGCCCATGTTATTATAAGAGAAGTGATAAATTCACTTTTCGGTGGAGGGGCTGCTGAAATGATCCCGGTCCTTTACGGGGGCTCAGTTAAGCCGGATAATATCTCAGGTCTCTATTCAATGGAGAATATTGATGGTGTACTTGTGGGGGGTGCGAGCCTTGAATCTGACTCTTTTCTGAAGATTGTCAATGTGTGAGAATGCGGTTAATACGGGTTTTTCTTTGATGATTAATCAGAATGTAGAGATGGTATAAAATGTTTTGAAACATAAAGTCTGTTGTTAAATTGTCATTCCTGCTGTCAGTTGGTGCCTTTTCTGTAAGGGACATAACTCACGGCCGGAGTGGCTGACAGGCTTTCATCGTTGACCTGAAATGCGGCTTTTTAACCGGAATAAGACCTGGATTGGATTTTTTTTATTGATTTTTTAATTAAAAAAGAAATATAAGTTATTTCTTGACACGGTGTTGTCGCAAACTTACGCTGTCGGACGGATGTTCTGATAGTGTTTTCTATTTAATTAATCAAGAGGAAAAAATGGGTGTATTAACATCAATATTAAGTGTTTTATTTGTTATATTGTGCGTTCTCCTTATAATTGTTATTCTTCTGCAGGCGGACAAGGGCGCTGGTATGGGTATTCTCGGGGGGGCAGGTCAGTCAACTTTCGGTTCCTCAACTGCTGACATTATTACTAAAATAACAGCCGCAATGGTTATAGTCTTTATGGTTGGCTCACTGGGCCTTGCAATTCTTGAATCAAAAAAAACCAGTTCTCTGAAAGATAAAATCCTGAATACAGAATCTTCTGAATCCGGAATGATTGAAAAAAGCGATGTTCCTCCCGGACAGGATATGCCGGAAAAAAACGGCGAATAATTGAAAATCTTTCATTTTTAACCATTCATCTGATAAATACAGGAGACTTAGATGCCACAGAGTGACTTTATTTTTACATCAGAATCTGTTTCTGAGGGGCATCCTGATAAGATTTCGGACCAGATATCTGATGCTATTCTTGATGCACATCTTGCAGCGGATCCTGATTCGCGGGTTGCCATTGAAACACTTGTAACTACCAACAGGATAGTACTGGCCGGTGAAATCACCTCCACGGCCGAGGTCGATTATGAAAAGATTGCCAGAGATGTGGTTAAGTCAATCGGATATGATGATCCTGATATAGGGTTTGATTATAAAAACTGTGAAGTTCAGACTTTTGTGCACTCACAATCTCCCGATATTTCCCAGGGGGTTACTGAAGGGGAAGGCCTTTATAAGGATCAGGGAGCAGGAGATCAGGGGATGATGTTCGGTTTTTCTGTAGCAGAGACGGAAGAACTTATGCCGATGCCTATACTGATGGCTCATAAAATTGTTAAAAAGCTGGCAGAGGTCAGAAAAAGCGGTGAAATAAAATTTTTCAGGCCTGATGCCAAATCACAGGTGACAGTAAAATATGAGCATGGCAAACCGAAATATATTGATACAGTTGTTGTTTCCACACAGCATACTCCGGAAGTAAGTAATGAAATGCTCCGTGAGGCGATTATAGAGTCTGTACTTAAGACGGTTATTCCGGCAGAAATGCTTACTGCTGAAACCAAATTTTTAATAAATCCTACAGGACGGTTTGTGGTTGGCGGACCTCACGGGGATACCGGTTTAACGGGCCGGAAGATTATTGTTGATACCTATGGCGGGATGGGAAGGCATGGCGGTGGTGCTTTTTCCGGGAAAGACCCCTCCAAGGTCGACAGGTCTGCAGCTTATATGGGGAGATATGTTGCTAAAAATATCGTCGCCGCCGAACTGGCATATAAATGTGAGGTGCAGCTCGCGTATGCTATTGGTGTCGCTGATCCTGTATCTGTCATGGTTGATACATTTGGTACAGGCAGGGTCCCGGAATCAGAGATAGTAAGAAGGGTCAGAAGCATTTTTGACATGAAGCCATCCGGTATTATAGATTCCCTGGATCTGAAGAGGCCCCAGTTCAAATCAACTGCTGCATACGGCCATTTCGGCAGAGAGGATGATGGTTTCAGATGGGAACTTACAGATAAGTATGAAGCACTTAAATAAATGAAAAGATTTTACAGTATTTTTTATAATAAATAATGGAAATGACGGGGTCAATTAAAAGGCTCCGTTGTTTTTTCAGAAGGTTTTATGAAAATTCCGGGTTTATGTCTGATAGCATTTTTATTTTTACTGCCTGCGGTTGTTGAAGGTCAGGAGGGGGAAATCCCTCGGGACATTAATGCAAACCCCGTTTCTTCTATTAATTTTGACGGCAGGATGCTTGCGGGCCTTAACGGTGATTCCATGTACTCAGTGCTTATGACGCAGGGACTTGAAAATTTTGCCTATCAGCTGAATTCGAACATAATATACACAAATGATTTTGAAGACAATGATAACTCCAGTTTTATAAGTAATGATACCGGCTTTAATGGAGAGGTTACAATAACCGATTACTGGAAGATGATCCCTGAATTTGAAGTATCAAACAGCACCTACGGGATGTTTGATAATGAATACTATGGCAGGGAAAACAAGGACAGGATAAAATTCAGGATAAAAAATGAGTATAAGCCGGCTCCGGCCAGATGGGACCTCGATTTAAGCTATGCCAGGTTTGATCACAAGCTTGAAGAGAGTGATTCTGCAATGGCGCTTCCGGAGATTGATGATACTTTTTATACTTCCAGGGGAACCCTTGGAATGGAGTATGTATGGTCAGCTTCAAATAAGGCCGGTTTCAGGCTGGAAGGTATAAAGAACAGGTATCCTGAAGAGTTTGAGGATGACAGCTTCGCCTCAGGGGAATTTTTCGGCAGTTTTAAGGTTACTGAATACACCATGTTAACACTCGCGCCGGTATTTTCATGGCATAATGACGGAACAAATGAAAGTTATCTGGATTATTGTTATTTTAAAGGTAATATCTCTTCAATTAACACCAGGTATGTTACACTTGAACTGCTTCACGAGTATAAACTGGTGCCATATGAGCCATCAAGTGATATATATCTGAAAAAATATGTATCAATTCCTTATGAAGTTCCCCCCGCAACTGTAAATCATTCAGAATTTAACGGTGAGCTTTATCTGAATTTTGATAAAGGGCAGGGAGATCTCGCGGGAATAGAAAATTTTAAATTCAGGATTAAGGGTATATTTGAGGATAGTGATAATTTTTATAATTACTATTCCCTCCCTGAAAATGTGCTGACCATTGTTCCAATTGAGGCGTCTTTTATTAATGCACGGGGTGAGCTTTCCACGTCTTTTTTTATAACTGATCATAGATTTGAGCTGGAAGGGAGTTATGATTATTTCAGGTATATGCCTGCTGATAAATTCAGTGATATAAGGATAACATACAGACCTGAGAATGTTTTTTCCGTAAACCTTTCTTATTCAGGACCGTTGTTCGAAATTAATTGGGAAAACTCTTTTAATGGAGAGGTTTACGTGAATCCCGATTCTGATGAGAAACTTGATTCCTTTGTAGTCGGGAACCTTGATCTTCATATTAAATTATACAGGACTTTTTATATCTACTCGAGAATTAATAATATTTATAATGAAGAGTATTCTTTAAGAGATGGATATCCTGAACCGGGTGTTCAGTTTTTTACGGGGCTCAGGATAATAATATAATAAGCAATCATGGTGAAGAGCTGTATTTTAAAGCAGTTTGATGAAATATAAGTATTTTTTTATAAATTTTTTATTTTTCAGTAACAAGAACCCTCTTTAAATATTCGTAGATATCAATCCGTTTAATTTTTATAGTAAAATATGTCTTCTCAGGTTGTGGTCTATCAGTTCCATTGTGCCCGGTTGTACCGGATGTGGATCTTGCGATAACTGGTTTTTATTCCGGGTACTGAACTGTATTCCGTATCTGTATAATTTCATTTTTCTTGACATACCTGAATATAATATATAAAGGGATCTATTGGCCATCTGGCTCAACTTAATCAGATAGAATATACCGGAACAGCGACAATAAAATGCAGATAAAAAGAAGATTTTTTTTAGGGGCGGCAACTGTTGCCTTTGTGCTGATTTCTGTCTTTTCAGCATATCAGTACCTTTCCTCCCAGCCATCTAAATATGAAAACAGAAAAGTTAATAAGATAGAGATAAAAGGGCTTAAAAACGTTGATGAAGATGATGTTTTTGAAGTTATGCTCACAACGGAAGGGTATCCTGTAAAGTCAGCTGAAGTCCGTGAAGATATTAAGCAGATTTTTGCTCTCGGTTATTTTAACAATGTTAAATTTGAAATTGATGAAGATGGTGAGGGTGTAAAGATACGGGTTGTTGTTGAGGAAAGGCCTGTAATTGAAAAGATAGTCTTTAAAGGCTATGATGAACTCCTTGAGACCGATCTCCTGGCAGCCATGCGGGTAAAAGAGGGGGAGGTCTACAGAAAGGATTTAATAGAAGAAAGTGTTAAACAGCTTAAGGATAAATATAACAAGGAAGGTTATTTTAACGCCTATATCACCTATAAAGTAAAGGACAGTGAAGATGATGGTGGTGTTAAGGTGGAGATTATAATTGATGAGGGTGAGGAGATAAAGGTCAGAAAGTTCGCAATCCTCGGTGCAACTAAAATATATGTTGAAGAACTTTTTGACCTTGTAGAGACAAAAGAAGATACAATTTTCAGCGATGGTTCTTTTAAACGGGAGGTTTACGAAGAGGATAAAAGGAAAATTGTAGGCTACTACCAGCAGGAGGGGTATATTGATGCCCAGATCGTTGATGAAAATTTTGAATATGAATGGGTCGATCCTGTTGATAAAGATGAAAGGGGAATCTATATAGTTCTTAAACTCAGCGAGGGGGAAAAGTATTACTTTGACGGTGAATATACTATAAATTTTGCTGAAGGGAAGAGTAATGTTCTCTCAAGGGCGGAAATAGAGGCGCTGAAAAAGTCGTTCCAGCTTAAGGAGAAGGGAGAAGTTTTTAATAACAGCAAATTTCAGGCCGACAGACAGTCTATAAGCTTTCTTTACGCCTCAAAAGGATATATCTTTGCAAGGGTTATTCCCCAGAGAAATGTTACGGAGCGTGAGGTTAAGGTTGACGGTAAGATAGAGAAGAGGAAGTTTGTCAAAATTGACTTCATGATAAGTGAAGGGAAAAAGGCTCATATTGAGCAGATAATAATCAAAGGGAATAAGAAAACCAAAGACAAGGTAATACGACGCGAACTTGTAATCAGGGAGGGGATGCTTTTTAATTCCAGTCTTATGCAGATATCCAGGGAAAAGGTCTTTAACCTGGGGTACTTTAAAGAGGTGAATTTTGACGTTCGTCCCGGTACAAAAGAGGGGTTTATGAACCTCATTGTTGA
>DAIOFM010000035.1:0-32980 GCA_036745755.1 Spirochaetota bacterium | reverse complement strand
TGTTTCTGATGTGGAGACGAGGGGGATCGAACCCCTGGCCTCTTGAATGCCATTCAAGCGCTCTCCCATCTGAGCTACGCCCCCATCAGCTATCTATATCTTTTCATGTGATGTTTTTGTCAATAAAATTATAAAAGATAGTAATAATTTATTGGCAAGCCGCAGCCGGATAGTTGTAACAGCAGGAAACAAAGAGGTGTTCAATTAATGGAAGTCATTACCTGGGATGATTTTGAAAAAGTGGAGCTGAAGACAGGGACAATAATAGATGTTGCTGATTTTCCTGAAGCCCGTAAACCTGCATACCGTATTACCGCGGATTTCGGCAGGGACATAGGTGTAAAAAAGACAAGCGCCAGGGTAACTGATTTATACACAAAAGAAGATCTGCTCGGGAAGCAGATTATTGGAGTCGTGAATTTTCCGGTTAAGCAGATAGGTCCTTTTATGTCAGAATTTCTTCTGACAGGATTTTATGATGAGAAGGGAAGGGTTGTCCTTGCTGTCCCTGAAAGGGATGTTGACAATGGCTCTGCCCTGGGGTAAAAGATAAAAGAATTGATTTATAACCCGTAAAGTGCGATATTGATATTAAATATATCATTTGCGGAGTCTCTTATTAAATAAGAAATTATGCAGTTTATAATCTATAACAACTGATAAACAGGAATAAATATGCTTTTTACTTACATTCTGGTATTTCTTTTTTTTATAATACTAACAATTATAATACTCTATTTACTCAGTATTTATGTTTTCCCGCGTAAAATAGAAGAGATCCAGAAAATGATCGATGCCGGGCAGATTAAGCTCGCCATAAAGAAGCTGAATGAAATAATCGAGAAGGATGACAGAAATCCCTATGCGCACTATCTCCTGGCTGAGGCTTATGCGGCTGACGGCAATAGCCAGTATGCCATAGTGGAATACAGGCAGGTCCTTAAAATGGGGCGTTTTGATGACAAGATCAGGGAGGTCCATGTAAGGACTATTCTCGCGAAACTTTTTAAGGATAAGAAGGCCTTTGAAGACGCCAGGAAGGAATTTCTGATCCTTACAAAACTTGATCCTGCAAATTTCGAGAACTTTTTTGAACTTGGTTTAATGTCTTATAATCTCGGTCAGCTGGATAAGGCGATGAACTACTTCAGAAAGAGTTCTTCTCTGAACACGAAACATGATCAGTCGTTTTTCTATCTCGGGCAGATTTATTATAAAAACGGCGTTTATGTTGACGCCAAACAGTGTTTCCTTAATACGATAAAAATCGATCCTTCAAATTACCAGGCACATTACTACCTCGGACTGGTATTGAGGCAGCAGGGGGATTATGAATGGGCATTAAAAGAGTTTGAGGTATCCATAAAGAGTGATGATCTAAAAGTGAAAAGCCTGCTTGCCCGCGGGACCTGCTTTATGGAAAAATCGCAGTACCCCAAGGCGATAATGGAGTTCGAAAGGGGAGTAAAGTTCGCCAAGAGGGGGAGTGATATGGAACTTAATCTCCGTTATTTCCTCGGCGAATGCCAGGAGAAGATGAGGGATGTCCATGCTGCAATTGTTAACTGGGAAAAGATAGTTGAGATCAATCCGAAGTTCCGTGACGTGCAGCAGAAACTTGCGTCATACGCCGAATTCAGGCAGGATGACAGGATTAAGGATTTCATGATAGCCGGGCTTGCTCAATTTGAGCATATAACAAGGAAAATAGTTTCCGGAATGAATTATAATATCACTGACATAGAGATAATCAGTGACACTGAGATTGAAATCATTGCAACAGAAAATGAAGGGAAGTGGAGAAATACCAGGCAGTCAAACAGGATAATACGCGTAATAAGGACAACAGAGACCCTTCCCGATTCCTATTTCAGGAAAATCCATGAGTCTATGAAACCGAGAAACGCGACAAGGATACTGGTGATAACTACCGGAGACATCTCTTCCAAGGCGCTTGAATTTGCCAACACAAGACCGATTGAGATAAAAGGTAAAACTGAACTTGTAGAACTCCTGAAAAAGATATAACCGGAAATGGAAAAAATCAGAGATATCCTCGGGACTGTACCCTTCCTCGCCCACCTCACATGCGAAGAACTTGAAATATTCTTTAAATCAGGCAGAGTCTCCTCCCTTAAGCCGGGGCAGAATGTTGAACTTAAAAAAAGCAGCTCTCTTAACATAGTTTTAAGGGGCATGTTCGAGGTGGAGACTGTTGGTTACAGGGATGTTGTGTATCTTGCCCCCGGTTCCTTTTTTGGCACGCTTCCCTTTACAGACAACAAAATCAGGGGTAACATACGGGCACTCACCGAATCAGAAGTTTTTATTATCAACGAAGATGAGTTCTACAGGTTTTTCCTGACATCATATAAGACCCTCAGGGGTTATCTGCGCATGATTGCCAATATGGGGTTTGAGATTAATCCCGCAGGTAAAAAGTATGCTGATGCAGGCTGCCGTGTCATATCTGTTTACAGTAAAACTTCAGGGGCAGGGAAGAGTTACCTTGCCTCGCTGCTCTCAATGGCTTTATCCGGCGAGATGGTGATTCTGCTGGATGTCTCCTACAGAGGGAAAACTGTTTTTGATTATTTCAATTCCATGATAACAGTCCCACTTTCAGTTAAGGATTCAGATGAGGATGGCGCCGAATCGGTTATAAATGACAGAATAGTAAGGTATAGTGAAAATCTGCATCTTCTGAATATAAGTTTTTCGTCACGGGTGAAAACAGATCCTGATATATTAAAGCCGGTCCTCCTGTCTCTTTCAAAAGACTATAAGTATATTGTCGCTGACCTGTCGGATGATGATCATGAGCTCCGTAACAGAATGTTCAGGCTCTCTGATTTTATATTCGCCATTACGGACGGCAGGAAAGACCTCTCATCAATGCAGGACGATTTTGACGATGTTATTGATGAGGGCCAGAGAATTATATATGTAAGAAACAGCAGAATGGCTCAGGGGAAAGGCGCTTTCCGGGGAGGGCTTATCCTGAACAGGTGTGAATCAGAGAGCCCGGAAAATCCTGATATTATGGAGAAATTTGTTGCTGACGGCAACCTGAAATCATTTACAGATATGATTTCAGGGGAAAGCAGGGCGCTTGTACTTTCAGGATCGCCGATGGAATCAATTTTTTTCTGCCCATTGCTTACGGAACTGGATAAAAGCAGGAAAAATTTCCACTATATTTACTCTTCCTCTTATTCTTTTTTCCTCGTCGCCCTGTTTTTGCTGTTTGAAAACAGCTCGGAACTCAGGGAAAATCTGAAGAGATTTTATTCACCTGAACAGGTAGCCAGAAACCTTGACATAGTTTTTCCGGAAAAATTTATTTTCAGCAACAGCCGGCTGCTGAAATATACATACGAGCTTGCCTCAACCCGCAGACTGGAGATGTTTCATCCCCTTCCTCTATGCCGGCTGTCAACCGGTGATTCCTCCAGCCTTATGAGTTGCGGTTCCCTGGCAAAGATCATGGCCGCGAGTCTCTCTTTGTCCCCGGAGTACGAACCTGTTGACATTAATGGGGCCGGGTATTTTACGGATTTAACAGGTTCGGGCAGTAATCCCGCGCATCTGTTAAGGACTTCTGCTGATGATATATATGCAGTTTCGGTTAATAATAAAGTTGATTTAAGGCTCCCTGCCGGAGTTTACAATGAGTTCTATGCCTCTTCATTATATACAGGTGAAAGGATATCCCGGTCATTTAAAGACTATCTTGAGCCGGGAAGAAATTTAATACTTGATGTTTCAGAAACAGAGTATAAGTTTGACAAAATTTTTAATTCGGCGTCAAAAGCTTCACAGCTTATTGTATCAAAAATCGTCTGATAATATCCGGAGGATCTTTTGAGATCTAAAAAGACAAATGCGTTACAGTTTACCGTGCTTATTGCCGGTATTATTTATATAGTTATTGGAGCCGCGTTTTTTTTCGCTCCAATGAGTGTGCTTCAGCTTTTTGCGGACAATGTTTCTGAGAACTGGATTGACCTTGTGAGGGATCATGAACTGGTGGCGCCGCTTTACTATATGGTCAGTGCCTATTCTGTACTTCTTGTGACTTCAGGTATTCTTATGATTATGCCGTTGTTTGATCCGCTCAAATACAGGGGAATAGTCTATTTTAACGGAGTTATTTTTCCTTTTATCTCATCAATTATACTTATTAAAAACGGTTTTTTTGTCAAAACCAGGGGGGACGGACTCCAGCAGGCCCTTGTTCAGGGTGATTATACGCATAAACTGATAGTTATAATTGGTGTAGTACTGGCTTTTATTTTTATTGCCTGTACGGCAACTCTCTTTATAACGGCAAAGGATGCTAAAGAGGGCAGAGAATAATTTTTTAATTGATTATTATTTAAAAGTTGTTTATAATATTATAAAGACATTTAACAGGGTGGATTAGAAAATGGAGCTTAACTTAAAAAAGAATGGAAATGCTATTGTAATTTATTTAGAGGGAAGGCTTGACGTTCACCTCTCAGCTGATATTGAAAAAGAGATTAATAAACTTATTGCCGCTGAGGAAACAAGCCATTTTGTCCTTAATCTTAAAGATGTTGAGTATATGAGCAGTTCCGGTCTCAGAATATTTGTTTCAACAATGCGGATCCTGAAAGAGAAGAAACGCAAGCTTGTTCTCTGCAATATGAACAGTGCTGTCAGAAAGATATTTGAAGTTGTTGAACTGACAGATATGTTTGATATTTTTAGCAACGAATCTGAAGCGCTGGAGTATCTTAAAAATCTTTGATATGTGATTACCATTGAAGTTGACTGAAAAAAAGGGTAAAGGTTCCGGCGCTTTCGGGGAAGTGGTGCCTTCAGATATAAAAGAAATTTTTGATAATTCGAAGGAGAATTATTTAAAAAAATTTTTATCTGAAGGGCTATCTAACCGTATCCTTTTCGAAAAATTTATTAATTTCAGATGGCCCCTCTGGCTTGAAAGTGTTGCTTCATATTCCTCTGATGCCGGCAGATCATATCCGAATCTTCTACTTCTTAATACGTCTTTCCGGGAATGGCAGACTTTTAATAATTATCTTTCCAAAAGTGAGATTACAGTTGACAGGTCTGGTATGATATCCGGCCCTTCCGGAGCAAGATGGTCTCTTGAATTCTGGATATATAATAATGACAGAATGTACAGGCTGCAGGATGAACTGACAAAGGTGAAGTCATCCAGAAACACTGGTACCGGGGAAATAATAATAAACTGGCAGAGTGGCGGTATATCTTTTACTGAAAGAATAGCCGGTTCAAGAAGCAGTGTTGATGAGGTTATAGTATCAGTTGATGTCAATGTCAGGAAGGCCGGGAGTGACAGTTTTTTCTTCGCCGCGGTAAGACCATATAATAACACTTCACTTGGCGGATTAACTTCAATTGAGGTAGACAGCGGTGCCGGGATTGTCTCGATAAATGGAAAAGGGCTTATTGGTTTTGACACACGTCCTGATGAGGTCGTAACCGGCTCAGGAACACTCGGTGATGTGGAATATTCTGACCGGAATAGTGATTCTGTTCAATGTTCTTATGGTATGGCTACTGCCGGTCTGAAATACAGGCTTGATTCTGCTAAAAAGAGTTTTCACTTCAGGGTTTCGCTGAATGCAGGGGCAGCTCTCCCGGGTTTAAAGTTTAACTATGAAAATCAGTTCAGGGAATTCGGACTTTTTTCCGAAATGAGGCTCTCTGAAGGGATTAAAGCTGAACTGACAGATAATGATTTCTCTTCATTATTTTTACAATCCAGGCTTTCACTTCTTAATATTAACCATGATGATCTTGGCGGTGATGGAACTGAAAGTTTCAGAAAACTCTATTTCTTTGTTTATGCTTTATGCAGGGCCGGATCGTTTGATACTGCTGAAGCTTTTTTCAGCAGTAAACTGGACAGCTTTATCTATGACCGAAAACGCCCGGTGTTTGAAGAAGTGATTAAGGGAAGTTTTTTAATAAAGTCATGTAATGAGATTTTTATACATAAGAGGGAAACCGGGTTTCTACAGGTCTATTATCAGCGTATAAAGGGAATCGCAGAATTTATTTACAGGTATTCTGTCGAAATCCATAACTCTTCATGTTCAGGAAGAAGTACCAATGTACATAATCTTGCAATTTCTGAAAGGTTTACAGATACCCTGTATATTTTTTCCGCAATAACAGATCTTTCTTACCTGGCAAGAGCCATGGGTATTTTTGGTGATGAGTCAAAGTTTAAAAATGAATCTTTGAGACTTCAGTCCATTCTAAGCGAGTCTCTCAACAGAGAGGATTTTTCGAGAATTACCGTTTCAGACCGTGAATCAAGTATATTGTCTCTGCCGGAAAGGGTACTCTATTCCATGAAACAGGAGGAATACAGGTCATTAGTCTCTTCGTTTATAGCCTCGCTGGATTATCCTGTGGTGCATCCGCTGTTCGGAGTTGATATGTTTTACAGCGCTGTTATTCTGAATCATCTGTATACCGCAGGGTTCAATGATTCAAACAGATTATATAAACAGCTTATGGAATATATCGATGATTTTTATGTTTTACCTGAATTTATCGATTATAAGGCTAAAAGGGGTTCCTGGGGTGACGGGAATTCCAAGATAATAAATGCGGTAATATTTTCTCTGTTAAGGAACAGATTGTTTATAGACAGCAAGGACAGGCTTGAGCTGTTTCCTGTGCCTGACAGTTCCTGGTTTAAGCAGGGCTGCAGGTTGAAGGTCGAAAACGCGGCATCAAGGTATGGTATAATATCCCTGGCAATGGATATTTCTGATAAGGAGATTCGGCTTTCTTTCGGAGGCTCTCCCAAATATATACCGCCTGACATACTTATAAATCTGCCATATAATTCATCAGTAATTCAGGGTGATGATTTTATAGTGAAGAAGAAAATCGGTCATAACTATATAATTAGCGGGTGGCCTTCATCCGTAAGGTTCAGTATCTCCTGATATTCAGAGTCCTGAAAACCAGAACTCATGTAAAGAATAATTGATTTCCATCCCTTATATGCCGATTAATATATTAAGAAAAAATATTTTTCTTCGGGAGAGATATGCTCGTAACTATTCTGACAACTGCAGTGATTATTCTTGGCACCGTGGTGTATTATATGTATTTTATTGCTCCGAAGCTTAATCCGGCGAACAGGGCTGAATTACTTATGCAGCAGAATCGTATAGAAGAGGCTGTTGTTGAATACAAAAAGGTACTCGAAAATTCTCCCTATGACATTTATACCCATAAAAAGCTTGCTGACCTTTATATAAGTCAGGGCAAAGATGAAATGGCTTCACAACATCTTGAAAGGCTTGTTGAAATCAACAGGTTTAATAACGATGTAGTGCGTGGTGACATATACAGAACACTTGCAAGGATGTATATGAAAAATGGCCAGATAGACAGGGGGTTCGAAAAATTCTATGAATTATTAAAAGATTTTCCTGCCGATTCTGAAGCCCTGTATCATGTCGGGTTTATTGCACTTGGGCAGGAGCATTTTGATGTAGCCTTTAAACATCTCGATCTTCTGGCAAAGCAGGAGAAAAATAACTATGAGATTATTTTCGGTGCAGGTATATCCGCATTACAGAATCAGCGTACAGCAGAGGCAATCAGTTTTTTTAAAAGTGCTCTTTCCGTTGAACCTGATTCGGAGATAACCGGAATAGCTCTCTCTTTCGCATTCTATAAAAAGAGAGATTACAAATCAGCCATGAATTATATTAGAAATGTGGCTGATGATGCGAACGATGAAAACGCTATGTTTATCGCAAAGCGTCTTCTTGCATTTTTATATGTTGAAGCCGGTAAATATAGTTTGGCGGTAAAGCAGTTTGAGGAAATAAGGGATTTTTGTTCCGAGCATAACTGGGACGAAGAATTCCGTTTTATACTTTTCGATCTCGGGTTTGCCTGCCTTTTGGATGATAAAATTGAACATGCTTATGAACACTGGAACCGCCTTTATCAGCTTGACAGAAATTTCAATAATATTCAGGACTATATAACAAGACTCAGGAAAGAGATGGACAGCAAGGGAACAAAGTTTGAAGAGCAGAAGCCTGTTGTGTCAGAGGCTCTTACATGGAAGGATAAGGCTTTTCCTGAAAATTTTGTCTGGAATATATGCGGACTTAGAAGTGAAAACAGGGTCGAGATCGGAGCGATTCTTGCAGCAGGGAGAAGTACAGTCGTAAGAGAAAAAAAAGAATATGAAGAGAAAAATACTTCTACAGAAGAATTAAATTTTGAGGCCTTTTATAAACTTGATGCTGAAAATTTCAGAAGCATTTCATACAGGATGTGTGAAAAACTCGGACTTGTAATAGATGAAATACTGAACACATACCGTGAATCTGATGGTGTTGATTTTCTTGCGGATCACAAGGAGACCAGGGCAAAAACACTTGTCTGGGTCAGAAGATGGAAAGGAACAAGTGTGGGAGAGATTCCTTTAAGAAATTTTGCCCAGGCTATTAATGACGCAAAGGCAAAGCAGGGTTATTTTATAACGACTTCTCCTCTGACTGCTTCCGCTGAAGGCATTCTGAAAAATCTTGGCAAGGTGAGTGTTATCTATCCTGAAGAGGTTCTCAGGTTGCTTAGAGGTTTAATATAGGGTGACTGAAAATATGTCTTTTAAATTTAGTACTGAAAAGGTGTTGGTAAACACCATTGATAATGATGATCATTTCAGGATTAGCAAAAATATTATTACTCCTGAATTAATTGCTTCAATTGAAAATTACGGGCTTCTTGAAAGACCGGTCCTCATAAGAAGAGGGGAGCGGTGTTATCCCTTTACTGGGCACAACAGAATAAAAGTAATATCCGGCACAGATGCAAAAGAGATTGATGTGTTCATCCTTGAATCTCCATCATCTGAATTATTTTTCAGAAATACGATTTTAAAAGTATACAGGAAGGAATGCGGGCCTGTGGGCAGGCTCAAGGCAGTGAAGATAATGCATGATGATTTCGGGCTTGCAGGTTCTGAATTGTCAGATTTTGCCCGGAAAAGGCTGAAAATTCCAAATGAATTTATTTCAGACTCCGGTGCTGCTGAAAGTGTTTTATCTTTTCCTCCGGCCCTTAAAGACTATATTGATCAGAAAGATATAACTTATAAAATAATAAGGGATATTATATCGTCAGGTAATGAAGTAATAGCCGTGTTGAATAAGTGGCTTGAGCAGACACCTATACGGGTGAATATTTTTAAGATGCTCGTTGATTACCTGTTTGATATTGTGAAGAGGGATGGCGGACTGGTAAAGGCTGGCTGTGATGATTTTTCATTTATTGATGATAAAGAACTGCATGATTTTATATTCAGAGTCAGGTATCCTGAATATGCATCTAAAAGAGAATATGCTGAAAAAATAATCAGCACTATTGAGAAGCATGGTGTTTCAGTCGATTTTCCTGAATATTTTGAAAAGGACAAAATTTTATTAAGGTTTAATATAACCAAAAAGGATGGCGGCAGTAAGCTTGCGGAACTTGTTTCAGAATTGAATATGGAATCTATTGATGAACTCTTCGAGCTGTTATAAATAGCAAAGGCTTTGTTAATGAAGAACTCCTCCTTCCTGATCGTTCTCTTCGCCGTTGCTTCCTGAATTTTCTTCGTATTCATTTAGAGCTATTATAACGCTGTTAAATATAAATCCGGTTATTATAAATTTGGTGAATTTTTCATTGTCCTTGTAAATTGTAAAAAGCTGGTGGGTAATGTAGATGCAGTTGTCCATTATCTCCTGAAGAAAAATGTCCCGTTCGGTTCTTGACTCTTCGGGTGATGTCTTCTTTTTTATGGCAGACTGCCGTGAAACCTGAATAACGGCTTCAAGCAGATTCTGGAAAAATCTGTCGAAGTCATCCGAGTATTCTACTACGAAGCCGTTTATCAGTTTTATCATTTTGTATTAACTTGTTTTTTTATATTATCAAATTTGTCTTTGAACAGGCTTCCGAGGTTTGAACCGGAACTGTCATCTGAACCTTTCATGAAATCCTTATATTCATTTTCCTCTTCTTTCTGTATCGCTCCTTTTTCACTTAATATAAGCTTTTTGTCAGTTCTATCAAAATCTTTTACGGAGACTTTGAGTTCTTTGCCGGCCGGATAGTTTTTTGAAATATCCTCACCGTTTAGAAGTTCACTCTTTGGAATAAATCCGAGCATGCCATTTTCAATTCTTAGTGATATACCATTGCTTTTTACATTCTCTATAATTCCCGAGTGTGTGCTTTTAGTTATTCCATTGTCATCCGTTGCCCAGGGATCTGCCTCGCCTGTGACGAGTTCGAGGCTTATTTTTTTATTATTGGCATCTATTGAAAGTATGCGAACATTTACCCTGTCGCCTTTGTTAACCGCGTCTTCCGGCTTGCGTATCTGCCTGGTATAGCTCATCTTTGATATATGTATAAATCCTTCAATTCCGGGTTCAAGTTCAACGAAAGCTCCCTGGGATATAATGTTCACAATTTTTCCGTTAAAGGAGGCTCCTTCCTCATATTTGTTTATTGAGTTCCAGGGATCTTCAGTCAGCTGCTTAATGCTTAAGGTTATTTTACCGGCATTCCAGTCGGCAGTCAGAACTTTTGCTGTGACAGATTCACCCGTGGTGTATTCACTGGTGTTTGTATTCCTGCTCCAGGATAGCTCGGAGCGGGGTATTAATGCCTGTACTCCACCTATGTCGGCAAAGAGACCGAAATCACGGATTGACATTATTTTTCCTTCTATTATATCACCCGGTTTAAGTGATTCTCTAAGTTCGGCCTCCCTGGCTTTCCGAGCTTCGTCAAGGAGGACTCTCCTGGACACTATAATGTTTCTTCCGTTCTCTTTATATTCAATTATTCTGAAAGAAAGATTTTTATTCAGGTAGTTGTTTATGTCGTCATCTATTTTCGTATCTATCTGCGAGAAGGGACAGAAGCATCTGTAGCCTGAAATGCTGACTGAAAATCCACCTTTTATTTCACCAGTAACAGTACCTTCAATATCCATTTCGTTCTGATAAGCAAGGAGCAGAAGTTCAGGATTGATTTCACCTGAGCCAAGTTTCATTGTAACTTTTATTTCCCCACGTTTTGTGGAAACTACATAGGCACTTATTTGGTCTCCTTTTTTGTATAAAAGGGTACCGTCTTTATCTTTGAGTTCTGTTGTAGCGATAACGGCTTCGCTTTTACCCGATATACTTAAAAAAGAGCTTTCATTATTAATGAGTACGATCGTACCTTCAATTTTATCTCCGGGTATAAAATCGTCTCTTGATTTCAGTGACTCTTCGAGCATTCTTTCAAATTCGTCTTTTTCAAATTCTTCCATTTTATTTTAATTCCTGAACTTTAATATAATTGACCTTTAGTGAAACAAAATTCTGATAAATGCGCTGAATCCTATAATTCTTTCTGCATTTGTTTCTGGATTTCATAAAGGATTTTGTATCAGCGGTGTTCCTGAATAACAGAAATCAATAGTTTATAATATTCAGGATGCCCCCGGCAGGTACCCTCTGCTACTGTTTCATGTTTTTTATATATTTACAGGTAAAACTTCTGATTGGATCATAATTATTAATCAATTTGTGGTTGTAAACTTTTTTTTATTTTAATTAAATATGAAACAATTTAGTTCTTCTGTCAGGTTCTTAATTGCATGCAGGAAACATCATGTTCCATAAAACCGATTTTTTTATAGAATTCTTTAACTCCCTGGTTATTATTGCGTACCTGAAGATTTATTTTCGGACAACCAAGGGATTTGAGAAGAACCATTGCATGATTAACTATTGCCCGTCCCTGGCCTGTTCTCTGAAAGCGGGGGAGTACACCGAGATAATTAAGCCATCCCCGGTGGCCGTCATAACCGGCCATCAGGGTCGTTGATATTATGCCCTCTGTTACTCCAACGAGAAAGAGATCCGGCTGGAATTCAACTTTCAGCCGGATATCATTTTCCGGATCATTGCCGGGAAATAGAAGACCGCATTCTCTCCATAAATGTATGACCTGTTCACTGTCTGAAAGTTCAAATTTTCTTATTGTTAAGCCGGGTTTGCCTGGTTTCATTCAAAATACTCCATAACTTATGTGAGAGTTATATCATTTAAATATAGTATAATTTCAAGAACAATCTCGGGTTCGGACTATAACAGTGTTATATTTTATATTACATCTCATGAAAATTCCTCTTAACCGGTTTTAACAATAAACTGTTATTGCTTTCTAATAAAATAAACAGTATTTATGGAATGGGGAGCTTTATGAAAAAGAGTGATTATATTGAAGCTGAAGATTATTATGAAATCGGATGTCAGTGGACCGAAAATAAAAATTATACAAAGGCAATTGATGCTTTCAGGCATGTTTTGAGTTTGAATCCGAAATTCATGTACGCTTATATTGATCTTGCATATGTCTGTGCAAAATCCGGGAGGTATAATGAGGCCGTGCAGGTATTGAAAAAAGGAAGTCGCATTGATCCGGATTTTCACAAACTATATTATCTTATGGCAAAATATTATTTCAGGGACGGCAATTATGGAGGAGCTCTAAAAAGTATAGAAAAGGCTGTTGAGTATTCCGATGAAAAACTCTACAGGCTTGTGCATCAGGTAGTTATTAGAAAATATAAGTCTTCAATTTCGGGATAAAAAAAAGGCTGCCCCGGCGGGGCAGCCTGTGGAGATGTTTTCTTTTTTTTTATGATGGTAAGCTGATAAATAAACCGCTTGGATCTACTTCATTCCTGAGAATTTCCAGTATCTCCTTTGTCGGTTTTTCAGTTACCGGGATCTCACCCTCCGGCCTGAGTAGTTCGAATCCTGAGGCAAGTTGCGCAAGTTCAGGCGAAACACCTGGATGTAAAGACTTAATTCTCATTCTTTTTGACTCAGGTTCAAAGTCATAAACACCGGCAGATGTTATGACCGCTACAGGCCCATCATTTAGTAAACCGGCTCTCTTTCTGCTGTCACCCCCCTTCAGCCATCCAGGTGATGTTATAAAATCAACCTTTTCTATAAATTTAGTAGGATCCTGGAGTCCTACATAAATGAGCTTGTCAACAAGTGATGAAACGTCATTATTTCCGCCCGAGCCTGTAAGGCGGACTTTGGGATTTGTGAATTCCGGACCAATCTGGTGAGTATTGGCATTTCCGTACATGTCTATCTGTGCAAAACCGAGGAAACCTTTGTCTACCATGCCGCATGCAGCCTGACCGAATGAATATGACATCTCCATAATTATCGGAGATTTTCTCCATGTCATTGGTCCGCCTACAGACCACGGCATTTCAAGATTTTCGGGGTCCTGCCCGCCTGATTCATAAACAAAAGTAATATTCGGTGCGTGAGTCTTTTTTGCAAGAATTGCGGCAACCATAGGCAATCCTGTACCTATATATATAACTTCATGATCTTTAATCTGCTTTGACAGAATAAATGCAAGCATTTCAAGGGGATTCATAGGTTTATCGTTGGTCATTTTATTCTCCTTGTGGTTTCAGAATTATAAGATAAAACATCATTAGTCGATGTCTTTTGTGTCCATACCGTTTTCCCAGATTTTGTAGACAAAGCTTACTCCATCTGTTTCATTGTTGCCTTCTGCAGCTCTTGCTCTTCTTCGGCTTTTCTGTATCCATTCGAGTCCGCCGACTTTTTCTATCAGTTCATTGACGTTTTTTGTTCCCATGATAAATTCATCAAAAAACTCCTGACATAGCTCATCGCTGCCGTTAGCATAGCTGAAAAATTTCTCCCAGAAGTATCTCATCCAGTAGTATTCATTCGGCATGTATCCCGGAGCTGCACCGAAGGGGAGTTCAACAACAGCATCGACGTTGTTAAACGGTATCTGAGCACCTTTGGCATGGTATCTTATATCGTAATTTGATACTATCTCTTCAGCAGTAATAATAACCTTTCTGGATGCCGCTGCAGTTGCGATATCGTTAACAGCAGGGCCGTAGAACCTGGCGTTACCGAATTTATCAGCAGCGTTTACATGTATAATAACTATGTCCGGGAAAAGAGCAGGAACAAATACCACAGGATCGTCATCTTTTGACATCGGGTTCTGCATAACCTTGAGGTAAGGATTATGATTAATGATATCTGAACCAAGCCCCTGCTTTGAAAAACATCCGGGCATTCCGAGTTGAGCGGCTTTAAAACCCTGTGCCATAAGCCCGTGGCTCCAGTCTGACAGTATTTTTACTTTTCCGTTTTTAAGATTACGGGAAAACATTTTGTCTATCCCCCGCATCTCTGCGCCTGTATATGACGCGTGAGTGTAGGCTACTGTTCCGTATAAAACACCATAGGTTTGATTGGTGTTCGGGGAACCTATTGCCTGAAGGCCTTTTTTACCCTGGCGGATAATTTCCCACCATCCCTGAAGTGCGCTTCTGACGTAACTGAAACTGCTGTCACACCAGATATCTCCATCTGATACGTACTCAGCCACAGCTTCGTGAATAGACATTCTTTTGTCTATCTGGGAATGATCTTTTTTCAGGTGAGCTTCCCTCGCAGACCTGTAATCCACAAGCCGATCGAGTTTTGAGGTATCCTCAATTTTTAAGTTTTTTAGGGCTTCCTGATTGTAATCGAATATCACAGCTTCCTCCCTGTAAGTATTATTTATTTAATTTAGCTGAAATCAGACAAACCTGTCTGTCTTTTTTTATATTGTTGTGGACAAATAGACATACTTGTCTGTATATTGATTGCAAATACCGTCCGGATAGTCTTTTGTCAATAAAAAAATAGGATCTGGGGGCTAAATTATATGGAAAAGGTAAATGTAAGAAACAGGGTACTCCTGACAGCGATGAGACTTTTTTATAGCCAGGGAATTAAAAGTACGGGAATAAATCAGATCATTGAAGAGTCCAGTGTTGCAAAAGCATCATTTTATAAATATTTTCCCTCTAAAAGGGATCTGATAAAAGAATGTGTGATTGAATATGATAAGTATATTAAAAATAAAATGGTTACTATCGTTATAGACAGTACATCCTTTATAGATTTTATAAGGAAATGGAACTCGGCAGTAAAAGAGGATTTTCAGATTATATATAGAGGGTGTCCTATAGCTGAAGCATGCTTCCAGCTTGATACTGAAGACCCTGAAATGATGACAATTCTTAAAAGCGTTATTGATGGATGGATTAACCTTGTTTCACAATTTCTGCAGAAAATGATTAAAAATGACAGGCTTCCGGCTGATATTGATGTTGATAAGGTTTCAAGAAGAATGGTTCATCTTTACGAGGGGGCGGCAACCATGTGGAGAATTACGAATGATGAAAGCTATATAGATGACCTTGAATACCTGATGTCAAGGATGCTTGAATGAAGCAAAGCGTAGTTTTAGTCTGTAAATATCCGCTCGTAATATTTCAAATAAATAATTTTTCAAACAACTCTCTTTTTCGCAACTACATCACAATAAAGTTGACGATAAAAGTATTGACACAGCATTTATACTTTAATATGTTAAAATATAATGCTTAGTACTTCTAACCTGGAGATTAATATGAACAAAAGAGTCATTATTTTACTGGCAGTATTACTTGTCACTACAATTGGTTTCGCTGCAGATGCGGATAAATACATCGCGGATCTCGACCCGGCAAAAGATGAAAATACTATTGTACAGGCTGCAGACTGGCTTGGTGAAAAGAAAGAGGATGAAGCTGTTGGAAAACTTGTTGCTCTTCTTACAGATTCAAGATTTCAGGTAAGATTGCATTCTGCAATGGCTCTCGGCTATATCGGAGAAGAAGATGCAGTTGAGGCTCTTAATAACGTTCTTTTATCTGATAAGCATGCAACTGTAAGATATGCAGCGCTGCTTTCAACTGTAAGAATCGGTTCAAAAAAGTCTTACGAGACATGGAAAAAGGCTAAGGAAAGCGAAACAGATCCTTATATTAAGGATTTTCTGTCTAAAATGGAAGAAAAAGAGAAAGGAAAGTAGTTAATTGAGTTCTAAATATGATGAAGTAAAGTATCTTGTTTTTGATGTTGAATCAGTTCCAGACCCGAAGTTAATAAAAAAAGTAAAATACCCTGAAGAAAATTTAGAAGATGAGGCTGCCGTTAGGAAATACCAGGCTGAAATCCTGGAGAATACTAACGGCACTTCTGATTTTATACCGGTTACTTTCCAATACCCTGTTTCGATCTGTATAGCGAAAGTACGTGAAGATTTTACTCTTTCTGATATTGTTATTCTTGATAAACCTGAATTCAGGTCAGCGGAAATGACCCGTTTGTTCTGGCACGGTGTTGAGAATCTTTACAATCATGCTTCACTGGTTACATTCAATGGACGTGGTTTTGATATCCCGCTTCTTGAACTTATGGCTTTCAGGTACGGCTATTCAGTAAAAAGGCATTTTCGTGACAAGTGGGCAGCGAGAAACCGCTATAGCACAAAACATATAGATCTGCAGGATTGGCTTTCCAATTATAACGCCATCAGGCTTAACGGGGGGCTTAATCTGTTTGCAAAAGTTCTGGGCAAACCCGGCAAGATGTCCACAAAGGGCGATGAAGTTTACGACATGTTCCTTCAGGGGAAAATAGTTGAGATCAATGATTACTGCGTACACGATGTTCTGGACACTTATTTTATTTTTCTGCGTACAAGGGTTCTTCTTGGTGAGCTTGCCATAGAGAGAGAGCAGGAAATTGTTCAGATGACAAAACTTTTTGTTGAAAATAATACAGAACGGCTCCCGGCACTTAAGGAGTATCTTGATAACTGGGGTGACTGGGAACCCTGGCCCTGATGAAATAAAAAAAGCTCCCTGAAGGGGAGCTTTTTTTATCATAAATGTTTAGCATTATTTTTCATCCGGCAGCTTCCTTACTGCGCCTCTGTCAGCAGATGATGCCAGAAGTGAATATACCTGAAGTGCCCTGGATATTTTTCTGTCGCGGTCGACAGGTGTATATGATGAGTCTCCTTTTGAAGCCTCTTCTGTCCTTCTTTTTTGCAACTCCTCTTCCGGCACCTGTAAACTCAGTTTTCTTTCAGGTATATCAATCTCAATAATATCACCCTCTTTTATCAGGGCTATATCTCCGCCTGCCGCTGCTTCAGGAGATACGTGTCCTATTGAGAGTCCGGCGGTACCGCCAGAGAACCTTCCATCTGTAATAAGTGCGCACTCTTTACCAAGATGCATTGATTTAATATATGAAGTAGGGTAGAGCATCTCCTGCATGCCCGGGCCGCCTTTCGGACCTTCATACCTTATAACAACAACATCACCTGCTTTTATTTTACCGTCGAGGATGGCGTCGCAGGCCTGTTCCTGGGAATTATAAACCTTGGCCGGACCGCTGAATTTATAAAGTGACGGATCTACACCGGCAGTTTTGACTATTGAACCATTAAGGGCTATGTTGCCGAACAGAACAGCAAGCCCGCCGTCCCTGTTGTAGCAGTTTTCAATGTTTCTTATACATCCGTTTGCCCTGTCGGTATCAAGTTCGTCGAAACCTGTATCCTGGGAGGCGAATTTGAGGTTTCTGCCTTTATGTCCCGGTGCGCTGCTGTATATCTCTTTTGCTTCCGGGAGGGCTGTTTCTCTGATTATATCATAATCATCAAGGGTTTTTTTCAATGATTCTGAATCGATCCTTTTTACTGATGTGTTTATCAGGTTTCCGCGGTCAAGCTCTCCATAAATTGACATTATCCCGCCTGCCCGGTTTACATCCTCCATGTGGAAGTGAGAGCTCGGGGCCACTTTACAGAGATTGGGGATTTTGCGTGAAAGCATGTCTATGTCTTTCATGGTGAAATCTACTTCAGCTGCATCCGCAACAGCAAGAAGGTGAAGGACTGTATTTGTTGACCCACCCATTGCTATATCAAGCGACATGGCGTTAAGAAAAGCCTCCCTTGTGGCAATGGCTCTCGGGAGTACAGATTCATTACCTTTGTCATAATATTCATAAGTGTTTTTTACAATAAGTTTGGCTGCCTTTTCTGCAAGTTTCCGCCTGGTCTTATGGGTGGCAACAACGGAACCGTTACCCGGGAGGCCGAGTCCCAGCGCCTCTGTAAGACAGTTCATTGAGTTGGCGGTAAACATTCCTGAACAGGAACCGCATGTGGGGCATGCTACTTTTTCAAGATCGTTGATGAATGAATCAGAAACTGACGGGTCAGCACTCATTACCATGGCGTCAATGAGATCATATTTTTTCCCTTCATGCACACCTGCTTCCATTGGGCCGCCTGAAACAAATACTGTCGGTATATTCAGCCTCATTGCGGCCATGAGCATGCCGGGGATAATCTTGTCACAATTAGGTATGCAGATTATAGCATCAACCATGTGTGCGTTGCACATGTATTCAACGCTGTCTGCAATCAGTTCCCTTGAAGGGAGGGAATACAGCATGCCGTTATGGCCCATCGCTATGCCGTCATCGATTCCTATTGTATTGAATTCAGGGGCGAAAACCCCCTCCTGCTCAATAAGCTCTTTAATATATCTACCCATTTCATTAAGGTGTACATGTCCGGGAACAAGTTCTGTAAATGAGTTTACGATGGCAATAATAGGTTTCCCGAAATGTTCTTCCTTCATTCCGTTAGCTCTCCAGAGGCTTCTCGCTCCGGCCATCCGTCTTCCCTGTGTTGAAATGGTGCTTCTCAATGGTATGGACATAATAAACTCCTGTGTTAGAATTGAATGTTTGACTATATTACTGTTGTTGATTGAATAATATTTTTAATGTAAGCTTCAGGTTATGGTGAAAATCAATATCTCTGATAAAATGAGTGTCAAGATAAATATTGAGGTTTTGGAATTATTAATGGTAATAATCCTACACTTTTTCTACCGCTTTTAAAACGTCTTCAATAACATACGGTTTTGTAAGAATACCGCTGAAACCGTATTCTCTGTAGTTCGCAAGTACCGGATTATCAGAATATCCGCTGCTTACTATCGCTTTTACATTCGGGTCTATATCGCGAAGTATTTCGATAGTCTCCTTCCCTCCCATGCCGTTATAAACAGTGAGATCAAGTATTACGTAATCAAAGGGCGGACCGCTTTTCATGCTTTCCCTGTACAGGGCAATAGCTTCTTCACCGGTTTTCGCGCTTGTAACAGAAAATCCGTGATATTTCAGCATTTTTACCAGCACCTCAAGAATGTATTCCTCATCATCCATTATAAGAACTGACCCGCCGGATACAGTTTTTTTACCGGTATTTATTATTTTATCCTCTGAAGGGAGTTCGTCTGAACTTCTGAGAAATATTTGAAAAACCGTGCCTTCATTCTCCTTCGAATCAACACGGATGTATCCCCTGTGTTTTTTTATAATTGAATATGTGCTTGTAAGCCCGAAACCTGTGCCGTTAGGTTTTGTGGTGTAGAACGGGTCGAAAATTTTTATAAGGTTCTTTCTGGGGATCCCGCACCCGGTATCTGATATCCTGATGAATATGAATTTTCCGGTTTTAAGAGGGATCTCCGGAGGGATTCTATCTGCATTCTTAACCTGAATGGAGAGTGTGCCGCCATCGGGCATTGCCTGGATCGCGTTTATGATAAGGTTGTTTATAGCCTGGCTTATCTGGTTAGGATCTATAAGTACCGGGAGCAGGTCATTTTCTATCGAAATCTCTGTTTTAATTGAACTGTCTTTTACCACGAACTTTACAGATTCTTTTATTATATCTTCAATCCTGCAGGACTGCATTACCGGGTTGCCGCCCTTGGCAAATGTAAGAAGCTGTTTTGTAAGAGCTGATGCTCTTTCTACCGCACGGCTGATGTCGCTAAGTGAATCAGATACTTCGGTTGGAATTGTTGAAATATTGTTAAGAAGAGATACATTGGCGGAGATACCTGTGAGAAGATTGTTAAAGTCATGAGCTATCCCGCCTGCAAGGAGCCCGATTGATTCAAGTTTGCTCATCTTGATTAGTTCATTATCTATGCGGTTTTTTATGGTTACATCCCTGAGCGCAAGAACAATTCCAATCGGCTTTTCGTGAAGTTTAATGACGGCACTGCTGAGTTCAATTATTCTCTCGTTGTTTTCACTGTCATATAGCTTGAAAGGTACGCCTATGTTGGTAAAATTATATTTCTCGCTTACTGTGCCCAGTGTGTCAAATAACAGTTCTTTTGAAGAGTCGTCATCAAACCTTAAAACATCACGTATGTTTTTACCGATTGCTTCAGCCGCGGTTGCGCCTGTTAGCTCCTCCGCCACGCTGTTCATGAGAAAAATTTTTCCGTCAATATCATATGAAATTACACCATCACCGATTGACGTGACTGTCGCCGAGAGATATTCTTTTTCTTTCTCAAGTTCGCTGTTCGCTGTTACCAGGTCTTTCTGCGCTGACACCAGTTCACTGTTAAGAGATTCAAGTCTTTGCAGCTGTTCCTGTATTTCTGAATACTGTTCATTTATTTTAAGAGAAGCTTTTTTCATGGAGGATATATCAGATAATATCATCAGTATACCCCTGTGTATTCCCTCGGTAATTGAGGAGAGGGATATCATGACAGCAAGTTCTTCACCGCTTTTATTTTTCAGCACGTGTTCGAATCTCGCGTGACTTAGTTTTCCTGACGATATGTCATTTATTATTTTTTTTATGTCAGTTTCGGAGGAGCCGGTTTCCGGAATCAAATCAAATAAAGTCTTAGTATAGAATTCTTTTTCACTGTAGCCTGAAATTTCAATCATGTTTCTATTGGCGTAAGCGGGCGTTTCGTCTATATAAAATACTATGGCATCATGAGCTGTTTCAAAAAATAGCCTGTACCTTTCTTCGGAATCACGAAGTCTTTTAAAAGCGCGTTCTTTTTCCTTCTGGAGAGAATTAAGCTTGTCCGCGACCCCTGCTGAAAGGAAAATTATGCCCGTTGAGAGGCTTATCTGGAAACTCCAGGCAGCCACGAAACTTTCTCCTATAAATCCAAGGCTTCTTAGTGAAAGGAGGATGTCCCCCATGGAAAAGAAAAACCAGGAGCAGAGGTAATACATCGCGAGCCTTATATTAACTGTGAACATGGGTAGCATGACAAAGAGGATAATAAAAACCGAGACAATCCCTGTCATCATTACGGAAAGCAAAGTAGCCTTTGAATAGGAAAGCAGAAAAATTATCAGCGACATAGGGATGGAAACAGCAAGAAGAATTTTAAGAAAAAAATGTGATCTTCTGAGGTTTACTTTTGTATTGAAGTAAAGGCTTGTAAACCAGAGCATGGTTGTTATGCCCATGAAAATAAAGAAGGGGTGGCTGAAATTTCCCCACCACGGGGAGTCAGGCCACAGGTATTTTTTGGCCATACCGTTATGGATGAATGTCACCATAAGGCATGATAATATGAAAAAAATAAGAGCAAGGTAGACCCGGTCTTTTGTGGAAAGGAAAATAAATATACAGTATAGAGAAAGAGCAATCATTACACCGTAAAAGAGCCAGAGTATCGACAGGGAGGACATTTTGCTGTCATTAAATGCTTCTTCGGTCCATGCACGGAATTTTGCAACAAGCGCGCCTTCACTTCTGACCTTTATAAAAATAGTGGAACGTCCAGGTTTTGATGATATATCTGCAGTAAAATTAAAATACCCGCGGGGCATGGTGCTGAAAGGGAGCCTGTCACCTGAATGAATCACTTCGTAGCCTGATTCGACAGGTATAAATACAGAAATATAGTCGAGGAGAGGATATTGTGATTCAATTATCCATTTGCATATATATTTTGAACGGTTTTCAACCGGCAGTTTGAACCAGAATATCGAATCGGAATATCCCAGGTTTACAGATTTTTCTGTAAGGGGCCTGTACATGGAATCAGGAATTTTGCGTATTTCATCAAATGTTATGCTGCAGTCTTTATCTTCAAAGCAGAGTATTGAGCCTGCAAGAGGGAGATCGTCCATCCTGTCTTTCAGGATGAATTCAGCGTGCAGTGAACAGGTGAACAGTGTTATAAACATCAGCACGAATGTTGCGCTGAGTAACACTTTCCCGATTTTATATTTTATATTGACATTCATGTACTATCAGTTAAATCTACTTATGTTGTATAAGGTTAATTCAGAACATTATAAGTATTTATTCCTTAACTTGTTTCAGGTAAAAAATGCTCTATTAACCCCTTTGCCTTTGGCGGCGGCGGTATATAATTTGTTACTTTTTTACATCAAAATATATTCAGGAATTAATACTGGAACATCATTAAGATAATAGTTTGAATTACTCTGGAAAAGAATCAAGTGATTAATTGGAAAGGTTTGATATGCCTGCAGAAAAAAAGAATAAAAGTCAACCGGTGAAGAAGACCCCTAAAGGGGGCGCTGTTAAGAAGAGTCCGGCAAAACCGAAAAATTCAGGGTCTGCCGGGAATAACACCGCTTTCTTTGTGCTGATAATTATAGTTCTTATCACAATTATTGTATTGATGACTAACCGTTTTTTTGAAAAAGGGGGATTCGTATTACCCCGGTTCAGTGATCTCTTTACCCCGTCGGAAAAAATTTTTAAACCTGATATGATTATCCCGGGGAAGAAAGAACCTGATAAGAGCGGTGATAGTATAACCAAAGAACAGCTTAAGGATGAAGGGAAGAAGGAAAGCGATTCTGACAGGGATGAAAAAATTACAGCAGTACAGAAGGATGTCCGTATTTACCTTCTGAAACTTGATGAGAAAACTGAAAAGATTTACCTGAGCTCTGTTAAAAGGAGCGTCTCGGAGAAGGACATCCTTTCAACATCAATGAAAAACCTCATTGCAGGGCCAACGAGCAGAGAGAGCGACAGGGGGTATATTACCGCTGTGCCGAAGGGACTCAGGGTAAGGGGTATATCGATCAGGGGGAGAACCGCTGAAATCGATTTCAACAGTGCAATTGAACAGGGTGCCACAGGCGATATACTTTTGAAAAGGGTTCAGCAGATCGTTTATACTGCCACGCAGTTTGAAAATGTGGACAGTATTATAATAAAGATTAACGGTCAGAGGCGTAAAAGTATGGGGAGTGACGGGTTCTCCATTGGCGGGCCGCTGAAGAGGTAAACTGATGAGTGAAACTCTTGAAATAGAGATTAAATGCTACTGTGATGATCCTGAGGGTATTGAAGAGAAAATAAGGGGGATCGGAGCAGAGTTCGTTGAGACAAGAGGTGAAGCAGACATATATTTCAACCATCCCTCAAGGGACTTCGGCGCTACGGATGAGGCCCTGAGGATCAGAAGGGTGGGCTGCAGGTGTAAAATTACCTACAAGGGGCCCAAGGTGAGCGCTGTGACAAAGGCCAGGGTTGAGCATGAAACCGGGGTTGATGATTTTGATGCTGTTAAAAATATTTTTTTAAGCCTGGGTTTCGTTGAGAGCGGCATCGTGGAGAAGGAGAGAAAGGTCTTCTCCCTCGATAAAACGGAGATCAGCATTGACAGTGTCAGCGGGCTCGGGGTTTTTGTGGAAATAGAAAGGATAGGAGCCCTTAAGGATGAAGTGGAGAAGGGGCTTTTTGATATAGCCGGTAAACTGGGGCTTTCCAGGTTTGAAAGGAGGTCGTACCTGGAGCTTAAATATTTCTCATGAAGATCCGGAAGTGATGGGGACTGTGCGTTAGCGATTGCAGTGTAACCGCCGGAGCTTAAGCGGAGGCGGTTTTAAACGAAAAGCGCGGCTGCGGCATGACAGCGGTGATTTTTTTATGGAATGAAATAATTGTGAACATAAAATCAAAGCGGCAGGTTTTATCCTGCCGCTTCTCACTTTTCTTTATGCCGAAGCAACGCCCCCTGTAAAATCGTGAGGCATTGAATGGTTCACTTACCTGAGTTCATACCCGCCCTTTGCAAGGCTGGCTATCACCTTCTTCTGCAGCTCATCAATCTCTGCCGGTTCCAGGGTCTTTTCGTTTGATGCGAAGATCACCCTGATTGTAACGGATTTCTTGTCTGCCGGAATCTGTTCCCCCTGGTATACGGAGACCACAGATACGTCTTTTATCCTGTTCTGGTCGCTCTTTTTGGCGGCCTTTATTATATCCTCGCTGTAAACGAACCTGTCTGTGAGGAGCGAGAGGTCTATCGGCACCTCGGGGAATTTTTGAAGCTCTTTAAATTTTACAGGTTTCTTTTCAGCTTTGAATATTGCGTCAAGGTCAAGGTCGAATATGCCGGCCCTGCCGTTTATTTCAAAATCCTTAACTGTCTCAGGGTGCAGCTCAAATATGAGGCCTGCCTCTTTCCCCTCTATTTCAACCTTCATCGACCTTCCCGGGTGAGCGTAGGGGGGGAGGGAATCAGTTGCAGGTATGAGCCTGTAGTTTTTTATCCTCAGTTTTTCAAGGAGCCCTTTAACAACGGCTTTTGCCTCGTAAAAGAGAGGCGCTGAAGGTTTTTTCATAAATATTGCGCCTGACGTCCTGAAATTTTCTGTAACAAGGTCTGCCGATTTACGGTCATCCTTGAGATATATGCGGCCCACTTCGTATATGTCGAAACTGTCATGGAACCTCTGGTTGTACTGGATGAAACGGAGCATATTGGGCACCATGTTTCTTCTCAGCCTGTCATGGTCTCTTGACAGAGGGTTTCTGAGGCGCAGTTCTTTATCTTCGTTTATTTTCAGAAGGTTCAGTTCATCCTCTCCTGTAAATGAATAGCCTGAAACTTCAGTCATATTGAACGCGTTGCTCAGTAAATTCTTCACATCACGCTCAAAGTACCTGAACTCGTTTCTCGACGGAGGCACGCAGGGTACCATGGGCGGCTTCGGTGTTATCGTGCTGTAGCCGAATACACGTCCCACCTCTTCGACAATATCGTCCTTCATGGAGATGTCTTTTGTTGCCCTGAAGTATGGGACTGTAACTTTAAGTGTGCCGTTGCTGTTTTTTACTTCATAGTGCAGGGAGGTGAGCATGTCGACGATTTTCTCATCCTCAAGGTCTTCGCCTATTCTGCTTGTTATGTAATCTGTTGTTATTTCAATTTCTATTTTTTCAGGTTTTGCAGGGTAGTCATCAACTATCCCGCTCACAGCTTCAGCTTCAGGTATGATCTGTTTAATTAAATCATAGCACCTGATAAGTGCGTCCTCTGTGATTTCAGGGGAGAGTGACTTTTCAAAGCGCATTGCAGCCTCTGTCCTTGAGTCGAACCTCTGCGCTGTTTTCCTTATGTTAACTGAATTAAATGTCGCCGCTTCAAGTACTATCTCTGTTGTTGAATCATCGATTTCGCTGTTTCCGCCCCCCATTACTCCCGCGAGCGCTATGGGGCCGCTGGTATCCGCGATTACGATGTCTTCGGTCGTGAGGTCATGTTCGCGCTCATCAAGGGTCTTAATCTTCTCATCCTTTGCGGCAAAACGGACAAATATCTCATCACCTGTGAGTTTTTTCCTGTCAAATGCGTGCATCGGTTCACCTATTTCCGCCATGACAAAGTTTGTGATATCTACTATGTTGTTTATCGGCCTCATCCCTATTGCGGTTACGCGGGCTTTCAGCCATTCAGGGGATTCGGCTATTTTTATGTTTTTAACAACCAGTGCGGTGTACCTGGGAGCTGCATCCGGATCTTTTATGGTTACTTTAAGTTTGTCGCTCGGTTTGAATGTATCAATAAGTGACCGGTTCACGCTGCTTTTGAATTTCCTTCCGAAAAGAGCGGCGATCTCCCTTGCGAATCCGATGTGGCCCCAGAGGTCAGGCCTGTGTGTTATAGACTTGTTGTCTATGTTGAGCCTTACATCGTACCAGTCGCTGAAGAGTTCGCTTAAGGGTATTCCCGGTTTTGTGTCAGCGGGGAATATTATTATTCCGCTGTGGTCCTCTGAAAGCCCCAGTTCTCGCATCGAACAGAGCATCCCGTTTGATTCAACTCCGCGTATCTTCGATTTTTTAATAACGAAGTCGTCGCTGAATTTTGTGCCCACAGTGGCAAGGGCAACTATGTCCCCCTCTTTGTGGTTCGGTGCGCCGCATACGACCTTAAGCCTTTCTGTCCCTGTGTCAACTTCACAGAGTGTCAGCTTGTCAGCGTCGGGATGGCGTTCAACCTTCACCAGTTTTGCCGTGTATATTGTGCTGAAGTGGCTGTTAAGGTATTCAATACCCTCTATCTCAGCTGTTGACATTGTCAGTCTTTCAGCTATTGCTTCAGGAGTTATATCCTTTATATCTGCAAGATTGCTTATTATTTTAAGTGATATCCACATGTTTTTTACCCCGGTAAATTAGAATTGCTGCACGAATCTGATGTCTCCGCTCATGAAGTGGCGGATATCGTTAATTCCCGCCTGCATCATGATGAGCCTGTTAAGTCCCATACCGAAGGCAAATCCTGACCATATTTCAGGGTCGATATTTCCGGCCCTGAGTACATTGGGATGCACAAGCCCGCAGCCGAGAAATTCAATCCAGCCTGAATTTTTGCATACCCTGCACCCTTTGCCGCCGCAAATAAGGCAGCTGAAATCGAGTTCAAAACCGGGCTCTACGAAGGGGAAGTATCCCGGCCTGAGCCTTACCTTTACTTCACGTTTAAAGACTCCGCTTAAGACCTCTTTCATTACATATATGAGGTGTGATACAGATATGTTCCTGTCAATCATCATCCCTTCAATCTGGTAGAAGGTGTGTTCATGGGACGCGTCTGTTGCCTCGTACCTGAAGACCCTTCCGGGAGCGCCTATTCTGAAAGGCGGTTCCATGTTTTCCATGCCGCGGATCTGAATGGCGGAGGTATGTGTTCGGAGGAGGTTGCCATCCTCTGTCCAGAATGTGTCCTGCATGTCCCGGGCAGGGTGGAATTTGGGTATATTGAGGGCCTCAAAGTTGTAGTATTCTGTTTCAGCTTCAGGCCCGTCAAGTATCTGGAAACCCATAGATGTGAGGATGTCCTCAATCTCGTACTGGGTTATTGATACCGGATGGAGATATCCCGCCTTATTCTCCCTTATTGAAACTTCCGGCTCAAGTGTTACATCGATCCATTCGTCCTTTATAAGTTCACTGAAACCTGATGTTTCCAGCTCTTTTATCTTTAAGTCAAGGGCGTCTTCTATTGTTTTCTTGATTTCATTTGAAAGCTTTCCAATTGTGCTCCTCTGTTCCGGGGTGAGTTCGCCCAGGGTTCGGAGTATCTGTGTAAGAAGCCCTTTACGGCCCAGCACCCTGACTCGTATCTCCTCCAGTTCGTTGAGTTTTGAGGAGGATTTAATTGAATCCAGGGTCTCCTGTCTGATACTGTTAAGTTTCTGTTCCATGGAAAAATCCTGATATTTGTATTTACATTTAAGTTTCTTAAAGACGGAGTTTTTAAGGATAATCACAGTGGTATGGCTTGTAATTAAGGGTACTTCTGCGGAAATCCTGAAAAATAAAGAAAAACTACTCCGCTGATAACAAATTATTAATAGGTTTTTAAGGGGGCTAAAAGTCAAGAAAAATGTTAAGGTTTTTTCAGTAATTTGGAATATGCCCCTTTAAGGCCCCCCTTTACTATTGAGTATACATTTTAAACCCGTTTTTTTTGCTTCATTCCCCGATTGCTGTTACCTTGATACCAGTGTATTCAATAATACATACAGGTAACCTGTATCCGGAGGGTTGAAATGAGTGATGAATTCATGATTCGTGACTGTGCTCTCATTACGATATCAACGGGAGAGCAGGCCCAGAATCTGCGTGAACTGAGAGACAGGCTTCTTGTTACCCATGCGGGGAGCATATATTACCATTTCTGGGGGGTTATGCTCAGGCATACCTATGTTGACCCGGAATATCAGAACGATTTTGCTGTGTGGGCTTCTCACGCTCTTCACGATCATGAGATTGCCGAGAGGCTTTCTCTCATCGATCCCAATGAATATCTCTCTATCGAGGATCTGCGCAGGGAGATCGTGGAAATTATTGAACAGCATCTTTATGAGCGCGAGCATGTGCCCTGGGCAAGAACAGGAGATCAGTTCCAGTTCACAAGGTCCCAGATCGTGGTATTTGACACAAGGCACAGGATCACAGCCCCGGAAGAATTTAAAGATATAGTTCCCCGGCTCCCTCTAGGAAGCATCTTTTATCACTTTATAGACTCAAGGAGGAGGACCGCTGAAAGCCTGAACGATTTTTCGATATGGCTTTCTGAACATGGCGAAAAATATCTCCCCCTTGTGGAGAGACTCAACTCAATTGACCCCTATTTTACAACGCTGGGGAACCTTCGTGATGAGATCGCGGATGTGTTCGTCGCTTTCGAGGGAGGTGAGTGATGGAAAATCTGCTGGAAAACTACGCTGAAGTTGTCGGTTACGAGGTAATAGATCACCTTAAACAGCTCGCAGCCCCGCTTAAAGGGATGAAGATAGTACATGTCAATTCAACAAAAGAGGGGGGAGGAGTGGCGGAGATCCTGAACCGTCTGATCCCCCTTAAACGTGAACTCGGTATTGACGCATCCTGGGAGGTGATTAAAGGTAATTCAGATTTCTACCAGTGTACAAAGAAGATGCACAATTCCCTTCAGGGTAACAGGGATGATATATCGGAAGCGCTTCTCAATAATTACGAGGAGACAGGGGGGCAGAACTACGAGGAACTGAGAGATCTGCTTGAAGATGCGGATGTTGTTTTCATACACGATCCCCAGCCCGCGCCGCTTCTTTCTTTCGCCGGGGGGAGGAAAGGGAAGTGGCTCTGGAGATGCCACATTGATGTAAGTCATCCCTACAGGCCTGTATGGAAATATATAAGAAAATTTGTTGAAGGATACGACGCCAGTATCTGGTCCCTTTCAACATTTACACAGCCTATGCCTCATCCGCTTTATCTCATTCCTCCCAGTATCGACCCTCTCAGTGAGAAGAATCGTGAACTCTCCGATGATGAAGTTATGTCTGTTCTGTCAGACCACGGAATAGACAGTGAACTCCCTGTCATTACCCAGATCTCGAGATTTGACAGGTTCAAGGACCCTGTGGGTGTAATAAAAACCTACAGGCATATCAGGAAGAGTATACCTGTTCAGCTGATACTTGCAGGGGGTGGCGCGACGGATGACCCTGAAGGCGCGGAGGTGCTCAGGGAGGTCATGGATTTTGCCGGAGATGATCCCTTTATTCATGTTCTTGAACTCCCTCCTGATGCACACCGTGAGATCAACGCTCTTCAGAGGGGTTCGGATATTATAATCCAGAAATCGCTGAGGGAAGGTTTCGGGCTGACTGTTTCAGAGGGGCTCTGGAAGGGGAAACCTGTTGTGGCGGGAAATACAGGGGGAATTAAACTGCAGGTAATAGATCACTATAACGGCTTTCTTGTGAATACATCAGAGGGGGCGGCGCTGAGGACAAGGTATCTTCTGAAACACAGGGAAATTCTTGAGGAGATGGGTGTCAGGGCCCACCAGTTTGTTCTTGATAATTTTCTTATTACACGTCACTTAAGGGAATACCTTACACTTGTTGTCGGCATCCTACACGGATCGGATGAGAGGATTGAACTTGAACTTCCGGGACGAAGTTGATGTAATAATAACATATTTGTTTTTAAATCGAGGGGTGCTGACGTGATAAAGGTTGTAGTTGCAGCATCAGAGATGGCCCCTTTTGTAAAAACAGGCGGGCTGGCGGATGTCTCAGGCGCCCTTCCCAAATATATAAACAGAGATAAATTTGAAGTAATAGCTGTTATTCCATATTACAGCAGTATTAAGAGCGATTCATCAGAAATTGAATATATAGGAACATTTTCTGTACCTGATAGCGGGGCTTCTGTTAAGTGCGGGCTGTTCAAAACAACAGTACAGGGCTCGTCCGTGCCGCTGTATCTTCTCAGGTACGGCCCCTATTTTGACAGAGGCGGAATTTACGGGGAGGAGGGGGCCGATTATGATGATAATGACCGGAGATTTTCCTTTTTCTGCAGAGGTCTACTTGAAATGTGCAGGGCGATCGGTTTTGTGCCGGACTTGATCCACTGCAATGACTGGCAGACAGGCCTCATCCCTGTTTTTCTTAAAACCCTTTACAGCGGGGATCTCTTATTCAGTTCAACATCCACGCTTTTTACAATACATAACCTTGCGTTTCACGGGTCATTTGATCCTGAGAGAATTATAAGTATAACGGGGCTTCCATGGAGTGTTTACAGCATGTATGGTGCTGAATTCTATGGCGGATTCAGCTTTCTGAAAAGCGGCCTCTATTTTGCGGATTATATAAGTACTGTGAGCAGGCGGTACAGCGAGGAGATACAGAGTGAGGAATACGGCATGGGGCTGCAGGGGCTTTTGAGGAGCAGGAGGGGAACGCTTACGGGAATAGTAAACGGTGTTGACTACCACGTATGGGACCCGGAGACAGATCAGATGATCAGCGCGAATTACAGCTGCGATGATATCGATAAAAAAAGAGTAAATACTGAAGAACTCTGCCGAGAATGCGTGCTTGAATATAAAAAGGGCGTGCCTGTTATCGGGATGATTACACGGCTTACAGAACAGAAGGGGATTGATCTTGTTGCCGGGATTATTGATCGCCTGATGATGAAAGATGTGAGGTTTGTACTTCTCGGAACAGGGGATGAATACTATCACAGTCTGTTTTCCGCGCTGAAGGAGAAATACAGCGGCAGGTTCCATGTCACCCTCGGTTTTGATGAAAAGTTTTCGCACCGGATATACGCGGGGAGCGATATTTTTCTCATGCCCTCAAGGTTTGAGCCCTGCGGGCTGGGACAGATTATAAGCCTGAGATACGGCACAATACCAGTGGCGCGTGAAACAGGGGGGCTTGCCGATACAATAACAGATTACGGCCCTGCGGATAAGCCGGATGCCTGCGGTACCGGCTTTCTCTTCAAAGAATACTCATCGGATGCTTTCTATGAATGCGTTGAACGTTCGCTTGAAGTTTACAGGGATAACGGGAAGTGGCGCGGTGTTATGAGCAACGCGATGAAGGCTGATTTCAGCTGGAGGAGTTCCGCCATTGAGTATGAGAAGATTTACAGGAAACTCTGCGTGACATCTGAAGGGATATCATGAACAGGGTAAAGATCGGTGCGGAATATACCGGTGGAGAGTGTTGTACATTTACAGTATGGTCTCCACTGTCATCATCAGTTGAACTTGAAATTTTCTATCCTGAACCCCGTATTGTTGCAATGGACAGTGTTGAAAACGGTTACTGGACTAAAAAGGCTGATGGAATTAAACCGGGCTGCAGGTACCTGTACAGGATCGATAAAACTGAAGAACGTCCTGATCCCGCTTCCGCGTTCCAGCCTGAAGGTGTCCATGGACCGTCAGAGGTTGTGGACCACAGGAGCTTCAGATGGAACACCGGCAGATGGAAGGCCCCTCCTGCTGAAAAGATGATTATCTATGAAATCCATACAGGGACATTCACGCCTGAAGGTACGTTTGACGCCATAGTCCCACGGCTTCCTGAACTGAAAGAGCTTGGCGTTACCGCTATTGAGCTTATGCCTGTGGCACAGTTCCCCGGTGAAAGGAACTGGGGGTATGACGGTGTTTATCCCTTTGCTGTACAGAATTCCTACGGCGGCCCTGACGGCCTGAAAAGGCTCTGTGACGCCTGCCATGAAACCGGTCTCGCCCTGTTTCTTGATGTTGTCTATAATCACCTCGGCCCTGAGGGGAATTACCTGTCTCTATTCGGCCCGTATTTTACCGGCAGATACAGGACAGCATGGGGTGATGCCCTGAATTTTGACGGTGAATACAGTGACGGTGTGCGAAACTATTTTGTAATGAATGTGCTCCACTGGTTTGATAATTATAATGTAGACGGCCTGAGGCTGGATGCTGTTCACGGGATCTATGATCACAGCGCGACTCATATACTTCAGGAACTTGCTGAAGAGGTGAAGTCATATTCACATTCAACCGGCAGGGACTGCCGGCTTATTGCTGAGAGTGACCTGAATGACAGCAGGATCGTCAAAGCTGTTCAGAAAGGGGGGTACAGCATAGACGCGCAGTGGTGTGATGATTTTCATCACTCGGTTCATAGCCTGATAACAGGTGAGGATAGCGGTTACTACTGCGATTTCGGCAAGATGGAGCATCTTGCAAAGGCATTCTATTCAGGCTTCGTTTATACCGGCGAATATTCAAGGTTCAGGAAAAGAAAACACGGCAATTCGTCATCTGAAATTCCGGGCAGCAGGCTCATTGTCTGCACTCAGAACCATGACCAGGTGGGAAACAGGATGTTCGGTGACAGGCTTATATCAATTGCCGGGTTTGAGGCCCAGAAACTAGCCGCAGGTACCCTGATGATTGCACCCTTTATACCTCTTCTCTTTATGGGGGAGGAGTACGGGGAGCGCGCCCCTTTCCTCTACTTTGTCAGCCACGGGGACCGGGACCTTGTTGAGGCTGTGAGGAGGGGGAGGAGGGAGGAGTTCGCTTCATTCGGATGGGAGGATGAACCCCCTGACCCCCAGGATCCTCTTACATTCATGAACTCGAAGCCTGACAGGAAACTTATCTGCATGGCTGAACATGCCGCAATGTACAGGTATTACAGGGAACTTATCCGCATGCGAAAGGGGACCCCGGCTATAAGGAGCCTTTCAAGGAAAAACCTTGTAACAGAAATTTCAGGAGGGGGGAGTGTGCTTACCGTAAGAAGAAGCTGCAGGGGTTCGGAAATATTTGCTCTGATGAATTACAGCAGTGAAGAGAGTTCAGCCACTGCAGGCGGTAAGGGGAAACTTTTCAGTATTATGTTCGATTCCGCTGATACTGAATGGAACGGCCCGGGAGTTTCAGCGCCTGGTAAAATAAAGAAGAGGAGAGATGTAATTCTAAGGCCGTATAACTTTATTGTTTATTCTGTCGGAGGGGGTGGATGAACAGGTATAT
>DAIOFM010000034.1:0-33310 GCA_036745755.1 Spirochaetota bacterium | reverse complement strand
TCAAGAAGGAATTCCCTGACAGGGCTGATGAACTCTTTAAGGCTGCTGAAGAAAATGCTAAATGGAGATTCAACAGGTATAAGAGACTGGCAGAGTAAATAAGTCAGCCGGTATGTGACAATAAAATTTTAGATCAGGAGAAATGTTGTGAATGCAAATATAATCAATGAGCTGATAAGTCTTCTGGGTAAGGAAAACGTTCTGACCAGTAAAGAGGATAAGATAAATTATTCGTATGATGCGACTCCGGATACTGACAGGTGCGAACCGGATGTAGTTGTTACACCTTCAGACAGGGAACAGGTAATCGGTCTTGTGAAGATTGCTTCAAAGAACAGGATCCCCATTGTAACAAGGGGTTCAGGTACAAACCTCAGTGGCGGGACAATCCCTGTTGATGGCGGGATTGTGCTCTCAATGCTTAAGCTGGACCGGATTGTTGAAGTGGACCCGGCTAACCTTACTGCAACAGTTGAGCCCGGTCTTGTGATACAGAGGCTTAATGAGGCGGTTGCTGTTCACGGGCTTATTTATCCTCCTGATCCGGGGACGGTTACTACTGCAACAATGGGCGGTTCTGTCAGTGAATGCTCCGGCGGACTGCGGGGTCTTAAGTACGGTGTTACAAAGGATTATGTGATGGGCCTTGAAATTGTTATGCCTAACGGAGAGGTAATACGTACCGGAGGGAAAACCGTTAAAAATGTAAGCGGATATGATCTTACTAAACTCTTTACAGGGTCAGAAGGGACTCTCGGGGTTATAACAGCGATTACAGTTAAACTGATCCCGGCACCGAAATTCCGGAGAAGCATGCTTGTGATTTTTGATGACCTTGATAACGCGGGGAAAACGATTGCCGACATCATAAGCAATAAAGTGATTCCCGCCACTCTTGAAATAATGGATAACGTGACAATCCGTACTGTTGAAAATTATTCAAAGATAGGACTTCCCGTTGATGCTGAGGCAGTTCTCGTGATTGAAGTTGACGGCAGCATTGAGGAAGTCGTTCTGAATGAGTTTGAAACAGTTAAATCAATATGCTCGGGCAACGGGGCAGTATCAATCAAACTGGCGGAAAGTGACAGTGACAGGGATGCCATATTTGCAGCAAGAAGAGCCGCCCTTCCTGCTCTGGCACAGGTAAAACCGACAACAATTCTTGAGGATGCCACTGTGCCGAGAAGTAAAATCCCGGATATGCTTAAGGCAATAAATGAGATCGCTGAAAAGTATAACCTCAAAATCGGTTCATTCGGGCATGCCGGAGACGGGAATCTCCATCCTACAATACTTACTGATGAGTCGGATTCAGAGGAGATGGAAAGAGTACATAAAGCCGTGGATGAGATATTCCAGGTTGCCATTAACCTTGGCGGTACACTTTCGGGTGAGCATGGTATAGGCATGGCAAAATCAAAATACATGGAGATGCAGTTCGGTGCTTCAGGAATAGCTGTTATGAAGAGAATAAAGGATGCCCTTGATCCTGATAATATAATGAATCCGGGCAAGATGTTCTGGAGGGGCTGATTATGACAATATATGATTCCATAGATGAAGTAAGGGAAGAATTGCAGAAATGTATGAAGTGCGGCAACTGCATGGAGGTCTGTCCGATCTATCTTGAAGAGAGACAGGAAGGAGCTGTTGCGCGCGGAAAAATAAGGCTGGTAGATGCTGTATTAAACGGCAAACTTGAATATACCAAAGGGTTTGCTGACAGGCTGGGTTTATGCCTGACCTGTATGGCATGCGTGGCAAAATGCCCGTGCGGAGTAAGGGTGGACAAAATTATATTCGGCATAAGGGCTGCCATAGTGAGAAACAGGGGACTGCATCCGGTCAAGAAGGCTGTATTTTCTGTTATAAAGAGGCCCCGGCTCTTTAACTTCGGCATGAAGGCGGGGAGCAGGTTCCAGGGACTTGTATTCAGAAAACATGTATCCGTGACAGGAGCGCATCCCAGATTTCCCTTCGGGCTTGATATGAGAAGGATAATACCTCCACTGGCAGTGAAGCCTTTAAGGCAACAGCTCCCGGATGTGGTGAAAGCTGATAATCCGGCCGGTAAGGTGGCTTTCTTTACGGGCTGCAGCATGAATTTTCTTTATGATAAAGCAGGCATGGAGCTTGTTGAAGTTCTGAAAAGAAACAATGTCGAAGTTGTAACTCCGAAGGAACAGCACTGCTGCGGAATGCCGATACTTGCACACGGCGATGCAGAAACGGCTCTTAAGATGGCGAAATCCCATATCGATATTTTCAGCAGGCTCGATGTTGAGTATATTATCACTTCATGCGGATCGTGCGGTACAACCTTCCAGCATCATTACGTGGACATGCTGAAAGATGATCCTGAATACGCGGAAAGGGCCGTTAAGGTGGCGGAGAAGATAATAGATGTTTCCGACTATATCTTGAAAGTTACAGGTATCGATGAGTCAAAACTCGGTACGCTGGATATGACTGTGACTTATCATGACCCGTGTCACCTTAACCGGGGCATGGGAGTCAAGGATTCCCCCAGGGAGATACTTAAAAAAATCCCGGGGCTGAAATTTGTTGAAATGAAAAATGCTGACAGATGCTGCGGAAGTGCGGGTTCATTCAGTCTTACGCATTACGATCTATCAATGGATATACACAGTCATAAGTCTGATGCTATCAGGGAAACCGGTGCAGATGCCGTTGTAACGGGATGCGGGGCATGTATCATGCAGCTTGCTGACGGCATGAACCGTTTTGAAATGAATCTGCCAATGTATTACACAATACAGATTCTTGGAATGTCGTATAAGGCTGGAGAAAAAGAAAACAGGTCATAATTTTTTATCTGACTTTATGCGGGCTGCATTGAATAAATTTACGGTTTTCCCGGGCAAATTATTCAGCAGTTCCCGCATAAAGATCTACCTGAAACGTGGAGGTCCATATGTTTGAAAAGTTTAAGGCCAGAGCTGAAGGTGTCGGTGCGGAAGTTTACAGGTTTAAAACCAGAACTGAAGCTCTCGATTTTATTCTGTCTTTCCTGAAGACGGAGGGTGTTTCGGACAGTGATAAGTCATATGCGGTGTGGAGCGATTCCGGATTCCTGAAGGGTGATGAAAAACAATCTGCCAGTGAAAAGCTGCCGGGGCTTAAATTTGAAATAAACCGTGAACTGGCAGCAGGTTCACTAGCCGGTATCTGCGAAATGTCATATGCCCTGGCAGATACAGGTTCTCTGGTGGCAGACCAGACCTCCATTGGCAATCGGCTTGTTTCTACTCTCCCGGCGATTCATATAGCGGTTATAGGTACGGACATGATCCTTGAAGATAAAACCGCGGTGTTCCGCAAGATCAGACCGGAGACAAGTAACTATATAGCATTCATAACAGGTCCCAGCAGAACAGCTGATATAGAGAGAGTGCTTACCATAGGCGTTCATGGTCCCAAAAGACTTGTTATTGTATTTGTTGATGAGATGAAGGGGTGATATTTATGGGAAAAAAATTTAAAAAGTCAATAAACAGTGCCATAAATAATCCTGTCCTCACAGGTGCGCTGGGAAAGTTTTCAGAAGCATATAGGGTAAACCGTGCGAAGGCTTATGAAGGGATCGACTTTGAAGAACTCAGGCAGACTATTGCTGATAGAAAAGCATATGCCGCAGCCCATCTTGATGAACTTGCCGAAACATTTAAAAAGAACGCTGAGGCCCGTGGAGCAAAGGTATTCAGGGCAGACAGTGCGCAGGAGGCAATCGACTATATACTTAAAATAGCCAGTGACAACGATGTTAAAAGCGTCGTAAAATCAAAATCAATGGCAAGCGAAGAGATTCACCTGAATAAACATCTCGAGGAGATCGGTGTATCAGTAAAAGAGACTGACCTGGGGGAATGGATTATTCAGCTTGCGGGGCAGAGGCCTTCTCACATGGTTATGCCCGCCATACATATGACGAAGGAGGAGGTTTCGGATCTCTTCAGTAAGGAGATCCATGAACGCCTGAGCAGTGATATCCCGCGACTGGTTGAGGTCGCAAGAAATGAACTCAGGGAAAAATTTCTTGAAGCAGACATGGGGATAACAGGCGGGAACATCGCTGTTGCCGAAACCGGAAGTATCGTTATTGTCACTAATGAGGGTAACGCCAGGATGACAACCATACTCCCGAAAATACATGTTGCACTTGTGGGTATAGAGAAGTTTGTCGAAAAATTTGAAGATGTAGTTCCCATACTTACCGCGCTGCCGAGGAGTGCTACAGCACAGCTTCTCACCAGTTATGTATCGGTAATAACCGGTGCTACTCCCAACACTGACGGGACAATGAAAGACCTGCATATAGTTCTCATGGACAACCACAGAACAGAAATGGCAAAGGACCCGAAATTTGCCCAGGCCCTGCAGTGTATAAGGTGCGGCTCATGCCTGAATGTATGCCCGATTTTCCGTCTGGTGGGGGGACATGTTTTCGGAAGTACATACACCGGTGGAATAGGCACAATACTTACAGCCTGGTTTGAAGAACTTGGAAATTCCGAAGATATACAGGGTTTGTGTATACAGTGCGGAAACTGTAAAGAGGTCTGTCCCGGGAAGCTTGACATACCTGAAATGATTCTGGAGATCCGGAGACGTCTCGTTGTTGAAAAGGGGCAGTCTCTTGCCCAGAAAGCAATATTTTCTATAGTAAATAACCGTAAAATGTTTCATGCCATGCTTCGTACAGCCTCCGTAACAGGGAAGCCTTTTTCTAAAGGGGGATATATACGACACCTTCCTCTCTTCCTTTCTGATCTGACGGAGGGGAGAAGCCTTCCTGCAATAGCTGCGACACCATTCAGGGATGAATTTAAAAAGATTAAACAGCCTGCATCAGCTGAAAAGATCGGGTTTTATTCAGGATGTCTCATAGACTTTGCCTATCCGGAGATGGGAGTTGCACTTGTCAAAATTCTTAATAAGGCCGGATACGAAGTTGTCTATCCGCAGGATCAGACATGCTGCGGGGCCCCGGCGAGGTATAACGGGGCTTATGAGGTCGCAGCAAACAACGCAGCGGATAACATTAAGGCACTACTCAGGGATGATGTGAAATATATAGTATCAGCATGCCCCACATGTACTGCTGCCCTGAAATATGAATTTAAAAGTACATTTGAAAGCCTGGGACAGGCTGAATTTATTGCAGATGCTGAGAGGCTTTCCGCTAAAACCATCGACTTTTCAGTCCTTGCGAAGCAGCTTGTTGATGAAGGCCGCCTGAGGCTTAAAAAGGGCCAGAACCCCGGAGTACTTACCTATCATGACTCATGCCATCTTAAGCGTACGCTTAAAGTTTCCGAAGAGCCGCGGGAGATCCTCCGTAAGGCCGGGTATGAAATAAATGAGATGTTCGAGTGTGATATGTGCTGCGGAATGGGAGGCTCGTATTCAATTAAGCTTCCTGAGATATCAAGGCCTATTCTGGAAAGAAAACTGACCAATATTAAAAATACCGGGGCATCACTGGTCGCCATGGATTGCCCGGGATGTGTAATGCAGATCAGGGGGGGGCTCGATCAGTCAGGAGAAAATATTGAGGTTAAACATACTCTTGAACTGATAGCTGCCCTGATAGAAGATTGAAACTGTTCACCTCCTTTTTGAATATAAGTCTGAGTAAAAGTACCTTTCCCTGTAAAGAGAAAGGGCTTTTACGATTTTTTAAGATGTTTATTTTTTGATTTTCAATCTATAAGCTGAGGCCTGAGGAATTTTATGAAGTTAACATTGAGGCTTACACTCACAGTTATTGTAATATGTATGCTTTCGTCACTATCGGTTATGTCATTTTTTATTTATAAAATCATAATATTAAACCGGCATACAGTGGCTAATACTGACAGAATCCTCCGCGATAATTATGACCGGGTTATTAAAACCCAGGTGGAAACATCTGTAAGCATGCTTAAACAGATTAACAGGATGAAAGAAGCCGGTTCCATTAATGAAATACAGGCAAAAAAACTGGGTGCGGATCTGCTCAGGGAACTCAGATATGAGAGTGAAGGATATTTCTGGGCTGACACTGAAGAAGGTAGAAATGTGGTTCTTTACGGAAGCAAGACAGAAGGGACGAACCGGATAGACTTTCAGGACAGGAAAGGCTTCTATATGATCAGGGAGATTATAGCGGCGTCAAAAATGCCCGGGGGAGGTTTTACAAACTACTGGTTCCCCAAAAAGGGAGAGACTGAGGCTCTTATGAAAAGGGGGTATTCATTATTCTTTGAGCCTTTCAGATGGTCAGTGGGTACAGGCAATTATGTTGATGATATAGATATCAAGGTCAACAGGGAAAAATCAATCCTGAAAGATAACTTGGTGAGAGATATTTTTTCAATCATAGCATTCACTCTGTTTTTGATTACATGTTTCTCCTTCCTTGGATTTACCATTGGTAAGCGGATTGTAAGGCCGATTTTAAGGATAAAGGATCTGGTCCTTCTGATCTCTGAATTCGATTTCAAAGAAGCTGCAAAAATACAATCTCTTGAGAATTATAAAGGCGAGATCGGCTCCATGGCCCTGGCAGGCACTCACATGAGAAATGAGATAGCAGGAATGATCGAAAAGATAAGGGATGTCTCTGATGAGCTTTCCTCCTCTGCGGAAGAACTTTCATCTGTAACCATGACTTTTGCAGACAGCACACAGAACCAGGCGTCATCTGCGGAGGAAATTACAGCAACTACTGAAGAAATTTCTGCAGGAATGGATAAAATCTCCGACGGTTCAGAACTGCAGAATAGTATGCTGCAGAAACTTAAATCAATTATGAACGAGTTGTCTGACAGTATCAACCAGGTTTATAATACGGTCAGTGAAGCATCCGAGCTGTCAAAGAAAATTGCTGATGAAGCGAAAAGTGGTGACACGTCAATGAAACTAATGAACCGGAGTATGGTAAATGTCTCCCGGAGCTCTGATGATATGAGAAACATACTGGGTATGATTAGTGATATATCAGAACATATAAATCTTCTGTCCCTGAATGCCGCGATAGAAGCTGCAAGGGCAGGGGAGGCGGGTCGGGGTTTTGCCGTTGTTGCTGATGAGGTCTCCAAACTCGCAGATCAGACTGCATCAAGTATCAGGGAGATCGAGAAGCTGATTAATCTGAATAACGCAGAAATTCAGTCAGGTTTTGGTGCCGTAAGGGATACAACCGAAGCAGCGGAAAAGATAATCACCGGTGTTAATTCCATAGATAACAAAATCGCCCTGATTAAAGAGCAAATGATGCGTCAGAAGGATATAAACAGCACTGCAAGTGAAAAAATTAAGCTCGTAAGGGAGATGTCTGACGAAATAGCCTGTTCAACAGGTGAGCATAAAATTGCGGTCAGTGAAATAGTAGCATCGATCAGCAGTATAAATGATGTGGCTCAGAATATTGCAGGGAATTCTGAGGAGATAGCCGGAGGGTCGGAAAACCTCGCAGATCTTGCGGAAAATCTGAAGCAGATTGTTTCTGTATTCAGAATTTAAAAGATGTTAATTATGGCAATATTATAACCATATCAGAAGGAGTGAAATGAATCCGATGAAGATTGATTATCAAAAAATTGAAGATGACAGAAATTATTATTCTCGACAAATAATTTATTGCCCTGAAAAATATCATGTAAAGGAGTCTTCCTTTAACCCGTATTTACATGAGGTAGTGCCTATGGATTTTAAACCTATTCAGCAGCAGAAAATATATGAACAGATAGTTGAACAGATTAAAGTTATGATTTCTGAAGGTGATCTGAAACCAGGGGACAAACTTCCGGCTGAAAGGGTACTTGCTGAAAATCTGAATGTCAGCAGGGCATCAGTCCGTGAAGCTTTAAGTGCACTCCATCTGCTTGGGCTCCTGGAGATAAAATCCGGGGAGGGTACATATATAAAACAGAGTGATGTTAATTCTATTATTCAGCCTCTTGCAATGCTTCTCCTCATGGAACAGGACACGATTGTTGAAATTCTTGAAGTGAGAAAAGGGCTTGAAGTTGAGGCTGCCGGCCTTGCCGCCTTAAATGCAACTGATGATGATATAAGGAAAATGGGCAAGATTATTGATGAAATGGAAAGGGAGATGCAAAAGTCTTCACTCGGCGAAGTCTCTGACTGGAAATTTCATTTCTCACTGGTGCATGCATCGAAAAATTCTCTTATGGTAAGGCTGATGAATACTATTTCCGATACTATGCAGAAAACCATAAAAATTAACAGAGAGAAACTTTTTAAAAAGCCGGGAAACCAGCAGACTCTTTTCAGGCAGCATTATGAAGTCTATGTTGCTGTACGAAATCGTGATGTTGAAATGGCCCGGCAGAAAATGTATGAACATCTTAAGTATGCCGAGGAGGAGATGAAGCAGTTATAATGCCCGTTGTATTTTGTAATGATCTTCAGATGGTTATTTAAGATGGCGTGTCAGCGGCTATTTATCTGATATTTTTAAGTATCAGGCATTTTTTTTAAATTAAAATTAGATTTTTTTCTTTCTATTAATTATTATTTTCCGGCAGGAGTAAAGATCGTTTAAAACTGACTGTTTCCTGTCCCGACTGGTAATAAAACGCTTGAAACAGGTATAAAGGGATCTTTTTTTAAAGGTTAAATTTTTATTAACACTGTGAGTATACCGGTCATTAAAATTTCTTAAATTTATTGACAAATAAGTTTATATGCATTTAGGTGCTTGAATACCTGAATATTATAATAATTATAATATGAAACTAATTTTTGATTAAAATTAAATTATACGTTTATTATAAATTGATAATAGGTTTGTTTAAGGTTTTGCTGAAAAAATTTTTATTTTCTCTTTCTATCCTTTCATTGCCGATTCTATTGACTGCATGCGGAAATGAAACCACAAGGGTGAGCCGCATGCTTCTCGGCACGGAAGTCAGGATAACAATCGCAGATAGCAGAGAGAACGTTGCTGAGTTATTTGAGATCGGTTTCAGAGAGGTTGAAAAAATTCAGAAGAGTTTCAACCCGAATAATGCTGAATCTGAAATATTCAAAATTAATGATAATGCTGTTTCCAGGCCTTTCAGGTGCAGTGAAGAAGTCTATTCTCTGATAAAGAGGTCTATTGAGATATCTGAAATAACAGGCGGGGCGTTCGATATAACCTGGGCTTCGGCCGGAAAAATCTGGAATTTTTCTGAAGATGATTTCAGTCCGCCCGATGATAAAATAATAAAGTCCCTGCTTCCGCTTATATCATATAAAAATATAGTGCTTGATGATAAAAGGAAGACAATAAGAATCCTTGCAGATGGAACAAAAATAGGTCTGGGGGGTGTTGCCAAGGGGTATGCTGTAGAGAAAACTGTTTCTGAACTGAGAAAAACCGGTATCAGAGGGGCTATTGTGGCCTGTGCCGGTGATATACAGGTAATAGGGAGTAATTACGGAAGATCATGGAAGGGGGGGATAAAGGATCCCCGGGGTAATTCTGTTATTGCGACTTTTTTTATGAAGGATGGTGAATCCGTTTCAACCAGCGGCGACTATGAAAGGTTCAGAATAGTAAATGGCAGAAGGTTTCATCATATAATAAATCCTTCTACCGGATATCCCGCCGATTCCGGGCTGATTTCTGTTACAGTTTTCAGCAATGAGCCGGTGCTTTCTGACGCATACTCAACAGCGTTTTTTGTGGCCGGACTGGATAAAACAAAAAATATGCTTTCATCCATGGAAGGGATTTCTGCCGTGCTTGTGGATGCTGATATGAAAGTTTACGCCTCAGCATTGCTTGAAAACAGGCTTAAATTCAGGGATGACCTGCGGGTGGTCTTTTTCTGATCCCGGGAGACTTAATCATAATTCAAGGTTAAGGCAGTATGGGATTATATTAGAGAATTCCCGGGTAAAAAAACATGGCTGATTTTGAATTTATCATGGTTGACAAAATTTCAGCTGATTGGTTTTTTTTCAAAACCATTATTGATGGAGAAAAATATGCAATATGATATACAGAGCGCAAGAGATGATAATCTTCAGGAGGGGTTTATCTTAAGGCTTGACGGTGAGTTCGCTAAAATAAGGGTATCAGGGCATGCGGACTGTGATAACTGTCAGTCATGTGATGTTGCCAACATGGAGATAGTTGCTTACAATTTTGTTCAGGCAGCTGTAGGCCAGAAGGTCAGGTTTCTCATGGTTGAGGATAGTATGATTAAAATATCTGTTATGCTTTTCCTCTTTCCGCTTTTATCAATTTTTACAGGCCTTTACGCAGGATCTCTTCTTGCCGCATTATTGAATTTTAATCAGACGGCGCTTATGACTATTGGAGCGTTTCTGTTCCTTTCGGTAGCGATTGTTATCATATATTTTTATGATAAAAGATATAAGCTTAACAAATCAAATTTTCCTCAAGTAATTGAAGTAATTGAGTGAATGAGGTAACTATGCTTAAAATAAAAAAGGGCGGAGTACATCCGCATGATGAAAAGAAGAGTACAGAGGGGAAGAATATTGAAAATCTTCCCGTTCCTTCTAAACTGTTTATCCCTTTACGTCAGCATATAGGGGAGCCTGCTGTTCCCGTTGTCCAGGCGGGGGACGAGGTTAAAAAGGGACAGATGATCGCTGAATCTCCGGACGGGAGAGGCACACCTGTGCATAGCTCCACATCAGGTAAAGTAACAGAGATAGGCAATTATATGCACCCTGTTTACGGGCTGTCTCCCTGTATTGTTGTTGAATCTGACGGGCAGGACGAGTGGCAGGAGAACCTTCTGACGGAGAGGAATTATGAGAATATCAATGTTCCTGAACTGATTGATATAATCTTCAAAAACGGGATCGTTGGTATGGGAGGCGCGGCTTTCCCGACTCATATTAAACTATCTCCTCCTAAAGACAAAAATATCGATACGCTTATTGTTAATGGAGCGGAGTGTGAGCCGTATCTTACTTCCGACTACAGGATGATGATTGAATTCCCTGATGAGATAATTAAGGGGACCCTCATCGTCATGAAAATCCTCAATGTCAATAAGTGCTACCTGGGGATAGAACACAACAAGCCTGAAGCAATCAGGCTGATGACGGAAAAATGTAAAGGTACTCCGATCCAGGTTGCTGAACTGGAGACAAGGTATCCGCAGGGGGCTGAGAAGATGATGATTAAAGTCATCACAGAAAGAGAAGTCCCGTCGGGAAAACTCCCCATGGACGTGGGATGCGTGGTCCAGAACGTGGGTACTTTGAAGGCTGTTGCTGATGCAGTGGAGAAAAATATCCCTCTGATAGAGAGAGTCGTAACCGTTGCCGGCAATACGGTAAAAGATCCAAAAAATCTTATGGTGAGACTAGGTTCTACTTTTAAGGATATGTTTGAATACTGCGGCGGCTTTTCAGGAAAGAACGGCAAGATTATTATGGGCGGCCCCATGATGGGTATGGCCCAGGTAAGCCTTGATTCAATCGCTATTAAGGCGACATCCGGTATAGTCGCAATAGCGGAGGGTGATGTTGACTACCAGCCGGAGAAGGCGTGTATCAGGTGCGGCCGTTGTGTCGAGGCATGTACAATGGGGCTAAGGCCTAATGTGTTGAGTATTCTGAGTGAGAAAGGACAGCATCAGACAGCCCAGACAGATTACGATCTCATGGATTGTGTGGAGTGCGGCTGCTGTTATTATGTATGTCCTTCAAGAAGAAATATCGTTCACTATATAAGGCAGTCGAAAGCAAAGAATGCGATGCTTAGAGCTGCATCAAAAACAGGGAGTAAATGATGGATCCAAAAGACAGTAAAGTTAATCAGGCACCGGAAAAACTTATAGTTACATCATCTCCGCATGTTCATGACACTGAAAGTGTAACAAAGATAATGTGGATTGTTAATCTGACACTTCTTCCGGCTGCGATATTCTCGGTTATAAATTTTGGTCTGCCGGCACTCATAACAATGCTTATCTGTATTATAGGAAGTGTTGCGTTTGAGGCGGCAATTCAGTACTGGAGAAAGGTGGAGATTACCGTAAAGGACGGAAGTGCGGTACTTACAGGTCTTCTTCTTGCCATGTGTCTTCCGGCTAATATACCCTGGTATATCCCCCTTGTGGGTGCTTTTGCTGCGATAGCAATCGCGAAACATACCATGGGCGGTCTGGGGCATAATATTTTCAATCCCGCGCATATAGGTCGTGCTTTTGTTATGGCAAGTTATCCTGTGGCAATGACTACCTGGGCGGTATCGCGCATAGGTAGTAAAGGTGATTTTTCAGGGGCCATGGGAAGTATAAGCAGTCTTGATATGGTAACAGCAGCCACTCCGCTGGGGATACTTAAACAGCAGGGATATCAGGCCCTTGTTGATTCTTTCGGCAGCCAGGCGGCAATGTACAAGGCGCTTCTTATCGGTAACAGGGGCGGCAGCCTTGGGGAAACTTCAGCTGTTCTTCTGATACTGGGCGGTCTTGTACTGATTGCAAAAAAATATATCAAGTGGCAGGTGCCTGTTGTTATGATAGGTACAGTTGGCCTCCTTACATGGATATTAGGAGGGAAGGAGGGGCTTTTTACAGGTGACCCCATACTTCATATGATATCAGGCGGTCTTATAATAGGCGCCTTCTTTATGGCAACAGATATGGTAACTACGCCTATTACTACGAAAGGTCAGATTATTTTTGCTGTGGGTTGCGGTGTTATCACAACTTTTATAAGGCTTTATGGAGGTTATCCTGAAGGTGTATGTTATTCCATACTCCTCATGAACGCGCTGACACCTCTTATTGACAGGTTTGTTTACCCGAAAAAATTCGGTTCACTTCCCGAACCGGCTACAAGGAGATAGAAATGGCTCATTCAGAACACAATGATAACAGTATGTTTAAAATTACTCTGAATCTGACTCTTGCGGCCCTTCTCTCCGGTGTAATTATAGCGATTGTCTATTATTTTACAGCTCCCATTGCAGAGATTCAGAGAGTAAGAATGAAGGAACAGTCGATGAAGGAACTTGTTCCTGAAGCGACATCCTTCACGCCAATTGAAGGAAAAGAGGAGTGGTATAAAGCTGAAAAAGATGGAGAATTAGCGGCTTATATATTACACGCAAGTGAAAAAGGGTTTGACGGCCATGTAAAGCTGTTCGTCGGAGTAACACTTGATCAGAAGTTGATCGGGTACAAGGTTCTCTCCCACAAGGAGACTCCCGGTCTTGGAGATCAGGCTTTCAAACCTAAATTTGCCGACCAGTTTAAAGGCAAGGGGTACCAGCAGCTTGAACTTGTAAAGATTCAGGAGGAGGGCAAAATTACGGCCATTACCGGCGCGACTATTACATCACGTGCGGTGACAAATGGTATTAAAAATGCCCTTATTGAACTTGAAAAATATCTTAATGAAAGCAAATAAGAGGTACAGATGAATCTGTGGAAGGAGTTTACTAAAGGTCTAATTGTAGAGAACCCGATTTTCCGGCTTGCACTGAGCCTCTGCCCCGCGCTTGCTGTTACTTCAAATGTATATAACGCGCTGGGGATGGGACTTACGGTAATGTTTGTTATAACATGCAACAATATATCGGTTTCGTTTTTCAGGAATGTAATACATCCCAAGGTAAGGGTGCCGGTCATGGTAATATCGATAGCCACTATCGTTACCGTGGCGATGCTGGTGCTTGAGGCTTTTTTACCGGTTCTCTTTAAAGAGCTGGGAATTTATCTCTCTCTGGTTGTTGTATTTGCCATTATTCTGGCCAGGGCAGAGGTCTTTGCTGCCAAGAATAAGGTAATACCTGCAATGATGGACGGTCTCGGAATGGGAGCAGGTTTCACCATAGGTATGGTAACAATAGGCGGGATCAGGGAGGTAATCGGTAACGGCTCATTTTTTGGTTATCAGCTGCTTGGCGGCTGGTATCATCCTCCTCTTGTTGTAATTCTTGCACCCGGGGGATTTATTGTAATAGGCTTTATCATCGGTGTACTTAATCTCTCTGAAAAGAGAAAGAAGGAAAAACTGGAGAGAGCCGCAGCAACTGCCGGAGGTAACGTATGACAGAATATTTTCTGCTCTTTTTGAGCGCAGCGATAGTTAATAACTTTGTTTTATCCCGATACCTTGGTCTTTGTATATTTTTCGGGGTATCCAAGAATTTTCATGCCTCTACAAGTATGGGGGTAGCGATAATTTCAATTATAACCATGAGCTCAATGCTTACATGGGTCATTGAATATTTCATTCTCATTCCGCTTGGCCTTTATTTTCTGAGGATGATTGTCTTTGTTGTGGTAATAGCGGTATTTGTTCAGCTTCTTGAAATGGTGATAAAGAAGTTTATGCCTACTCTTTATAATATCTGGGGAATTTATCTTCTCCTGGTTGCTACAAACTGTGTTATTCTCGGTGTGCCGATTATTAACTCTGAAGCGCATTTTAATTTTATAAAGAGTACTGTTAACGCTCTCGGATCAGGTACCGGTTTTGCCATTGCTCTTATCCTGTTTGCAAGTTTAAGGGAGAAACTTCAGTTTTCAGATGTACCGAAGAGCCTTGAGGGACTCGGTATAGCTTTTATACTTGCGGGTTTGCTTGCCCTTGCTTTCCAGGGTTTCAGCGGTATGATTCCGTTATAATTTCATAAAGGAGCAGATATGATAACAGCAATTTATGCATTCTTTACAATGGTTGGACTCGGCCTGTTTTTCGGCCTGTTCATATCATTTGCTAATAAAAAATGGTCAGTTGAAGTTGACCCCAGGATCCATGAAGTTGAAGATGCCCTGCCCAAGGGCCAGTGTGGAGGCTGCGGTTATCCCGGCTGCGCGGCTTATGCTGAAGCGGTTGTAGTTAATGCCGATGTTCCGCCCAATCTCTGTACTCCCGGCGGGGACAAGGTTGCGCAGGAAGTCGCCAGAATTACAGGTAAGGTGGCTGAAGCAATGGAGCCTAAAATCGCCTTCATCAAATGCGGCGGAACTTATGAGAAAGCGGTAAGAACTTCCCTTTATAAAGGTATTTCCGACTGTGTATCAGCCAATATGCTTCAGGGCGGAGATAAGGGGTGTACATACGGGTGTCTCGGTTACGGCACATGCGTAAAGGTATGCATGTTCGACGCTTTAAGGATGAGCCCTGAAGGTATACCCGTGGTTAATCCTGATAAATGTACAGGATGTGGTAAATGCGCTACTGTATGTCCAAGGTCGGTAATCACCCTTGTATCTCCTGAGGTTATGGTTAAGGTAAACTGTAATTCAAAAGATAAAGGCGCGGTTGTAAGAAAGAACTGTAAAGCGGGATGTATAGGCTGCGGCCTCTGTGCTAAAGCGTGCCCCTACGGTGCTATTAAGGTTGAGAATTTTATTGCTATAGTTGACAGTTCGATCTGTAAAGAGAAATGTTCAGATCCGGTCTGTCTTGAAAAGTGCCCGACAAAGGCTATACGTCCGGCTATATGGGGAGTGGTTCCAGGTAAAGAAGTTGTCGAGGAAATGGCCTGATCCCTTAAAATTGTAGACAATAACAGCCATGCCGGTTAAATTGCTTAAAGTAATATAACCGGCATGGTATAATAAATGATTGAAAAAAGAATCCGGGAACTTTTCAGAGAGGCCGGAATACAGGTTTCCGATAAGCAGGTTTCCCAGTTCGCGAAATACTATACCCTCATAAATGAAAATAATGATGACAACGACCTTACCAGGATAAAAGGGGAGGACGGTTTTGTCATTAAGCACTTCATAGATTCCATTTACTGCCTTAAATATATTAAGCTTCCCCCTTCAATTGTTGATATCGGTACAGGGGCCGGTTTTCCCGGAATCCCCCTCAAGATAATGAATCCTGAACTTAAAATTATTCTTGCTGAACAGAGAAGCAGAAGGGTGGAGTTTCTTAAACTTGCGGTGTCTGAGCTGGGGCTTGCAGGTGTCGAATTCTATCCGCATAAGGTCACAGAGAAATCATTTTTTGATGTCCAGGGCGTTGTTACCCGTGCTCTTGAAGACGCGCCTGTTACACTGGAGAGGGTGGAGCACTTTCTTCCTGCGGGAGGAGCTGTCATACTTCTTAAAGGACCTGACGCTGACGGGGATATTAAAAATCTTTCCGAACGAAACAGTGACCTTTTTACACTGGAGACTGACGTTGAGTACACACTTCCGGGAACTGAATACAGGAGGCGCCTTCTCTTTTTCAGAAAGGGGAAGGATTCATTCCGCAAACTTTACAGGATAATGAAAATTGAGAATGAAACTCCCGGAATAGCTGTAACCTCAGAAGATAATAAAACTTTCAAAGAATTGAGAAAACTTTCTTCCGGTGAGGGTATTAAGAAGGAAAACACCATAGCAATCCCGGGTAAGAAGATTATACGTGATTTTTTAATGCGTAATACCGGCGAAGGGAGAAAGATAATTCTGCCGGACGGGTATGTTGAGACAGACCCCTCCTTTGACGAAATCCTTTCAGATTTCAGAAGCAGGGGAGGGCTTTTTATTTTAAAGAAATCACTTTTTAATGAAATAGATACTTCAGCGATCAGGGTACCGCTTCTCATTGCCGGTCTCCCGGAGATTCGGGAATGGGACGGATCAGTCGTTGGAGGGTGTAATCCTGTAATCCCCTTTCAGGACCCCCTGAATGTGGGCTCAGCTGTCCGGTCTTCAGCGGGATTCGGAGTTTCAAGGATAATACTCACCCGTGATGCGGCAAATCCGTTTCATCCCAGGAGCATCAGGTCATCGGCAGGAGCGGTATTTGAGATGGAGTTTTTCCGCGGGCCTGCACTTGATAATTTATCTGATTTGCTGACGCAGAAAGGAGTCGATGTGTACACCCTTGACAGGTCAGGCACCCCTGTTTACAATGTTGATTTCCCGGAGAAGTTTATAATTGTTCCCGGTATAGAGGGACCCGGGCTTCCGGATGAACTTAAAGCCGGAGCTGTATCGATACCCCTCTCTGATAATATTGAATCCCTGAATGCTTCAGTGGCCCTGTCTATCTTTCTCTACCAGTGGAGTTTAAAAAAAATTTGACATACTTCCCCTGATAATGCATACAAATCAGGTCTCTGCCGGGCATTATTTTTATGCCGGGCAGCGCAATAATGGTGTGTATATTATATGATTTAAACAGATTAAAAAAGAGAACAAGGAGCCGGAAATGCCTATTAAGTCAAAAGTCCGAACCATACCTGATTTTCCGCAAAAGGGAATTATGTTCAGGGATGTAACCACGTTAATAAAGGATGCGGAAGGTTTTAAAGAGGTAATAGATAAATTCATAGAGCGTTACAGGGATTATGATTTTGATTACATTATGGGGATGGAGGCGCGCGGTTTTATTATTGGAGGCGCTCTTGCTTTTGCTCTTGGTAAGGGTTTTATTCCTGTGCGGAAACCGGGCAAACTTCCTTCCGAATCGATCTCCCATGAATATGAGCTTGAATACGGGAAAAGTACCCTGGAAATCCACACTGACGCGATTAAAAAAGGTGACAGGGTACTCCTTATAGATGATTTGCTTGCCACAGGCGGTACTGCCCTTGCAGGAGCAAAGCTCGCTGAACAGCTCGGTGGTGAGGTGGTTGAAATGGCGTTTATAATAGATCTCCCTGATGTGGGGGGAAGAAAACGTCTTGCTGATGAGGGTTATAAAGTTTTCTATCTCATCGAGTTTGAAGGAGACTGATCCGATACTGATGTAACATGAAAGTGAAATTCTTTTCTTAATTTTGTAATAAATATATTGCCTTATTATTCATGCCGGCCGGGGGAGTTTAAAAGCCCCGGCCATTGCAGAAAATACAAGGAGTAATTAAATGATAAAGAAATTCGCAGCAGTTATTGCATCAGTCCTGATTGCATCCTCAGCCCTTATGGCTGATACATCTTTTCTCTCTGAAACAGAAAAAGAATCACCCCTTAAAAAGAATTCATCCAATTCAATTGTTCATGAACTTCAGAACACCTATCATGATATATATAATGAATACAGGGATTCGGTCGTTTTCATAAGCACTGAAAAAACAGTTAATGTAAAGGCTATCAACCCCTTTATGGATGATCCTGTGTTCAGAGAATTTTTCGGTATGAAGAAGACGCCTCCGAAAACAAGAAAGGCCAGGGGGCTTGGTACCGGTTTCATTATTTCCAGTGATGGTTACATCTGTACCAATCATCATGTTGTTCAGAATGTTGATACTGTTACAGTGACTGTTTCATCTAAAACATACGATGCCGCGATTATAGGATCTGATGCGGTGACAGATATAGCCCTTCTGAAGATTAAAGGGGGAGGGACGTTCAAGCCTGTTTATTTCGGCAATTCCGATAATGTGAAGGTAGGGGATATTGTTGTCGCCATCGGGAACCCCTTCGGACTTGACAAGACCTATACATCGGGAGTTGTGAGCGCCACAGGGCGTAACCAGCTTGATCCCAATGGCAATGTGCATATCCAGACAGACACTGCAATAAACCAGGGTAATTCCGGCGGCCCCCTTATCAATATTGACGGAGAGGTTATAGGGGTCAACAGGGCGATCTATTCAAGGACCGGAGGTAATATCGGGATAGGTTTCGCCATACCGATTAATAATGCAAAAGATACGATAATACAGATAAAGAAGTACGGTAAAGTCAAACGCGGATTTATAGGTATAAAGATAGCCCCGCTCACTGCAGATCACGCCAGGCAGCTGGGGCTAAAAAATAATGAAGGTGTTCTCGTGGGGGGAGTTGTAAATAAAAGCCCTGCCTGGAAAAGCGGACTTAAAGAGGGGGATGTAATACTTAAAGTCGATAATACCAGTGTGAAGGACGGGATTCAGCTGGTCAGGATTATAAGCACAAAAAAAATAGGGAGCAGGGTGAGCCTGAAAGTCTGGAGGAATAAGGTCTTAAAAGACTTCAATGTGTATATACAGGAGAGGCCTTAGAATTTTCTTTATAAAAAAAGACCGCTATAAAAAAAGCGGTCTTTTTTTAACTGGTTATTGCTGCGTATATTATAGTTCGGCCATATTTTCTTCGTATCCAGCCTGATCATTATCATCATAATAATCGTCCTTTTTACTGTTTATATCGAAATCAGCTTTAACTGTTTTTGAGTTCCCCTGATAAAAACCGTTTCCGGTTTTTTCAGTATCCTCAGATTCCTCTTTCAGATCCTCATCCTGAATTATCGTGTCATCTTTTCTGTATTTATACAGCATCTCCTTTGTGCTCATGCTCTTCCATTGCTTTGCCTTTGTCACGTATTTTCCGTTTGGATAAGCGTCAAGATAAGCCTGAAATTCCCTTGTCGCTAGATCATAGTTTTTTGCCATGAAATATGAATAGCCTGTTTTGATCATGGCGTCCTGGTCTTTGTGGTAGTACCCGTTAGAGCGGGCCCTTTTAAAGTATGCAACAGCGGTATCATATTTTTTCAGCGCGAAATACGATTCGCCAATCCAGTAGAGGGAATTTTCAGATCTGTATGTTCCCGGAAACTGTCTCAGGTATTTCCTGAAATATTCTATGGCGGGATAATATCTCCCCCTCCTGTAATTATTGATTCCACTGTCATAAAGCTGTCTGTTATATGATTTTGTTATATCATCAGTATAGTAGCTGAAATTTGAATAATATTTGAGGAAATGGTCATAGAGATTGTAGGCCATGGTATCTTTGCCCATCCGTTTGTAGGTCCTGGCTTTTCCGAGAATAGCTTCCTCATTATTGCCGTTTTCAGAAAGCGCAAGATCAAACATCCTTTTGGATTTATTAAGTTCCCCCTTCTTAAGGTAGGTGTGTCCAAGTTCAGTATATACACGGCTTCTGAAGTCCTTGTTCTCTGTATAGTTAAGCAGCCCGAGAAGCTGGTGTACTCCCTCCTCATCGTATCTTTTCATTATCTTGAGCCTGGCCACCCTTGCTTTGATATCATGTTCGGTTTCCACAGGGATCCGGCTGTTGTTTTTGAGGAGGTAAATATATTTCAGGTAGGCAAGCCTGTTGAGATTCAGTTTTTCGTAACCCTGTGCAATATAATAATAGGCTTCAAAGGCGGATTCTGTTTTAGGGTATCTCGCTATTATCCTGGTAAATATATCGATAGCCTTGTTTATCGATTCAGCAGTACCCCTTTCATACGACATTTTTGCCTCAACAATAAGCTCCTTTGCCTCTCTTTCAGGTTTTACGAAAGAATCGTAATAAGCGAAAAGGCCTATCCCCATAAAAATCAGTATAACTCCTGCCAGAATCCACTGTTTCATCTTAATCTCCTCATACAAAACAAATTAAACTTGCCTATATTAAATTTAATATAATTATTATATCTTTAAAAGACAATTGAATTTCTACTTTAAACGCACCATGGCAAATTCAGACCAGAATTTTGCCTCTTCAGGAAAGTTTGTTTTAACATCGCTGCTGTTAAGAATGTTAATACTTAACCTGTATTCCTTCAGTTCAATGTAAGTCCTTGCAAGAAACAGCCTTGCTTTTGCCCTGTTATAATCATTATCGGTCCCGTCTATATATTTTTTCAGCTCTTTTGAGGCCGAATGGTACTGTTCTCTGTAGAACAGGTTTTTCAGAATATTGTCAAGGTCCCTGTCTGTGATGCCATAGTGAAGTGAGCCTTTACCTGAGGGCCGTTCTTTTTTTATGATTTCACTTTTACCGCTTTCCCGGTCTTTTTTTACCAGTATTGCCCCGCTCGTGACGTTTATACCAGGCTTTATTTCAGTAAGTATATCATTGCTTTTAATTATTACGCCATAGTAGTGAGAGCCTGTTTCAGGGTATGGTATAATAAACCTTCCTGATTTTATATTTTCAGTTCCTATAAAATCATCGCTCATGATTTTTCTTGAATTTAAAGGGATCATCTTTTTCCGGAATATACCCACAGTCTCTGTTCCTGTGTTGCCGCTGTAGTTCCACCTCAGTATTATCCGGCTTTCATCTACTTCTGAACTAAGCGCTGTAATCCTGTACGGGTGGGTTATAATGACCGGTGCTTTTGTATAACTGCTTTCATCTTCAAAATTTATGTCCACTGTTCCGTCGCTGTACCTGGCGAAAACAGCGTAATAAAATTTTCCCGGTCCCGGTTCTCTGTCATTATACATTATTGTGTCAGTGTTTACTATCTGCATCAGCCTTGCGAATTTCAGTTTAAGCAGTGAGTTGATCATCTCTTCGGAACGGTAAATTTCGTAACCGCTCAGTTCTTTCCCGGTTCGGGAAGTGGCCTTTTCCCATTTAACTATAATAGAGTCGTTGTTGCTCAGGTATGCGCCTACATTCAGGGGAGTGGCAAGTGTTTTGCCTTTGAGATAAATACCGTTTGTGGTGAAGTTTTTATCTGGCTGTGGATTAAAATATTCAATCCCGTTTTTGTCGGTAACTGTTACTGCGTAAAAATATGATACATATTCAGATATATTTTTATCAGTATACTCATCATCATCGGTTGTGATAAGCTTTTCCGCCACTTCAAGTTCTGCGGTGGCGTTAATTACGCTTCTGCTTCTGTAAAGGTTGAATTTTAATCCGCTTCCGCCCGGATTGTCCCATTCGATCTCTATTGATTTGTTTTTTTGCATTTCGGCAGATATATCTTTAACAATCCCCGGCTCGGAGAAGATATAAAGAGGTGAGGAGGTGCAGTTTATATTTTTAAGTATATCAAATTTTCTTTTGAGCAGGTGATTCTTTGATATTACTATATAGTAGTAGTTTCTCCCCTGCCTTAAGTTTCTGTCAATAAGGAGCCCGTCCTGGCCTGAATAAAACACACCAATAAGTTCTGACTTGAGCACATCTTCAGCGTTATTAAATTCTTTTTCGCTTCTCCCCACAACGAATTCACCGTTGAAGCTGCTGTTCATTTTCCATGTGATCTTTATTGAGTCGTTTGAGAATTTTATCCTTTCCGTTTTTATATTATACGCTATATGTTCAGGGAATTGCGGGCCTTCCCCTTTAAGCGGAAGAGTTATTACCAGCGCTGTGAGGACTATGGTTAAATTAATATGTCTGCAGAATCTTGCCATTAATGTTTTTTGTGTCCAGATTTTTTTTTATTATCGTCGCATTGGTTCTGGATCTTGAGCCCGAACGGCGGGTTTTTCAGGAATTTGAGAAAAACATTAAATTTTAAATATATGTCTTGACTTGTCCCTGATGAAAAAAAATCGTATGTAACTTATAAGCTGTAAAAAAATCAGTTATAATTTATAAACTTTTTTTAGTTTAAGAAGATGAACGACTGTAATCCTGCTGAAATAAAAGCAGTGAGAGCGGTTTTCAACCTGGAAAATATTTAAGTAATAAATACTGTATTAAAATTACATCTATTATTATATTAATAAGAGTTCGGGCTATATAATGTTATAATATGACAGCATTTGAATTAAAAATCAGAAAGAGAGACATCGACACCCTCATCGGGCTTATACTCGATAATGATCCTGAAACTGATATAACAATGGTGAGGAAATCATATGAGACTGCTCTCAGCGCTCATGAAGGGCAGTCACGCCTTTCAGGAGAACCATATATTATACACCCCCTTGAAGTTGCGATAACCCTCGCGATGCTTAAACTCGATACAACAACTATATGTGCCGCACTTCTTCATGATGTAATAGAGGACACTGTCTATTCGTATGAATACATTAAGAAGGAGTTTAGCGAGGAGGTTGCCATGCTTGTTGATGGCGTTACCAAGATCTCCTCTCTAAAAAACCGGTCCAGGTCTCACGCCCAGGCCGAAACCCTGAGAAAGATGCTCCTTGCCACTATCAAGGACATAAGGGTAATAATAATCAAGCTTGCCGATAAACTTCACAACATGCGCACCATAATGTTTCAGCCTGAACACAAACAACTCCGCATAGCGAAAGAAACAATGGATATATATGCCCCCATAGCCCGCAGGCTCGGCATATCCAGGATCGCCGCCGAGCTTGAAGATATAGCTTTTCATGTGATTAACAGGGATGAGTTTGATGATATTAAAAACAGACTTGCCCTGAGACAGAACGAAGTGGAAGCATATATAGATAATGTACGTAATATTCTTACCTCCAAACTTGATGAACTGAAGATAAAAATAGAGGTCAAGGGGAGGGCGAAAAGCTATTATTCAATTTACCGCAAAATGCAGGTGTCAGGAAAAACCTTTGATGATATTTTCGATATCAGGGGAATAAGAGTTATAACTGATGAAGTAAAGGACTGTTACGCGATTCTCGGTACAGTCCATTCACTATGGTCACCGATAGAGGGGAGGTTCAAGGATTATATTGCTGTTCCCAAGACCAACATGTACCAGTCTCTTCATACAACTGTTATAGGGCCGGATGGGGTTCCTCTTGAGGTCCAGATAAGAACACGGGAAATGGATAATACTGCTGAAATGGGAATTGCGGCTCACTGGGTCTATAAGGACGGCAAGGGGACAAAGCGTGATTATAAGAACCTGTCAATCCTTGACTCCTTCAGCGGAATCAACCTTGATTCGATGAATACAAGAGATTTTGTTTCAACAGTAAAGATGGACCTTTACGAGGACGAGATATTTGTTTTTACTCCCAAGGGAATGATAATCAAGCTGGCAAAGGGGGCCACTCCCGTGGATTTCGCATATGCCATCCATACCGAGGTGGGTCACAAGTGTTCCGGCGCCAAGGTCAACAATAAAATGGTGCCCCTCAGGACAAAACTGAAAAGCGGTGATATAATTGATATAATAACAAATAAAAACGCCCGTCCCTCTGATGCCTGGCTCAAGTTCGTAAAGTCCGGGGCTGCAAGGTATAAAATAAGAAACTGGCTGAGAAAACACAACGATGACCTGAGCAAAACAGAAGAGGAACTGAAGAAGAAAGAGAAGAAACGTGAGGTCAAGAAAGCCAGCGTTACAATCCCTGAAGATGAACAGATTAAGATAAAAAACATATCAGGTGATCGTAATATAGGGATAAGCATTGAGGGCACTAGTAATGTAATGATAAAGCTTGCCCAGTGCTGTCAGCCGATCCCGGGTGATGAAGTAGTCGGCTTTATAACAAGGGGGAGGGGAATAACCATACATAGAAAGAGCTGCCCTTCACTTGAAAGGCTGAAAAGCGAGAAGGAAAGATTTATTAATATTATCTGGGACAAGAATGATACGAACAAGTACCCTATAAAGCTTTCTGTTGAGGCCATTGACCGGCCGAGCCTTCTTAAAGATGTAACTGATGAGATAGCCCTGGCAAAATCGAATATAATTAAAGTCGAGGCGCAGCTTACAGGAAGCGGAAACGCATTGCTTAAGTTTATACTGGAAGTCAAAAGCAATGAACATCTGAATGAAATAATAAAACGGATTAAAAAGGTTAAAAATATTACCAGTGTTTACAAGATAAATGAAAAGGTTGTACTCAAGTAATGAAATTTATTCTGGCTTCAGGGTCTCCCAGGAGACGGGAGATACTGGAATCTTTTTTCAGTGAAATAGAAATTCTTCCCCCTCATATTGATGAAACTGTTATACCAGGTGAAAATCCGGCAGATTACACTTTAAGAATAGTGAATGAGAAGATGGATTCTGTTCTCGCGGGAGGAAGGGGGGATGCCCTTTATCTTTCGGCTGATACCATTGTTACTATAGACGGGATTATACTCGGAAAACCTGCTTCCAGAGATGAGGCTTTTTCCATGCTGAGCCTCCTGGCCGGCAGGGAGCATTCCGTAATAACGGGACTCTGCCTGGTTTATTTTTCAGGAGGGGTAATAAGCAGGGAATCGGTATATGATATATCAGATGTGCGTTTTAAAGAACTTGATGCAGATGGTATTAACAGTTATCTTGATTTAATAAATTACAGGGACAAGGCCGGATCATACGCTGCCCAGGAACATGGAGAGATTGTAGTTGATTCAATTTCCGGGTCTGTTACCAATGTTATAGGACTTCCCTTGAGGCTTTTTTTCAGGATGATGGGGTCAGCGGATTGTATGAAATATTTTTTTTAGTATCTTTTTTTTGTGTAGAAGATAAAATTCGTTATACATTAAAAAACCGGTTTAAGAATTCTGCTGTGAGGTTCATTCAATGCCAAAAGCAAAAAGAAAGAAGTACATTATTGATAAAAAATTTCAGTTAAGAACGGCATTTTCCGTTGTCGGTCTTACAGCGGCAGTTTCACTTATAATTATAGCAGCAATAGCTTCAACTATAGTTTATAATAATGAAAAATTAAATAATATTTATATAATTGAAAAAAATATATTTCAGGTTATGCAGGATACAACGGTGAACTGCATTAATGAAGGAGATTATGGTAAAATAGCAGAGTTCCTTTCCAGAAATCATGAGCATAATCTTTATAATATTAACAGGATAAACCGTAACAATAGACTTCTTCTTATTTCACTTGTTGTCTGTGTTGTGCTTCAGGGTATTGTTCTTTTCTTTTTGATTATAAGAATAACACACAGGATTACCGGCCCGGTTCATGTAATGTCAGGTTATATGAAAGAAATAATAGAAGGGAAAATGCCGGCCCCCCGGGATCTGCGTGACAGGGACCAGCTAAGGGAGTTCTATGCACTTTTCAGGGAGATGGTTGAGTCTCTTAAAAAACACCGGAGTTAACCTCAGAAAATAAAATTCTTGACCCCGGAAGATATATCAGTTTATAATATATAAAAATATAAATAAGAATTCCAGCATCCAGACTGACGGCTTTTTTTCGGAAAATCACACGCTTTAAATTATCATGCGGAATCCTGAAGGATTATATAATCTCCGGAATTGGCTCAAAGTTTCAGAACATCAGATTATGATATTATCAGACTAAAAATGGGATTAATTATGCACGGAAAGAAATTAATAACTGTACTGACTTCACTTGTTGTAATTGCCGGTTTGTCCTTTCCTCCAGGTAAAGGAGCCGAAAAACAAAGAGACATAAGGCATAATGCCAGAAGTTATTTCAGTACCGAAGAGGAATATACAAAATTTCTTAAAAATGAGGTCATTTTTAAGAATGTTACCATGAATTTTGTTACTGTTGAAACGGGTGATAACTTCTGGAAGATGGCAAAGGATGCCGGAGTTACTATAGATACTCTTATAGGTGCTAATATTTTCTGGGAGGATCTTCTTGCCAGGAGGGGTCATGAAGTTGTTGTACCCTCTAAATCAGGGGTTATTGAATTTATAAGAGATCTTGATGATATCGAGACCCTCGCCGGGTATCATGAAACAGATGTGAAGAATATTGAGGTTCAGGAACTCCCGGTGTTTTATTCGTTTTATTATAAGCTGAAAAAAGAGAGGAAACCCATTGCTGTTTTTATAAGCGATGCAAAACCTTCCGCGGATAATATGACTGCAAGTCTTGCGGGGAAATACAGGCGGAGAGAACTTTTCCGGTCACCGCTCGGGGGGAGGCTTAGTTCTTTTTTCGGTAACAGAAGGCACCCTATATTTCGCAGGAAGAAATTTCATAACGGCCTTGATATCGCAGCACCCCGGGGAACGCTGATCGGCGCTGCAAGAGGAGGTGTGGTAGTAGCCACTGGATGGAATGGCGGCTACGGTAAAGCTGTAATAATAGATCATGGAGACGGTTACAGGACCCTTTACGGGCATATGTCTGTGATCTACGCGAAGCCGGGGCAGAAAGTTAAAGCGGGTAAAGTTATAGGACGAGTGGGATCAACAGGACTGTCAACCGGGCCTCATCTTCATTTCACCATATGGCATAACGGTCGTCTTATTAATCCCATGGATATACTGTGGTAATTTATGGAAAACTATGATGAAATAATTGCAAAAGCCAGGGAACTCTCGGAACTTATAAACAATCATGAGATAACCAGAAGGTATCTGGACAGCCTTGAAAAGATGAAAGATGATGCCGGGGCGCAGAAACTTCTTTCTGAACTTGTAATGATGGGGAGAAATATAAATAACAGCCTGACATCAGGAGATTCTTCAGAGAGGCCCGGCGTCGCGGAGATGGAGCTTTTAAAAGCGGAATTCGAAAAAAATGAAACTGTAAAAAACCACCTGCTTGCACAGAGGGAATACCTGAACCTTATCTCTATGGTGCAGGAGCGGATAAAGAATCCTGTAGAATGATCCCGGACTTTTAGTCCTTGACTCAACACCGCGCCTTGTCTACTATCTAACGCTAAAACATCCGGATGAAAAAAAATGAACAGTACAAAATACTGGATAGCCCTTGAAAGGGTTCAGGGAATAGGTCCCGCAAGTCTCAGGGATATTTATAAGAAGATATCTGAAACCGGGATTTCAATTTCAGACCTTTTTGAACTTACCACGGAGGAGCTTAAAAAGGAGTTTCAGTTTAACGATAAAACCATCGCCGCTTTCGGTGCAGCTTCGTCAAATATTCAGAAGGCGGAGGAGGAGAATGTACACCTCATTGATGCCGGTATTGAGGTTATACCCTTTTTCTCAAAAAAATACCCGGAAAGACTTCACTCTGTTCTCGGAAACCATATCCCCCCGTTTCTGTATCTATACGGCAACAGTGAATTGCTGAGTATCAGCGGCGCAGCTATACTGGGGGATAATAATATCAGCAGCAGGGGTGAGTTTATAGCATATAACGCGGCAAGAGAACTTGCTTCAAGGAATATAAATGTTATAAGCGGATTCGCCAGCGGCGCTGACCTTACCGCGCACAGGGGGGCTCTTGAAAACGGGGGGATAACATCGGCTTTTCTCCCCTACGGTATTTTAAAACTCAACATACCTGATTCTATAAAACATGTTTATGATCCATCAAGGATGGCCGCTGTATCGATTTTTCAGCCGGATCACGTTCCTGACATATATGCAGCCTATATCCGCAACAGGGTGATCTGCGCGCTTTCACACGCCGTGTTTATTGTTGAGGCTCCTGAAGATGGAGGGATCTTCGAGGCGGCGAAATCCGCGCACAGCCTGGAAATCCCGCTTTATACAACGGAATACGCTGAATACCCGCCCACAGCTGCGGGCAATAAAAAGATTATGTCAGAATTCGGGGCATTACCTGTGAGGGGGAAAAAGGTGGACAATCTAACACTCCCCAACATGGACAGGATAATAGCGGATATTAAATTTAAATGAGAAGTTGACAGCTTTTTACCTTGAATAAATAATGGCCGTACTTTTCACAGAGGCTTATTGATGAAGAAAATTGATATAGTATCACCTGCGGGAAATCCTGAAAAACTGAAGTTTGCGGTTAAATACGGGGCCGATAATGTCTATTTCGGCGGCAGCGAGTTTAATCTCAGGGTGCAGGCTGATAATTTCAGCTATGATGATCTTAAAGAAGGGGTTGAATTCTGCCGCAAAAACGGGGTAACAACAACCTTTCTTCTTAATTCCTATCTCCATGAAGAGGATATAAAGAAAGCCGGGGATTTTATAGAAAAGATTGCCGGCCTCGGTTTTGATTCCGTAATGGTTTCAGATCCGGGAATGATGATGCTTCTGAAAGATTCGGGAATCAGTGTGGACTTTCACCTTTCGACACAGATGAATACACTTAATCACCTTGCTGTTAAATTCTGGATGGATGCCGGGTTCAGGAGGATAGTCCTTGCCAGGGAAACAACAGCTGAAGAGATTAAAATGATTAAAAAACATACCGGCGCAGAGATAGAGGTCTTTGCTCACGGTGCGTTATGTATCGCTTATTCAGGGCGGTGCCTGCTCTCAAGATATCTTTCAGGTCGGGACGCGAACAGCGGTGACTGCTCTCAGCCCTGCAGGTGGAAGTATTCTCTCATAGAGGAGAAGAGGCCGGGCAATTACCTTGATATTATAGAACATGCCAGGGGCACAGAGATTCTTTCCTCCAAGGACCTTGCCCTTATAGACAGGCTGGAGGAGTATGTTGACGCCGGGGTTGACGCTTTCAAAATTGAGGGGAGGATGAAATCCCTCTATCACTGCGCCAATACAACAAGGATCTATAAACACGCTGTGAGCCTCGCGGGGACCCCGGAGTTTGATGAGAACCTTCCGTTCTGGCTCGAGGAGCTCGATCTTATAAGCCACAGGCCTTATACGAATGACCTGTTCAATGAATTCGGGGAACTTGGATTCAGCGGTGTCCCGTACATAAAGAGGGCGTCATTCGCCGGATACAGGTTTGAAGGAGCGGATGCCGCGGATGAGGTAATGGTTAAAACATTCAATCCAATATACAGGGATGAAGTTCTGGAAGGCATCTATCCTATAAAAGAGAAGATAATCGATGGAACTTACAGGGTGGTTCATATAACTGACGATGCCGGTAATGAGATCGGTATGGCCCGTCCGGGTACGATTTGCACGATCAGGTTTGACAGGCCTGTAAATGAAGACGCGATATTCAGAAAAAGATTATAAGTTAGTAAGGAGCATATAAATGATATCAAAACCTCCGGGAGTGGAAGATATATTTCCTGACAGGATAGACAGATGGAATTTTGTACTTAACAGTGCGATTGATACATTCAGAAGATACAACTACAGGGAACTCATTGTTCCTGTGATGGAATTCACCGAGGTCTTTGCCCGGGGAATCGGAACTGATACCGATATAGTTTCAAAAGAGATGTTTACTTTTGAGGACAGGGGGGGGAGGAGCCTGACTCTCCGGCCTGAAGGGACTGCGGGGGTTGTCCGGGCCTATGCTGAAAATGGCGAATACAACAGGCTCTCGGTATGCAAGTTTTTTTATAACGGCCCGATGTTCAGGGCGGAGAAACCGCAAAAAGGAAGGCTGCGCCAGTTTAACCAGTTCGGAGCGGAGATTTTCGGAAGCGATGACCCCTATTATGATTACGAGATAATCTCTGTTGTTGATGAAATTTCAAAAGCGGTTGGGATCGATTCCTATACTATACTGATTAATTCCATAGGATGCCGGGAATGCCGCGGCAGCTACATGGAAAAACTCAGGGAATACTACAGGTCAAAAGAGGATAAACTCTGTCCTGACTGTAAGAGAAGGCTTGAAACAAATCCTCTCAGGCTGCTTGACTGTAAAAATGAAAGTTGCGCTGCCCTTAAAAGCTCCGCACCTGTTATAAAGGACCATCTCTGCAGGGAGTGCAGTGACCATTTTATGAAAGTGAAACAGTACCTTGATATTTCAGAGGTGCAATATACCGAAGATCCGTATCTTGTAAGGGGCCTCGATTACTATACAAAGACCACATTCGAGTTTGTTACGGACAAACTGGGGGGACAGAATGCCTTTGCGGGAGGCGGGAGGTACGATTACCTTGTGGAGCAGTTCGGTGGCAAGCCGACTCCGGGAGTGGGGTTTGCCGCAGGCATGGAGAGGATCAATTTAATAATTGAAGAGAATCCGATCCCGGAGAAGGGGACAGACCTTTTTATGATCCACACCGGAGGGGATACGTTTTTAAAATCTCTTGAAATTCTCCATGAACTGAGGAAGAACGGACTTTCAGTTGATATAGATCCCGGTGTCAAGGGGTTTAAAGCACAGTTTAAGCGGGCTGATCGCGAAAAAGCCACTTTTGTTGCCATTATAGGTGAGGACGAACTTGCATCCGGTTCTGCATCTGTAAAAAATCAGAAAACCGGTGAGCAGGAGAAAGTTCCATTTGATAACATTTATAATTTCTTAACAAAATAGAACCTGACCTTAATATCTCTATAAAAATAGTGTAGTGTTTTCCACTACACTATTTTTATGTTAATGACTACGAATATTTGTCAACATAAAGCCTTGCATTTATTGTAAATCAGTTTTATTGTTATCTAAAAAAAAAAAGTGTAAACGGGGGCCTCTAATGAATACTTATTTGAATGAGTATAAAAATAAGCTGATAACTGCTGAAAAAGCGGCAGAACTGGTTAAGTCCAATGATATAATTGATTACGGAATGTTTGCAACAAAGCCTGTTGACTTTGATATAGCTCTCAGTAAAAGAGTCGGGCAGGTGGAGAATGTGTCTATCCGTGGAACGGGGACAGTCCCTCCTTTTCCGGCAGTAATCCAGAATGATCCTGAGCAGAAATCATTCATGTATTTCAGCTGGTATTTCACCCTGCTTGACAGGATGGCAGGGGACAAGAACCTTGCATGCCACCTTCCGTTTAACTATCATGAAGCGACACTTCTTGCATACCATCCGCGCGACCTTTCCTATCTTGCACCAAAGGTGTGGGTCGCACAGGTTACACCAATGGACAGGAACGGCTGTTTTAACTTCGGTCTTGGCAATTCACACAATCGTGGAATTGCGCTATGGTCGGATATGACAATCGTTGAGGTTAATGAGAATATGCCGAGATGTCTTGGCGGAAACGATGAATATATTCATATCAGTGAAGTTGATTATATAATTGAAGGTAAAAACACTCCTATCTTTACAACTCCGAAGATGCCTGAAGCTTCCCCGGAAGAGAAGAGAATTGCTGAATACATAGTCCCTCATATTGAAAACGGCGCATGTCTCCAGCTTGGAATCGGTACACTCCCCAATGCTATAGGGGAGATGATTGCCCACTCGGATCTTAGAGACCTTGGGATACAAAGTGAGATGTTCTGCGACGCAATGGTTACAATGTACGAGGCAGGGAAAATTACGAACGCCAAAAAGAGTTTTGATATAAACAAGAGTACATACTCCTTCTGTCTGGGCACAAAGGAAACTTACGATTTTATACATGATAACCCCAGGACCGCTTCATGTAAGGTCCACCATACGAACAACCCCGATTTTGTAGCCCAGAATGATAAGGTAATTTCAATAAATAATATTGTTGAGGTTGACCTTTTGAGCCAGGTATGTTCTGAAACTTCAGGACTCAGGCAGATTTCAGGTACCGGCGGGCAGCTTGACTTCGTGGTTGGTGCATTCCATTCCAAGGGTGGTAAGAGCTTTCTCGCGTTTAAATCAACATACAAGGATAAACAGGGGAACCTTCATTCAAGGGTTAAACCTCTCCTTAAACCGGGTTCTGTTGTCACAGTACCGAGGACAATGGTGCAGTACCTTGTGACTGAAAACGGTATTTATAATATGAAGGCAAGGTCCGTATGGGGCAGGGCTGAATGTCTTATCAACCTTGCCCATGAGGATTTCAGGGAGGACCTGATTAAATCAGCCCAGGAGATGAATATCTGGACCAAAACAAATAAAATTCCATTCTAATAAGAAGGAGCAGGATGAGGCTATGCTTTAGCCTCTTCCTGTTTTTTTGCACTTTCAAGAAAGCGTATTTCATTTCCGATTATCTTTAACCTGGATTGTGCTTTGCCGTTTTCATCCTCCCATCTGTCCTGCCTTAATGAACCTACAACCATGACTCGTTTCCCTTTGGAAACATTTTTTGAGCAGATTTCCGCTACTTTTTCCCATGTCTCAACCTCAATAAAAGATACCCTTGGCGGTTCATCACTTTTTGAATAATGGTTGATGGCAAGTGAAAATGAACATACTGATTTACCGGTTTTTGTTGTTTTTAATTGCGGTTCATGAGTAACAAAACCTTCAATTGTGGCATTTGAATAATTGTGCATAAGACCCCCATGTTTTTTATATTCCGGGACGCTGCCGGATGTGAAATCTGATACGTTCTGAAAATTTTACATCAGCAGTGCCGTTCAGGTATTAAACGAAGCAGAGCATTATGATGTTAAAAAAAAATATTTCAGAGATAATTATTGAAAAAAATTTAAAAAAAGTCTGTCGGACTTGAATCCTGCCGGAACTTTATATTAGTTAATAATGATTGATTAAACCTTATGCGTAACTGTAAAATTACTATTTATATTCTCTTTCTCTCTGCCGTGATTGCAATATTTTCCTGCATCACGGGAGAGCTTTGTGCGTCCTCAAAATATATTGCGGTGGCCAATTATGATCACTTCCCCTATGAATATCTGAATACGGAGGGGAAACCCGCAGGTTTCACTGTTGAACTTTTCAGGGAAATCGCAGCGAGAAGCGGGATAGACTATACTCTACTCCTCCTGCCTTCTGAAAGAATTAAAGAGATTATTGAAAAAGGAGAGGCTGATGTCCTCATATGCGGAGTTAAGGGGGGAAATTACAAGGGATATACCTGCGCAGGTGCGGCGGACAAAATACTTTTTTCATTCGCAGCAACGGGGGAAACGGAGATTTTTTCTTTTAAAGATCTTTACGGAAAATGTATTGCGGTAACAGGGCATGAAGTTTTTTCCGCGCCGGTATCCGACATAATACGGAAGTTATACAGGGCGAAAGTTTTATTTATTAATAATCCTGAC
>DAIOFM010000033.1:2118-33422 GCA_036745755.1 Spirochaetota bacterium | reverse complement strand
TGACCCTGTGATGGACCTCCCTGATGAGGTGTTCTTTATCAGCGATAGTTTTTCTCAGACTGGCCTCATAATTACTACGGCTTAATGCTATACCTATACTCTGGACCACTCCCTTGCAGTAATTAATAATATCCTCATTAAAAAAATCCGGGTTTGAATCAAAAAGCAAAAAAAATCCGAGAAGGCCATTCCCCCCGGAGAAAGGGATGACTGCGGACGACCTGAAATTCCCCTCTTTAACACATTCACACATGGACAGCTCTTCACTGTTTGCCAGTTTTTCAAGGTCATTGCACCAGAAAAGGCCCGATTCATCATTATCCCCTTTGATATTTTCATTATATTTTTCACGGGAACGGCTACAAAGACAGAGTGTGCCCGGAGCAACGTCTCCGCCATTTATAAGAGGACATCCCGATTTGATTTTTTCAGCCAATGCTATATCAGAGCCCGACATCTCGTAAAGGTTGAATTTCCCCTCCTGATACAGGAGAATTGAGAGAAAATCTATTGCTGTACTCTCTTTAACAAGAGAGAGAATATCCCTGATAACATCATCTTCCTGCCCCTGTTTATTGAGCAGATCCAGGACATCAATTACCAGTTTCTGTCTTTCAACGGCAGTTATTAACATCTCCTCTGTATTTTTATTCTCTGTAATATCCCAGAAGCTGATAACAGCATCATCTGTGGCAACATGATTTAAAACCGGATTAAAATTTATATTAAAGAAGCGTTTTGACGAATCAGCTATTGTAATATACGATGACAGAGACACCCCCTCCTCCTCAAAGGATCTATCAAGAGCTCTGTTAAATTCCTCAAAATCGTCAGTACCCATAATATCTTTAAAGCAATCAATTCCGGATTCGGCCTCAGGAAAGAGATCCGCAAATTTCCTGTTTTTCAGTATTATCTCGCCCCCCCTCCTTACAATCGCCACAGGCTCCCTCATCGAGGCTATTATAGATCTGTATCTCATAAGTGTGGCCAGCCGCATACGCTCCTTTGTTAAAAATGCCGTCACAAAACTGACCAGGAGAAGAACTGAAAGCCTTATAGAATCATTTATTATCATAACGTGTTCATTGATATAAAAATCCGAAACAATAAGGGCTGCTCCGATGTAAAAAATAACAATGCCTCCTCGGTACTGCCACCAGAATGCAGAGAGTATTACCGGAAGATAAAAAAGATGAGTGAATATTATTTCATTGCGATGTACAACGCGAAAGTAATAGATCAGAACAGTGCTGAATATCAGGAGGATTATTATTACAGGAATTCGCAGTTTTTTCATTATTTTATGCCGCAAAGAATAAACAGCATAAAATAACTCAAATGTCAATTAAAAAGATATTTATAATATTTTCAGAAGGCGACCGCCACATTTGTTTTACTCTCAAGAAGATCCATTGTCTCTTTCGGGATACCCTTATAAATAATCTTCTTGTTGTCTAACATGGCAAAACGTTGCGCTATACATATTGTCTTAATAAGGCCGGGTTCAAAGCTGTCGATTCTTGAAAAATCAAACACCAGATGGTTTTCATTGCAACCGATGCTTCGCACCCTGCGGAAAAACTCAGCATTAAAATCAGATTCTACCGCTTCAATGAAATCACACTTCATCATAACCCCCTCCCGTACTAATTCATTCTTTTATAGTCTATAATAGCGCTTGCAAGCTCATCAAAATCTTTGGACTTATCAAAAAAATAATCAGCCCCGAATTCCCTGCATTTGCTGATATAGTAATTATCATAATAATTAGTCAGCATAGCTACCGGCATATAAGGGAAAATTCTTTTAAGATTTTTCAGAATATCAACACCGCTTCTACGGTTGAGTTTGATATCAAGCACAACAAAATCGGGTTTAAGTCCGCCGATTATACTCCAGTCTTCATCTCCGGAGATGCCGAGGACGTTAAGTCCCTCAAATGCGGATAGCAGCTTTATGAGCCTCTCCCTTATCATCAATGAATCGTCAACTATCAGCACTTTCATATAATCTTCCGTAGATTGCATGATGATTATGTATCACAGGTGTCAAATTAACTCAATCGGACAAAAGATATTTATCATTCGGATTTAATCTATTTTCAGGTAGGATTTCGAAGAAGAAAAACGGAAGTTAATCCTATAACCATGTAGGATTCTGTCCTACATGGTTAAATCAGGAAATTACATATCAAGCAGATTATTTTTTATTACGTAATGGGTCAGTTCCGAATTATTTTTCATACTCATTTTCTCAAGGAGCCTCTGCCTGTACGTGCTTATGGTTTTGACACTGAGAAAAAGCTCTGAAGCGATTTCAGACACGGTTTTACCCGATGCGATCATGCACATAACCTGAAACTCCCTGTCAGTAAGCGACTCATGCGGGCGGTTTACCCCTCCTCCAGCAAGAGTATCCGCAAGAGTCTCTGCAAGGGTAGGGCTTATATATTTTCCGCCCTTCACAACCTTTCTGATCGCAGTAACAAGATTTTCGCCGGCTGTCTCTTTCGTCAGGTATCCTGAAGCTCCGGCTTTTATTGTTCTCACAGCGTACTGGTCTTCTGCATGCATACTGAGTACTATAACCGGAAGTTCCGGTTTTATTGTCTTTATATGTTTTATCACTTCAATACCGCTCAGGCCGGACATCTTCAGATCAAGGAGAACGACATCATATTCATTTTTTTTAACCAGTTCAATAAGATTTTCCCCGTTATTCGACTCGCCCGTGACTTTCATGTCATCATCATCGGCAATAATCTGTTTAAGACCGGCCCGGACTATTTCATGATCATCGGCAATAACTATACGTATCATAACAAACCTCTGTCAGCCGGGAATAACAACTCTTATTACTGTACCGGCATTTCCGTCTATTGTTAAAGTCCCGTTCAAATTTTTAACACGTTCCTTCATACCTATAATTCCATAAGAGCCTTTTGTCTGAAGGTCAGCGTCGCTGAAACCTTTCCCATTATCTTTAATCTCCATCTCAACATTCCCGTTGTTTTTCCGCAGTGAAATTGAAACCGTATCAGCACAGGAATGCTTCATTATATTGGTAAGGGACTCCTGGAAAATTCTGAAAAGGGCTATCGATTTATCTTCAGGAAGCTCCCCTGTTTCCTCACAGTTAACATTACAGGTAAAGCCTGTTCTTTTCCTGAACTCTTCAGTCTGCCATTCAATGGCAGCGGGAAGGCCCAGATCATCAATTATACCCGGTCTCAGCTGTGTTGATAATTTTCTCACAGTGCTGATAATGTCATTAATAATACCATCCATGATGGATATTTTTTCTGTTAATCCGGCTTCTTCCTGGCTTATCCTTTTTCTTACCCAGGAAAGATCAAGCCTGAGAGCGGTCAGAGACTGGCCCAGGACATCATGTATCTCACGCGCCATATCGGTTCTTTCTTTCTCACGCAGATTTTCAATATGTGCAGTAAGGTTCCTCAGCTCCTGCCTTGAGCGCAGCAGCTCCTCAAAATAGAGCTTTCGCTGGGTTATATCCCGGATTATCCCCTGATAACCGTCCCCCCCCTGCCAGCCATACTCATACCTGCTCACCGTTATCTGTACGTCAAGAATCCTGCCGCTGTTTGTAAGCATCCTGCCCTCAAAATTCGTAACCGCACCGGTCTTCCTTGCCTGGACAATAATATTATGATATTCATTTTTCTCAACAAAGAATTCGTCAGCCCTGTGCCCTATTATCTGTTTTACAGGAAAGCCGAAAAGTTCAACCATCGAGGGATTTGCATCTATTATATATGCATTTTCATCCGTTATGAAAATGGAATCCAGCGACTGTTCGAACAGGGCCCTGTATTTCATCTCGCTCCGCTTAAGGATCCGGTCCATGTTAAATCGGTGGAGTGCTATTTCTATTGAGGTATAAAGCTCCCTTTCTTCGATAGGCTTAACAATATAACCGTAAGGACCGGTAAGATTGGCCCTTTCAAGGGATTTTTCATCAGAATGCGCGGTAAGATAGATTATAGGGACATCAAGAGTTTCATGTATAAGTTCAGCAGCAGCTATACCGTCAATCTCACCGGATAACATAATATCCATAAGAACAAGATCCGGCTTGCAGTTTTTGACAAATTCAATACTCTCTTCTCCACTATTGACAATGCCTGCAACTTCATATCCCAGGTTTTTACATATATGCTCCAGATCAAGGGCAATAATAGGCTGATCCTCAACAATCAGAATCCTCTTCCCCGGAGTGGCTTTTCCCATAAAAAATATAAACCTTCCTTATTTTACGGAGATATGAAAATAACTGACGGCAAACCGTATTCTATATAATAAAAACCGATAATTCAGGTATGAATTATTTTTAACTGATTATTTTATTTTGACGCAGGTCAGTCAATATGTCAAGGTGTTACTTTAAATAATTAACAGGAACTCCCTGTTTTTTTTATTTTACTGTTCTGAAAGCTCTTTTTGCATTTCAATGTACAATCTGGAAGCGCCCTGACGGGGTTTCTTTAAAAGAGACAGAAGGAAAAAAATATCCATAAAAAAAATTGCTAAGGGATAAATGAAAGATTCCGTGAAGAAAATTCTGTAAAACGTACTGAGCAGCGTATCATTCAACTTTACTATCCTGATATCTATAAACCGGAAATGCCTTGATGCCTCATAAAACACCGTCCCGCATGTATTAAGTGATGTTTTCTCACCGACAAATGAACCCAGAAGGGCCCTTCCGCCGCCACCTTTCAGATCAAGCGGGAGCTGCTTGTTTATTGCCCATAAAAGCGCGGTGGAGAACTCCCTGGTTTTCTCATCAATGTTTTTATCACTCTGAAGAGTCATCAGGTGAAATTTATGATAATCAAGGGATGCGGCAAATATCCTACGCCACCACTTTTTCCTGAATTTTCCGTAAATATAGAGAAGCAGGATAAAAGCCAGCCAGCATAAAGGTTCAATCATATTCTGAAATGACGGGTTAAAATTTCTCAGATGTTCCATTGCTGTCATTTATTCCCCGCCCCCTGCATTTTTTTCATAACCCTTTCCAGTTTAGCTACAGCCCTCTTTACAGCCGGCTCTTCTGCATAAATATGTATCTTAAAAAAAATATTTTTCAGTGCAGGCTCAAGTAGTTTAAGAGTTTCAGCTTCTGTTTTGAGTTCCCGCGGAGGTTCTGAATAGAACCTCTTCAGCTCCGGATACCTGATATTAATCCGCTCCATCTCAGGAAGCATCTTTTCTATATCTGCTGCGAACTTTTCCACGTATCCTGCAATTACCGCAGGATCATCAACCGATTCAATACTATAAATAAAATCCTCGTAAAGCTTAATCAGGGCGGAAAGGGCTATCTTTGCATCACTGTATTTCACCGACTCATTGCTCGACCCGGTATAAAAGACCTTTTCACCCTCTTCTACATGCCGAAGAATTCCATTCTGCTTAACGGCAAGAGAACACCTGATATATGACCCGCATATATCAGTAACGGATACCTTCACAGCCTCCCTCCCCTCTGTTTCCAGAACGCTGCCCTTTGTGATCACAAAAGAGGGATTTTCAAGAGAGCTGAGTACCATTATTTCGCCTGTGCTCTCATTCTTGAAGATAATTTTGCCGATCTCCCGTCTTCCCGGATCAGAGCCGAATAAAACAGCCGGGATTGAAGCAGATAAAATTGTTATCAGGAATAATTTAAAAAAGAACCGTTTCATAAAACACCCGCAATGAAGCATAACTGAAAGCATAATAAAAAGTCAAGTTCCTTTAAAACTGTTAATTTCTGTTAAAATAAAGGTTCACCTGGGCCCGGTTTGACAGACAATAATATGATTTATTTTCCGGATTCAGCAGAAGAAAGAAGATTAAAAAGGGCCCTCTTACTTAAGAGGGCCCCCAAATTACTGAATTGTATCAGGCAATAAAATTATTCCCCGAGAGGGAGTACTGTTTTCCCAAATTTTTCGTTAAGAATTTCGGCAACTGCAACATAGAAAGCACTGAAACCGCAGAAAATTCCTTCCCAGCCGGTTATTGTTGCTATTACAGAATTATGTGTAATATCCCTTATCGCCAGAAGGAAAAACAGAACTGTAAGAGAACCGAAAATTACCTGTGTTCCCTTGTTTCCGTTGAGTGTTCCAAAAAACATGAAAAGCGTAAAAAGCCCCCACATTATGAAATACATCGGCAATGCTATACCTGATGGAGCTGTCTGACCCCACGGTGAAACAAGAATAAATACGAGGGTCAGCCAGAAAAGGCCGTATGATGTGAAAGCCGCTGTACCGAAAGTATTACCTTTCTTAAATTCCATGATACCGGCAATTACCTGGGCCATTCCGCCGTAAAAAATGCCCATGGCAAGAATCATTGTATCCAGCGGATAGAAACCTGCATTATGGATGTTCAGAAGAACGGTAGTCATACCGAATCCGAGAAGGCCAAGTGGTGCAGGATTAGCCAGATTGTCATTACTCATAAAATCCTCCGTTTTTATATTTATTTAAATCATCAAATTTATAATAAAATGTTATTTGATCAACATCTTTTTAATCCCGGCTGTTAATATTATCTGCCGGCTTTAAAAAACAGATTTATCAATCATGTTACCGGTTCTCTTCAGAACAGATATCCCGTTTAATGAATAACAATTTGTTCACCGGGGCAGCAGAGAATTACAGACTTTGTCTTTACAGTTTAATATATTATCAGTATTTATTCCTTAACTTATTTCAGGTCAAAAATTACATCATGTAATTTTTACTTTTTACAGTAAAATAAATATTCAGGAATTATTACTGATATATTATATTTGTTTTAATCACAGGGAGGGGGGCATGAATGCAATAATTACAGGTGCAACAGGACTTACAGGCTCACTGCTGACAAAAAAACTCGCTCTGGCAGAAGAATTCAGAAGTGTGACTGCCCTTGTAAGGAGAGTGCCGGGCGATAAACCGGGTAATGTCGATTATAAAAGAATAAAATTTGAAACAATCGAATCAGAAAAATTCAAAGGTGATATTGCTTTCTCATGCCTTGGAACAACCATAAAAGCAGCAGGGGACAGGGAAATCTTTAAAAAAATCGATTTCGGTTATAATCTTGATTTCGCAAAGGCGTGCAGAAAAAACGGCATAGAAAAATTTGTTCTCCTTTCAGCTCTTGGGGCGGACCCTGATTCGAAAATATTCTACAACAGGATAAAAGGTGAACTGGAAAGGGAGATAACACTCCTTGGATTTAAGCACCTGTCAATTATAAGGCCATCCCTGCTTGACGGGCCCCGCACAGAATGGAGAACAGGTGAACTTATCGCACGCAGAATAATGAAGTTTATCAATCCGTTTCTGACAGGTAGGCTGAAAAAATACAGATCCGTGGATATAGAAAAAGTCACAGATATTATGCTGCAGGAAGCGTTCAGGGAAGTGCCGGGGATAAAAATCGTTGAAAATAATGAAATTATTTCAGCGTAGAGACAGCATTTACCCTGTCTCCACGCACGCTAATTTATACTCCATCTGACTGATCTGATTTACCAGCAGCAGCAGCTTTCATGTACTCGAGTTTATTGAGAGCGTCAACAAACGAGAATATACCTGCAACGGAAATATCTATACTCATGCCATTACCGAAAACCTTTAAAGTATTGCCATTTACATCCTCCTCAACAGTCACAGACACCTCACAGAGTGCGTCAGAACCGCCGGTTATGGCAACCAGGTTGAAAGCCTTAATATATGCCCCGGTTCCTGTAATTTTTTTAACAGCTTTCACACCAGCGTCAACACCGCCATTTCCATGAGCCACTTCAAAGACCTCCTCACTCCCTTTCACATGGTCTTTAAGCGTAACCATCGCCATTGGAGGAGAAAACATTCCGGTAGAGATCTGAACGTTTTCCACTGAATAACGCCAGTTATGTTCTTTCTTATGAAGCACTTCCCCGATTATAGCAACCAGGTCCTCATCATATATCTCCTTCTTACGGTCTGCAATACACTTGAATCTCACGAAAAACGCGTCAAGTTCCTCGGATTTCAGTTCGTACCCCATTTCCTTGAGTCTTGAAAGAACAGCATGTCTGCCTGAATGTTTTCCGAGAACAAGTTTTGACCTTGTTATCCCTATGTCCTCAGGTTTCATAATCTCATAAGTCATTGCGTGTTTAAGAACACCATCCTGATGAATGCCTGACTCATGTGCAAAAGCATTATCACCCACTATCGCCTTGTTAGGTTGTACTGATACGCCGGTGATATTAACAAGAAGCCTGCTTGCCTGCATAATCTGCCGGGTATTTATTTCAGTATGGCAGTTAAATATATCACTCCTTGTCTTAATCGCCATCACAAGCTCTTCCATGGCAGTATTCCCGGCCCTTTCACCTATGCCATTAATTGTACATTCCACCTGCCTTGCACCGGCCTGAATAGCCGCCACTGAATTTGCCACTGCGAGTCCAAGGTCATTATGACAGTGTACAGATATTACGGCATCATTGATATTACCGACATTATCAAAGAGATACTTGATGAGATCGTAAAATTCGTTCGGTATGGTGTATCCTACAGTGTCCGGGATATTAACAGTAGTGGCCCCGGCTGCAATTACACCCTGCACCATTTCCGCAAGATACCCCCTGTCGCTCCTGGTGGCATCCATCGGGGAAAACTCAATATTCTTTGTAAAAGTTGACGCAAAGGCTACAGCCTCAACCGCCTGCCGAAGAACCTCTTCTCTTGTCTTTTTAAGCTGATATTCAATATGTATATCCGAACTTGAAATAAAGGTATGGATCCTGGGATTAACAGCCTTTGCAAGGGCTTTTGCTGCAGCTTCAATGTCCTTATTATTCGCTCTCGCAAGACCGGCCACCTGCGTCTTTTTGACCTTTTCAGAAATCGCGCTTACAGACTCAAAATCGCCGTCAGAAATTACCGGGAAACCCGCTTCAATTACGTCCACCCCGAGTTTTTCAAGCTGATCGGCAAATATCAGTTTCTCCTCTATGTTCATACTGAAACCGGGTGACTGTTCTCCGTCTCTCAGGGTTGTATCAAATATTATTATTTTATTTTTATCCATTATCGTTCTCCATATTGTTCAATTATTTAAATCCATATTAGTTTGTACTGTCATTTCAAAGAAGCAAAAACGACTGAGCAGTTCGGCAGGCTCAGTGACCGGATATACCGTTTCCTGAGCTTGGCGAAGGACTCACCAGAAGGATTGATCACGGTTTGAAATGACAATTACAGGTTATGTAAATTTAAAACTATTTAAGCCTGTACGGGAAACTCATTCCCTGCACCTCCGTATGTAAAGAATATAAAAAAAGCCGCCACTTTATTTCGTGACGGCTTTCTGCTTTTTTTCTATCTGAAAAGGCATCACGAACCTGCGCCAGCTCTGAGCAGGCTAAGGAGTAGACCGAGTAATAAATTGTTATGTCTCTGTGATGTCATATCTGTTATCAATTCCTGTATCTTAAAAACATTATGCATAAAATACTGTCAATATAAAATTTAAATTCTTTCAAACCTGTTATGGAAAAAATTCTTATATATTTTCTGCCCCAGTTTATTCTGCTGTTCAATAATCTCCTTCAGTATTTCAGGGGTGGTAAGGGGATTAATCGTTATTGCCCTGAGTACCACACAATCCTGATAAAAATAGTAAGGAGAATCAATCATAGTTCTTGAAACAAAGCTTTCATCCTCTTCCCTGATTGCCTTGTGAACTTCGATGTTCAGATCATTCAGGGCCATGTTGATATTTTCAACCCTCGCAAGATACCCCATCTTTACAAGATTGTTCTTCTCATCAGCAAAGTCCTCATTCTGAATCCTTGTCATCAGTTTCTGCAGTTTCTCCTGAACATACTTGGGAACGAACCTGTAATTAAATATGAAAAGTTCAGGCTGATTCATTGCCTCAAAATTACAATGCATCTCAACAAGACCCCTGAGAACCGATGTAAGTTCGAAGGCGTGATCAAATATAAGTTTGAATCCGTCCCGCCCTATTATTTTAAGAGTTGCCCACGGCTTAAGCGCCGCAAAGGGACGGGAGCCCTCAACAGAAAACCTTCCCAGATCCACAGAATCCTGTCTTATTATATAATTGGAGTAGTGCTGTATGGCACGGGGATCTGTACCGTTCCTGAAAAACACCATCCCCAGAGATGGGGGGGCATACATAAGTTTATGAGCATCAACCGTAACTGAATCAGCTTTTTCAATACCCGTAAAAAGATACCTGTAGTCATCAGCAAGGAGAAGGGAGCCGCCCCATGCAGCATCCACATGGAAATGGGTCTTATACCTGTCTGCCAGTTTTCTGAGTTCTTTAAGGTTATCTATATTGCCCGTCTCAGTTGTGCCGGCTATACCCACAATGGAAATTATCTTCGTTTTAGGGCCGCCGCCGGCATTTGCCTCCTCAATCTCCCTGCATGTTTTTTCAAGCTTTAAAATATCTATCTTATTCTTTGAATCAACAGGAATTTTAATAACATTCTGATTTCCTATACCTATGGTGCGGCCAACTTTGTCAATTGAATAGTGACCGCGTTTTGAAACAATAATTACAGCCCTGTCGTACCCGTAATGCCTGTAGGCTTCCACAAGTCCGGCCTCCCTGATTCCGGGGAACCGTCCCTGAGGCCCGAATGCCAGATTACGTGCAGTGAGAAGTGCCGTGAGATTTGCCATTGTGCCATCAAGGGTAATATTGCCGAGAGCGACCTCCCTGTTCTGTATATTCGTCTTATAGAATTTTGCGGATCTTTTAAAAATCAATCTGTGCATCCAGGACATCAGTTCCTTTTCAACAAATGTGGATGCCTTTGCTGATTCAATCTTGACCTGGTTCTGGTTTAACGCCGCTATTATCATTTCAAGAAGAATTACAAAATAAGGGACCGCGCTTGTCATATGCCCTATATAGTAGGGATTGCCCACCTTTACAGAGTGGGATATCACGTTATTTTTTATCTCATATAATACATCTTTCAGAAGATGCGGATGATCAGGAATATCTATATTGGAAAATATCTTCGCGAGATCTGTCAGAATTATTGAACTATGAATTCCGCCTTTCTCTGTAAAAAATTCGTGGATAAGATCAAGAAGTTCATTACCGAATTCATGAAATTTATCAGCAGAGTCGGGCATTATAAACAGCTTGCGAATCTGCTCCATATCAACAGGGATACATTCCCTTGTCTTTGTATGCTTAAGATTTGAATACATTTTATTGTATCCCTTTCGCCGGATTTCAACCAGTAAATTTGTGAGATTTTATTTTTCAAGTGTTTTTCATTATATACGCTTGTCGCCAGCATAGTCCTGAAAATAATTTCACATCACACCTTTTGCTAAAACCGCTTCAAAAGAGCCCATTCATCATAATTCATAAATCTTTATACACTTTGCAGTCATTTCACAAAAAAAATTAAAAAAATCCTGACATATGCCGATATTAATAATGGCCCGAAATATAAACCAAGGATGGAATATCATATGAATTATAAGGCCGCAGAATGCCGAACATGGAAATTTCCTGAAAATATAGGATATGAAAATGTCCCTGATTACATGAGGATTCTCAACAGCAGGCAGTTTAACAGAGAGCTCTTTATTGATCTTTCAGACACTGAGATGCTTCACTCATCCTTTATCGGGTTTCTTATACATGCCAAACAGGTTATAGAAAAAAACAACGGAACACTGAAAATACTTGTATCAAAAAGAAGTGAAAAAATTTTCCACATGCTGAACATAGATGATTTTTTCCGCGTCAATATTACAGAAAAACTCACATAACAGAAGAACGCAAACATTAAAAAAAAATTGACATTATCCGGCAGGTATTTTAAAATTTCTATAAATACTTAAACTCTTCGGTAATCAGGTACAAAAAAATGCTCTTTTCAGAATGCCAGATAGATACGGCTACAGAAGTTCTTAAATCTATAGCTCATCCTATTAGACTCAAAATTTTATGTTTTCTTCTTGAGGGGGAAAAGAACGTAGGGGAGATCGAACACAAGTTCGGTTCAACAATCTCCAATATATCCCAGCACCTCACTGTTCTGCGCAAAGCAGATATTATTTTAAGAAGAAAAGACGCAAACTTCATGTATTACTCACTTAAAGACAATAATATTGTAAAACTGATGGAAACAATCAAAACCCTTTTCTGTGAATAAATTGTTCAGAAAAATCCTTATAACCCTTTTTTTCCTCACATTCACAACATTAATTTATCCGGCAGAAGATAGCGAGCTCTCATCAAGGGAGTTTATAATTGACGGCTTGAGGATTTTCAAGCAAAGGGAACTGAGAAAAATTCTTAACCTAGACCCTCTGGTATCCGGCAAAGAGGGAGGCAAAAAAGCGGCGGATATCATTTCCCGTTTCTACAGAAAAAACGGGTACACCCTGATTAAAATTCATATAGTGGAAGACTCTGATGAAAGACTTGCCCTGTATGTCAATGAAGGGCGACTGGCGAAGATAGTAGTCCATGGTCTGAATAATTACTACTCCCTTAAGGTCAAACAGCTCATAGATTTTCCATGCCGGATATATAACACTGAAATAGAAGAACAGAATATTGATAGAATCAAAAAAAAATATAAATTTCCTGTTATCAGAACAGAATTAAAAAAAATAGCTGATTACAGTGAATCATTCTTCCAGATAGATCGGGAATTGAAAAGGATCGCCTTTCTGCAGAATAATATTAAAATTTTTAACGACTTTCCCCCTGAATACGATCTTCACCTCTACCCCGGCAAAAGTTCAAAAACGAAAGGTCTGCGCATAGAAAAAAACGGGATATCTTTTAATATAGATTATGACTACCCTTCACTCTTTATACCGGAAATATCGTATTACAAAAACAATATTTTTTACGGAAAAGACTACCTGGAGCTTAATTTTTCTTCAGGATTCAATCCGGGCATTAAAGGTTTTGTTTCATATCCGCCTTCAAATACTCTCCTGTTCCCTCCGGACAGGAGTTTTTCCCGAATAAACGGTGAATACAAAATAAACCCCTTCATGAATGATATTTTCGGCCCTGTAATAATAGAAGATATATATCAGAGCAAATCATCCAGAACAGATCTGGGGATTGAGAGATATAAATATCTGCGTTCAAAAACTACACTTGCCCCGGAGTTCACCCTGCTCAAATACTTTAATATTTATGCGGGCTTCGGGTATGAAAAAGTCTATTTTTATGATACTAAAACTGATGAGACATCTGAAGAAGAGATTAACATCGACAACGGTCTGGAGAACTACCCCTTCCTGGAAAGCAGGATAAAACTTGATCCCATACCTATACGTCTTGGAAACAGACTGAATAAACACTTAAAAATTACCCTTACTGAATATTTTGGAAACAGGCACTCCAGGGAACTGAAGATGGAATGCGTTTACGATTTTGAATTCAGCAGTCTGAGTATATATTCTCTCAGGCTAAATTCGGTTCTCAATTTTTATGACACGCCATTTCATCATAATTCCGGAGTAAGCAGTAAAACCTTTAAAGGATTTCATGGCGAAGGTTATTACACAAATAAAGATTTTGCAGTATCCAATGAATACAGATTTTCCGTATACCAGGATTACATTTACGCAGGAGCTTTTGTTGACTACGTAATCTTCGAGCCTGAAGGTTCTTTTTTATCCGGTACAAAGCAGGGCGTAGCAGCAGGCCCGGTAGGAAGATTTCTGTTTTATGATCAGTTTGAACTTATTGTGTACTACAGCTTTGACCGCCTCTTCCCGGATGGCACAAAGGGGACTAATCTTCAGCTGAAATTCAGGAAAAAATGGTAAATCAGTCTATGCCGATTATCCTGCTTGCCATAAAACACCGTTCACTTCCACGGAGATAACAGTGGGCAAGGATATAATTCTTCCTTCCGTAAGAGATAAACTCCTTGGGGAGGATACTTCTTCTGGTGATAATTCCATCTGAATCCCTGTAGCATATAGTGACCTCCTCCCCTATCGAGATCCCTTTCAGAGGTTCAGACTTCGCTTTGAGAAATGTTGATATCCCCGGTTTAACACTTTCCCCGTGAATAGTCATAATATCATCCAGAGATGAGTTTTCTCCCATCCCCCTCCCCCTGAGCACCTCAAGAAAAACCTGCATGCATACAAGAGCATCATCAAGAGCCCGGTGTTTACGGCAGACGATTCCGAGATGTTCCGCCAGTGTTGAAAGTTTATGATTGGGCAGATCGGGAAAATAATTCTTGGCAAGCCTTACCGTGTCGAGTGCCTGCAGAGGTGCGAAAATAATTTCATTAGACCTGAAAGCCCGGTCAATAAAAGAGAGATCAAATCTCGGATTCTGGATTACAAGAACAGAATCTTCTATAAAATCATGAAAAGAATCAATAATATCTTCTATCACAGGGGCCGATGCCACCATGGAATCCGTTATCCCGTGAATCCTGATTACAGTTTCAGGGATCGACACTCCGGGATTTACAAGAGTATGAAAAGTTTCCACAGCCCCATCCAGACGGAACTTCGCAGCGCCAATCTCAATAATTTTATTAAACGCGGGATTTACACCTGTAGTTTCAAGATCTATCGCGCAGAAATTAACACTGGAAAGTTTTCTCCCGGAATTCATAATCAGAACTCCCCCATGAACCTTATCTCTGTCTCAAGCCTCACGGAAAAACGTTTGAAAACAGTTTCCTGTATATGACGCACAAGCCTGCAGATGTCTGATGAAAGGGCGTTCCCGGTGTTTATAATAAAATTAGTATGTTTATCGGAAACCATTGCCCCTCCTATTGAATAGCCCTTAAGACCGCAGTCATTAATCAGCTTCCATGAGGAATGGCCTTCAGGATTTTTAAATACAGAACCTGCTGACGGGAACTCCATTGGATGTTTTTTCCACCTGTCAGCGATGATATCATCAACCATTTTTCTTATCCCGGCCGCATCATCAGCTACAGGGAGGGTAAACACTCCGCCGAGAATAATACTCTCTGCAGGAATTTCCATTTGCCTGTAACCTGAAGTTTCACAGGTTATATCTATATCTCTTATATTTCCATGATAATCTGAAACCCTTATTTTCCGGAGTATATCACTGAAGGAACCCATAAAGGTCCCGGCGTTCATGAATATCCCCCCTCCCACAGAGCCTGGAATACCTGCCATGAATTCCACTCCGCCGAACCCGTTCTCAATAGCTTCAGAGATAAACCTCTCCTTGGTCACTGATGAGGATGCATAAATCTGCCCGTCAGCAATGCGCAGGCCTTCATTGGCCTCAGCCAGTCTTATAACCACTCCCCTTAAACCGGAATCACTTACAAGAAGATTGGATCCGCCGCCGATTACATGAAATTCCACATCTTCAGAGACAAGTGCAGAAACCGCAGATACCGTAGCCGCTTCATCATATGGCTCAAAAAGATAATCCGCAATCCCCCCTGTTTTAAATGTAGTCACAGAAGAGAGAGGAAAATCCCGGGTCAGGGTGCCGGAACCTGCCAGTTCTTTTACAAGTCCGTCCGATATATTTTTATTTTTCTGATTCATCTAAATTTACTTTATCCCGTTATGCGAATAACCACAGGCAGAATCCACTGAATCCGCAGATAATTAATCATAATTTTTAAGAGAGACATGATGTCAATTAAATTAGATTTACCGGCAGGCCCGCTATAAAAAAAGAAATCCCCCTGCAAGAATTTTTAACTGCAGGGGGAGATAAAGAGGAAGCAAAAATGTTAACTCAAAATACTAAGTCGGCATTCAGGAAACATAAACCGCCAAAAAACTTTACATTTTTAATAAACATGAACTAGTGATATTGTCAAATAAATTTTTAAAAAATAAAATATTTATTAGATTTTTTAAAATCTTTTTTATAAAATCAATTATTTATCAACAAAAAGCTTTATGTGACTTGTATTATGAATAAAATATCTTAGTGTTATATAGTCGGAAAACAAAAAATATACAATTTTATACGGGCGGTCATTCAAAAATTTTAAATTTTATTGTATCTGTAACAGCCTGATTAAATTTAATTTATAAAATATTGTAGCGGAAAACAATAAAAAATTTACAGTATTTATTCGTTAACTTATTTCAGGTAAAAAATGTTCTATTGCCTTCGGCGTCCGGGGCATATAATATTTACTTTTGACGCTAAAATATATATTTAGAAATTATTACTGAAAGATATTAAATTTTTTTCCGGTATTTTACCGATAAATAAATGAAGATCCGGGTTTACGGATAATTGAAATATAAACAGGGGCCGTTAAATTCCGCTGTTTAAGCGCTGTAATTTTATGAAAAAGAAAGATAAAAAAGTAATTATACCTGACATAAAGGAATTTACCGACGATACAGGTAAAAAATGGGTCCAGACATCCACAGATGACCTTTTTTCAATGCGTGAGCTGAATGATATAATAAGAAATATCGAACAGGAAAGGGAAAAGGATGAAGTTGTACTTGCCAGAATCGATTTCCAGAAGGTTGACAGGGAATTCTATGAAGCGGCCATTGAACTTCAGAAAAGGCTGCAGAAACAGACCCTGCTGATGAAACAGTATATATCTGAATCTAAAAAAAGCATTGAAAAAAAGAACCGGAAGCTCAGGGAGCTTATTGAATATATAAGGAAGCTTCACCAGCTTCTTTCATACCTGAATGCCAATCCTGATAATATCGACACCATCAGTATAACCCTTCCCGGGGCATCAGAAACAGAAGCGATGACGGACTTTATTTCGGAATACGATGAAGTGGAAGAAATCGTCATGACTGAAACCGACGATTAACCGTATCCGGAGAAAAATGTTTGACATTATCCCGGCCGGAAGAAGTTTTTAAGTCAGTCTAATTTCTCACCGCGGAGGCAGAGATGACCCTTAAAATATATAATACCATGTCGCGAAAAGTCGAGGAGCTTATACCGGGAGGAGCCCACAAAGATAACATATCTGATTATCCCCCTGTAACCATATACTCCTGCGGGCCCACTGTTTACAGTTTTGCCCATATAGGAAATTTCAGAACCTTTATTTTCAACGATCTTCTCAGGAGATACCTGAAGTTCAGGGGCTACAAAGTGGATCACGCAATGAACATTACTGACGTTGACGATAAGACAATTAACGGCTCTATCAATGAAGGGGTGACCCTGAAAGAGTATACTGATAAATATACCGAAATTTTCTTCGAAGATCTTAAAACACTCAACATTGAACCAGTGGAACACCACCCCAAAGCAACTGAATCGATTGACGATATGATAAGCATCCTCATGAGGATAGATGAAAAGGGGATTTTATACAGCAGGGAAGGCTCACTCTATTTTAACATAGCCAAATTCCGGCAGTACGGAAAGCTTTCATGCCTTGACAGCAGGGAAACAAAGGCTGGAGCCAGGTACGACGCTGATGAATATGACAAGGACGACGTCAGGGACTTTGCCCTGTGGAAAGCGCCGAAAGAGAATGAACCTTACTGGGAGACGCCATACGGCCCCGGAAGGCCTGGATGGCATATCGAATGCTCGGCAATGATCAGAAAAATTTTCGGCAAAACCATAGACATACACACAGGGGGAGTTGACCTGATCTTCCCGCACCATGAAAATGAAATAGCCCAGAGCGAAGCCGCATACGATGAAAAATTCGTCAGGTACTGGATACACGTTGAGCACCTCCTTGTTGACGGGGCCAAGATGTCAAAATCCGCCGGCAACTTCTACACCCTGCGTGATCTGATTGAAAAGGGCTATTCAGCGAGATCAATAAGATACCTTCTAATATCATCTCACTACAGGAAACAGCTGAACTTCACCCTGGAGGGGCTCAAACAGGCGGATCATGCACTCGAAAGGATCGACAACCTTATTGTTCGCCTCAGGGACGTTAAAAAGGGAGGAGACCCGTCCCATGAAATTGAAGCAATGATAAACCTGATGCTATCTGAATTCGGGGAAACCGTTGACAATGACCTGAACATATCAGGCGGCCTCGGTGTCTTTTTTGATTTTGTAACAAAGGTCAATACACTCATAGCAGCTGACAAGCTGACAGACAGGGATGCATCCCTTATACTTGATGCAATAAACAGAATCGACTCAGTATTCGGGTTCATCTTTTTCGGGGAGGAGGAGGATGTAGACGCCGAAAGGATTGATGCCCTTGTTGAGGAACGGATTCAGGCCAGGAAAAATAAAGACTTCAAAAGATCTGACGAGATAAGGGACACACTGAAAGAGGAAGGGATTATACTGGAAGACACCAAAGACGGCACGAGATGGAAAAGAAAGAAATAATAACCGGGCGCAACCCGGTAATCGAATACCTGCGGGGCCTCAAAGATCCTTCCGGAGTAGAACTTCATATATCAGAATCTGCGCACGGCAGGATCATTGACGAGATACTCGGCATATGCAGGAGCAGGAAGGTAAAAATCATTATGGAGAAGAAAGAATATTTCTCCTCCTATGCGTCATCCTCTGTTCACCAGGGAGTTGTGCTCTTTATCCCGGGGAAGGCAAAGAGTGAAAGCCCCTCATCAATCCTGAAACAAATTGCAGATTCAAAGGGGGTCATAGTACTCCTTGATCAGATTACAGATCCCCACAACCTGGGTTCAATAATCAGAAGCGCCGAGGCGCTGGGATGCGGGGCCGTTGCCATAACAAAAGACAACTCGGCAGCAGTGAATGATACAGTAGTAAAGACCTCTGCAGGGGCGACCGCGTACATAGAGACAATCACTGTTACAAACATTTCGAATTTTCTCATTGAACTGAAGAACCTGGGGTACTGGATAGCGGGCACAAGTGATCATGGGAACATCTCCCTTGAAAAACTGAAGGACATAAGGCCTGCCTGCATTATAATCGGAAACGAAGGTAAGGGTATGCGAAGGCTCACAGAGGAAAAGTGCGATTATATTGTCTCGATTCCGCTTAAGGGGAAAATCTCCTCCCTTAATGCGTCTGTTGCGGCAGGTATTGTCATCTATAAAATAATTAACGGGTAACTTCAGTTAAATCAGGGCCGCTGTTTTATTTTTTCTGTTTCAATATATTAATCCTGCGGTACTCCCTTGGTGAGCATCCGGCAATCCGCGTGAATACCGTAGTAAATGAAGAGACCGCATTAAACCCCACTGCAGTGCCTATAGAGATAATTGATCTTTCCGGCTCATTCAGCAGCATCTTTTTCGCTTCATCAATCCTGTATTCATTGATGTAACTGTTGAAATTTTTACCCAGCTTTTTGTTAATAATTTCAGAAAGCTGGTGCACCGAAAGGCCCAGTTCATCCGCTGTATCCCTCAGTGTCAGGCTTTCAACGGCAAAGGCCTTCTCCTCCTCCATAATATACGTAAGCCTGTTAATAATCGAGTCTATGTCAAGTGACCGTATCTTTGATGCTGACTGCCTGACCCGGTCTATTTCAAACCTGAGGAGCTTATCGTAAATAGGATACTTTATGCCGTTCTGAAAAGTTGAAAAGAGGGCAAGAGCGCAATATATCAGGCTTAACTTCAGGAACAGCAGGGAAAAAATCTGCCCTATTAAAACACAGAAAATCGACCCCGTAATAAGAATCAGCGCCTTAAAAGCCTCTCTTGATACCCGCCTCTGCGGTTCATCAGACTGTTCCTTTAAAAGATTCAAATTGCGGATTAGAATAACCGAGGCAAGAATTACCTGGTAGAGAGCTGCCAGGGGATATAACATCTGTATCACCATATAGTAAACCGGCATTCGGAAAAACTCTCCTGTAATTACCGGGTAGAACCTCAGATACCCTTTCACCTGCCATGCGGGGTTTATCATAAGCGGGATAAGAAATACAAAAGTAAGGGCGGAGGGGATATAAAAAAGGTAATACCATTTTTCAATATGATACCCTGTCTGTATGAGCCACTGGTATCTTAATGGATTGGATGCTGCAGCGAAAAACGTTACAGGTATAAGAAAAGCGCATATCAGTTCGTACCCCTCAACTATCCGTGTTGAAAGAAGAGCAATCTGAAGTCCCCAGAGGCCTATGGAGAAAATAGCGAACACAAAGAAAAGGCTGAGGCCGCCTGTTATTTTTTTAAATACCTGCGTGAGGCTTATAGTAAACCCCAGAAAAAAAACCCAGAATACAAAAACATCGAAAAAGCTGACCATAACTCCCCTGCCCAATGTTTTTATTCTGCACTGCCGCATTTTGAAAAAATTATCACACCTGCGACATTACAACCAGATATTACATTTCTGTACCTTGAAGTCTATTAATTTTCATTAAGAGGTACATTTAAAACTTCAAAATCTATAGATATTAAAAATATCCATTTTTACAATCTATAGAACCGGTTGAACCGGGCCAGTAAAAAATGGTAAAAGTGGATTTAATTTCAAAGAGAGGAGGAATTAACCATGGATTTTAACGGTAAACAACCGGGTAAAAAAACCGCAACGAATACCGGGATAAGCACCGTAAGGGGCCACGTAAGAAAATATCCTGACAATGTTGCCATCATTAATGGGGACATCACCATGACCTACAGTGAACTGTGGGAGAGAGTTTTAAAACTCTCAAACGCCATGCTCAACATGGGGATGACAAAGAACGATCCTGTTATTACCTACATGCCAAATACATACCATTACATAGAGATCATGCTTGCCTCTGAAATGACAGGTTGCCCCATTACACTGGGCAATTACAGGCTCACAGGTGAAGAGATCGCCTACCAGGTAAATGACTGCCGGGCTGCAATAATATTCGTACACCCTGATCTCTACCCCGCTATAGCGGAAATCCGCGGAAGGCTGAAAACAGTTAAACATATAGTTGTTATCGGAGGAGAGGATACCAATGAATCCGAGGCATACGAAACTTTCATTGCTAAAGGGGAAAACAGTGAACCGGTTGTTGATGTGGAACCGGAAGATATAAATATGCTGTTTTACACTTCAGGAACAACAGGCAAACCGAAAGGCGCGGCAAGGACCATGTACTGCAATTATAACACTTCGATCTCAACTGCACTGGAACTGGGCATTCAAAGATCTGACAAACTCCTTGTAGTTGCTCCGATGTACGCGGCAGCAACAACCGGATACATTATAAGTACGGTTATCGTAGGAGGGACGCTTATTATCGCGCCCGCATTTATTCCTGAGGAATCCCTTAAAATGATACATGAAACCCGTCCGACATTCGTATTCATGGTGCCTGTAATGTTCGACTGGATGCTCTCTCTCCCCGCTGAAACAATAGCAAAATATGACCTTTCATCAGTGAGATTAGCTGTTTCATGCGGGGCGCCGATGCACACAGCGATTTTTCAGAAAATGCGCGACAATTTTAAAAACGCCGAGGTCATTAACATGCTGGGATGTTCAGAGCTTGGGTTTGTAACAAGAATTTCGGCAGAGGAATGGCTTGATAACGGAAAGGCCAACAGTATAGGTAAACCGATATTCGACATGGAACTTAAAGTAGTATCAGAGGAAGGGGCGGAGATGAAACCGGGAGAGATAGGACTTCTTTACGCCCGGGCCCCGCAGACATTCAGCGGCTACTGGCACAACCCTGAAGGGACAAAGGAGGCATTCCTTGACCATGAGTGGGGCACAGTTGGCGACATGGCCAGGATGGATGATGACGGATACTACTATCTTGTAGACAGGGCAAAGGACATGATTTTAAGCGGAGGAACCAATATATATCCTGCCGAAATCGAGACTGTTCTCCTTCAGATGGAAGGCATAGCGGATGTTGGAGTTATAGGCGTGCCTGACGAGAAATGGGGCGAGCAGGTCAAGGCCATAGTGGTGCTTCAAAAAGGATACGACCTGAAGGAGAAGGAAATTATTGAATTCTGCCGCGACAAACTCGCAGGCTTCAAGGTACCTAAATCCGTTGACTACATTGATGCAATACCACGCAACCCCATAGGGAAGATGCTGAAAAAGGATCTCCGCAAAAAATACTGGGAAGGGAAAGATGTTTTCATCTCCTGAGAGAGTATAAAGATAAACCGGCAAATTTTTAAATGCAGGCTCCGGTAATTCCGCCGGAGCCTGCTCTCCCCAAAATATTTAATAAAATTTTTCACCTGTCAGCCACCAGACGGACACATTTTAAATATTGAAAACTTTTAATCCTAAAGCAACCGGAATTACTGTAAATGCGATGAGATGATAACAGTCATTATCACAATGCATGATAAAAAATCGTCAGGGGCCTAAAAAATTTTTATCCCATTATCATTGCATGCCGGTTAAAGACAATCCCGGCATCATACCTGAACAGCTGCAAAGGGACTACAGACAACTTAATTTCACTTTGAATTGATTTATGGTTGTATAATTATTATACTTAAAATGAAATAGATAAGGTTTCATAAAATGGATAAACAGATAAAACTTCTTATCGCTGATGACGACAGGTTTATACGCCGGTCCATTTCACGAATGATAGAAAGAACGGCTGCTTTCATAATCTTTGAGGCTGACAGTAAAGATTCCGTATTCAGTATTATAAATGAAAACCAGCCTGACTGCATACTTATGGACTATTACATGGCTGATATTACAGGCCTTGAACTGATGCGGATGTTCAGGGAAAAAGATATCACAATACCTGTAATTATGATAACCGGGCAGGGAGACGAGGAGATTGCCGCTGCCATACTCAAGGCCGGGGCGTATGACTATATACCGAAAAAACGGCTATCGGAGCAGGATTTCAGTAAAACTCTCACTGCCATGGTGACAAACGCCATAAGCAGACACGAAGCGGTGGAGGAGAGCGACAGGGCGCAGATCGCGCTTCAGCTTTCAGAGGCCCGCTACAGGGGACTTATTGAAAACTCACCCATACTTATAGCCCGTTTTTTTCCTGAGGATTACACAATATCATTTATCAATGACTTCTTCTGTTCATACTTTGACGTGGACCGCTTCACGATCCTGGGAGAGAGTGTTCTCACCCTGATACCGAGAAGCAACCACGAAAGCTCCCTGCGAAAAATCAGGGAAATTACCACTGAAAACTCCATATCAAGATTTGAAATAAAAACGATCGTGCATGATAAACCGAGATGGCAGCTCTGGACAGTCCAGGGCATTTTCGATGAAAATGGTAAAATAGCTGAATTCCAGGCAATGGGTGAGGATATTACAGGCCTCAAAAGTACCCAGCAGGAACTCATGGAACAGAGGAGATATCTTCAGTCAATACTGGACTCACAGGACAACATGATAGTTGTTGCTGACCGGGAGAAGATACATGAAGTCAACATTAGCTTTCTGCAGTTTTTCGGGTTCTACTCTTATGATGACATGGAAAAGAATATCAACCGAATCAGTGAAATGACAATTGAAACCGAAGGATGCCTCAAGCCTTCTGACGCCAAATTGATGTGGCTCAATGAACTGAACTCCGATGAAGGGATCGGACAGTACCGCCTTATTGCATTCAGGCAGGAGGGGTCGGATAATCCCCGTTATTTTTCCGTTACATTCAGGCCGTTGTCAATTGAGTCAGACATCTTTGTACTGGAATTCTCAGATGTAACAGCGCTGGAGGAGAGATCCAGGGAATTTGAAACACGGGCCAATTACGACGCGCTGACACGCATATTCAACAGGAGAAGATTCCTTGAACTTCTTGAACACGGAATAACCTCAGCAAGAAAACTGAATCATGAACTGAGCATCATATTTTTCGACATAGACCACTTCAAAAGAATAAATGATACATACGGACACAATACGGGGGATGATGTGCTCAGGGGACTTGCCGGCCTGATATCAAAAACAATAAGAAAATCAGATGTCTTCGCCCGGTGGGGAGGAGAGGAATTTCTTATTCTCCTTGAATCTACCTCTATTGAAAACGCCGCAAAAATGGCGGAAAAACTGAGAAAAACAATTATGGGCCATAACTTCCCGGAAGTAAAAACTGTTACATGCAGTTTCGGTGTAACCGCGTATGCCACGGGAGAAAAAGGTGACGACTTAATCAGCAGGGCCGATTCAGCGCTGTATAAGGCGAAGGAGTCAGGCCGCAACCGCGTTGTGGGGATAAAGAAAAAATCAGGTAATTAACCCGGCTTCAGAATCCTGTAAATCCCGTACAGCCAGTTTATTATATCAGTTCTATACCACTTCGAAAACCTTCTGTCACAGGGGCCTCCGGGAAAAACCTGCAATACCGGCAGCCCCGTCCTGCGAACAGGAAAACCTTCTACCTCCTGCCAAATCGGGCTTGACTTTAATTTTCATCCGGATTCCATATACAACAGCAGAAATACAGCAGGGATAAAAATAATGGAGAAAACATTTAACGCTTCAGAAATCAGTAAAGGGTTCCACCCGGAAGGCTACCGTATCGATAAAACGGCCTCACCACTTGATTTTTATACAAAATGGGAAATTACAGCTGACGGGAAATGGGCAAACCCTAAACCGGTCTCCTTTCATTCAATGCCGCAGGATGGATGGCATCAAGCAGAATAAAAACTGATAATATATACCCGTGGTTTATTTCAATACTTCGGGATTATGCCAGCACATCTTGATATCAAGTACCGGGCTCCCGTCTATGGCGTCCAGGCCCTCTACATAAATAGTCGTACCTTCGATTTTAACAAGCTTAACATCCTGTATGGCGATTCCTGACAACCGGTCAGGGGTGCGTGTGGCAAAAACCCCGGTCTTCTTTCCGTCCAGGCCGCGCCTGAACACAGACCGCACAGGCTTTGATTTATGGAGATGGTAGACCACTGTTATACCGGGTTCCTCCTCCAGCTTATACATGAAGGGTTTCTGTGATTCATTGAGTTCAATTTTTGACACCCCGCTTTTGCTTATAACTCCGAAACCGACAGGGGCCCGCTTCTGGGTATTGCGCACGACTCCAATCGGGTAGATCACAAGGGGCTCCACGTCGCCATACATGCAGCGGTTGCATATGGTTACACCGTCAACAACGCATGCATTATCTTTATCCACGGGATTTTTACACTTTTCACATCTGGACTTCATAAAAAACCTCTATCTTTATTACATATCCGCAGGCCAGTGTTGTCTGGCCAATAGGACAAATTACTCTCCTTAATATTTCGATGCTGGCAGGTTTCTTTTTTTTGTAAAGAAATATTATATTTCGGGAGGGGCGGAAAAATTACACCGGCATTTACACTTTCGCTTTTTGCAAAAAAAAGCTCTGTGTTCCCCGCTGCCTCAGGCAGCTGGAGAAACAGAGCTTTTTCACACCGGAATAATTATGGAATAAATGCCGATTTCCATTACAATATTTCAGCGGAATCTTTTTTATAAAAACCTTTTATTTATGTTACTGCTCCTATTCCAACCATTTTTCAACCTGCCCGGAAAATGTCTACGGGCAGGTCAGTTGATCTTCTCTCAATCCCACTTACCTTCAGACTTGAGCTTTTCCACAACAGGTTCCGCTTCCTTAATCATCGCGGGAACATCTATCTTACCGACACGGTTTACATGGAAAGTCTTCCCTTCAGGCCAGAGTTCAACATGCAGGGGCCTCTTGTAACCTGCAAGTCCCTTGCAGTGTTCCATTACCTCCTCAGGCGTTACCTTCTCACCCGGTTTAGCCACAACATAGGCAAAAACCCCATCCACGTTGGTTTTATGAGGAAGGCCCACAACAAGTGCCTGTGCAACCCTGGGATGCTGTGTTATAAAATCGCCCACTTCATCAGGGAATACCAGGTAGCCTTTAGGCTTGATTACAAACTTCCTCCTTCCCGCGAACTTGAGTCCCCTGTAGGCGCCGAAATCATGGAAATAGCCCATATCACCGGTATAGAGGATTCCCTCTTTTGAAATCATTGTTGCAGTAGCATCAGGGTCATTGTAGTAACCGAGAAAAACGATGGGGCCGTGAACACAGATATCTCCCACTTCGCCCTGCGGAAGTTCCTCCCCCGCTGTTCCATCCTCATTCATAGGCTTTCTGATTGTAACAGGCGCCAGTTCAGGGAAAACCTGTCCAACCTGGCCCGCCATTTCATCAAGGGGTATAGCTTTAGGTGTTGCTGTGAAATAACCGGCACATTCGGTCATACCAAGGGCTGTACCGAAAGACGGGGCCATTTTCTGCATCTCTGTAAGGAATGCCGTATCAACAGCGCTTCCGCCGTAAAGTACGTAGAGAAGGCTGCTGAGATCATAATCTTTATATGACGGCATCTGCCACATCATGTGGAACATTGTAGGCACACCGCCCCACCATGTAGGTCTCCACTTCTCTATATATTTAAGAATAAGCTCAGGCTGGTATACATTTACGGTTACAACGGTTCCCCCTGTAAGCCAGACGGTCATAGGCCCCTGGCATGTACCTGCAACGTGACTTGTAGGCATTGAATTCAGGTACCTGCTGGCGCTCCCCCAGAGCCCCACTTCCCTGGAAAAAACACCGTTGTTTGTTATGGTATTCTCATTACAGATGAGGGCCGGTTTCGGAAAACCGGTAGTTCCTGTTGTAAATATAATAATATGAGGATCCCTTTTATCAAGGGCCCTGTACTCTTTCAGTAGTGCTTCGGTAAGAGCGGAATCATCCGCAAGTGGCTTCAGTTTGTCTTCACTGAAAAGATCGCCGAATTTTTTCACGCTGCCGCTTACAGCCTCTTCAGGAGCACCGGGAGTATGCTGAATTATATATTTAAGCGATTTGACCTCTCCCTGAACTGCTGCTGAAACTTCAGTAAAATCCCTGAGAGGGGTTTTGCCCATACAGAAAAAAGCAACAGGCGATATTTTATTCATGTCCCTGATAATCTCAGATACCTGGAGCCTTATATCAAGAGGCGAGATTATCGCACCCACTGTGGCACAGGCATAGGTGAGCATAAAAAATTCTGGTGTTGAAAGCCACTGAGTTGCTATTACATCACCCTTTTTAACACCCATCTCTTTCAGACGAAGAGCATAAAGGGTAATCATTTCATCAAATTCGCGGTATGTATAACTTTTCCCGCTGTCAGCGCTCATCAGGGCCACCGCGTCAGGTGTAATATCCGCCCATTTTTTCACATAATCAGCTACAAGCGGAAGTTTCCACAACTCTTTCCGCTGTTCATCAAGTTTTATGGTAAACATAAAAACCTCCTCATGATTTCTCTGGAAAAAAGCATACCACACTCTTTTTATGATGTCTTATGAATCTATATTTTTGAAACGGGAATATGTTATAAATATATATTTTTGAAAGTCCGGCAGCTTCTCAATAAAACAGTCAGGTTAACAAAATATAAGTTGATCTTCAGGAATCAATCTGCTAAAGTAATCACACATTAAACGTTGCAGCATTTTAAGCGTAAATTACCTGAGCCAGGCGTTTATTTATAAAGAGCAATAACCTTTGTCATTGCGAGGAGCAACAGCGACGCGGCAATCAGTTCAGAAGGGATAAAGCTTTATTTTAAAGCAAAAACTATTCTATCCTGAACAGATTACTTCACTCCCTTACGGTCGTTCGTAATGACATATCGCATACACCTGCCTCAGGCAAATTAGTACACCCTTATTTCGAAAACAACTATAACAAAAAGAACGTACAGGATATGTCAATAATACACCAGCACCTGATATTCATAGGCGCATACTTTTCGCTGATAATAGGGATCGGGCAGCTTCTCCAGAAGGACAAACAGCCCGCAAGCTATATATACGGCATATCATTCATAAGCATGGCGCTGTGGATTTTTCATATATGCTCATACTCAACAGGGCTCTTTGATAACGTTTACATAATAAACCTTCTCCTTGTGCCGGCAGCTTTCATATCCGCACCTGCCATGGGGCTCAGATACCACTGGTTACTTGGGCGGACAATGCCTGAGAAAAAAACCATCTTTATTTTTCTGATCCCGGCCATTCTCTCTTTTATTATTATAGCCCTCCCGCTCTTTGACGGCTCATTAATATTAAAAAGCGAATATTTCAGGAGCACCCCGATCTTTTCCGCGGGATTCAGCGCCCTGCCCGGTTACTTCAAGCTGATCCAGATACTCTATTTTCTGCCGAAACTCTATCTTGTTATCTTCATGTTTTTTGTTATCATACGAATGTCGGACATCTGGAGGGAAAAAAGAGACAACAAGACCGTGGTATCACGGGCTGGTTACATATTCGCGGTCAACATACTCCTCTCAACAGCGCTCACAGGCGCGGGGGATCTTTTTTCAACCGGGCTGATTGCCTGGTCAGTCCTTTACGTAAACGGGACATTCATATCCGTTTATCTTTTCGGCCAGAGAAACCCTGACTATAACCGTGTCATTAAAACCGAATTTATAAAAAGGCATTACATTAAATCAAAGATTAGAGACCTTGACCTTGAAACGATTCTGGGAGAGCTGCATCGCATAATGGAGGAGGAGAAGGCCTTTGCTTCAGAAGACATATCCCTTAAAGCTGTAGCGGAAGAGCTGGGGATTACACCTCACCAGCTCTCGGAAATAATAAACAAAAAATTCCGCAAAAACTTCAACACCTTTATAAACGATTACAGGATTGAAGAGGCAAAAAAAATGCTTCAGGATGAGCCGGAGCGGACAATAACATCAATAGCAATGGCAGTGGGCTTTAATACCAATACCGCTTTCAGTGCTGTCTTCTCAAAGTCGGAGGGGATGAGCCCCAAACAGTACAGAAAGCGGTTCATGGCCTAATATTCCATTTTACATTCAGTTTTCATATCCAGCTTCTTGCCGAAAAAGTTAATGTTCATTATAAGAAGGGCATGCACAGGATAAAGAGTCTTCCCGTCGTATGTAAACATAACAAATGAATCGGGAGAGCCCTTCATATACCTGCTGGTGTTATGCCTGCGGATCTCATAAGGAGCGCCTGTCTCATCGTCAAGGTAAGCTTTCCCGAGAGTCGTTTCCTTCTTCCCTTTACTGTTTTTCATAAAAATAAATGAATACTCAATACAGTTTTTGCCATAGACTGTTTTACTCTTTCCAGTCCTCTGGTACTTTACATTCTTCTGCTGAGGAGAGTAAAAGATATCAGCAATGCTTTTATAGTCCTCTTTCTTTGCACTCTTTTTATCCTTTACCGGGCTCCACTTATCTTTAGCAGCGTCAGGTATAGGTTGTTCCACACCGTTTTTCATAACCTTCAGAATTCTATGATACGGTTTCCCTGATTCATACTTATACTCCTCCCATACCTCGTTTTTACTCGATTTCCCTCCGGGGGCGCCTGATTCCATGAGTATATAGGCAGACTTAGGGTTTGGTTTATTGTCCCTGTTTTTCCCGTAAATGTTCACTGCGCTATCCCATAGCGCATCAGCATAAACAGATGCAGAGAGGGAAAGAAAAATCAGCAGTACCGCAGTTTTAAACAATTTCATAAATGAACTCCCTGTTGCAATATTCAGTTTTTTTAAAATTTTCAACAGGCAAAAATAACCGCAGAAAAAGGCGAGTCAAGACTTTTATAAATTATTCCCTCTACAGGAAACCCCATGCCATACGCGCAGCAATTACGATAAGAAAACATGCGAAGACTCTTTTCAGCGCATTAACCGGAAGACTGTGCGCGAGTCTGGCGCCTATGGGAGCAGTTAAAATACTTGCTGAGGATATACCTGCCAGAGCCGTAAGATGAACAAAACCCAGTGCATCTCCGGGGAGTCCCGTCACAGAGAGGCCGCTCAAAATATATCCCGCAGCCCCTGACACTGCCAGCGGGAAGCCAATTGCAGAAGAGGTCCCCACCGCTTTATGCATGTTCACATTACACCATGTCATAAATGCAACGGACATTACCCCTCCGCCTATACCGACAAAACTTGACAGCACCCCTATTATAACACCAACGCCTGAAACCCAGAAGCCCCCGGGGAGATCCCGTGTCGCTTCAGGTTTAATCCCTATAAGTATATGCACCGCGGAATAGATGAGAAAAAACATGAAAAAAACTTTAAGAAAATATGAAGAGAGTTGCGAGGCTATCCACGCCCCGGAGAAAGTCCCGATAAGAATCCCCGGCGCAATCCTGAAAACAATAGTCCATATAACAGCCCCCCTCTTATGGTGGGCCCTTATGCTGGAGAATGAGGTGAAAACAATTGTAGCAAGGGACGTTCCGAGAGCCATATGATGAATATACTCCTCAGGCAACCCCTGAAATGTGAAGACCATTGTAAGGGCAGGTACAATAACTACTCCTCCACCCACGCCGAGAAGCCCGGCGAGTACCCCCACCATTGATCCGACAAGAAGATAAGACAGGATAACAAGCATGTAAACCTCACAAAACTAAAACATGCCTACATATCCTTATTACATAACAAGGTGTCAACGAATTATTCAGATTTCAGCACCCTCTGTGTTGATTCGTTGCCGAAAAACTTTACATATGGCTTACCTTTTTTTTTCAGCTCCCTTTTTTCAAGGTCAAGGGTACAGCCCGCGAATTTCCCGAAATCCTTTATATAGAGCTCCATCTCCCCGGGCCTGCTCCACATAAGAAAAATCAGTTCAGGCTCTCCCGATTCAAAAACAATCTCACCGTTACTCCCGTCAGCATCCATAATCCATACTGAATTGTCCCTCACGGTGGCGACCCTGCTGCCGTCCGGTGAAAGTTCAGGCCTCTCCCCTATACCGGTGAACTCCCACTCCTTCCCTGTCTTCATATTAATTACAACAACAGGGTTCAGGGCATTCTCCTCCGGGTCAACATTCCATATTTTATAGGCCGCCATGTCCCCCTTCCATGAAAAACGGACGGATGGCGGAAGGCCCCTGGGTTTTCCCCTCCCCTGCGCAATAACCTTTACCTGGCCTGTCTCTTTACTGTACACACAGATTCTTTTTTCATCGCGCACATATTTCGGCACGCCGCCGTCAGGGAACTTTGTAATCCCTTTAGGCCGGTGGTAGTCCCTCTCCCACCTGAGAAAAATAAATTCTGTATGCGCATCGTTCCATGTCCCCATACTGTAATGGGTCACGCTTGTAAGCTTCTTTTCATAACAGCTGAAGATTGAAAAGATCATAAAAACCGCCGTAAATATTATAATTTCTTTTTTCATAGAATAATCCCGCCTGTTACACACTGTTTACATTAATATTATCGAAAAAAAGGCCCGTTTTTTTTATTATTCCCCCTGCGGATTTATCGGGGAGGGTAAAACCGAAGCTTTAAGATGGAAATTTGATGCTCTGACCCCCGAATTTGATGCTC
>DAIOFM010000033.1:0-2018 GCA_036745755.1 Spirochaetota bacterium | reverse complement strand
AATTTGATGCTCTGACCCCCGAATTTGATGCTCCGGGAGGCAATTTTCTGTCTCAAAGAGGCAACTTTCTGTCCCGTAGAGGGAATTCAGTGCTTCATGATACAGGACAGCCCCCTCCGGCTCTGCACAAAAAATACTTGCCAATCAGCGGCAATAATTATTGCCTTCCAGATGTACTTATATTTAAATTTAACTGATACTAACTATTACAGGTAGAAAATGGATTTATCTCACATCAGAAATTTTTCAATTATCGCACACATTGACCACGGCAAATCGACCCTTGCGGACAGGCTCATTGAGAAGTGCCGCCTTGTGTCAGACAGGGACAAAAAGGACCAGCTCCTTGACACGATGGACATAGAGAGGGAAAGGGGAATTACGATAAAATCAAACGCCATAACCTTGAACTACACGTCCCAGGCAGGGGAGGACTACATATTCAACCTCATAGATACCCCGGGGCACGTGGATTTCACATACGAGGTCTCACGTGCACTCTCATCATGCGACGGGGTAATTCTCATTGTTGACGCGTCACAGGGTGTTGAGGCACAGACAATAGCAAACTTCTACCTTGCTCTTGAAAACGACCTGGAGATACTCCCGGTTATAAACAAGATAGATATGCCCAGCGCGGATGTTGAAAACACAAAGGCTCAGCTCGACAGGACTCTGGGCCTCGACCCTGATATAGCTGTACTGACATCGGCAAAACAGGGGATAGGAGTTGATGAACTCCTTGAAAAAATAATCGAAATTATACCGGCACCAAAGGGTGATATCGATGCGCCGCTTAAAGGCCTGATATTTGACTCCTTCTATGACCAGTACCTTGGCGCTGTAATCAAGGTCCGTATAATGGAGGGGTGTGTGAGAAGGGACGACGTGATTCGACTCTTATCAACAGGGAAGGAGTTCACCGTAAACGAGGTGGGAATATTCAGGCTAAACCTTGAGAAGAAGGATATGCTCACACCGGGGGAGGTGGGATATATTGTTGCGGGGATAAAATCCGTTGTTGACACAAAGATTGGCGACACAGTAACCCTTGCGAAAAACCCGGCAAAGGAACCGCTCAAGGGGTTCAAAGACGTTAAATCAATGGTATTCTCAGGCCTCTACCCCATGTTCAGCGACGAATACGAGGACCTGCGCGACGCGCTGGCAAAACTGCAGCTGAACGACGCGTCACTCCTTTTTGAAGCGGACAATTCATACGCACTGGGGTTCGGTTTCAGATGCGGGTACCTGGGGCTACTCCACATGGAGATTGTTCAGGAGAGGCTGGAGCGTGAATTCAACATCGCGCTCGTGACAACAGCTCCAAGCGTTGAGTTTAAAATATACATGCAGAACGGCGATGAACTTACTATTGACAACCCTGTGAACATGCCTGACCCGGGGCTTATAGAGAGAATTGAAGAGCCCTACGTTAACGCGGCAATAGTCACTCCCACAGACTACGTGGGAAACATCATGCAGCTTGTCACGGAATGCCGGGGCATTCATAAAAACATGGAGTATATCACACAGCAGCGTGTACAGCTCAACTACGAGCTTCCCCTGTCTGAAATTGTATTTAACTTCTACGACAAACTCAAATCTATCTCAAGGGGTTACGCCTCCTTTGACTACGAACTTCTTGATTTCAGGACATCTGACATGGTGCGCGTTGATATTCTTGTGAACAGTGAACCTGTAGACGCACTTTCATTTATAGTCCACAGGGACAAGGCAAGGATGAGAGGGAAGGAGATTATAGAGAAACTGAAGGACATCATCCCCAGGCACCAGTTCAAGATACCACTCCAGGCCGCAATTGGTGCGACAATTATCGCCAGGGAGAACATCTCTGCAGTACGTAAAGACGTTACGGCAAAATGTTACGGCGGAGACATTTCAAGAAAGAGAAAGCTCCTTGAGAAGCAGAAGGAGGGGAAAAAGAGGATGAAGATGGTCGGCTCTGTTGAGATTCCCCAGGAGGCTTTCCTCACGATACTTAAGATTGACTGAGG
>DAIOFM010000032.1:0-34198 GCA_036745755.1 Spirochaetota bacterium | reverse complement strand
CATCTAAGCACCCTTTAAGGGCTCAGTAAAATAAAGGGATACGCATTAAAAAAAGCCACCGTCTTTATACGGTGGCTTTTTTTAATGCAGGCTTATAATACCCAGCACAAGAGCAATAATACCGAGTATAACCGATATTATACTGATAACAGTTGTTGTACGCACCATCGAATCCGGGGCATTAAGAAGGGCCCTGATTTTCTTCAACGGGCTTCGGACTTTTTTTATTTCAAGTTCCACACCATCAAGTGAAGATTCCTCAAGCCCGAGAATCACCCTGTAATGTCTACAGAGGACTATTGATGCGCCTTCACCTGTAATTAACAGCGATTCCTCGCCGAATCTTTTTTCCGAAGTCGTATTATAAAATCTTCTGTAATAATCATCAATAAACCTGAGCCATACATAAATGCTTTTCTTACTTTGCCTTCCGTTTCTGTATGAAATCCGCACGAACTGACCGAAGCCGAGACCAGGCATACGGGATATATAAACATCATGGTCCCTGTAAAGTTCAGAAAGCTGACGGTGAACGCGGAATCTGCTGCGGATCATTATATTCTCTCCTGTAAGTAAATCGCTGCAGTAATAAATAAGCACTGCCGGTAATATACATTAAAAACTTTACAGGCAAATTAAACCCCGATTAATCAATAATAAAGTATACGAAAATTTTTAAAGCAGGATCAGAAAACAGTCCCACTCAAGGAACCTTTTAACCGGAAACAATCATCTCAAGACCTGCTCTCTGTTTACCGGGATCTAGTACAAAATCATCCTCTTTTGAAAAAAGTCCGCTGAGCATGGCAAACAGTGTATCAATATCTCCATTCAAAGTCTTCTTTACGGCTGCACCATCACCTGTCATTGCCCTTCCTCTATGCGCATGTAAGCTGAAATTTTGCCGATATTCTGTTTACTATATTCATATAACTTCTAATAAAAAGCACTACTGAATCAACTCCAAAACTTTCATCTGAATAAAACCGTCCTTCATACCGGGCTGAAATAAAAACCGCCTCAGAGCCTGTCCTCTCCCCACCCGCACCGGAAATTGAATAATAGATTATTTCCGGCTGAATTCTGAATAACATTTTCAGAGCAGTCAGTACAGCACCTGTTTTACTTTTTTCCTTTGAAACAGCTTTTCTCCTTTTCCCTGAAATGGACATCACCCTTATAGAAACAGTATAACCGCTTTCATCAGTCCTGTTTTTTGAATAAGTACACATCTCAAGATACCATATATCAGTGTTAATAATACCATCTTCAAAAAGACGGGTAAGGAGACCTGTAACAGAAAAATTCCTTTCAGTGCCAGAAATAAATTCCAGTTCCTCAACAAATCCCGTACCGGATGCATCAAGCGAAAAATTACCGGTAAACTCCCTGATACATGCGTTGAATCCGCTTATTCCTGAAAACCGGGAAAGCAGGAGCCTGTGCGGAGGGAGTCCGAAATCATCAGGAGAAAGAAGTGAGTATGTCGAAGAAGAAGCAGGCAAACCGTTCCGGCTAATCCCGGACGTATGGGAAAAAGCATTACTTCCGGCAATCGGCTTATTAGGTGAAAGCGACATCCCCGTATATCCGGTCAGGGTTCTCATAGCTTCAGCAAACTCCTTCATCTTCAGGGATGTGCGAAAACCTTCATAGTAATCACGCCTTGCAGTGAGTGCCGCTGCAACCTCCTCAAGAGGGGTGCCCCCTCCTCTCTCTCCTATGCCGAGCAGGGTAACTTCCGCCTGTGCGGCACCGGCTGAAATACCCGCCAGAGTATTTGACACCGCAAGTCCGAGATCGTTATGGCAGTAAACACTCAGCCTGGCTGCACCTTTATTAAAAGCCCTGACTTCGTTGTAAAGCTTCTTAATCAGTAAAAAAAACTCCTGAGGCTGCGTATAACCGATCGTATCCTCAATATTCACCACGAATGCCCCCGCTGCTGTTACCGCCTCACAGAATTCAACAAGAAATTCAGGTTCCGTCCTTGTGGCGTCTTCAGCCCCGATCTCGACAAAGTCGGCGTATTCTGTCGCAAAACTGACAGCATCTATTGCTATTCTTAAAATTTCACTTCTGCTCTTCTTCAGTTTCGTTCTTCTATGTATCGGCGAAGTTGCTATCGAAGTATGAATATATCTCCTTCGGGCGTTCCTTATCGCCTCACCGGCCTTCCTTATATCAGAATATGTTGCACCAGCCATTGCCGAAACTGCAGAAGTCCGCATCTCATCGGCGATTCTCTGTACCGCAACGAACTGCCCCTGCGAAGAAGCGGGGAAACCGGCCTCAATTATATCAACACCAAGTCTTTCAAGATGTCTGGCCATTACAAGTTTCTCTTCATTACTTAAAGAAAAACCGGGGGACTGATCTCCGTCCCGCAGAGTTGCATCAAGTATTGTAATATCTCTCCGCAACTTTACCATTCCCCCCGGAACCTGAGATACTGTTCAGTCCGGGTAAACACCCTCCTTGTCACATCAAGGAAAAACTGGACATCTCCCTCCTTCATTCTTTTACGACCATCAGAGGCTGTCACCATGTAACTGGCCCCTGTGTAAAAAAATCTTTCCATGAATACTCTTTGATATTCATGCCATTCTCCTTTAAAATGCGCATGCTACAGCAGTAATTACAGAAAAGCAGTTTATCCGACCCTGCAAAATCAGCCCGAATTTTCAGGCTTATGACCGACCTTCCGGTATAACTTTTACCTCAAACCGTTATACTTCTCATCAAAAAATTACTGCTTTGCATTGATATTAATAACTGCATAAAACATGCCAGAACAAAGAAACGGCGGGCTCAGTCCCGGAAATTTCGCCACATTCAATAACAATTAACAGTTCCGTAACAATATAATGATCAATTTATCATCAATAACGACAAGAAAAACATGGTAATTCTCTACAGAATATTACTCCAGGAAGTAAAAACCTCCTCTATCATCATAAAAATATCATTATTGTATCATAAGGAGGGAATTTTCTACATTTATGTCTATCCCGCCTGCCATTAGAGAAGAGACCATAAAGGTCAAGAACAGCATTCTACAGTTATGAAAAGGCTTGACGGATAGAACAGCAGGACCGATATTCAATTCAGTTAAAAATCATTGCTGCATATTTTTAACTAAATTGCGGAGTTTTAAAAATGGATTATTCTGAATATACAACGGGCAACACAGAAGTTAATGAATATATGGTCATGCTGTCTGACGGAGTTTCTCTTAAAGTGGTGGACTTTAAACCGGAAAAAGCGGACGGAAACAAACCTTCGGTAATATTTATAGCAGGATGGATTTCTCTTATTAATGGATGGCAGGGAGTACTGAAAGAACTGACATCGGAATACCGGGTATTCTATATTGAATCCAGGGAAAAACGGTCTTCAGTGATACCTGAAAAAACTAAAGTCAGCTTCACCATGAACAGGTTCAGGGAGGACATCAAAGAACTGGTAAAAATGCTTGTACCGGGAGACGATAAGTTTGTACTTGCCGGAAGTTCACTTGGCGCGTCAGCCATACTGGAGTACTGCGCCCAGGTAAGGAGAAAACCGGAATGCGCTATACTTGTGGGCCCGAATGAAGATTTCCGTTTTCCAAGACTTCTCGGGGCTATTATACCTCTCATACCTCCCGTGGCCTACTTTACCGTAAAACCTGTTATAAAATGGTACCTGAGAAACTTCAGGCTGGATAAAAAGAAAGAGAAGGCCCAGGTCGTCAAATATGAAAGAACCCTTGATCTGGCTGATCCTTACAAACTGAAGGCCAACGCCCTGGCGCTTAAAAACTATTCCATATGGGAAAGAATCCAGGGAATATCCACACCATGCCTGATTTTCGGCGCAACTACAGACAAACTTCACAGCATAGATAAACTCAAAAAGCTGGTGGAGCTTATACCTGAAGTGCAGTATATAGAACTGGGGAGTAACAGCGACACTCACAGTGAAAAAGCAGGAAGAGTAATGGTTGACTACCTGGGAAAGCGTGAATACCGGAATTTCAGCAGCAGGGTATAATCCCCCTGTTTTAACCATTCATAATAAAAAACAGCCATTTATTTCTGAACGAAATATAAAAAGGCAGTCCTTGTTTAAAAATTCACATCTGCAATCAACACAGACCTATTTTTAAAATAAAAAAATATCAGGAAGAGCTTTAATAATGAAAAGATTGTGTTCAGGAATTTTACATTATTAACTATTCCCGTGGGTGAAAATAAAAGTCATATATTCAAAAAAAATAATACAATATCCCGGTTTTTTTTAAAAAATTTTCCCCGTATTATATCTGCCCATTGATATCACCTCTATTAATAGGTAAATTTTATTGCAAATATCAAAAAAATCTATCTTTTTATAGAGCTAAACGCTGATAGATTCCCTTTGATTTCTGATTTTTAAATACTAAAATTTTATAAAAATTAGATGTATAATAAAATGCCTGCGAAACCTCCTGATGACAGGGATGATAAGCTGAGATCCATCTTTCTGGCTGCGCCAGTGGGGATAGGTATGGTGTCAAACCGTATAATTTTAGAGGCAAATGATACTCTCTGCAGGATGACAGGCTATTCCAAGGGGGAGATGATAGGACGGGACTCATCATTTCTCTATCCCACAATGGAAGACTATAACTTTGTGGGCAAGGAGAAATACGCGCGGATCAGGCGCACCGGTATAGGCACAATCGAAACCCGCTGGAAGAAAAAAGACGGAACCATTATTGATATATTACTCAGCTCAGTCCCGCTGGACATAGAGGATCTATCAAGGGGTGTTACATTTACAGCCCTGGATATCACGGAAAGAAAAAAATCTGAAAAAGTCCTGCTTGAAAGTGAAAAAAAACTTAAAACATATATTGACCACTCCCCTGATGCCATTTTTATCGCAGACAGCAACGGCATTTTACAGGAATTAAACTCCAGAGTTGAGGATATAACCGGTTACAGCATTGATGAACTTACAGGCAGGCATATAAGAGCAATCCATATTGAGGAGGAGATACCTGATGGCCTCAGAGAATTTGAAAAAGTATTAAAAAATGGAAAAGCAAAATTCGAGTTCAGGCTCAGGAGGAAAACCGGGGGAAATGTCCCGGTACTTCTCGAAGCTGGTCTTCTCCCTGACGGACGCGTGATAGGATACTGCCGCGACATATCCGAAAGAAAAATGTATGAAGAAAAAATACAGGAATACCTGGCAAAAATAAAACGGATTGCAGACAATATCCCTGGAATATTGTACCAGTATAATGCGAACAGCAGGGAACACGCCTTTAAATATATTAATCAGAAAGCAGATGAAGTCTTCGGTATTGATATTAACAGGCCTGACTATCTTGACGAGTTTATTAAACACGTCCATCCTGATTACAGAGATAAATTTGTCAGTTCAACAAAAGAAGCTATAACTAAAAAAACCGGATGGTTTTTCGAATGGCCCTTTGTTCACCACTCAGGCGAGATAAAATGGTACAGGGGAGTGTCCAACCCGGATATAAAGGATGACGAACTTATCTTCTACGGGGTAATACAGGATATAACAGATGAAAAGAAAATGCAGATAGCACTAATATCAAGCGAAGCAAAGCACAGATCATTTGTAGAACTGGCAGTTGACGGAATTATACTGGCAACGAATGACGGTATTATATCAGAAGCAAATTCAAGCTCCGAAAACATCCTCTCCAAAAAACGGAACGAAATAATAGGAAAACATATATCATCTCTATTTACTGCTGAGACACTGGAGAAGACCCCTCTCAGGCTTGACCTGCTCAGAGAGGGGGAGACTGTAATAAGAGAAAGGGACGTTCACCGTGATGACGGGTCTGTTATAACTGTTGAAATACATTCAAAAATGATGCCGGACGGCACCATGCAGGCCATATTCCAGGATGTAACACAGCGCAAAAAAAATGCGGAGGCCCTGGCTGCAAGCGAGGAGAGGTACAGAAACCTTGTTGAACTTGCAGTTGACGGGATAATTCTCGGAACTGAAAAGGGTATTATAACAGAAATCAATTCAAGCACTGAAGCCATGCTCTTAAAAAGCAGGGACGAAATAATAGGAAAACATATATCATCTCTATTTACGGAAGAAACGCTTGAAAGCAGTCCCCTCAGGACTGACCTGCTGCGCAAGGGAGAAACTGTGATCAGGGAAAGGGACATCCATCGCAGTAACGGGACATATGCAGCTGTTGAGATGCATACAAAGATGATGCCGGATGGTTCATTCCAGACAATTCTTCGTGATATAACAGAAAGAAAAAGGGACGAAGAAGCGCTTGCGTCAGAAAAGGAACGCCTTGCAGTAACTCTACGAAGCATCGGTGACGGCGTAATCGCTGCTGATACGGAAGGAAAAATCCTTCTGATGAACAGCGTAGCGGAGAACCTTACAGGATGGAAATTTGATGAATGCCGGGGCAAAACCCTGCGTGACATATTTGTTATTAAGGACGAATTCACCGGGGCAGATGGGCCGGACATAATAGAGAGTGTATTAAAAACCGGTGATATTGTTGAACTTGCTTCAGACATGCTTCTGGTTTCCAGGGACGGACTTGAAATAATAATATCAGACAGCGGTGCGCCAATCAGGGACAGTAACGGCAGCATTACAGGAGTTGTTATTGTTTTCAGGGATATAACAGAAAAAAGAAGACTGGCGGAGAGCCTTCAAAGATCCCAGAAACTCGATGCCCTTGCCACACTGGCAGGGGGGATAGCCCATGACTTCAATAATATGCTCGGCGGTATTCTCGGTTATATAGATCTTGCCAGAAACTACAGCAAAACCGGTGATGATGTCGCCGCCTACCTTGACAAGGCCATGATCGTTTTTGACAGGGCCAAGAACCTCACGGGACAGCTTATGACTTTTGCCCGGGGGGGCGACCCCCTGATGAGGACAGACATCATTGCTTCTGTTCTGAAAGAATATTCGGTTTCAGCCCTTAAAGATTACGGCAAAGAATGTGCTTTCGCTATACCTGAAGACCTGTGGATAACCGCGTTTGACCGGATACAGATAGGACAGGTTATTTATAATATAGTAACAAACGCCCGGGAATTCATGGGCGCTGAAGGTGAAATAAAAATCTCGGCCGTAAACACTGAAATTTCAGGCGGAAACAGGGAACATCTTAAACCGGGAAAATATGTCAGGGTGGAGATAGAGGACAGCGGGCAGGGGATACCGGGGAACGTGTTCCCTCACATATTTGATCCCTTCTTTACCACAAAGAAAAAAGGGAACGGCCTCGGCCTCTCCACGTCATACTCTATAATACGACGCCACGGCGGTACACTTAATGTTGAATCTTCGGAGGGAACCGGGACGCTGGTCCGATTTTACCTTCCGGCTGTAATTCAGGAAAAGGAACCTGACACTGAACCCGGAGAAGCATCGCATAGAGGCAGTGGAACAATACTGATCATGGATGATGAATACTTTATTGTTGAAATTATATCACAGATGCTTGAGCATATGGGATACAGAACAGCCAGAGCCTCCAACGGCGTGGATATGCTTAATTTATTTAACGATTACAAAGACAACCCTGAGCTTAAATGCATAATACTGGATCTTACTATACCCGGAGGAATGGGCGGCAAAGAAACTGTTGCCGAGATAAGAAAAATCAACAGTAAAATACCGGTCTTTGCATCAAGCGGATATTCCAGTGACCGCATAATAAGCAATCCTGAACCATACGGTTTTACAGACAGCATAAGAAAGCCATTTACGGCAAATGAGCTTTCCATGCTGCTGAACAGGCATATAAGGTGACAACGCGGCAAAGTTTAACAGGCGAAGTTAAACCACCGGCTTATAGGGCACAGTTCCTTTCACCGGTTCAGTATTTATCCGATTCCCTGTAAAAACTTTTGACCAGTTTTGAGATTGTTTTCTCCTTTGCCTTCCTCTCCATCCTCCCCTTTTCACTCTTCATCATGTCCAGTGAAATCATCTCATCCCTTATCGTAATATAGTTCTGGTACCTCTCATATTCAATCGCCCCCTCCGATACAAGCCTGAGCACCTCGCAGCCCGGTTCATCTTTATGTGAACAGTCAGTGAACCTGCACCCTTTCGCAGCCTCGGCAATCTCAGTGAAGGCTGAATCCAGGGAGTCCCTCTCCCCGAAAGGCCTGAGTTCACGGAGCCCGGGAGTGTCAATAACCATCCCCCCGGAACCGGTGAAGAAAAGCTCCCTGCTGGTGGTTGTGTGCCTCCCGCGAAGATCAGCCTCGCGAAGTTCCCCTGTTCTCTGTATCTCCTCACCGGTCAGCCTGTTTATCAGGGCCGACTTCCCGGCGCCTGAAGGCCCGGTAAAAGCCGCCGTAACCCCCTGCTTGAGAAGTTCATGAATACGCTCCACACCTTCACCGCTTCTGGCGCTGACCATGAGAACCGGAATGTCTCCTGAAACCTGCTTCACCTGCATCAGGTAATCCTCTCTTTCATCCTCAGTGCAGAGATCACACTTGTTGAGAATAATGACCGGCTGTGCCCCTCCGTCGCTCACCATCACTATATATCTTTCGATTCCGCGGAGGGTAAAATTTCTCCCCCCTTCAAGTGAGGCGGTAATAAACATTATATCTATATTCGCGGCAATCACCTGTTCATCAGATGTCCTGCCCGCGGCCCTCCTTGAAAAACGGCTCTTTCTTTCAAGGACCCTCTCAATAATTAAAGGCTCCCCCTCCCCGCGCAGAAGCACCCAGTCACCCACAGCGGGATAATCCTCCCTCCCTGCGGCAATATACTGGAAGTGCCCGGAAACACGGGACTCACGCCTCCCCTGCTCCGACTCCACGATATAAAAAGCGCCTGCTACAGAGACCACCCTTCCTGCCATGAGCCCTGATCCTTCCCACCGCTTCATCTGTTCTTCAAAAAAATTATTCCATCCAAGTTCATTAAGTTTCATTTTACTCCCCCCTGCTGCCGTAATTCTTCCCGCCCCCGGTTAAAATATTATAAGGGAACGGAAACATCATAACCGGTTTGACCGCAAGAGTCATAAGCCGTACATGGCTGTCATCCCCTGCGATTCTGTTGGCCCTGATAAATCCGCACTTAACACACCTGTGTATTACGGCCCATTCATCATCCCTGGCCCATATGCCGATTGGCTCCATCATCCCCCTGCATACTGAACTCCTGTCCCCTGTGCGCAGATCAACATGCCTGCTCCACAGGCATTCCGGGCAGTGATTTCTGTTCATGGTGCCTGCTTCCGCCGGAAGTACTCCTTTACCGCAGTTTCCGCAGATAAAAGGTTCTGATTCATTTCTATATTTATTGTCATTTCTCGACATTGTTTTCCTCTTTAAAAATATAATTATTCTCAGCATTTATTCCCTCACTTATTTCAGGTAAAAATGTTCTATTATGAGGGCGGCCTAAAAGTAATATTTTGTCATACCGGCTGTAGCGATAGCCCCGGCATTATCAGCCGGGGTAAACTCCATGCCGGGTGCGTTCACGATGAACGCCTGTCAGCAAAGGACAGGATGTCCAGATTGTGCTGACCATCTCATACAACTGATTTAATCAGGAGATTCCGGTATTTGCAAGAACTGAAAAAGCAAAACCGGAATGACAAATCTTTGTAAAACCTACTTTTTATACACCCTCTAAATATTTTGAACTTTTACACTGAATTATAAATTCAGAAATTATTACTGAATTACTTGAGTTAGACGAAACTTAACATTGATAACAAGATTATTGGTTTAAATATCTAACAATTTAAACTATGTCATTGCGAACGACTGGAGGGAGTGTGGCAATCTGTTAAGGTTAGAAACAATACCGGTTAATACTGAATATTTTCTATCCGGAACAGATTGCTTCGTCGCTTCAACTCCTCGCAATGACAGATTCTTATGATAAATGTTAATAATAAAACGCCTAAACCCAGTTAATCAGTCTTATAATAATCAGACGCAGATGAAAAACGGATCTGCAACACATTACAGAGATATGTTTAATCTGCGACGACCTTTTGATACTTGAAAAATTTCGGAATACGACGACCCGCTCTGAAGGCTCAGAGTATAACTGAAGGATAGACTTTGAATGAAATTATTGCGGAAAAAATTTAAAAAAATTCTGTCCGAAGTCAATCCCCGAGCAGGAACATCCCTCTAACAAAATCCAGCATAAAATCTCCTTTAATATAAACTTAATGACTTCTACCGGAACTCCTCCCCTGTGTCAATCATTTCTGCAAAATTCCGTTAATTTCCTTTTACCGGGGCTTTTCCGGCGTTGTAAAAAATCACCTTTTCTCTTGATTTTTTTCACAAGTGAAGAATGATGTTGCCATGTTTAAAAAAGACGAGAAAAATATTATCCTGAACAGCATCGTTGACGGCGTCTTCACAGTGGGGATGGATTTCAGGATTACATCAATAAACAGGGCAGCAACGGAAATTCTCGGCATAAATGAGGATGACGCCATAGGGAGGCTCTGTTTCGAAGTATTCCACGCAAGTATATGTGAACACTCATGCGCCCTCAGGGAGACTATGAGGACAGGTCGAAACATAATAAACAAAACAGTGTATATTGTAAACTCATCCGGGGAGAAAGTCCCGATTACAGTGAGTACTGCCCTTCTAAAAAATGAGGAAGGGGATATTATAGGAGGGGTCGAGACTTTCCGTGATATATCCGCCATTGAGGCCCTGAGAAAAGAGATAGAATCAGGATACACGCTGGAGGATATAATAAGCAAAAGCAGGTACTTCAAGGATCTCTTTTCAATAATGCCTGACATTGCGATGAGCGACAGCACTGTTCTTATTGAAGGGGCCAGCGGAACCGGAAAAGAACTTGTGGCAAGGGGCCTGCACAACCTCAGTGAAAGGGCAAAAAAGCCTATGGTTGCAATAAACTGCGCAGCTGTGCCTGACAATCTTCTCGAATCGGAACTTTTCGGATACAGGGCAGGAGCGTTCACAGACGCACGGAAAGACAAACCGGGGAAGATCGCCCTTGCTGAAGGGGGCACTCTTTTCCTTGACGAAATCGGTGAAATTTCACCTGCAATCCAGGCAAAGCTTCTCCGTTTTATACAGGAAAGGGAGTATGAACCACTGGGCGGAACAGCACCGGTTAAATCAGATATAAGGATAATAGCGGCGACGAATAAAAACCTCCTGAACGAAGTGAAGAGCGGAAATTTCAGGGAGGACCTTTATTACAGGATTAATGTTGTGAACATCAGGCTCCCCTCCCTGGCGGAGAGGAGTGAGGATATCCCCCTCCTTATATCTCATTTCATAAAAAAATTCAACCTCGTCAAAGTCAAAAACATTGAGGGAGTAACGGATGAGGTAATGAATATTCTCATGGATTACGAATTCCCGGGAAACGTCAGGGAACTTGAAAATATAATTGAACACGCCTTTGTTTTATGCAGAGACGCCTACATAGGCCTAAACCATCTGCCGCATCATCTCAGAAAACCTGAAACAGGAGTAGCGGACAACCTGACACTTGACGAAGTTGAAAAGATATATATAACAAGGGCACTGGAAAAATATAACGGGAACCGCTCTAAAACTTCTGAAGCGCTGGGGATAGATCCCTCAACGTTATGGAGAAAGATGAAAAAGTTCAATATTGGTTAAATTTGTATTGATGATTTCCCTTTATTGGATTTTTATGTCCGGAGAAAATTCTGTAGCAAAAATGATACAGTGATACATTTAATTAATATTTTTATAGACGTTATAATCGAATCTGATTTCATGGAAAAAAAAGAACTGATTAAATCAAGCTTAATTTTTCACAATAATTTCATAGATATGGCATATAAATTGCATAATTTATTAATGTTAACCTATATATTAAAGGAGTCTTACAGTGGTACTTAAAAAAAGTGAAATAAAAAAAGCCGAAGGCAAACTGGGCGTTCTTATCCCCGGCCTCGGTGCAGTGAGCACAACTTTCATCGCCGGCGTTATGATGATTCGCAAAGGTCTCAGCACACCGGTGGGCTCCCTGTCCCAGATGGGAAAAATCAGAGTCGGCAAAGGAACTGACGCGAAAGATACCAATATAAAGGACTTTGTTCCACTTGCGGATCTCAAGGACATGGAATTTGGAGGATGGGACATCTTCGAAGACAGTGCGTATGATTCAGCAATGAATGCCCAGGTTCTCACAAAAGATGACCTCAATTCTGTTAAAGATGAACTTTCAAAGATAAAACCGTGGAAAGCAGTATTTAATAGAAAATTTGTAAAAAACCTCGACGGTAAATGGGTTAAAGAGGCTCCAAGCTACTGGGATCTGGCCCAGATGGTCAAAGATGATATAAATAAGTTTAAGGAAGAGAAGAAGCTCGCCAGGATGGTCATGGTATGGTGCGGAAGTACTGAGATATACCAGGAGATGATTCCCGGTGTGCATGACACACTTGCAAACTTTGAAAAAGCCCTTAAAGAGAGCCATCCGGCAATTGCACCTAGCATGATCTACTGCTATGCTGCGCTTGACATGGGTATTCCATACGCAAACGGCGCGCCGAACCTCTGTAATGACATACCTGCTTTCTGGGAACTGGCAGACAAAAACAGCGTGCCCATGGGAGGAAAGGACTTCAAAAGCGGCCAGACATTCATGAAAACACTTCTCGCTCCTGGCCTTAAATCAAGAATGCTCGGAATGAAGGGATGGTATTCAACAAACATACTGGGCAACAGGGACGGTGAAGTACTTGATGACCCTGATTCATTCAAAACAAAAGAAGTCAGTAAGCTCTCAGTTCTTGAACAGATTCTTCAGCCTGATGAATACCCGGAGCTTTACAAGGACTACTATCACAAGGTAACTATTAACTACTATCCTCCACGCGGAGACAATAAAGAGGGCTGGGACAACATAGATATTTTCGGCTGGCTTGGATACCCGATGCAGCTCAAGGTCAACTTCCTCTGCAGGGACTCAATACTTGCAGCTCCAATAGTACTCGACCTTGTAATATTCTTCGACCTGGCGCAGAGAGCGGGGCTCTCAGGAAACCAGGACTGGCTCTCTTTCTACTGGAAGAGCCCTATGCATACACCGGACGAAGATCCCGAACACGACCTTTTCATACAGACCATGAAGCTCAAGAACACCTTGAGATGGCTCATGGATGAAGCGCCGGTAACATACCTCGGTTCTGAAACCTATAACTGATTTTAAATAAACAGATAAAAAAAGGGCTGCCTTTTCAGACAGCCCCTTTTTTGTACTATATACAAGGACTATTTAAACCGGTCGTCAGACCTGATCTGCACCGCCATTTCAGCTTTCCCCTCAAACCAGCCCCTCTTTACATTCTCACAGTGATCAAAATCGGGAACAAAGGGTTTGATATCAATAACAGGAGAGCCGTCAAGCATATCAACTCCCCTGATGCGGAGGATATTGCCCTTTACCTCAACAAGCTCAGCCACAGAGAGGCCCACAGGATTCGGACGGGCTGGAGACCTGGTTGCAAAGATCCCGTGTTCCACTGTGTCTAAAAAAGGGATAACCCTGAGTTTATGGTTTTTCACCCTGTTCAGATAGAATATAACGTAAATATGTGAAAACCCCTCAATATCTGAAAGCCCTTCAGCAAATTCAGGGTAGATTTCAATTTCCGCCTCAACCTCTCTTCCCGCCGAGGGCTGAACAGGCATATTCTCCACAGTTTTAAACGGGGTATGAATTTCTCCAACAGGTCTCAATACAATTTCCATCACCGGTTACAATACTGATTTAATCAGTCATCCTCCATCTCAATTTTCCAGACCTCCCAGACTTTACCAACAAGATCCGGCCCCGGTTTCAGAGTCATTTTACCCGGCTTCCATCCGGAAGGAGTGGCCTCTGTACCCTTGCTGTTCCTTACATGCTGAAAAGCCTGTATCTGCCTTATCGTCTCCTTCACGTTTCTTCCTACCGGAGGAGTCAATACTTCATATCCCTGTATTATCCCCTCCGGGTCAATAATAAATCTTCCACGGGTCTCAATTCCTGCAACTTCATCGTAAATACCGTAAATTGTCCCCACTTTTCCTCCTGCATCTGAAAGCATGGGGAACGGTACTCCTCCTTTGACCATTTTGGAAAGTTCATTGTCATTCCACATTTTGTGAACATAAACACTGTCAACACTCATAGAAAGAACTTCAACACCAAGTTTCTGGAACTCAGGGAATTTACCGGCAACTGCCGATACCTCTGTAGCTCAGACAAATGTAAAATCTCCAGGATAAAAACAGAGAACCACCCACTTCCCCAGATAATCGGAAAGTTTCATACTGATAAATTTGCCGTTATGATACCCTGGCGCTGTAAAATCAGGCGCCTTCTGCCCAACTTTAATCATGGGAACCTCCTTCTCAGTTTTTTTCTCCTCAGGCCCACCTGTAATAACCGGCTTATTCTCCTCATCAGAGGATGCGCCAACAGGGCGCGCGCAGCCAACTTTCATCTCTTCAGGCATTTTTAACCTCCGGAAGTAATATTTTAACCTGCATTCTTATAAAAACGCATAGTCCATAAGAAATATAAATAGAACATGGCATCATGTATCATTTTTTTTTATCTATTAATTAAAAAATATTATATCTGGCATAATTTCAGCAAAATTTATTGCAGATTGCAACATGACACTCATTGCAGCATTGCAGAATGCAATAAAAATAGAGAAAAAAACAAATCATTAACAAATCCATAACCGGATTCTTACCACACCTGCTTTATTTAAATCATTTAATAGAGCTTCAATCAAAAATAAATCTGTATACAGAGCATTTCTGGTCAATATTAACAAAAAATGTCAGATATTTTATCATTTATAATTAAAAATTCCTGTACAACCATTTCAGGCATATTTATTGCATAATATATATTTATGAATAGTGAACTTATCGCAATACCGGTATTTCATGAACGCATTTCGCCTCTACTCGACGAAGCAAGAAGATTTGCACTTTTCGAAATAGTCGATGGTACTATAAGCCAGAAAATCGTCATTACTGTTGATCTGGAAACTGATGCAATGAGAATATGCAAGCTGAAGGACATGGGTGTGACAGCCATCGTATGCGGAGTAGTAAGCGGCTACCTGTCACGTTTTATAGTGGAGAAAGGCTTAAGACACTACCCCTGGGTCAACGGCCCTGCTGATGAAATTATACAGCTTTACATCAAGGGCGAACTGGCTGAATGTCACGCGGGGATGAGAAAATGTGAAGGGAAAAGACGTGCAGGATGCTGTATTACATGGGAAAATGAAAACCTTATTAAAAAAACAGTAAAAGGGGATATAAATGAAGATAGCGATTTCAAGTGAAGGAAAAGAATTAAACGACAGAATGGATTCACGTTTCGGCAGGGCGAAGGGTTTTATAATTTATGACACCGAGACCGAGAGTACTGATTATATCGATAATAAGCAGAATCTTGAATCTGCCCAGGGAGCGGGTATCCAGTCAGCAAAAACAGTCATAGATTCAGGGGCAAATGCCCTTATTACAGGAAATGTAGGGCCTAAAGCTTTTGCCACCCTTAACAGTGCAGGTATAGATATCTATCTCTTCAAAGAAGGGAGTGTTATGGACTCAATCAATGCATTTAAAAACGGCATTATTCCCAAAACTTCTAACCCGAATGTGGAAGGACATTGGTAATCGATTCTCACCCGTTTACAGGGAGCGGTTTCTGAATTTATAATTCAGCAGCCGCTCCCGAATTTTATTTAAAGTAAGGGAAAAAAGAATGATAAAAAAAGTTACAATAATCTGCGAAAACAGCATAGAGATTCCATTTCCCGTTATAGGCGAACATGGCCTCTCTTTCTATATAGAAGGTGATGACGGAATAACAATCTTTGATACAGGTCAGGGACTCGGTTTCATGAATAACATGAAACTCCTTGGCAAAAACATCCCGTCAATCAACAGGGTCATACTGAGTCATGGTCACTACGATCACACAGGCGGCCTGCTTTCTCTTCTAAAGGAGAGAGAAGCCGCCACGCCGGTATTTGTTCACCCTGCGGCATTCATAGAGAAAGGAGCTCTTCTCCCCTCCGGAGATGTGAGATCCATAGGATTCCCGGCTTCCCGTGAAGATTATGAGAAAGAGGGTGCGGATTTCAAAGAAATTTCAGGTTTTACAAAAGTGACTGATTCAATATCAGCGATTTCAGACATCAAACATCCTGAAGGCTGGAAGGCATGGGACACAAGGCTCATGCGTAAAAGCGGAGACGGTGTAATCCCTGATCCCTTTGAGGATGACCTTTCCCTGATTATTGAGACTCCTTCCGGGCCTGTTGTACTTCTGGGTTGTGCTCATGCCGGTATAATTGAAATACTGGACAGCATATCAGAAGAAACCGGACATAAAAAATTTCATGCTGTTATTGGCGGCACTCATCTTGACTCAGCTCCCGAAGATTATGTTGTAAAAACAATAGAGGTATTGAAAAAATACAATGTTGAAAAGATAGCAGCATCTCACTGCACAGGACTCAGGATCGCGGCAAGGCTGGCAGGAGAATTCGGGGAGAAATTTATTAACGCTTCAGTGGGCAAAACCTTTGAATTCTAAAGCGTCAAAACGGAAAAAAAACCATGTTAAAAAGACTGTATAATTATTCACAGATGCTGAAGGGACGGAGAGCTGCCAAAAAACCGGCATTTACAGAGCTCTATCCCGCGCTTCAAATTACAAACGGATGCAACAAGCAGTGCAAGGGTTGCCTGAGATCGGCAAATTCGCTCTCCTACCACATGAGTGATGAACAGTTCCGGAAGTATATTGAGGATCTGCAGAGACTCGGAGAGAGCGCCCTGCTTAAATACCAGTTTGTAACAGGGGGCGAGCCCACCATATGGAAAAGCGGGGATATGGATATTGTCGACGCTTTAACCGCCCTCTTTGACCTGAATGCCATTGAAACAATAGCAATGCCGAGCAACGGCAAAGTTTTTGAAGATATCAATTATACACGCGAATTTTTTAAAAGATTATCTTCAGGCATAAACCAAAAGCCCGTTGTAGGAATAAGTATTTCTGAATACCAGGGAAACCTGAGCGAATCAGGATATATAGCGATGGACAATCTTTTGACAGTAAGCAGAGAACCGGGGATGCAGCTGACCCCCGTTATTCTTGTTACGATGTCCGTTGACGACAACATTGATGAGAGATTAAAAAAAATCTACCCCTGTGTGCCGCAGAGGGTCGTAGCTCTTGCCCCTCTCGGTGACGCGGAAGGTCTGGAACCGCTCTGCCCCTCGCTGTCCCTGGTCGGAAATGATAAATCAACCCTGGGGTCTTATCTCCCGTATTACAAAAAAGAGGTCATTTCAAAACTCGGAATATCAGAAAATGATTTTGATGCATTCCCCAATTCTACCATAATAGACCTCTTTTCTCTTTATATACGCGGCGGGGACAGCCCTTTTGTGGATGACAAATGGCATTACTGTCTCCCATATAAAGATGACCCGAAATTTGATCTCTGCGATGTAGGGGAGATGCGTGCAGGCACGATTTCAGACTATCTTGAAGAGATTGATATTCTTAACTGCATCAGGGCGGAAGGCATACTCTCCGCTGTAGATGAACACAAGGAGGAGCTGACAGCTGAAACACGCGATAAACTTGAATACATCCTGCATACACCTGAGATGAAAGTCTCTGTTGCATACCGAGGATGTATGGTCTGTAAGAAAATGTATGACTATGGAATTATAAAGGAGTTAGTTGATGGAAATAGCAGTAGCAAGCGGTAAAGGTGGAACAGGGAAAACCACTATTTCACTTTCACTGACAACATATTACAGGGACAAAGGTTTCAAAGTGGCCCTCCTCGACTGTGATGTTGAGGAACCCAACGCCAACCTTTTCCTTAATGCTGAAATATCAGAAAAAACCGATTGTAAAATCCCGCTTCCGAAAGTGGATAATTCTCTCTGTACAGGGTGCGGCAAGTGTGATGATCTGTGCGAATACAGCGCCATCGTTTTAATAAAAGGAAAACCCCTTGTACTGCCTGAGATGTGCCACTCATGCGGCGGATGCGCACTGATATGTCCGGAAAAGGCAATAACAGAGGTCGACAGAATTATAGGAATAGTGGAAAAAAGCGAAAAAGACGGTATTAAATTCGCGGGAGGAAGGCTTAACATAGGAGAAGTTTTAGCCCCCCCTCTTATAGACAATGTCAAAGGGAATTATCCGGATGAGGAGATCAGGATTCTTGATTCGCCTCCGGGAACATCATGCCCGGTAATTGAATCTGTCAAGAATGCCGATTTTCTTCTGCTTGTAGCTGAACCTACACCTTTCGGTCTTAATGATCTTAAACTTGCCGCAGGTATGGGTGATGCCCTTGGCCTCCCCTCTGCAGTGGTAATAAATAAAGGCGGGGAAAACGATCATATAATAAAAGAATTCTGCGAATCAGTCGGGCTCCCTGTCATTGACTCTATTCCTGACAACAGGGCTGTTGCTGAAAAATATTCCCGCGGTGACTGCATATCAATAATAAAAGAGAATTATAGCGATAAACTGGAAAAGATTGCGGAATACATCAGCATCAAATGCAGGAGGTCAGGACAAAATGATTAAGGAACTTGTGATAATAAGCGGAAAAGGCGGAACCGGAAAAACAAGCATATCGGGATCTTTTGCGGCGCTCAGTGAGAACAAGGTAATGGCAGACTGTGATGTTGATGCCGCCGACCTTCATATAATATTGGATCACACTGTTTTATCTGACGAATCATTTTCAACCAGCAGAAAAGCGGTTCTTACTCCTGAACTCTGCATTGAATGCGGCAAATGCCTTGAATTATGTCGTTTTGACGCTATTACAGAAAATTTCAGGATAAAACAACTTTCCTGTGAGGGGTGCGGTGTTTGTGCGGCATTCTGCCCGGCGGGAGCAATAAAAATGGTTGATCATGAATCAGGAAGATGGTTCGTTTCTGATACACCAAAAGGTCCTCTTGTACACGCCTGTCTCGGCATGGCGGAAGGCAATTCTGGAAAACTCGTAGCCCTTCTGAGAAAAAAAGCACGGGAAATAGCTGAAGAGAAAGGGTATGAATTAATAATAGTTGACGGCTCTCCGGGAACAGGATGTCCTGTTATAGCTTCAGTTACAGGGGCCTCGTATCTCCTTATAGTTACAGAACCCACTGTATCCGGACTGCACGATCTAAAGAGAGCCCTTGAGCTTGCGGCGCACTTCAGGGTAAAAAGCGGAGTCTGCGTAAACAGGGCCGACATAAACAGCGAAATGGCATCCGAGATAGAGAAATACTGTAAAGAAACCGGGATATCTTTTCTCGGCACCATACCGTATGATAAAGATGTCACTTCCGCCCAGATTGAGGGAAAACCCGTTGTTGATCATTCCGATGGGGCAGCCTCTCAATCGATCAAAGTCCTATGGAATAAAGTATTAAATGAAATTTCTGAATAACAACAAGGAGTAAAGAAATGTCAGACAACAGGGAAAAAAACTCTTCCTGTTCAGCAGGGCAGCAGAACGCTTCAAAAGAAGCGCAGGATGCGGCACAACTCCGTGATAACATGGCAAAGATCAAACACAAGATAGTAGTCATGTCAGGGAAAGGCGGAGTTGGTAAAAGTACGGTAGCAGTTAACCTCTCCGTGGCACTTGCTGAGAAAAAATTAAAAACAGGACTCCTGGACATAGATGTACACGGTCCCAGTGTTCCCAAACTGCTCGGGATAGAGGATCAGATGGCTCAAGGTTCCGGAGAGAAAACAATAATCCCGGTAAAACAAAGCGATTACCTTTCTGTAATGTCAGTGGGCTTCCTTATGCCTAACAGGGATGACGCCGTAATTTGGCGGGGCCCCCTCAAGTATGGGGTTATTAAGCAGTTCCTGACAGATGTTTTATGGGGAGAGCTTGATTACCTGATAGTTGATTCACCTCCGGGTACAGGGGATGAGCCGCTCTCAGTATGCCAGCTTATTGAAAATCCGGATGGTGCAATTATTGTTACAACGCCGCAGGATGTGGCCCTTGTTGATGTACGAAAATCTGTTACATTCTGCAGGCAGCTGAACATTCCTGTACTCGGAGTCGTGGAAAACATGAGCGGTTTTGTATGCCCTCACTGCGGGACAATGACTGAAATTTTTAAAACAGGCGGAGGAGAATCCATGGCTGCGGACATGGGAGTACCCTACCTCGGTTCGATTCCTCTTGAGCCCCGCATTGTTGAAAGTGGAGATGAGGGATACCCGCACCTGAGCGCCGCATCAGCACAGAATACAAAGGCTCAGGAAAATTTTATTAAAATTGTAGATACAATAGTTGACGGAGGTCAAAAATGAAAATAGCAATTCCTGTAGCTAATGGAAGATTATGCATGCACTTCGGACATTGTGAACAGTTCGTGGTGTTTGATATAGATAAGGAAAAGAAGAGTATTTCAGGTAATGTCGCACTGGATCCGCCTCCCCATGAACCGGGTGTTCTGCCGCAATGGCTTTCAGAACAGGGAGTAAGTTTTGTAATAGCAGGAGGCATGGGAGGCCGTGCAATAAGCCTTTTCAAAGAAAAGGGTATAGATGTAATCACAGGGGCCCCTACAGGAGATCCTTCCGAGATAGTTGAACAGTTTCTTGCGGGAACTCTTGCAACTGGCAGCAACACATGTGATCACTAATTAATTCTTTCAGTGAGCTCTTTACCTGCACGGAAATGCGGAAAGGCATAACCCGTAAAGGTAAAGAAGCACTGAATTCAACTAAACTCTCTTAATCCTGAGCAGACCATGAATAATACTAATGTCAAACTCCATACCGGCGAACACTGCATAGAGACCTCCGCCAAAAATGAATTCAGACGACTGACATCACTGTTACTTGAATCTGATACAGGGAATGTCGAAGCTGATCTGGAACAGAAAATTGAACTTCTTCTCCATTTTCTGGAAAACTCGGACTTTAACACTCTCAGGGCTTCAGATGAAAGGCTGTCAGGTATTACACCGGCTGAATGTATCCTCACCTGGAATTGTGATCATGAACCTGTTGTACATTTTGAAGGAGAGGAAAATGTCAGTTGCAATGACTGAACATGAAAGCCCGTAATTAAGTACCGAAGCCGACTGATATTTTTATCCATATTTTACAACAACCAGCTTGAAAAAAATACGCCACGCGAATAAATTATATAAAAATCACCTGCAGATATTTCAGAGGAGACAGAACTATGAAAAAACAGGTTATGCGACTTCTTCTGCCCGTAATCATCTCCGCAGCGATGGCCCTGCAAGCCAGCGATATCCGTACATACGAAGGTGTTGCTGAAAGGTCCAAAGCGGGACTCGTTGTTGCCGGCGTAATGATTACGACAATGCCTGAAGAAGATATAGAAAAATTCGCGGGGAAAAGGCTGAGAGTCCGCGGCCTGGTTGAAAAAAACCATAAATGGCGGGTAGATGACAAAGACCCCGTTAAGAGACAGGGATTCAATATGCCTGTAATGTATGAAGTAATATCAATAGAAATTATTGAAGATTAAAAAAATAACAGACAGAAATGCCTAATCAGCAAGGCCGGTAATTCCGCTGCAATCTGTTCCAGTCGGGGGGATAATATCAGTCAGCAGCGGATGTGCAGATTTCATTACGCGGGGCAGCATAAAAGAGAATAGCATGGAGATCATAAAGCAGCAGACACCGCAGATACCTACCGTCAGAGGAGCGCCGGCTATTTCTGAAACACTGCCCACTATAAGCCCTCCGGCAGGAGCTGTACCGGTAAACGCCATAACATAAAGGCTCATAACCCTCCCCCTTTTACTCTCATCAACAACCGTCTGCAGTATGGTATTACACGATGCTATGATAACGATACTTGTAAAGCCCACAAAAAATAATGCCGCCATTGACAGATAGGGTATTGTTGAAAATGAAAAGACAATAAAACCGCAACTGAGAGTATAAAGGGCAATATTTACAATACGTCCCAGTCCTTTTATACTGTTCCTTGATGCCAGATAGAGAGTCGCGATGAAAGCCCCTGCACCCGCTGATGAAACAAGAAAACCGAACATATGTGAGTCTCCGTGAAGCACCTGTGACGCAAAAACCGGCAGGAGAACAGGAAATGTAAGCGCGAAAAAACTTATAAGTGCAATAAGTATGAGCAGTTCCTTCACAGGAGTAGATTCGGCAGCGTACCTGAACCCCTCTTTCATATCAGCAAACACGCGTCTTCCTGTTTTAATTCTTTCAGATACTTTTATTTTCATTAACACAAAAGCGGAGATTGATGCTATATAGCTTACAGCATTAATAAGAAAGCATATCCCCTCACCTGCCATGGCAACTATTGCACCTGCAACAGCGGGACCTATGAGGCGCGATCCATTGAAAAGCGATGAATTAAGCGCTATTGCATTCGGAAGGTCCTCCTTGTCATCAAGGAGATCAAAGACAAGGGCCTGCCTTATGGGGAGTTCAAAGGCATTGATTACGCCAAGTAAAAAAGTAAGAAATATAAGATGCCAGGGCTGCACAATCCCTGTGAGTGTAATAACAGCCAGAACAGACGCCTGGACCATAGAGGCGCACTGCACTGCAAGAAGGATCTTCCTCCTGTTAAACCTGTCCCCTATTACCCCCGAGACAGGGGCAAGAAGAAAAACAGGTATCTGCCCCGCAAAGGTTGAAATACCGAGCATAAAAGGTGAACCGGTCAGCCTGAACAGCAGCCAGTTGAGAGCTATTGACTGCATCCATGTCCCGATAAGGGAGATCCCCTGGCCGGTAAAAAAAAGCCTGTAGTTCCTGCTCTTAAGCGACCTGAAAGTCCTTAATGAAGCGAAAGAGTTACTCTTATGAGAATCTGTGTCTCTGCTGTACATAGAAATCAGTTTTTTACAGAAGAATCCTGTGTCAAGATTTATTCGAAAGTACTATTTATTATCAGTGCCGCCCGTGGCGCTCATCCTGACAATCATAAAACAGTTTTCACAGTCAAACCTGAGGGTAAACCTGTTTTTGCCGTCATCAAGAATAAAGGGCTCCCTGTAACCTGAATCACGGCCGCCGTATTTCGGGCATAAACCGTTTTCATATTTAACACACATCTTTGTTGTCATCAGGGGCTCCCCTCCTGAACGCGACCCTGTTTCAAATGATTCATCGATCGTTTCAACTTCATGCCTTTCATAAAATTTTTTCGCAAGGGAATTACTGACATTCCAGCTGTAATCAATCCTTTTATAAGGATATTCCACGTTACTCTTTTCCATGTGATGTCTTTTTACAGGCCAGCTTTTCATCCTCGCAGACTCAAGTTTATCAGAGCATTTTCTGCGTATGTCATTAATAACGCTTACCGGGATAAACCAGTTATCTGAAAGTAGTATTTTAATATCACCCGCCGTAAAAAGAGTATTACCCAGTTTACCAAGCTGTTTCTTTATCTGCTCCTCTCCGTTCTTTTCACTGAGAGACAACTCCTTTGAAAAACTCTGACTCTCCGCAGCACTATGCCCTTCACAATCAGTCATAACAATCTCAAAACCTGATTCCGTGTCCCTGAACAGAATATCAACGGGGACACGCCTGATGCATTTTGACGTTTCAAGAGTTTTCTCAAATCCTGAATCGAAATTTCTGAAAATCTCCGCACCCCGGTAAATACCCTCCATTGAAAAAGGATATACATAACCATCCTCAAATCTGTTGACCCTGACCCCGTTTTCACTGCCGTCTGGGTTTAAAAAGAAAAGGCCATCCCCGCCTTTTAAAGGCGTTGAGGGGTCTGTCCTGAAACGGTTTGCTGCGACTTCGTTTACTGTACCTATACGTTTCCCCAGAGATTTCGGAGTATCGGAAGAAAGCATCTTCCCCATCCTCCCGTGAGTAAAATACCCGGTGTACCCCCGGTTGAATGTCCTTTCAGGATCAGGTGTAAATCCGGGAACAGATATTCCGGAGGAGGATTTTTCAATTCCGCCTTTCCCCTCCAGGCACCTGTCGATCTCCCTCCTGTAATGCGCCACAACATTCCTGACGTAATTAATATCCTTTAGCCGCCCTTCAATTTTAAAGGAATCAATACCCGCGTCAATAAGCTCGCCTATACTTGCTGTGCGGTTTAAATCTTTAAGTGAAAGCGGATACCTGCCCGCCGGTATTACCTTTCCGTCCGAGTCAGTAAGGATATAGCTTTTACGGCACGGCTGCGCGCATTCACCCCTGTTGGCGCTCCGCCCTCCCAGGGCTGCACTCATATAACACCTGCCGCTCATACTTACGCATAACGCGCCGTGTATAAAGTACTCAAGCTCACAGCTGACCGCGCCCCGAATTTCCCTTACTTCATCAACGGTCAGTTCCCTGGCCAGGACAATCCTCGGGACCCCTATGCTGTCCAGAAATTTTATTTTTTCAATATCATAATTGTCGCATTGCGTGCTGGCATGCAGAGGCACAGGGGGGAGATCCATCTCAAGGAGGGCCATGTCCTGAAATATTATACCGTCCACCCCTTCATTATAGAGATCTATAATAAGCGCGCGGGCATCCTCAAGTTCATTATCAAAAAGTATTGTATTAACAGTGGCATAGACAGACACCCTGTATCGGTGCGCGTAGTTAACAAGCCCTGCTATGTCCTGAAGGGAATTTCCGGCCGAGGACCGGGCGCCGAATTTTTCCGGCCCTATATATACGGCGTCAGCGCCGCAATCAACTGCGGCTAAACCGGTTTCATAATTCTTTGCCGGGGCCAGAAGCTCTATCTTTCTCATAAAAGAGTATCCTCTGGTCTTATTTCTATATATATATTCATCTGTCAAGGAAGTTCAGGATACATGGAGAGAGATGCGGATTATAAGGACCGGCTAATCCCGGAGTCTAAATATCTTGACTTAAGCAGGCCCGGTATCTATTATTGAAAATAAGTAAAAACCGCTTTAAAAAGGGGTAAAACAGCGTATTATTTAACTTCTGAAAAAAGTCAAGGAGCTGTATTAAATAAATAATGAACATAGTTATTCTTGGTGCCGGAGTTGTAGGTTCGCAAATTGCTTCCCAGCTTGTAAAGGAAGGGCACGACGTGGTTGTAATAGAAAAAAACCAGGACAGGGCCAAATACGTTTCCAGTCATGTAGACTGCATGGTCATTCACGAGGAGGGAAACAATCATGAAACCCTGAAAAGGGCCGGGATAGAACATGCAGATTTTTTTCTCAGCGTAGTCGATTCAGACGAGGTCAACATGATCGCCTGCGGTATAGTAGAGAGTGAATTCAACGTGCCTGTCAAGATCGCCAGGGTGCGCAACCTCGACTACTCAAGGGCAAAAATATTTGAAAAATCTTTTCTCGGAATAGACTTTATTGTAAACCCGGAAGTTGAGACCTCCCGGCTCATTGCCAACACGGTTGCTCTTGGTGCCACAAGCGATGTTATGCTCTTTGAAAATTCAGATATGCAGATACGCAACTACCATGTTGACAGCCGCTCTTTTTTCAGGGGGAGATATTTAAAGGACATACGTTCCGCTGCGAAGATCAAAGATAAATTTCTCATTGCGGGGATTGTCCGCGCCAATGAATTTATCATCCCAACAGGGATGACCCAGATACAGGAGAATGACAACATATACCTGTTCGCCACAAAAAACACCCTGACAAAAATTTTTATTGAAACAGGTAAAAAAAGAGAGAAGATTGACAGGATACTTATAGTCGGAGGAGGTAAAATCGGCAGCCTGGTTGCCTGGTACCTCATAAGGACAGGACGGCGAATTACTGTACTGGATTCAGATTATGAAGTCTGCAAATCCATTTCCGAGAAGTATAAAGACGCGCTTGTAATACACTCCGACATATCCGATGAAAATATATTTGAAGATGAACAGCTTCACACTTACGATCTTATTATAACTACCACAAGTGATGAAGAGCTTAACATACTGAGTGCCGCTTATGCAAAAAACCTGGGGATCAAACGGGCAATCGCAGTGGTCAACAGACCCAACTACGTACCTATATCCTCAAAACTGGGAATCGATGTAACAGTGAGTCCAAGGCACAGTACAGTAAGTGCTATAATGAAATATGTCAGACGGGGAGACATAAAAAACATCCACTCCCTCTTCTACGGAAAAGCAGAAGTCATAGAATTCCTCATTAAGGAGAAGAGCAGCCTCATAGGAAAATCCCTCAAGGATATAACCCTTCCACCGGAATCTCTCATTCTCACGGTAATAAGAAACGGGGTAAATGAAATTCCTGACGGCCAGTTTACGATAAACAACGGGGACACGGTAATTACCATAGCCAAGCCTGACGCGATACAGGACCTTGAAGAGGTATTCCTTATGGAACAGGCGCGGGGAAATAATTAATGAACCCTGTACTTGTTTATAAAATAATATCATACCTTATGGTAATCATCTCCGGGTTCATGACTATCCCGGCAGGGATAGCTCTCTTCAAGGGGGAGTCAGCTGAATTCTCAGGATTCCTTACCGCTATTTCAATAGCCCTGATTAACTTTGTTTTAATGCTAATCATAACAAGACGCAAAAAAAATCAGAACCTGACGGCTAAAGACGGCTTCCTTTTTGTAACATTAAGCTGGGTGTTTGCATCCCTGCTTGGCTCAATACCGTATTATGTTTCAGGGGCAATCCCGGAATTCGTAAACGCGGTGTTTGAAGCGATGTCAGGTCTGAGTACAACCGGGGCATCGATACTGACCGATATAGAATCACTCCCCTCCTCGATTCTCTTCTGGAGATCTCTGACACACTGGCTGGGAGGGATGGGAATAGTTGTTCTCACTGTGGCTGTGCTGCCTCTGCTCGGCATAGGTGGACTTCAGCTTATTAAAGCTGAAGCTCCGGGGCCGACAGTTGACAAGATCACCCCCAGAATAACTGAAACTGCTAAAATATTATGGCTTATATATGCCGGGCTGACATTCGCGGAGACAATACTCCTTATGCTGGGCGGAATGGATCTCTTTGATGCCCTTACCCACACATTCGGCACACTGGCCACCGGGGGGTTTTCAACCAGAAACAGCAGCGTCGGGGCTTTTAACTCCGCCTATATTGACTGGGTAATCACTGCATTCATGGTTATGGCGGGTATAAATTTTACTCTCCACTTCAGGTTCATGTCAGGCAGGTACAGGGATGTTCTCAAAGACACTGAGCTTAAAGCATATCTCGGGATATTTGCAGCCGCCACAATTCTCATTACATGGAACCTTCTGGGGAACAGCTATGATTCAATCGCGGACGCTCTCAGGTTTGCCGGTTTTCAGGCAGCTTCAATCCTTACCACAACGGGATATGCCTCTGCAGACTTTGAAAAATGGCCCGCCATGAGCCAGACTGTCCTTTTCATGCTTATGTTTATAGGAGGATGTTCAGGTTCCACCGGAGGGGGCATAAAGGTAATAAGAATTATAACCCTGCTGAAACAGGGCTTTAATGAGATGAAATATCTCCTCCACTCAAAGGGCGTTTTCGCCTTAAGGATTAATGGCCATCCGGTAAAAAAGGACATCATTTACGCAATTTCCGGTTTCTTCTTTTTATATATACTGATGATACTGATAACCACAATCGTTGCAGCCTCATCAGGAAGCGACCTGCTGACTTCATTCACTTCAGCACTTGCAACAGTGGGAAATATCGGTCCGGGTTTCGGTCTCATAGGGCCGACCGACAATTTCAGTTTCTTCCCGGCATATGTTAAATGGTTTTTCTGTTTTTCAATGCTTGTAGGGAGGCTTGAACTCTACACTGTGCTTATACTTTTAACAGTAACTTTCTGGAGAAGATAATAAAGAAGGAAATCACCTTACACGTGAAATAAACCGGGTAACATGCCCTGAAATTTCATCATTCATGCTGCAGGGGATATCGTGCCCCATTTTATCAATCAGCACCAGGGATGAACCTTTAACAAGCTGTGAACATTTAAGGCCGTGCTGCCATGGTATCAGCGGATCAATCTTCCCGTGTATAAACATGGCAGGTACAGATATTCTTTTAAGCCCCTCGTACCTGGAGCCCGAGGCAATTATAGCATCAAGCTGCCTGGGGAATGCCAGCGGGTTATACCCTCTCCTCTTCCTCAGGTTAAAAAGCACACGCACGGCAATAGATTTTATGTCATCAGCCTTCAGTGTCCGGTTTCTGAAAAGCTGCCATATGGCAATGTGAAGTTTTATAATGTTCCTTTCACTTTTGATTACTCCATACCTGCAGCTCAGCCTGACCACTTCCCTTACAGTACGCCACGGGACAGCAGGCATTTCACGGTCTTCAAGATGGGCGGATGACATTATAGATATAAAAGACCCGGTCCTCTTCGGATAGGAAATTGCCATATGCTGGGCTATCATCCCCCCCATTGATACTCCCAGGATGTGGGCCTTTTTTATCTTCAGGCTGTCCATAACTGCAATTCCGTCCCCGGCCATGTCACGGATAGTATATCTCCACTTCCCGTATTCCTTCATCCAGTCAGACATCCCCGTGCTCCTGTTATCAAAAAGAATAACCCTGTAACCGCTCTCTGTCAGAGATTTAACAAAACAGGGAGGCCACCAGCACGAATCGGAGGCAATTCCCGCAATAAGCAGGATATCCCCTTTCGGCCTGAACCGCGGAGTAATAATTTTATATGATATCCATACGCCGGAAGATTCCGTAAACCCTGTCTCCCCGGGTAGATAATCCTGAGGTCCGGCTTCAAGCACTTCCTCAATTATATTTTCAGTCCCGGGAGGAAGCGAAGGGCCTGTGGCAAAGACAGCTATAAATATAATAATTGAAAATATCACGGCCAGAGAAAGAAAAAATATTAATATTTTTTTAAACATTAAAGTACCCTGAACCTGTCAGCATCCATCCAGGCAGGGAAGCCCTGCCTGTACTCAGCAAGTTCCCTGTACGGAAGTTCAACAGTATGCACATCCGGCTTATCGCCTGCATTATAAAGCTCCTCCCCTCTGAACCCTATAACCGAGGAGCCGCCGCTGTACTTTACCCTGTTCCCGTCAATCCCTGTGCGGTTCACCCCGGCAACATAACACTGGTTTTCAATGGCCCTTGCACGAAGGAGGGTCTCCCAGTGGAGACTTCGCACCGCAGGCCAGTTCGCAACATATACAGCAAGATCATACTTCTCTTCAGGATTTCTTGACCATACTGGAAACCTTAAATCGTAGCAGACAAAAGGGCGCACCTTCCAACCCATTATATCAATGATAATGTTTTCACTGCCCGAAGTATAGACCTTATCCTCTCCCGCCATGCGGAAAAGATGCCTCTTGTCATAATGGAAAAGCTCACCTGCAGGGGAGACAGCTATAAATCTGTTGAAGAACATATTGTTTTCTTTTATTATTATACTGCCGGCAACAAAGGCATTCAGCGCCCTGCTCCAAGAAATCATCGCTGCCACAGCCTCACCATTCATATCGCAGGCAATTTTTTCGGGGTCCATTGTAAAACCGGTTGTAAACATTTCCGGAAGAAGAACAAAGTCTGTCGCTCCAGCTATTTCATCTACCAGGGAGCCGTATAGTTTTATGTTATCCCCGGGGGAATGCCATATAATCTCCGACTGGATAACTGTCAACCTGAGATTCCGCATAAAATCATAAATCTATCACAGGGGATAGATATCGCCTCCGTTTAAAACAGTTTTTACCGGCAATACTCTCGTATAATACAGTTAAATTACATTAATAATTTCTAAATATATATTTTAGTGTAAAAAGTAAAAATTATATACCCCCGCCGCCTTCGACGGCGGGGGTATATAAAACATTTTTTTACCTGAAATAAGTTAAAAAATAAATACTGATTAATTTAACTGTTTAAAAGGGGATGTCAAGCATGATAAAGGCAGTTCACTATATATTCAAAAAGAAAGCGGTCCTGCATGGGGGAACTACGCAGGACCGCACGATGTTTATTATAGATGAGCAACTATCTAAAATAACCGGGTTCCAAAAAAGGGAATTTAATAATTACAAAATATTTATGGTAAGCAGATTATAATGTCTGCCTCATGAACCGTTTTTACAGGTCCATGAGGCAGGTCGCTTCCTCTGTCGAAATGAATATTCATTCCGTTTATTTTTCTAAAAAAAGTGCTTTCGCACCTTGAAGTTATAAAATATCAGGCATCTATTTTGTCAAGATTAATAAGAAAATTAAAAAATCGTTCTCTCAACAGTTTGTTTTTTATCACTCTTTTTATTATATTAAAATATTAAATCTATAAAACCGGGTGACTTTTAAAAATGGGCAAAGAAAGGGATTTCAGGGTAAAATTCTGGGGCGTCCGGGGTTCAATACCGACTCCTGGAAAAAAATTCATAAGGTACGGCGGTAACACTCCATGCGTGGAAGTAAGGTGCGGGGATACCCTTATAATTATAGATGCCGGATCAGGACTCAGGGAACTCGGAGATTCTCTTCTGCAGGAATTTAACGGAAGAAAGGCGGAGATCCACATGCTAATAAGCCATACCCACTGGGATCATATTCAGGGATTCCCCTTCTTTAAATTGGCTTACATCCCGGGTACAGTCATAAACTTTTACGGCGGACATAGTGTATCCACTCTTGAAAAACTTATTTTCGGCCAGATGGAAAGGGAATATTTTCCCGTTTCACTCAATGAACTTCAATCCACCATAGGATTCAACGCTCTTACAGAATCCCCGTTTAAAATCAATGATGTAACTATCTATTTTACCCACCTGATCCATCCCACCCTGTCACTGGGGTTCAGGATCGAGTACCGGGGAAGAGTTTTTGTTTATGCCACGGACAGCGAAATATCACTGGATCCGGAGATTGAAAAGATCAATGAAAAGAACCTCTCCTACCTTATGCATGACGCTGATGCCGTTGTTGCAGACTGCCAGTATGATATGGAAGAATATGAGAACAAGGCAGGATGGGGACACTCTGCGATAGAAAAGACTGTTGAAATCTGCAATAAATTTAAAGTTAAAAACCTTTTCGCCTTTCATCACGACCCCAGCAGAACTGATGACCAGCTTGATGAACTGATCATCAAGGGGAAAGCTGTTGCAAATCCGGGACTTAATGTCTACCCCGCAAAAGAAAAGCAGATGATATTCCTTTAAGGAAGCTTTAAACAATCGGCCCTGTAATTATTTTCACCTGAAGAGCCTATATTTTTTTATATTCCGAAATTCCCTCCATCATATTTCTTCTGCAGTCCTGACAGTGGCCGTGAGAAAATTCAGATTCAGAGTACTCAATTATTTCTGAAACATATACCCGCCCCATACAGCAGTATAAAAAAATTTAATGCGCAATGCAGGGCAAAAAATAATACCCTTTAACTGCTCTTTATCCTATTGAAAATATAAAAACCTGTTAATGCAAAAAGGAGACATACAAATGTAATTATTACTATCCCCCGGTTCTGAGGAACAACCTTCAGCATAAAGGCCGTAAGAGCGCTCGTCTCCTGGTTCATAACTGTATTATACCTTGACAACACCTGGTCAGAATCCAACGCGCTGCTGAAAAGCTGCACCCTGTCTATTATCCCGTTAAACCCGATATTTCTATAGGTTGAATTGTAAAGCTGGTCAGTAAGCTGGGCCCCGATTACAAGACCCCCGTCACTGTCACGCACCGGGCCCGTATTATTGACCGAGGAACCGGCAAGAGCACCATTTATGTAGAGTTTCACCTCAGTTAAATCCCAGGTGGCCGTAATATGATACCACTCGCCTGGAACAAGCTTTGAAGCGCTGTTAGTATATGAATAAACTCCGCTTTCACCGGTAATAAGGAATCTCAAAGTTCCGTCATTCCCCCAGTACTGAAGCGAATAAGCTTCATCACTAAAGTCCCTCATGACACCCTTATGAACGATCCCCGCGTATGGAGTGTGGGCTATCACCTTGAGTACAACCTCTATAGTGCCGGCTTCCGAGAGAGTCAGAACATCGCTATCAGGGACAAGAACGTAATCATCATATCCGTCAAACTGCAACGCGTTACCTGACAGTCCCTCTGTTAATACAGCCCCGAACAGTGTATACTCAGTACTGTCGGCATATTCAAAATTCCAGAGTCCCGGAATCGTGCTGTTTTTGTTTGCTGAAACAGTATAATCAGCCGTTGAATTATTATCCGCTGTAACTCTATAAATAACGGGATATGAGTAATCATTTGGCGTAACACCGCTGACCTGTTCCACGCCGTTAACTGTGACTGAAACACCCGTTGTCACAAAACCGGCGATAAGAGACGTCACATCCCTGCTCTCCGGCAAATCTATCGTGATGTTCATCTGCCCCTGGTCTATGACCGCGATTTCACCGTCCAGCCTGAATTCAGTAATTTCCCTTGAGTCGCTTTTTGCCACCGCAGCAGATACATGATAACTCTGTTCGCTCCCGTCCTCTGCAATGATCCTGTAGATTAATTCTTCACCATAACTGTTTACCGTTACCCCGGCAAGCTGTTCCGTTTCACCTATCATGACCCTTTCGCCTGTAGTTACAAAATATGCAACAAGGTCTGAAAGGGATGAACCGTAGGGAAGCTCAAGGAGTATTGTTCCTGCCTCAATAACACCTGTAACATCAAAGGGGAGTAAGGGATTTTCTGATTTCCTGAAAGCAAAAGATGTTATCTCCTTCCACGGTGCCGGAAGGACCTCCGCCTTTACCGTATACACCCTGCTGCTTCCGTCTTCGGCAAAAACCGAGTAAACCAGAGGGGACGTAAAATCATTTAATGTAACACCGCTGACCTGTTCGACACCGTTTACCTCGATCCTGCTGCACAGGGCCGAGAAAGAGGCTGTTGCCCCGACAAGAGAAGACTTCGGAGGCATTGCAATTTCTATAGTCCCGTTCACTTCATCAATAACACCCTCTGTGCCGTTTAAGGTGAAGCCGAGTATCTTTTTATCTGTTGACGGGGCCTCAACGACTGTAACTGTATATACACGTTCGCTCCCGTCGTCCGCCATGACTTTATAATCGACAGGGGAACTGAAATCATTGGCAGTCTCCCCGTTTACCTGGAGAACCTCATTAACCTCCACGTCTGTGCTGTTAGTAACATACTCGGCGATCAGTGCAGCAACAGATACCCCGTGTGGAACAGTAACGGTAATACTCTCCCCGCTGATCTCGCCAACAGCGTCCGCGGATAGAACCGTACTGTTTTTTAAAGGGGTAAACCTGAAGTCTGATATCTCATTATCCCCTGAATCGAACTTCGGAACTGTAGTGCCTGAACCGCCACCGCCCCCTCCGCCGCCACAACCGGATAATACTGTTGAAAGTGTAATTATTATTAATATGATTATCCTTTTTAACATGGCCTTCTCCTGGATTCCGGTCTTATTTTATCAACAATTCAATTATTAAGCTTCAAAAACAGGTAGAGTATACACCCTATAAGAGTATCGACACTATCCCCATGTTTCATTATGATAAACAGCGTTATTTACAAACTGAAACTCAACGAAACGCTTGCACCTGAACTGCCATCAATACTCAATTCAGCGCCCAGCTGTTCGGAGAGCATATTCACAAGCCTGAGCCCCATACTTGAACTCTCCCCGGCATTGAAGCCTGACGGGAAACCAGTCCCGTTATCCTCCACGCGAAGAGTTACCTTCTCTTCCTCCCTTGAAAGGGAGACAAAAATATCACCGCCTGCCTCATAGGGGTATGCATATTTAAGAGAATTTGTTATAAGCTCATTTAGAACCAGGCCTATCGGCACTGTTCTCTTTACATCGAGATTCACCTCGTCAAGGGAGGTTGACAGATGAATATCCTCAGGGCGGATATTATATGTACTGAATATTGAACTGGCAAGTTTACCTATATAATTATCGAGCTTGACCACTCCGGGATCATCTGACATGTAAAGGCTTTCATATATTACAGCCATTGAATTGATCCTGCTTATAGCACTACTGTAAGTATCATCCCCATCCACGGATCCCCCCGCCCCGAGCAGAAGAAGATTTGCAATCACGTTAAGATTATTTTTAACCCTGTGCTGCAGTTCCCGCATAAGAATATCCTTCTCTTCAAGAAGC
>DAIOFM010000031.1:0-34957 GCA_036745755.1 Spirochaetota bacterium | reverse complement strand
CCTATACCTGTATCTTTAACATAAAACTGTATGTAACCGGGAGCAGCCATTTTATAACCTGTGACAATAGTTCCCTTTTCAGTAAATTTTATGGCGTTATTAATCAGATTTGAAAGAATCTGAAATAAACGTGTTTCATCCGTAAGTATTGAATCATCTCCATCAGCAAGATCCTTTTCAGCTGTGAGTGACAGGTTTTTATTACTAATGCTTTTTGAAAGTGAAAAGAGGGAAACGATATCATCAATTAATCTGTTCACTGATATAACTGAAGGGAAGATTTTTATAGACCCTGCTTCAATCTTTGAAATATCAAGAACATCATCAATAAGGCTTAGGAGTTTTTCGCCGCTGTTTTTTATATTGTTAATAAATATATCTTTATCCCCGGGTGGTATATCTGTTTTATTGAGAAGCTGTGCAAAACCGAGGATCGCGTTAAGGGGGGTCCGTATTTCGTGTGACATGTTTGCAAGGAATGTTGATTTGAGCCGGTCAGACTCTTCTGCCCTCTGTTTTTCAAGGACAAAATGCCTCCTCGTGTCCTGCAGGTATGTAAGAATTATAAATAGCGAGATCATAATATTCAGCGTTGCACCGATTATAATACCATAAACGGGTTTGCTCTCGCTCATCCAGTTGAATGCGATGTAAAGTCTTTCACTCCCCCAGAGGAGAAGAAGAATCCCTGCTATAGTTCTTTCAAGTCTGGGGGAGTGTTTTGCGGTTATAAACAGGAACCCGGAATATAAATAGGCTGTAAAAAAGAAGAGAGCGGGGGGAAGGGTTTTTATTATTGAATCTGTTCCCGCGGATTGGAGCAGTATCCATGAGCAGATTAATGTAAAAAAAACAGGCCAGAACAGTTCAAATCTGATTTTATAATAAACATGCGTCCCGTATAAAAGCATGTAACAGTTTATCATGGCGAGAATCTCAGCTGCGGTTATGAATACTATTTTATAGTTTTCGATTGAGATTCCGCATATCAGGCAGGTAAAGCCTGCACAGTAGGTAAGCCAGGAAAGAGTCCATGCAAGGAGAAACATGGGCCTGTCATTTGTAAAGTAGAGCCTCATGAAAAGAAGGGCTATGGTCAGTGAGGATGTGAATATTATTATAAGAGCAGGTTCTTTCCAGATCATGTTCTGCTCTCTTTTTCGTTTTTTACTTTCATCAGAACCTTGAATACATCTTCTATAACAAAGGGCTTCATTAAAAATCCGTTCATACCTGACTGGCCGGATTTTTCAATTGATCTCTCAATCAGGTCAGCTGAAATACCGTAAACAGGAGTCTCTTTATTGGGGCCCGTTCCATTGCGTATTTGCAGTGCCGCTTCAGTTCCGCTTATTGCGGGCATGTGGAAGTCCATGAGGATAAGATCAAATTTTTGTGAATCTGCAATCTCAATGGCGTCCATTCCGTTAAAGGCAACCCTGTAGGTGCAACCCGCTTTCTTAACAATATTTTCTATGACTTTCATGCTTATGGTATTGTCTTCTGCAATGAGTATATTAAGCCCCAGGTTTTTTGCATTTATGAGTGAAGGCTTCGGACTCTCGCCTTCAACACATTGCATAGTTATGCGTACCGTGAATGTGCTTCCCTTGCCAGGCTCGCTTTTAACATCAATGGAGCCCCCCATTACAGTGACAAGGCTTTTGGTTATGGCAAGTCCCAGGCCGGTGCCGCCCGAAAAAGAGGCCGGGTCGTGTACCTGTTCATATTGTCTGAAAATTCTTGATAGTTGTTCTTCATTCATCCCTATGCCGGTATCCTTAACAGATAGCGATATTTCGATCTTGCCCGGCCCTGCAGAGGCTGATTCGGCCGTAATTAAAATTTCCCCGTCAATCGTATACTTGACCGCGTTGCTCCCGAGATTGAGGAGAATCTGTCTGAAACGTTTTATATCACCGGTTACAGTGGTGCAGTGGGCAATTCGGTTATCAAGCCTGATTTCAAGATCCCTCTCCGCGGCGAATCCCTTCAGTATCCATATGTAGTTATCAAGGAAACTGCTGATGTTAAAGGGTTCATTTATAAGAATGAATTTACCTGATTCAATTTTGGACATATCGAGTATATCGTTGATAATGCTCATTGCGGCTTCCGCTGAAGTTTTAATCCCCGATGCAAGTTCCTTTTGTAAAGGGTCAGTAGTATTATCAAGCAGCATTTCTGAAAATCCGAGAACTCCTGCCATGGGTGTGCGGATTTCGTGGCTTATGTTGGCAAGGAATTCTGTTTTGGCTTTTGTGGCTTTTTCGGCAATCTCCTTTTGCGTTTCTGTCTCTGCCAGGGCTTCACCGAGCTGCATTTCAGCGGATTTATTCAGTTCAACAAGGTCAATGATCCTCCGGAATTCCTCTGAAACATATTTAAGTTTATGAGGAGGGGGAATGTAGTCATGGTGGAAAAGGAGTTTGTGTAATTCAGTAATAGGGCTGAGAATTGCGTGTTTGAAAGCTGTTGCGGTGAATAAAAAAGATATAATCAAAAAAAAGAGGAAAATTTTTTTCATTCTGTCTGATAATTTTGATTCACGAAGATAGCTGGAATAAAGTTCTACGTCAAGTGATGCAACAGCCAGTCCGTTTATATCAATTAAAGGTTTGGCTATAGTAATAAGTTCAGGTTTTGCCGGTGGGTCATGAAAATTAAAATTGATTCGGGCATCTGCTATTATAGGTGAAACTGTTTTCAGTTTGCTGATAAAGAGAGAGTCATATGGCATGGCTATAATGAAGTAGCCGGCAGGTTTCGTTTTACGCTCAGTATCTTCATTGGGATGGATTGAAGCTGCGGTTACTTCAAAGATTGTGTTCCCCTTCCTGTAGAAGAAAGAGAAGAATTTTTTACTGCTGAATTTTGACTTAATTGAATCGAGAACAGGCTCAAGGGTGCCGGCCTTGGTTTTTATGCTTTTATTGCTGTAGTAATAAATTTTTTTAAATTCAGCAGTATATACCCAGGTTTCACCTATGCCGTAGACATTCCCGCTTAAATCAATATTATCCACGAGGTAGCCCCTGCTCCTGTTTCTGAAAAACTTTACTGACTCATCCCATATGGTTACATCCTGGAGGTATTTTTGAGCTGAGAGGCTTTTCATCTCCAGAAACTTTTCCAGTATAAGGAGATAGGTTCCATTTAATTCAGCGCGCAGTTTTTTCTCTTCTTTAAATTCCTTGTATTCATAAATTCCCATAAGAGAAAGGAAGAGAAAAAGAATAAGAAGAATCAGAACAAGTCCGCGCTGAATAAGATTCATCTGGCCTCCTGTCTGGTCGTAAAGCGTCGATCAGTTTTTCATGGACTGTATCGGCGCGGGAATCCTCCCCCCCCTCCTTGCGAAAACTGATGCTGAATCTTTGTGAACAGGGATTATCCTTGCCCTGCCTAGAAGACCGCCCAGTGATATTTCATCACCCGGCTTTGCACCCGGAACAGGGAGGAGCCTTACTGCCGTTGTTTTTGAATTTATAACTCCAATACTGATTTCATCAGCAATAATAGCAGCTATTGTTTCTGCGGGAGTGTCGCCGGGAATTGCGATCATGTCTAGCCCCACTGAACATACAGCGGTCATGGCCTCCAGCTTGTCCAGAGAGAGTTTTCCCTCTGCCGCGCGCTTTTCCATTGTGGAGTCCTCGCTTACAGGGATAAAAGCGCCTGAAAGCCCCCCGACGTAGGATGAGGCGAATGCCCCCCCTTTTTTCACAGCGTCATTGAGGAGCGCCAGTGCCGCGGTTGTGCCGTGTGTTCCGCAGGCCTCAAGCCCCATTGCTTCAAGAATGTCAGCCACGCTGTCTCCAATTGCGGGCGTTGGTGCCAGTGAAAGATCGAGTATCCCGAAAGAGACGCCCAGTTCCTTTGCAACTTCGCGTCCCACAAGCTCACCCAGCCTGGTAATTTTGAATGCTGTTTTTTTCACGGTTTCAGACACGACTTCAAAATCAGCATCAGGGGGCAGACTTTTGATCGCCCTGTAGACAACACCGGGTCCTGAAACCCCGACGTTAATGGTGGCCCCTCCTTCACCGGGCCCGTGAAGGGCGCCAGCCATAAAGGGATTGTCTTCAGGTATATTGGCAAATACCACAAGCTTTGCACATCCGATTGCCTGCCTGTCAGCAGTAAGTTCAGCTGTCTGCTTGATTATCTCCCCCATGCGCATAACTGCATCCATGTTTATCCCGGACTTTGTCGTGGCAACGTTGACTGAAGAGCATAGTCTCTGCGTTGATTCAAGTACCTGCGGAATGGAGTCAAGAAAGGCTGATTCACCGGTGGTAATCCCTTTATGGACAAGGGCTGAGTAACCTCCGATAAAATCTATGCCGATTTCACTTCCGGTTTTGTCTATAATATCAGCGGCCTTTATATATTCCTCTATGCTTCTTTCCCTGCCGAAAACCAGAGAGAGCGGGGTGAGGGAGACCCTTTTGTTGACAATTTTAACCCCGTAGCGGCCCGCGATGAGATCGGCTGTTTTGACTATGCCAGAGCCGTGTCTCAACATCTTTTCCCTGATCTTCTCAGCGGTTTTTATTATATCATCAGATATGCAGTCAAAAAGTGAGAGCCCCAGTGTAACAGTGCGCACGTCCAGGTTCTCAAGTGCGTTCATTTTTATTGTTTCAAGTATTTCAGATACTTCATACTTCATTTGAGTCACCTATATCCTGTTCATGCTTTTGAAAATATTTTCGTGCTGGATGTAAATACGGAGGTTTTTCTTTTCCGCAATTTCATCCATCATCGACTGGAGTTTATCAATGCTGACAGTCATATCTGTGATATCAATTGTAAGTATCAGAGCAAAGTATCCTGTAACTATTGTCTGGTTCATCCCCTCGATATTGGCGCTGCTTTCAGCCAGCACCCTTGTAACTTCAGCGACAATACCCACTGAATCCTGGCCGATTACCGACACTACTGCCAGTTCCCTGCTCGATTTCTGGTCCATTTTCATCCTGAGAAGCACCAGTTCGTCCGGTGTAACAGAGAATGTAAGTTTTTCAGTTATATGTTTTATAATTGTACTGAGCCGGTCAGGGTGTATACTCTCTCCAAGTTCTTCTTTTATGACCTGTGTTACCTGTTTTTCGATTCTTTCCTGTATATCCATATCTTTAACCCTGTCGTTTTTTGAGATAATCGATCAATGGGCCTCTAAAAGTCCATAATTAATTGAAATCCCGTGTCAAAAAAGTATTATAAACCGTTAATACCGGCTTACTTTATAGTACGGAGACGCGGGGCTAAAGTCAATCGTGTGAAAAAATTACATGTACCTGCAAATTCACTATTATCTTTTTCATTTGGCTTATTCCTCCAATAATTAATTTGAGTTAGGCAAAATTTAACATTGATGATGGGAGTATTGGTTTAAATATCATAATTATTTAAATTATGTCATTGCGAACGACCGGAGGGAGTGTGGCAATCTGTTAAGGCTGGAAACAATACCGGTTTATACTGAATATTTTCTATCCGTAACAGATTGCTTCGTCGCTTAAGCTCCTCGCAATGACCGATTAATATGATAAATGTTAATAATAAAACGCCTAACTCCAATAATTAAATTTCTTGAAAAAAGAAGATAGTTTTATAAATTCAGTGAAAACATATATTCCGGGTTTTGTGATGAATAAAGATGATATAAACAGGCTTCTCAGGGAAATACCCCAGGTGGAAAAACTGCTTCAGGATGAGGAGATAGAATCATTCATTTCTGTAATAGGGAAGATCAGTACTGCTGAATGTGTTAGGCAGGGAATAAGTTCCTTCAGGGAACGGATTATTTCCGGTGAAGGCTCTGATCTTTCTGAACTCAGGCCTGTGATAATTGAAAAACTGAAATTAAAGTCCTCTGAACGACTCCAGAGGGTCATCAACGGCACAGGGATTATTATTCATACAAATCTCGGCAGGGCTCCCCTGGGTGAAAAAATTTTCAACAGGCTGAAAGAGAACATATCCGGATACTGCAACCTTGAGTATTATATTCCTCTAAAGAAGAGAGGGAAAAGGGGCGGATTTGCGGAGGAGCTTGTCTGCCAGATGACTAAAGCTGAAGACGCGCTGATTGTGAACAATAACGCATCAAGTGTTTTCCTGATCCTGAACGAGCTTGCAAAGGGGGGGGAGACCATTGTTTCCCGTGGTGAACTGATCCAGATAGGGGGAGGGTTCCGCATCCCTGACATAATGAACCAGAGCGGTACAGCGCTTGTGGAGGTGGGCACTACAAACATCACCACGCTTGATGATTTCAAACGGGCGATCACGGAAAATACAAAGATGATCTTCTCTGCCCATACATCGAATTTCAGGCTCGAGGGATTTACCGAGTCGCCTTCAATGAAGGAGATGGCCTCTTTGAAAAATGAAAATATAGTTTTTGTCCGTGACATGGGGAGCGGCAATCTCGTGAACGACTGGATGCCCGGAAGTTTTGAAGTAACCGCCTATCATGAGATGGCTCAGGGCGCTGACCTTGTCTGTTTCAGCGGCGACAAACTGCTGGGGGGCGGGCAGGCCGGTGTAATAGTGGGGAGGAGGGACCTGATCGCCAGGCTGAGAAAAAACCCCCTGATGCGGATGCTTCGCGTGGACAAAATTACGTATACTATACTGCAGGAGACGCTTCTTTCCTATGTGAACGGAAGCTATACTGATACCGAACTCTGGAGAACAATTACACAGGGCGCGGAGGCTGCTTCCAGACGTGCCGCAAGGCTTATCCGTATGTGCGGAACTGAAGCGAATAATATATTGAAGAAGGTGAAGACCAGGTGCGCTTATGGCGGAGGTTCAATGCCTGGTGGGGAACTTGACAGCTTCGGGGTCGAGATCTCCCTGCCGGGACTTTCTCCTGATGATATTTATGATTATTTTGTTTCATGCGCGCCCCCGGTCGTAGGGACTGTCAGGGACGGGAGATATGTTATTGATATGTATACTATTCATGAAAGGGACATGAAGCCCCTTGCTGAAGACATAAACTCAATGTTAAATAACACGGTAAAATAATATGTATATAGTTGGAACATCAGGCCATATTGATCACGGGAAGACATCCCTTATCAGGGCCCTTACCGGGGTGGATTGCGACAGGCTCCCGGAAGAGAAAGAGAGGGAGATGACAATCGATATCGGCTTTGCCAGTATTGAGTATCCCAGGTTCGGCACTGTCAGTATTATTGACGTTCCCGGCCATGAGCGTTTTATACGGAACATGGTGGCAGGGGCATGGGGTGTTGACCTTGCGCTTCTGGTTATTGCCCTTGATGATGGCTGGATGCTGCAGACAGAGGACCACTTCAGGGTGCTTCAGCTGCTTAATATAGAGAGGGTTATTGTTGTAATAAACAAGATCGATCTGGGCGACGAGGAGATGCTTGAAATAGTAAGGGATGAGGTCAAAGACAGGCTCTCCCAGACCCAATATTCCGAGGCTGATATTGCTGCTGTTTCCGCGAAAACAGGGGAGGGGGTGGCTGAGCTGAAGGATCTGATCCTTGTTAATCTCAGAAAACTTTCAAAAGCCCCTGATTCGGACAAGCCCTATCTTTATATAGACAGGGTATTTTCGCCAAAAGGTGTCGGTACGGTTATTACAGGTACTCTGAAAAACGGAATTTTCAAGGAGAATGAAACTGTCACACTCCTCCCGCTGCAGAGGGAAGTGAAGATAAAGAAAATCGAAAGCCATTACCGTGAACTGCAGGAGGGTGTGCCGTCACAGAGGACAGCGCTTAACCTTACCGGTGTTTCACAGGATGAACTTGAACGCGGTGATATTGTCTGCAGACCCAACTTTTTCACAGAGAGCGATAATATACTCGCCTGGTTCAGGCCACTTGATAAGAAGAAAAAGGTAAGGAACAACACCTATGTTGAAGTACTTACAGGCACAGATTCATCAAAAGGTAAACTTATCATGGTCAGGGAGACAGAGAAGGATGAGACCGAGTTCCCGGTGAGGATCCATTTTGACGGTAAATCAAATTTTTATCCTGGCCAGCCCTTTGTGCTTACCAATCCAGGGGGGTACAGGATTATAGGAGGGGGGAGAGTGGTTCTCCCCGATTATAATCCCGGGAAGCACAAGAAGATCATCAGGGAACATACAGACCTTCTTAACACATTTTCACCATCCGATGTATTGTCCTTCGGTATAGCAGTTAACGGCGTTCTTCAGCGCGGAAGGGCCCTTTCCATGCTCCCCTCCGGTAAAAAAGCTATTGAACGAATTATAGGGGAGCTTGAATTAAACGGTGATATTATAATTAAAGGTGAAACGATATTCTGGAAGGGGTTTTATTCTGAATCATTTGAAAAAATGAAGGAGATTATTAAAAAGAAACTCGGCCCCAACCTTAAAGAGGTGTCTGACTCGTCCGGAGTTCCCTTTGATATCTGCTCCCTTGTTATAAAGGACATTGTAGCGGCAGAGACGCTTATAGAAAAGGACGGCCGGTATTTCACATCAGATTCAATTACCCCTGACAACCTTCCTGATTCGAAGAAGAGAATACTTGCCGATGTGCTTAAAAACGGGGGGGAGGGGATTGAACTGGATAAATTGAAAGATGATATAATGAAAAAAGAGGTGAAAGACCTGATAAAGCTTGATTTTCTTGTGAGCCTTGACGGTAATATCATCTATCACAGGGATATTTATGATGACATGATAAAGAAGGTCCTTGTTCTTTTTGATACCAGGGACAAAATTACAGTTCCTGAAGCAAAGGACGCTGTCAATCTTTCAAGGAAATATATACTCCCGCTTTTAAACAGGATCGAATCTGACGGCCTGATTAAGAGGCTGGGTGATTTCAGAATAAAGGTATAAGCATGTTTCTGGGGATAGATATAGGCAACACCACAACAATGCTCGCGCTTTTCCGGGATGATTCCCCGAAACCGGAAAAAATAATGAGATACAGGACTGACAAAAGAGGAGATGACGCGGAACTGGCGTCAGTTCTAAAAATGACCCTGAGAGGATATGCAGATTTTAATGTCCTTGAAGCGGAGATAACAGGGATCGCATTCTCAAGCGTTGTGCCTGAGATAAGCGGCTCATACAGGCGGGTCTGCAGAAGACTTTTCTCCCTTGAAGCTTTTGAGATAAACGCAGCGAGCCGGCTTTCGATTTCAATAAACTATAAGGACCATGGGCAGCTCGGTATTGACAGAATTGTCAATGTTGAAGCAGCTTACCATGAATACGGGCCCGGCTGCATTGTCGTTGATATAGGTACTGCCGCTACCTTTGATGTACTGAACTTTGAGGGGTGTTTTGACGGGGGGCTTATTTCTCCCGGCATAGGTACAACAATAAAGGCCCTTTCGGATGCCGCGTCTAATCTCCCTGAGATCGTTTTTGAGATGCCGGATGACCTGATTGCCAGGGACACGGCCAATGCCATAAAGTCCGGTTTTTATTATGGCTGGATCTCCATGGTGGAGGGAATATGCGACAGGATTGAAGCGCTTTATGGAAGGGAATTCAGGGTAATACTTACAGGGGGATTTGCAGTGAAAATGAAAGAGGGGTTTAAGCGCAATGTGATTATAGACCCTGACCTGACAATGCGCGGGATAAAATATATTTTTGACAACATGTAGCATCTTTTTCTATTTTGAGAGGGGATGTAAATATTAAAAAGGATGTAATAATGGCCAAAACACCATACGTATACTATAAGTTTCTGGGGATACATTCATTTATAAGCACCCTTGACAATTCGGGGACAGAGTATACACTGTTCGATGATGAATTTTTAGATGTATTTTCAAAGCATAATGGGATTATAAAAGAAGAGGACACGATCATATCCGGTATTCTTACACGGGAGGGGCAGCAGGTGTTTTTTGCTGAACTCGGCATAAAGATAACAAAAAGTTTCATTTCATATTTTGTCTTTATATTTGATCATCATCCCACTACAGATGATGTGGAGAGCATAATCCTTGGTCTTGAAGACCTGATTAATAATAATCTGGACAATGTCGATCCCTCAGAGATAGCCGGGACAATGCAGAACCCTTCAGGCGGCCATACAATTAATTAAGCAGGCTGGTATTATTTAAGGTTAAGAAAGCCGACCGGGGTAGAAGAAAAAGTCATTCCCGTGAATACAAATCTATTAATTATTTACTTGAATTAGGCGAAATTTAACATTGATGATAGGATTATTGCTTTAAATATCATAATTATTTAAATTATGTCATTGCGAACGACCGGAGGGAGTGCGGCAATCTGTTAAGGCTGGAAACAATACCGGTTTATACTGAATATTTTCTATCCGGAACAGATTGCCGCGTCGCTTAAGCTCCTCGCAATGACAGATGAATATGATAAATGTTAATAATAAAACGCCTAACTCAAGTTGTTTATTCTGAATAAACTCTGGTGCTGGAAATAATGAGTCTCCGTCTTCACGGAGATAACCTGAGCAAACTCTTCTAATATCTCGCCACAAGAGTTATAATAACATAATAAATCAGCGGAATAAAAATCGCCGGAAGAAGGTTCCCCACCTTGATTCTTTTCAGATCAAGAAGATTTATCCCTATTGCCATAATAAGTATGCTTCCAACAAGTGATGTTTGTGAAATTACATCAGGTGTAAGCCACGGCTTGATAAAACCGGCCATAATGGTTATTGTTCCCTGGTATATAAATACCGGTAACGCGGCGAATGCAACTCCTATCCCCATTGTTGCCGCAAAGATTACGGCACTGATACCATCAAGAATAGATTTGGCGAAGAGTGTGGCAGTGTTGCCGATCAGTCCATCTTCAAGTGATCCAACAATTGCCATGGCCCCCACGCAATAGACAAGGCTTGCGGTAACGAATCCTTCGGCAAAGCGTCCGCTTCCTGCCGCATATTTTTTCTGAAACCAGTTTCCCATTTTGTTCAGCCTGTCCTCAATACTAAAAAATTCTCCAATAAGGGCGCCTGCTACCAGGCTGAAGATCATCAGCATGATAAATTTTCTGTCCAGAGTGCCGTTCTCTGCTACGCGATACATCCCCTGCAGAGTCCCGGATATTCCTACCATAATAACAGAGAGGCCAATGGCCTGCATTACTGTTTCCCTGTATCTTTCCGGTAGTCCGTTTTTAAGGAAAGCACCTGCGCTTCCTCCTGCAATTATAGAGATTGTGTTAACAATTGTACCAAGACCGATCATCACGTGTTGTCTCCGTTAATATTATGAAGATAAATAATTAAAGAGTGCCTGCGGTAAAACAGTTTTAAACAGTTACCGTAACCGGTGTTATCGTTATTCTGTATATCTTTTGTGTCAATTATATATGGGTCGAATTTGTTGGTGTATGAAATAAAGTTCGTTTGAAGTGATTAAAATTTTTTTTCTTTCTCCGTTGTTTATTATAATTAAATATCGGGTGATAAATAGAGTTTTATCCGTCGGATTATGTCGCAATATGAGCATTGATGCGTAGTTTTCTAAAAAAAAATTTATGATTAAAATAGGCGCATAATCTACTAAAATTTGAGTTTTCCACAAAGTTATCCACATTATCCACAAAGAAATTAACAAAGTAAATTAATTTCCGAAATTAATTTCCCGTATAACGGTTAAATATTTAATAATTTAATAAAACCTGATTTTTATATGTGACATAAGAGTTTAAATCCTGATCAAATCAGGGTTTTTCAGATTGAAATATGAAAAAACCAGAGCATTCCGGTTTCCATATTGATTGTCTTTGAAAAAACGTTTTGTGGTACAAAAAATTTTTTTTGTTAAGCTTTTTAACGCTGTGGATAACTTTAAAAAAGAGGCTTATAATGTTATATTTTTATCATACATTTTTTTCAATTCCGGATATTTACCCGCTTAAAGGTAGTGGAAAGTGGAGGTAGTAGTTTTTTATACCTGATACCGTATTTCCAGGGAATTATAAATGAATTTAAATATTAAAATGTTTTATTTTTGACTTGCAGTGACGGTTTTTTTTATAAAGGTAAATGTTATTTGTTGGTTTGGGAAATATTAAAGGAAAAAATACAGAGATTTAAGGAGTTTTTAATAATGGAAAAAGCAGTTATTTTTGAAATACAGAACAACATCGCTGTTATAACTCTCAACAGGCCGGACAGGAGAAATTCTATTAACAGGGCCCTGCTTGCCGGTCTCTATGATTCAATTGACGAAGTTTCAAAAAATGATGATATCAGGGCGGCAATAATTACAGGTAATGGACAATCATTCTGTTCGGGAATAGACCTCTCTGTTATAGGCAAGGAGAACCTTTTCGATGTGAGAGGGGATGGAATAGATCTTCCTGATGTTTTCGGTGCGTGCAGAAAAACGATAATAGGCGCGATAAACGGTCATGCAATTACCGGAGGTTTTGAGATTGCGCTTAACTGTGATTTTCTTATCGCTTCAGAGAATGCATTGTTTGCTGATACTCACGCTAAAGTGGGCATCCACCCTGGATGGGGGATGACACAGCTCCTGCAGCAGGCGGTGGGTAAGAGAATGGCAAAACAGATGTCGCTGACCTGCCAGTTTATTGATGCGAGTCAGGCCCTTCATTATGGGCTTGTCAACGAGGTTGTACATCACGATGATTTGATGAAACGTGCCATTGAAATAGCGTCTCAGATTTGCGAAAATAAAGCGGAGATGATTTCCACTGTAAGGGACCTTATTAATTACAGGGATACTGCATCCATGGGGCAGGCGCTGGCTCATGAAAGGGAGAGGTTCAGAAGATTCGTGAAAAAAAATATGCCCGCGCTTAAAGACTCAAAGTGATTCAATGGGGTTCCATGAAATATATGTAAGTATATTGGAATTGTAGGAGTCGATGCTTTTTTTATTTTTTTCTATCAGAAGGTTAAGGTTGTATATAAACTCAACCCCCATAATATCAAGCCGTCCTGTGAGCCTGTTAAATATGTTTCGAGGCAGATAGTCTATAAAATTCATGGCGCGTATCAGGGCGGCTTCATCCTTTAAAGTTTCCCGCATGAGGTCTATATCAAGTTTCAGCAGAATGTTGCTCAGAGATAAATTAATTTCATTATACCATGAATTTTCAAAATTAAGCATGGGTATAATGCTGAAGGCCGTGAGGATCCAGTTTATATCTTCGCATTTTTTATAACCGGTTGCTGTCTTCTCAAGGTGCAGGAGGGCAAAGGTCATCTCATCCATGTTTTCAGGGAGCCTGTTTTTTTTAAGGCTTTCTGTGTTGAAATTTTCCGCATATTCGGCAATTTTTTTACATTCGTGAGATTTTTCTTTTAAAATTTCCCAGTTGACGCTTTTCCCCGGCATATATTTCAGGCCGAGAAATGCTGCAGCCCTGATAAAGCCTGAGCCTGTGCTGCTGAGCAGGTTGTAGAAAAAATCTATATTTACCATATCTGTGAAATAGAGAAGGGTCTTTACGATATTTTTTTCTAGATTTGTCATGTCATCGCTATCAGAAACAAGCATGGGTATATAATCGGATAAATGCCTGGAGCGTATTATTACAAGATCCTCGCTGTAAAGCGGTCTGTTTTTCAGATTTGTTTTGTATTTTTCGAAATCGATCAGGGCTTCAAGAGTGAGGGATATTCTTGAGTAGAGATCATCGATTATATAATCCCTTATATCAGGGCCTGTATCGCCGTTTTCCCCCAGTTCAAATATTATCTGGTCGAGAATTTCAATAAAACAAATCTGGATTTCATCAAGGAGATTTAAGCTCCCCGGTGTTATATATTCACCAAATTGTTTTATTCCCAGTGCGGCAATATTTTTCAGAGCCTCATTTCTGGAGGTTATCGTTGTTATTACAGAATAACAGTCCTTCAGGGATTTTTCTATATTGTTAGAGTAAACTTTTTTCATTGTATCTATATCTGTAAACTCTGTACCTGTTAAGTTCATTGATTTTTGTGTCTGAAATGTCTATTATTTTTTTTTGTGTCTGAAAATTTTATGATTATAGGGCATGGAGAGCAACAGTTTAAACCTGAATAAAATGACCTGCCTGCAGATTGGCTGATAAAAAGAATTTGACTGGAATTATTTATTGATTAAAGATTATTTACGGGTTATATAAGAATTCTTCAGAGGTCCCTCAATGGTTAAAGAACTTCAGAATGGGGTTGGTCGGTATTAAACGGCAAGTTCACAGAATGGATATAAAAAGTGTAATTGATCAGAATTATAATTTCTTTATAAAGTTCAATGACCTCAAATATCAGAGGTTCCAGTCCCTGATTACAAACAGTAATGTGAAAAAAGTGATCAATGCCATACCGGCCCTTCTCTGCATGAATGACAGAAGGATCCCGGGATATATTGAAGGTGGTGCCCCATGTGGTGTTTCCGGTTATGCTCCGGATCAGGATGTGGTGAGGTATATAAGGGGTAGGTTTTCTGTAGATTACTCGCCGGTTTCTTCAAAACCTTTTATAGAAATGCTTTCACTTATGGGGAGTGTTGGCACAATTGCTTACAACAAAAAATCTGATTTTGACTACTGGGCTGTTGTGGACAGGAACAGAGCGGATAAAAAAAAATATGCCATGTTCTGCCGTAAAATTGAAGATGTGCAGAGGTGGGCTATTAAAGAAGCGGGTGCGGAAGTTCATATCTTTATTAATGAAATTCATAATCTTAAACAGAATATATTCGCCGAGGACGACGAGGAGGGTTTCGGTTCCACTGTGGGTGCTGTTCTTAAGGATGAGTTTTTTCGAAGTTCGATTATCGTTTCCGGCAAGATCCCTTTCTGGTGGGTTGTCCCTAAATTTGCTGATGATTCTGAATATGAAAAAATTTTTAATTCTATCCCTGATGAGGACAGGGACGCAAAGTATATTGATATAGGGAACCTTTATGAGATATCGAAGGATGATTTTCTCGGTGCCGCCCTCTTTCAGCTTATTAAGGCAATAGGGAATCCTTTTAAGTCTATTTTAAAAATAGGCATACTGGAACGTTATCTCTTCAGTGACGATATGACCCTCCTCCTCTCTCACAAGGTCAAAACTTCGATTCTAAGGGGAGATGCTGACATTACGACACTGGATTCCTACCTTATGATGTTTAACGAAGTTTACAGGTACTATGAAGAGGTCCTTGATGACAGATCTCTCCTGAAGATATTGAGACAGAACCTTTACCTGAAGATTGATCCGCAGCTTATTAAATACGCGTCGATGAAGGACAGGAAAAACCTTCCCTATAAGGTGCTGATGATGTTCAGGGTCGTTAATGAGTGGGGGTGGACTATAGATGATATCAGGGATCTTGATGATTTTGAAAGCTGGGACTATAACAGAATTATACAGTTCTGGAACAGCATTAAGAAGTTTATGCTGCTGTCATATCAGAAAATTTCAAGGGAGATGCCTCACCTGAACCTGAAGAGCAAGATTTCTGATACCGATTTTAAACTTCTTTCAAGCAAGCTGAAGGCAAATTTTTCAATAGAGCCTGACAAGATTGAAAACTTTATAACTTTCAAGGATACTCCCAACGAACCGTATCTTTATATAGAACCTGACAATGCGGCTGTCAGGGAAAATTCCTGGAAGGTCTACAAAAAGAACAGGATTGACAACAGGAACGAGCGGGAGATAAGCATAAAGACAGAGGAGGACCTTGTTAAACTTCTCTCCTGGTGTGCAATAAACCAGCTGTATGAGCCTACTTTCAGCCGGATCTTTTTTGAATCAGGTTATAATTATATTAATAAAAATCTTGTGATTGAGCTCCTGAACCGGATATTCGAGATGTTTAATTCAGGGACGATTCACCTGGGTAACAGCTTTTTTCTGCAGCCGCCCAGGACAATGAAAAACATGATTATTATGAACTTTACAGAAAGTAACGCGACCTCCATTGAGTCTTTCTATCATCTTTATATGAATACATGGGGGGAGTCCTTCCTTAAAAAATATAATTCCCAGTCAGATCTTGTGATGATCTTTTCCAAGATTATAAAGGACAGCGCCTATACAGACAGGGAGTTTGATGAATTCTGCTTTTTCTTCTCACCGGAACCGCACAGAAAAATATACCGGGGTGTTGAAAAGATTTTCAGAAGCGCGCATGATTTTTTCATGAGGGGGAAGCAGTTTTATAACCAGAGGCTCCTCACTGTAGTGGACAACACTCTTGTGTGTGTTACGCGGGAGGAGGATGAACTGACAGTGGCATCCTTCAATACTATTTTCGAGATGCTCGGGTATGTGTCACAGAGGCCCTTTAGATATCCTGAACTGAGGATCTATTCCGAGGACAGCCCCAACCTTGCTATGATTGATGAAATATACGGCAAAAGGCTGATTAACGGGGTAACGCTGGTGCATGAAGACAGACAGAAGTATACAGTTTTTTATGTAATGGATGAGAACAGCAATATCTTCACTTTTATAAAGAAGAAAAACGGGCAGGATCTTATGGCTTATATGTACAGGTTCTGTTTAAATGCACTTAAAAGGGCAAAAAGTGCTGCCACAGGGAGGACCCTGCTTGAAGAGGTGGCCTGTTTCAGGCTTGATATAGACAGATTCGGGAAGTATAACCTGAAAGATGAATCGAGAAACATGAGACAGATGGATGTGCTTAATACATCTTTTGATGAGGCTGTTATGGCTGATGTTATTTATAAAGACGGTCATACATATTACATGGTAAAGAAAGGGGGCGTAAAGGCGGGGCCGGTTCAGCTCGCGGGCCTGCATGACAAAATTAAATCGGCAGGTATTGGCGTGGTAACGCCTCCTGAAATTCTTGATCTTAAATTTCATAATCTGCCGCATGAAAAGGCGGAGTGTGGTACAATGTTTTATTTTATGGAGAAATTCAGAATGGAGAAAGTTACAGGGGCATCCCTGTAACATCAGTCCGCAGGAAAATTTTCCCTGAAAAATCTTACCTTTTTCTCTTTTTCTATGGTCTTTTTGTTCAATGAACCCTTTTCAAGGGCAACGTCGAGAAGCTTTATCGCAGTGTCGTCTGTATCTTCGGTCTGCTTTGATTCTACCTTCTGTTCAGCTGCGGGTTCCGGCTTGTTTTCGGCTTTAAGAGTGCTGAATTTAGCGTCGATCTGGTCCTGAGTGAGCATAGGTATATCATCAATATCAGGGATAACTATCGGTTTTTTAGCGGCAGGTTCAGATTTTGAGGGTGCAGATTCCTTTTTTTTCTTATCCTGCTGGGATTTCCCTTTTTTTACGGTTTTTTTAGGCTCAGTTTTTATCTGCAGCGGTTCCGGTTCTGCATCACTATCCCCTTCAATCGCTGCGACCATGTTTTCAGGAGGATTTGCGATTTTAAGATCAAGGAGTTTAATCCTTTCGCCAAGGAGTATATTGATCTGTTTTTCAATTGTCATGTATATCGGCGTGGTAAAGGATTTGTCCCTGGCTATCGATTTTTCAAGTTTTCTCAGTTCTTTTATGTCGTTATCAATAGTTTCAACTCTTTTCAGAATATGAATGACTTTCATATGCGGACCTCTTGGTATTGGTTTGAGGGATTTTATAAAATTATACAAAAAATATAATTTATAAGTCAATTAATTTTTGAGATATGTCGCATAACCGCATAATTAAATCGATTTTAATTTATTATTGACATATACTTTGATAGACTTAAAAGGGTAAGTTGAGATTTAACCGCAGGGAGTTCTAAAGTGCCATCCGTAATCGATTATACTGAGCCTAATTACATAAAAAAGCTGAGCGCAGCTGATAAATTCCAGGCTATTGAGGAGCTGGCAAGAGTTTTTGAAGGGAGTGATTTCTGCAGTGATATAGATTCTCTCGTTAATGCCCTTAAGGAGAGGGAAGAAATAATGAGCACAGGGATCGGCTTCGGTATCGCAATACCTCACGCGAAGATAAACAGTGTGAAGGAGATGGCCTTTGCAGTGGGGATCTCTGATGCAGGTATTGACTTTGATTCCATGGATGGCCAGCCTGTTAAGCTTATTATTCTTGTCATAGCAGGGGAGAAACAGCATAAGGATTATCTCAGGCTCCTTTCAAATATTATGGCCATTCTGAAGAAAGAGCCTGTTAAAGAGAAGATAATACAGGCAGCTGAACCTGAAGAGATTGTTGAAATATTCAGAACAGAAATGTAGCTGTCAGTTTTTAATGTCCCCTCAATATTTCCATCCTGCTATCTCCGGTTGCAGCCGGTTTTTAATGCTTCAGGAAAATGAGAGAACTGTAGATTAGCGATATAAATAATTTTTCACAACATCGGGAGTAAATAAATGGCTGAAAGGGATTATAATTTTTCAGAAATTGAAGAGAAATGGCAGAAGACATGGGAGGAGAAGGGAAGTTTTCTCAGCCATGTAGACAGGTCAAAACCGAAATATTATCTGCTTGAAATGTTCCCATATCCATCAGGAAGGATTCATATGGGGCATGTGCGTAACTATACAATAGGTGACATCGTGGCCAGGCACAGGAAGATGAAGGGATTCAATGTTTTTCATCCCATGGGATGGGATTCTTTCGGCCTCCCCGCTGAGAACGCCGCAATCAAGAACAATACGCCTCCATTTAAATGGACATCAGAGAATATAGAAAATATGAAAGCGCAGCTTAAAAGGCTCGGGTTTTCATACGACTGGACAAGGGAGATCGGTACCTACAAGCCTGAGTATTATAGATGGAACCAGTGGATATTCCTCAAAATGCTTGAAAAGGGACTGGCGTACAAAAAGGTCTCTTCAGTAAACTGGTGCCCGGAGTGCCAGACAGTACTTGCCAATGAACAGGCTGAAAACGGGATATGCTGGAGATGTGATTCCGAGGTAACACAGAAGGAGCTTGAACAGTGGTTTTTCAGGATCACTGATTACGCGGACGATCTTCTTTCCGGACATGATGAGCTTAATGGGAACTGGCCTGAACAGGTCCTTACAATGCAGAAAAACTGGATTGGCCGGTCGACAGGTCTTAAGGTTAACTTTAAACTCGAAACAGGCGAGGATTTTCCTATCTTTACAACCCGTCCTGACACGATTTTCGGTGTAACTTTCATGGTTATTGCCCCTGAGCATCCGCTTCTTGAAAAAGTCACTGATCCGAAGGTGAAGGATTTTATTGCAAAATGCAAATCACAGTCCATGGTGGATCGTACATCTGATGACAAGGAGAAGGAGGGGATTGATACAGGGCTTAAAGTGATAAACCCTTTCACCGGTGAGGCAGTCGCGCTTTATGTAGGTAACTTTGTACTCATGGAGTACGGCACAGGGGCCATAATGGCAGTTCCGGCCCACGACACAAGGGACTTCGCTTTTGCCAGGAAATACGGAATCCCGATGAAGATAGTTATAGATAAACCTGATGATCCGCTTAAACTTGAGGATATGACAGATGCATACACTGCTGAAGGGATGTGCGTAAACTCCGGCGAGTTCAGCGGCATAAAAAATACAGATGCGATTGAGAAGATCGCTGACTACGCAGAAAAAAAAGGTATAGGCGAGAGAACAATAAACTACAGGCTCAGGGACTGGGGGATCTCCCGTCAGAGATACTGGGGGTGTCCGATCCCTGTTATATACTGCGATAAGTGCGGGACAGTCCCTGTACCTGAATCAGACCTGCCTGTTGTGCTTCCCGCTGATGTTGATTTTAAAGGTGATGCCCAGTCTCCTCTTACAAGGATGCCTGAATTTACAGATGTGGCGTGCCCGAAGTGCGGAGGAAAGGCAAGGCGTGAAACAGACACAATGGATACATTTGTCGATTCATCATGGTATTATGCCAGATTTACATCGCCTAAAAGTGATTTTATATTCGACGAGGAGGAGGTGAAATACTGGATGCCTGTTGACCAGTATATCGGTGGTATTGAACACGCTGTTATGCACCTCCTTTACGCCAGGTTCTTCTCAATGGTTCTTAATGACCTTGGACTTTTAAAGGACCGTGAACCTTTCGCCAGACTCCTTACCCAGGGGATGGTGATTAAAGACGGTTCAAAGATGAGTAAGTCAAAGGGGAACGTCGTTGACCCTGATGAAATCATAAAGAAGTACGGGGCTGATACTGTAAGGCTTTTTATGCTCTTTGCGTCACCTCCGCAGAAGGACCTTGACTGGTCAGACAAGGGTGTTGAGGGGAGCTACAGGTTCCTGAACAGGGTATGGAGGTTCATGCAGAAGAATAAAGAGCTGTATCTCCCCGGATCAGAAGTAAAGAATGATGAACTTACATCTGAACTGAAGAAACTCCGGGTTGAACTGCACAGGATGATTAAATTCGTGAGCCACGATATTGAGGAGAGGATGCAGTACAACACTGCAATAGCAAGGATGATGGAGCTTACAAACGCACTTTACGCTGCTCCTGAAGATGAACTTAAAACTGAAACAGGGAGAAAGGTCTTCTCAGAAGTGGTAGACAGGTTCATACCTGTAATGAATCCCTTTGTTCCCCATTTTGCCGAGGAGTTATGGAAGGATTTCGGCAAGCAGAATTTCCTTGCTGACGAGAAGTGGCCTGAATTTATAGAGGAGCTTACGGTCCGTGATGAGATTGAGATCGTGTTCCAGATAAACGGGAAGATCAAGACAAAGACACGGGTCTCCTCTGACATAAGCGGTGAGGAGATGAAGAAGCTGGCCCACGCTGATCCGAAGATGGCTGAAATTATTGCCGGGAAACAGATAGTGAAAGAGATCGTTGTTCCGGGTAAGCTTGTAAATATTGTTGTTAAATAGAACAGCTTTTTATAGTAAATAACGGAAAACCGCTCAGTGCTGAGCGGTTTTTTTATTTGTATAACTCAAAATATCTTGTTTTTAAAGAGAGAATAATATTATTATCTTGGTAAATATTTATAGCGGGAAAAAGTCATGAGAGAAATTGAAAACATAGAAGATTTTAAGGAGTTATGCTCCTCCTGCTCCGAAATTACAGACACGGCGTTTCAGGGAGTTGACCTTAAGGGGAATGAACAGCTTTTTGAAGGGAAAAAAGTTTCCGGATGCCTCTTCATGGGGTGCGCTATGTCTCCCGCACTGAGGGATGCGCTTGTTAATAGCGGCAACCTTGTTTTCCCTGAAATGGATGTCCCCTTCGCAACATACCCCTCCTCCCTCTACACAAGGGAGACGATATATAATAATTTTGACCCTGCACGTCCTGAAACCTACAGTGAGACGCGGGACAGGATAATATACGATCACTATATGGCCACAGGGAAGAACGCGCCGGACCGCATTTATGAATCACTGGCAAGGCGCCTTCACGACCACGGTATAACGGACGCTCTTATGGATATCCTTGACGCTGTTGATGAAAGACGGGTAGTGGCAGTGATGGGGGGACACGGCATGGCCCGGGGGAAAGGGGACTACAAAAAGATCAGTTCAATTGCGAAGACCCTTTCAGAGAAAGGCTTCTTTCTCCTTTCCGGGGGCGGGCCGGGCGCAATGGAGGCCACACACCTGGGGGCATGGTTTAACGGTTACAGTATGGATGAGCTGGATGAAGCTATCTCTATCCTGTCAGAAGCACCTCTGTACAGTGACAGGCTCTGGCTCTCAAAGGCTTTTGAGGTGATTGAGAAATACCCGAGGAAAAAAGACCTTAATTATGATATAGGGATACCGACCTGGCTTTACGGGCATGAACCTCCCACACCCTTTGCCTCCAGGATCGCAAAATATTTCGCCAACAGCGTGAGGGAGGAGGGGCTGCTGGCCCTGGCCAGGGGTGGAATAATATATACTCCCGGCAGCGCTGGGACCATTCAGGAGATATTCCAGGATTTCACACAGAACTTCTACAACACCTACGGCATAGTGAGCCCCATGATTTTTTATAACAGGGATTTCTGGATAAACGAAAAGCCTGTGTATCCACTTGTGAAAAAAATAGCATCGGATAAGGAATGCGACTCCCTTATTTCAATAACAGATGATGAGGAGGAGATTGTAAGGCTTCTGCTTGATTTCTCTTCAGGACGGTGAGGGGAGTTGCTGACGGAGGGCTGAAATTCCCCCTCCGTCATGACCGTTACTGTTCGTACATTCTTTCTATTTCGCAGAGTATGCGGTAAACGGTGTCCATGTTCCCTTCCGCGTTCCTGCGCATCCAGAAGGAGAGACATGGCGAACAGTAGTAGGATGAATAACGGTCGATTTTAAGATAATCGCTCAGCATGTTCGCAAGTTCATAACCTGAAAATCCGTATGCGCTGTTGTCATGCATCTTCAGGATTTTACTGTCAGCATTTGTTCTCAGTGCCCCTTTGTCAGTATAGGTTGCATTGTAGAATGCTGTAAGTTTTTCCCTTGCTCTCTTTATATGTTTCAGCCTGTTATAACATCCTATAAGCCCTGATACATAATCCCTGGCCCCTATTATATCATACTGCTCAACGCTTAAAAGTTTGAGAAGTTTTGGCTTTATAATCGTGAATATCTTATCCAGGTTTACGGGGCTGCGGTCTATCCTGTAGCAGGCGTAAGCCATGAGCTGATTTTCAAGCAGCGGGGCTTCTTCGCTCATATAGTATCCATGGTGCCTTTCCCTGGTATCCACAAAATCGGGAAGAGCAAGGTATATATGCCAGAAATAATTAGATGTAATTAATGGCCCGTTCGGTTTTGTTGAATCAACTACGCTGTTTTTAAAAAATGAAAGGAGTCTTTTTGCGCTTTTATAGTTTAGCTTTTTCAGGCTTTCAGTTTTAAGGAGCTTCTTCATCTGTTCTGCATACTGAGCGGGAAGATCGTAATAGGCTGTATGGATAACGGCTGAGCCGCGGGAGCCGCTACCTGTGCCGCATGTAACAGGAAGCAGAGCGGCAGGGAGGAGAAGCATAAAAATAAACAGTTTTCTCATAATGTTTCCTCTGTGAAAAATCCCTGTAAAAATTTATTCCGGTTTTATACGGTAATTGTTTTGCAGAGCGGATCTGCAGGGATATTTAATTCGTTTTCCAGCATATGAAGCTGATCTCATGGCCGGGACCTTTTATTTGGAGAGTATCACATGCTTTGTAATATTAAATGTCACCGGGGGCGATATAAGTCAATAAATTAACTTTTTTGCCGTGCAGGAAAACGGTTCCACCGTAAGTTTAATTTCTTTTCTCTGAAGAAACGGTTTTTTCAGTCCATGTTTCATTAATTTTAAAAAATTGTTGTTTAAAAATATTAAAAAATTTTTAAATTTACTCCTTAACGGGTTTAAGAGTAAAAAGTTTTATTGTCCACTGATTCCCCGGCAGAGGGGTGATATAATTTTTTGCGTTGAATAATTTATTAATTAATTATTACTCTATTTTATATTAATTCCGGAAGGTTTTCATGAAAATAGCAATTGCGTCGGATCACGCGGGTTTTAAGCTAAAGAAGATAATTATAAGTCATTTCAAAGAGCATGATTTCAACGATGTGGGAACTCATTCTGAGGATTCATGCGATTATCCCGATTATGCGCGTCTTGCCGGGGAGGAGGTCGTTTCCGGAAGGGCCGACGCGGGTATAGTAATATGCGGGACTGGGATCGGTATTTCAATCTCGGCAAACAAGGTTAAAGGGGTCAGAGCCGCGCTCTGCACTAATGAATTCATGGCAGAGATGTCAAGGCGCCATAATAATTCCAATATCCTGGCCCTGGGTGCGCGTGTAGTCGGGGAGGATCTTGCAATAAGGATAGCGGAAGTCTGGCTTAAAACCGGGTTTGACGGCGGCCGTCACGAAAGGCGCGTTGAAAAAATAGGAAAAATTGAAAACTCCTGAATAATATGCCGATAATGGAGATATGAAACTCTCTGCTAAAAGAAAATATTTAATAATACCCCTGGCTCTTATATCTATGGCACTTGCAAGGAGTGCCACAGATACTGTTGTTTTTTCTGAATTTCCCGAAAGATGTCTGCAGAATGTGACAAAAAAGCGGCTCCCTGACGGGACTTCCGCTTACAGTGTCAGCAATATAAACTATGCCGCAACTGCGACCTCATTTACAACAGATCTTCTGATAAATTTTGACAGGGGCCCTCTCAGCTATTATAAAGATGATTCGGGGAAATATGAGATCTATTCCGCTGATTATAATTTTACAGACGGTGACGGGATCGGGAAGGGGTGCGCCTCTTTTTATAAAAGCGGGCATGGAATGTACATTAATACCTCCCGGGGCCTGTGGCTGGGCTCTGCGGGGGATCTCGGTTCATTTAATATAGAGCTGAGGTTTAAGCCTTCACGCACTTCCGGCGGGATTCTCTTTTCAAGGACAGGTTATTTTTCAGGTGTAAAAAAGGGGATTGAAATCATAATCAGGAACGGGCGGACAACCGCGTACCTGCATAATATGTTCCGTTCTGCTGACGGCAGGCTTAAAAGCGCGGTTTTAAGCAGGGGGGATGTTGTGAAAAAAGGGGAGTGGCATCACTTCAGCCTCAGTTTTGACAGAATGTCAGGGAGACTGGCTAAATATACTGATGGGGATGAGGACTGCGTTAAATATATGACCTCAACAGACTCCCCTGAAGGAGCCGTGGATATGCCCCTGTTCGGGCAGATCGATGAAAAAGATGAGAGCGTTAAGGGCACGGACCTTCCTCTCGCTGTTATAGGAAAGAACTATTCAGGATTTATTGATGAATTGCGTATTTCATATGCGGACTTTGAGACTCTGAAAAGAAAAGGTGACATTGCGCTGAACAGTTACAGGGGGGTCAGTCTTGCAGGAAGGACTCCCTATAACCGGGAGGGTGTGATTACAGGGGAGGTGGGGAAGTTCCCCACAACAGGCACTTCAATTACAGATTTCTCCTGGGATGACAGGGGTGAAAAGGGGACCTTTATCTGGATGGAGATGAGGACCTCTGACAGGACATTTGGTCCTATGGACAGAACTCTCAGGTGGTACAGGGTAACAAAGGGCCAGAAGGGCATTTACAGGGCAAAGGGTGAAAACTCAGGTTTTCTCAGGGGGAGATACTACCAGTGGAGGGCTCATCTGGTAGCTTCACCTGAAGGCGGGAAATCACCTCTTCTGAAAAAGGTTGTTATTCAATACAGGCCGGATCCTCCTCCTGATGTCCCCATGTTTGTTGAAGCTGCTGAATCAGGCGACAGGTATGTTCTCCTCAAATGGAAGAAAAACGTGGAACATGATATTCTCGGGTACAGGATATATTACGGAACCAGGAAAGGGGTTTATGACGGGATAATATCAACAGTAAAAGGCAGGAGAATAACCAATGAGCTTGCTGTTGGAAATTATATAAGTGTGAAAATTGATAACCAGCTCATTGAAGAGAGCATGAGAGGAGACGGAAGGGGGGTGCTTACTTTTCCCGCCCTTGAGAATACTGTGCTCTATTATTTTGCCGTAACAGCCTATGATTCGTATAAACCGGATACTCCCTATAATCATGAATCGGGCCTTTCAGAATATGTAACAGCACGTCCATTTGGCGGTTCCGAAATCAGGTAGGCTCTGATACCTGATTTCCCCGCCATTAGAGGATGCTCCCTCCGGAAAATTTCCTTATTGACTCCTGCCTCATTGGATTTTTTACTGGTTTGAAATTATGCAAGGTCATTCCCTTCATTTTGGATTTACTTTTAAGGTTTCATTTTATTAAATTGATCTGTAATATTTCAGGAAAATGAGAGTAAGCGGCATTGAAGTATTGTATACAGCTTTCTCATGCGGCACAGTTAATAGAATTTTTTTACCTTGAAATTAAATATGGCGAAAATATTGTAAATTGATAACATAAGACAGGTTTATGGCTACAGATAGTATTATGAATATTAAATCTTTAAATATCCCGGAAAGGCTACGCGGACCCCTGGCCGATTTTACAGAGACATTCTATAGGAACGGTTATGAATGCTACCTTGTAGGGGGCAGCGTAAGGGACCTCCTGCTGGGGCAGGATACATATGATTACGACTTCGCGACCAGTGCGAGGCCTGAGCAGGTTATGAAGCTTTTCAGGCGGGTCGCTCCTACCGGCATAAAACACGGAACCGTTACTGTGCTTCAGGGCGAGATGGAGTTTGAGGTTACGACTTACAGGGCTGACGGGAAATACCTGGACGGCAGGCGGCCGGAGTCGGTATCCTTTTCCGATACCCTGGAGGAGGATGTTCAGAGGCGTGATTTCACAATCAATGGGCTTGCATATGATATGGAGCGTGATGAGGTTATAGATCTTGTCGGAGGAGTGGATGACCTGGAAAGGGGGGTCATAAGGACAATAGGGAGCCCCATTGAGAGGTTCAGCGAGGACGGGCTGAGGACATACAGGGCCTGCAGGTTTGCTGCTAAACTCGGGTTTGAAATTGAACCTGCCACCTTTAATGCCATCAGTGATACACTTAATGTCGCCGAAAAAGTTTCGGCCGAAAGGATCAGGGAGGAGCTTATGAAACTCCTCGCTACTGATACCCCCTCCAAGGGATTTGAATATATGAGGCGTTCGGAGCTTATGAAGCTTGCCCTCCCTGAACTTGACGCCTGCTATGCCATGGAACAGAACAGGTTTCATGCCTATGATATATATTATCACAGTCTCTATTCCTGTGATGCAGCTCCTAAAGATAAACCTCTTGTGAGGCTCTCCGCCCTGCTGCATGATATCGGGAAGGTACCCACAAGGAGGCAGACCGACGAGGGTGAGTACACGTTTTACAACCATGAAGTGATTGGGGCCAGGATGGTAAGGAAGCTGATGCGCAGGCTTAAGTTCTCCAATACCGAGATTGATATAGTCAATAACCTTGTGATTAACCATATGTTCCATTATACGGACGACTGGAGCGACGGCGCGGTAAGGCGGTTTATGAGAAAAGTCGGGGTTGAAAATATTTCTGACCTTTTTGAGCTGCGCGAGGCGGACAGGATCGGAAACGGGACCAGGACAGGGCTCCCTGAGCCGATAAAGAAACTCCAGGAGAGGATTGACGCCGTAATTGAAGCTGAAAACGCTATAACTGTACGCGACCTGAACATTAACGGGAATATTATAATGGAGAAGTTTAATCTTCAACCGGGACCGCTGATCGGAAGGATACTCCACGATCTCCTTGAGATGGTTCTTGATGAACCTGAAATGAACAGTGATGATATACTGTTAAAAAAGGCCGAGGAGATATTTACAGAACTAAAAAACGAAGCCCAGGGATGATTCCGCGCTCATTTCCCTCTCGCCGCAGGTTTCAGCAATGGAAAACCTGCCATGAAAGGAGAGATCCTCTCTCCTGTATTTCAGTTTAACAGCTCCGCCCCTTGCTGACTCCCTGTAAAGGGAGGTGCAGAGTTCAGCCTCTGCCGCGGGGATTATTGCGGCGTATATATTGGTGTCCCCCTTTATCCTTATCTCTGTGTAACCGGCTGAGAACGTGAAATTCTGAAAAAAAAGGTATTTCAGTTCACAGGCGGAGATATATCCTTTTGAGGAACCTTCCTGCTGGATATCCGATTTAATTCTGAAAATTATATTCACGGGGAGCTTAAGAATTATTGCGGGGGAGAATTTCAGTTTTTCCGATTCCATGTCGTCGCAGTAGTGGCGGACCCTGGCCGCGGTAAAGGTCAGGTCGATCGGTTTTATTGGCCTCAGTTCAGTATAAACCTCCTCCCTTACTGTCCCGTCTGTATAGTCTCTTGCGTATGACGGGTTGAGGTTTTTTTCGCTGTAAAGGGACGCACCGAATTCAAGCTTTCTGTCAGTGCAGAAACCGGTTTTTATTTCAAAGACATTTTCCGGATTGCGGTCACCTGACGAGTATTCAGACCTGTATTCCCTGTCGCATGTTTTCCCTTTTATGGACAGGATGAGGTCCCTGTTCCTGACTCCGCAGCCCCATACAATTGCTTTTCCGGAAATCTTTTCAGATGAGTACCTGCGTGAAACAGCAGGTTCAATGAAAACTGAAACTGTATCGTCCGCGTATTCCAGGAAAAGACCGGCAGAGGAGTAGCGGTGTGTACCTGTTTCCTTTCCGCTGTCATATTCCCATTTCAGGCTGTCCCCATCGCAGTCTTTAAGTTCAGTGCTGAATCCGTAGAGCTGAAGAGTAAAAAAATTGCGCCAGTTAAACCAGGACATGCCGCCGCAGCATATTATATCTGTACCTTCACTGTATTTTGAATCGCGTGTTGTCCTTTCAGAAAGAGTTGCCAGGGACGCATTTATATATTCCTGTGACTCCTCTTCTACAGTGATATATCTGCGCTGTGAAGAATAGAACGGTATAAGGCCGATGGAGTTTTCCTCTCCTGATGAGTGTATCTTAAGGGCTGTGCCGAAAAAAGTCCCTGCAGGATTTGTCCCTGTTGCCGGAATAACAGAATTCTCCCCTGATACAGCAAGTGACCGTGTGAAAGGGTCCGCGGACATAAATTTTTTCTTTCCCATCACAAGACCCGACCCGAATCTCAGGTTGAAGTGACCTGCTGTAAAATCGAAGTGTTGATTTAATCCCTCTGTGAGGATGTTCCATGTGTATTCCTCCCTCTCATTGCTTATGTCGTGAAGAGCTGAAAAGTTGAACATGAAGATCTCGTCAATCTCTTCCGTTAATCGGCCGCGCACCAGAAGAGACGGTTCGTCCTCACTGTAGTTGACTATGTCTTTTACTGTTTCACCGAAAATTGTGGTACTGTATTCTTCCCCATGCCCCTCTCTAATAAATACAGGGATAGTCAGAAGCATTAAAAAAAGGAGAGGCGCAACCGCACTGCGGGAGGGGAGGAGCCTGCCTATTCGGTGCATATTCGTCTTACCACATCTTTTTGCTCACGGGAGAGAGTTTTGTCCGCGTCAAGGAGTGAGTCAAGGTGGCCCCGTCTTGATGTTTCGGGGATTTCACTGTACCTGATCGCGGAGGAGGCCGGGATTCCCGATTTCACCATTTTTCTGAACCTCTCCTTGATCCTCTCTTTGCGCGGGATGTAGGTTTTTTTGCGCCGGGTTCTTCTGACTGCCCGGTTTGTATCTTTTTCATCATTTTTCCCCCTTGCCATGCCGTAGCAGTTCGATTTCACGTAATTGATTTCATCTTTGCTTAGGCCGAGCTGTTTCAGGGATTTTTCAGAAACAGGGCCCGCCTTTTTTCTGTAGAGGATAATTCTTTCAGCGGAGCGGCTGCATAAACCGGAAAGGTTCCGTATCTCCTCATCTGCTGCTTCATTGATATCGATTTTTTTATCATGAATGACAATTTTCGGTTTGCCGTATCTTATTGTCTCGATTTCGCCTCCGGTAAAAAAGGTGACCCCCAGTGAATGCGTGTAACCGAGATAGGGGTGTGATGAGAGTGAGTATGACACGTTTATTTTTTTTATTACCAGGGAGACAGAGCCGGCAAACCTTGAGTCCCGGGGAGTGTATGCCCCGTGCAGTGAGAAAAAAGGGGCGGGTGTTATGCAGGATGTAAAGGAGTTGATCTGCCCGGCGGAGGTGTCCGTGATGTTCCATGACATGGTGAAACCGCGGGATGGTTTCAGCGTGGCGCCGGCGCTTCTCTCCGGGTAGAGTTCCATGCTGTTTTCCCCTGTAAAGGCCGTCCGTATGCAGCTTTGAACACAGGAGAATGATAACGGCTCAAAGGGTGTCAGCCTCAGAGCCAGATCGGCATCATACATTGTTCTGCTGAATGATCCGGTGTCCCCGCTTATGGCGAGCCTGTATATAGAACCTGAAATGCCTGCAGTTAGAAATGGCCATGGCGAAATTCCCCCTCCTGCCGAAAACTCATCCTCTTTGTAAAAATCTGTGCCGAAGGAATGCCAGGAAAACTGCAGGCCGCATCTGCCTAAGGAGTATTTTATACCTGAAGTATATGAGTGGAGCTCCTCCTCCGAATATGGTCTTGAACAGTACGCTGATAATGTGAGTCCTCTGTTCTCCGCAGCTGACACAGGGTTACGGTAAATGCCGGGCAGTGAATAGTTTTCCGAAGCGGTCGTAAAGGGGAGCAGGGCTGCAGGTTCACCTCCGCTGTATTCGAAAGCTGAAAAAAGTAAAATCATCGAGCAGAACAGTCCGCAGTGCAAAGCTACCTCCTGATAATTACAAGGTAAACTGTTGAAATATCGGTTCTGCCGTCCGCGGCCCCCTCCACCTTCACAGGATAGAGGCCGGTGAGCTTTTTCCCTCTCAGTTTTGTTTCCCGGATAAGGTGTGTGTAGTATCCCGGCGGTACGTCTTTTATCAGGCCGGATGAATAGGTTCCTGTTCCCGCGGCGTTAAATATCCTTAACTTTATTGAGCATTCCCTGTATATAAAGAGTTTTACCGGGATTACACCTGTCCCGTTTTCATATCTGTGAAAAATTTTTTTTGTCAGAGGTTTTATTATATGTTTTCTCCCCGGGGCGCTGCTGACGATATTTTTCCTTCCCGGTGTAGCGTATGGCGTGAGGAAGAAGTCATCCGGGGAGTTGGTATCTGCAGAAGAAACGCGTGAAAGGGTTGAGTAGCTGCTCATCCCTTTGCTCCCGGTGAAAATCATGCATTCCTGCGGGTTCGCCGATGTACAGATAATCCACTCCCCGTACCCGGAGGCGTTTTCCATATAACTGCTGATTGTACTGTTAGGCGTGCCGTCCCTGTCTGAAAAAGCCGCAAAATCGAGAATTCCTCCATTTGACGGATCATCATCATCGTCAACAGATACGACACAGTCTGTGTTCCACAGACCGTAATTATTGCAGTACAGGTCCCGTATACCGTTGGAGTTGATATCACCTGAGGAATCTGTTTCATCCTCGCCGATTGAGGAGAAATGTATTACTGCGAACCTGTCATCAAAAGGTGTTTCAGGTATATCTTTTCCCCGCAGGGTTACAGGGAGGGCTGAAATTTTTTCGTTACTCCCGTAGTACATTGTCACAAAGAGAGAGGATATATCTATTGAATCGTTTTCTTCTGATGCCATGATCTCAACCCAGTCACTGCTCCCCCCTGCGGAGATTTCATTGATAAGAATCTTTCCCTGCAGCGGGGCCGGGTTAAGGGTGAAAATCATGAATATGATAATTATAACAGTTCGCATAAGTCAGGTTTCCTTTACTGCTTTTAATACGATCTGTTCCCGGTTTATTTAAAAATTTTTTATTTTATTGAACTTATAAAGGGGAGGGACTGTTTAATCGGGATTTTCTCTGTTTATAGCCGGTATGGCTGCACTGGCGCCGGAATAATATGGTTTTCTGCTTGAAAGGGCCCTGAAAAGCCGTTATTAATGGGGTAAAACCGGGAGATAAATTGCAACACCTAAAAAATCCTTGATTAATGCAGCAGTGAATATGAAGTTGCGATTTTAAACTGTAAAAATTATCTGTGATTTAAATTTATGTCCCGAAAAGGGATTCAGTTTTCTGCAGTTCAGCATGATATGGAGAAGAGTTAATGGATATTGATGATATAATATCAGACGGTACCGATTTTTCAATAGATGCGGAGATACTTGAAGGGGATCTTCTTGCTATTGATCATGAACTTCCTGATCAGTTATACCTTATCCCGATTAGATACAGGCCTATTTTTCCCGGTATTGTAACCCCCCTGATAATATCCCAGGGGAGATTTACCAGGGTAATTGACAAGGTTATTAATGATTCAAGGACAATCGGGCTGGTTCTTATTAAGGATGATGACAAGGGGGAGATAGGATTCGGCGACCTCTATAATTACGGGACAGCGGCCAGGGTGCTTAAGAAGATCAATCTCCCTGACGGGGGTGTTAATGTCCTGATAAACAGCGTGAAAAGATTCAGGATAAAGAAGCAGGTTGAAAAGAGGAAGAATCTCGCGGCGGAAGTGGAGTACCTTGATGATATCCTGGATAAAAAGGGTAAGATCGAGATTAAGGCCTACACGAGGGAGGTCCTTTCAAAACTTAAACTGCTTTCCGAAAACAATCCGCTCTTTACGGAAGAGATGAAACTTACCATGCTTAACGTGGAGGAGCCGGGAAAGATTGCTGACTTCGTAACCTCCATACTGAACATAGACAAAAAGGAATACCAGGATGTGCTTGAGACCCTTGATGTAAAACAGAGGCTTGTGCGTGTCCTTCACCTTCTCCACAAGGAGATGGAGGTGATGGAGGTGCAGAAGAAGATCCAGCACCAGATCAGCGACAAGATAGACAGGCAGCAGAGGGAGTATTTTCTCAGGGAACAGCTCAGGGCGATAAAAAATGAGCTGGGGATTGACGAGGATGAACGGAGCATTGAGGTCCGTGACATGAGAAAGAAGGTTGAAGACCTTGAGCTGAAGGGAGAGGTGAAAGATAAGATAACCGAGGAGATAGATAAGCTCCTCTTCATGGAGCCATCCTCTTCTGAATATTCGGTTGCGAAAAATTATATTGATACTGTCCTTTCGCTGCCCTGGAATGTGGCCACCACAGATTCCATTGACCTGGACAGGGCGGAAAAGATCTTAAACAGGGACCATTACGGCCTTGACGACGTGAAGAAGAGGATTCTTGAATTTATTGCGCTGAGGAAAATAAAACCTGACGCGCGCGGTTCAATAATCTGTCTTGTGGGCCCTCCCGGGGTGGGCAAGACATCGCTCGGCAGGTCTATCGCTTCGGCCCTGAACAGAAAGTTTTTCCGTATGTCCCTTGGCGGTATGAGGGACGAGGCTGAAATCAAGGGGCACAGGAAGACTTACATAGGCGCAATGCCCGGGAAGATTATCCAGGGGCTGAAAATAACCAAGACAAACAACCCGGTATTTATGCTGGACGAGATAGACAAGATGGGGCAGAGCTTCCAGGGGGACCCCGCTTCGGCGCTTCTCGAGGTGCTTGACCCGGAACAGAACGTGGAATTCAGGGACTACTACCTTGACCTCCCCTTTAACCTCAGTGATGTGCTGTTTATAACAACGGCGAATACCCTTGACACTATCCCCCAGGTTCTGGCTGACAGGATGGAGATTATAAGGCTCTCGGGGTATATTGCCATGGAGAAGTATGAGATTGCCCGCAGGTACCTCCTTCCGAAACAGCTGAAGATGCACGGCCTTGAAAAAGGATCTGTAAAGATAAACAAGGAGGGGTACCTCAGGATAATAAGCGGATGGGCCAGGGAGGCCGGTGTAAGAAACCTTGAGCGGAATATTGAAAAGATATGCCGTAAAACAGCAACTCTTATAGCAAAGAATAAAAAGATCCCCTCCGAACCACTCAGTGAAAAAGATATCAGGGAGTACCTTGGAACAGAGATATTTCATGAGGATGAAAAGCCGGTGATAAACAAGCCCGGCATTGTCACAGGCCTTGCATGGACATCACTTGGAGGGGTAACTCTCACCGTGGAGTCGATAGCTGTTAAAAGCAAAGGCGGGGCGGGGCTGAAACTTACAGGGCAGCTCGGCGATGTCATGATGGAATCGGCCAATATCGCATATACTTATATAAACCACCTGATGCAGGATGATGAACCGGCGAAGAAAATTTTCGAGGAATATCTGATTCATGTCCATGTGCCTGAAGGTGCCACGCCCAAGGACGGGCCCTCTGCGGGAGTTACCATGGCTTCCTCAATTTATTCAATGATAACAGGCCTGAAGGGGAGAAATGACCTTGCAATGACAGGTGAACTGACCCTTTCGGGAAGGGTCCTTCCTGTGGGGGGGATAAAAGAGAAGGTCATTGCTGCAAAAAGGGCTGAGATCAGGCATATTGTTATCCCTTCAGAAAATAAAAAAGATCTGGAGGATATTCCGGATTATGTGAAAAAAGGGCTGACTTTTCACCTTGTCAGTGATATTATAGAAGTACTGGATATATCCTTCGGGAAAAAGAGGGAAAAGATGAAGAGGTGATCTATGGAATTCTTTAATCTGATCGAAATGATTGTGAAAGATATTATTGATGAAGTCCTGTCCAGGGATGAAAACCTGCAGGGGCTTAAATTTCACAGGAACGATATTATAGCCTATGTGCTGAACAGGGTCCCCCCCCGCTATGTCACAGGTGAAAGGGGGATAATACATACAAGGATCGATCCCAGGTTAAAGTCCCAGCAGCATACAGATATCCTCTTTTTAACATATGAAGCTATTGAACTCTTCTCAAAGAGAAGGGAGTCTGAAGTTGATGAACATGATGAAAGCATGGAAAAAATCACAGGACTACTCCCTCACATGATAGGTGAGGCCCTTGACGAGGCTACACTGTCAGTTATTCCCGATCTCATGATTACTCTTCTCTATAATGATTCACCGGCACATATGATAGATTCCGGATGGAAAAATCCCTACCACGGGACAAAGGCAACAAGGGGCTATTTTCACTTCTGGCCAAGGTTTATGGAAGGGGAGATGAAGGTCTCAGAAGATGTGGAGTTCAAAATAAAGTTTGAACATCCGAAATTTGAACCGAGATCAGTAAAGGTAACGGCTAAAGCGGGAACAAGACACGATTTCGGAAAAACCCATTCAATACCGCTGGTGCTCCTCAAATTGAAAGATGGAGTAAATGCCGACTTTCTGAAAGAGGACTAACATTTTTCTTTAAGGGCCTCTCTCTTTTGTTTAAAGAATTTTTTCAGCAGAGAGGCCGATTCTTCCTTTTTTATTCCGAAAATTATCTCAGGCCTGTGATTTAGCGCCGCATTTCCGCACACATCAAGAACGGTTCCGCATGCCCCGTATTTAATGTCCCCGGCTCCTATTATTACTTTCCTTATTCTTGAGTGTACTATGGCGCCCGCGCACATGGCGCATGGCTCTTTGGTCACGTAGAGGTCACATCCCGTGAGCCGTTCATTGTTCATAGCCCTGCATGCATCTCTAATTGCAATAATCTCAGCGTGCATGGTGGGGTCATTAAGTTCCCTGTTCCTGTTAAAACCCCAGGCTATTATTTCTCCATCCCGGACAATGACAGCGCCCACCGGAATTTCATCCA
>DAIOFM010000030.1:0-35241 GCA_036745755.1 Spirochaetota bacterium | reverse complement strand
ATGAGGTTCGTGTCGCCCCGGCACAGGAAGTGCTAAGAAGGGGCGACCATGCAGTCGCGGCACTTGTGCATCCTTGCACATCGCATACTGTCAAGAATCAGATTGCCACACTCCCTCCGGTCGTTCGCAATGACATAGTTTAAATAATTATAATCTTCAAACCAATAATATTATCATCAATGTTAAATTTCGCCTAACTCAAGTAAATAAGTCAAAAAAATACAAAACAGTCTAAACAACCCCCTTTGGGGGTGGCCGGTGAAAATTAATGCAAAACAGAAGATGCAATCGGCCGGGGGCCTATTTACATGAGACCGCAGAACAGTAACCGGGGTGATGGCTGACCTGTAGTTTTACTAAAAAAAAAGGGGCAGAAATAAATACCGGTTTACACTAAACATTTGTTGACTAATCATGGGGTGCAATTATATTTGATTCAGGAGGAGTTAAATGAAGCCTGAATTTTACAGACATATTTCAGTGCGGGGAGTTGAGTTTCCCCTCTTTGTGGTGCGTGTGGCCGCGGGGTTTCCATCCCCTGCGGATGATTATATAGAGAACACCCTGGATCTTAATGATTACCTTATAGAGCACCCTGCGGCTACCTTCTTTGTGCGGGTTGCCGGCGATTCCATGACAGGGGCGGGAATAAATTCAGGTGACATACTAATAGTGGACAGGGCCCTGACTCCGCGAAACGGAAGCATTGTTGTGGCAATACTTGACGGGGAGTTCACTGTGAAGAGGTTTTCAAGGCTTAAGGGGAGGATTTTTTTACTCCCTGAGAACCCCTCCTATGAGCCCATTGAGATAACTGAAGGCGCGGAGTTCGAGGTCTGGGGAGTGGTGGCGCACGTTATCCACACCGTGAGGTAGCAATGAAAAGGTGTGTCGCCCTTGTTGACTGCAATAATTTTTACGCCTCGTGCGAAAGGCTTTTTAACCCTTCTTTAAAAAACAGGCCGGTGATCGTTCTCTCCAACAATGACGGGTGCATTGTCGCCCGATCAGAGGAGGCAAAGGAGATCGGGCTTCCGTTTGCATCCCCATATTTCAAGGTGAAACCGCTGGCAGAGAGGCACGGCACTGCCGTGTTTTCCTCCAACTATACGCTGTACGCGGACATTTCACGCAGGGTGATGTCAGTGCTCTCACGGTTTTCCCCTGACATGGAGGTCTACTCAATAGACGAGGCCTTCCTCTCTTTTGAAGGTATGAATTTTGACCTCCGGGAATACGGCAGGCTTATACGGGAGACCGTTTACCGCTGGGTGGGGATACCTGTCTCGGTCGGCATAGCCCCCACAAAGACCCTTGCAAAGTGCGCCAATTATCTGGCAAAAAAAGACCGCTCATCCGGCGGGGTCTTTGACCTTTCAATGGATGAGAGGGGGGATGTTCTCCGCAAAGTGGACATAGGTAGCATCTGGGGAGTGGGGCCTGCTTACGCGGCAAAGCTGCGGGAGAGGGGGGTGTACAATGCCGCTGATTTCATCACCCTTGATGAGAAGTGGGTAAGGAGCAATATGACCATCATGGGGCTGCGCACGCTCCTTGAACTTAAGGGGAGGCCCTGTATTTCACTGGAGGATTCCCCTCCGCCCAAAAAGGGGATTGTTACATCAAAGTCTTTCGGGAAGCTCACAGGCTCTCTCGCTGACCTTGAGCAGGCTGTCTCACTCTACGCGTCAAGGTGCGCCGAAAAGCTCAGAGGCGAGAGGGGGTTTGCCTCTGTTGTCACTGTGTTCATCATGACCGACAGGTTTAAGGATATGCCTCAGTACGCGGACTCACTGAGCGTGTCTCTGCCTGAGGCCACGGCAAATACCCCTGTGATAACAGGTTATTCCCTTGAACTTTTGCGAAGGCTTTACCGGGAAGGGTATAAGTACAAAAAGTGCGGTGTCATGCTTTCAGGGATAGTGAGAGGGAACGACCTGCAGATGAACCTCTTTCTTGACAGCAGGTTCAGGGGTAAACCTGAACTTATGAAGGCCATAGACAGTCTTAACAGCACGTACGGTTCAGGTACTCTCTTCTACGCTTCATCAGGTGTGGAGAAGCCCTGGAGTATGAGCAGAAAGCTTTTATCTCCCGCTTATACCACCAGGTGGAGCGATATTCCTGAGATAAGGATATGAAGGAGGAGCTCCTGCGGCCTGCGACACATATTTTATAATCTGACCTGTCGGTGCTCCCTGACGGAACTGAAAATTTATATTGCGATTGAGCGGACGCACCTTTTCTGCCGCAAAGAGGTTTTTGCGTTTAATTGAACCTGTTCAGTCTGCTTTACGCGGCATTTAAGACAAAACCGGACGGTTTTGTCAGCACCGGCGGCCCGTTTGAGGCCTGATAAAAGGGGAAAGCCGGAGTTATGGTATAAGGTACGGAGGTGCTCCGAAGCAAGTACGAAGAAAGAATGGAGAAGACCCTGACCTCACCACTTTTGACTGTCAGCGCAGTCAGCCCTTTCATTGTCATTGATATAAATAAATTATATCCGCTCATCGGTTTCCTGGCGGCTTTTTTGTTGTATCTTGTTTTCTCTTTCTCTGAGAGCTGCTGCCAGAGTTTAACAGCCTCTGCAAAGGAGGCCCTGTTTTTCTGCTGGGCCTCAGTTCTGGGATTGAGCGGTATTGTTAAAGAACGGGCATATTGAAACCCGCAGACATTATAGAAGATGATATTACCAATGCGGCCGTGCATTGATAATATGCGTGGATTGAGAGTGATTTTTGCCATCAGTTTGCCTTATAAAACCATTGTATTTTATGCACTTGTGTAGAGTCAAGTTTTTTATTGGCTGCTGATGTGTCATGCGGGTTGTCGGTATCTCCGTGCGGAGTAGGTCATCTCCTGCGCTTTGCTACACGAGCACATCCTTTTTGCGTCGGGGGAGGGGAATGAGGTCATAATGGCTCATCCTGCTAATCCCGAAAGATTAAAGACTTTTTAAAGTGAAAACTGTCCGCACATGCCGGAATGTTATACTTTTATCGATTCAGAGTCTTTACTGTCCGGCAACACACGGCTGTCAATAAGGAAATCCACGAAAATATTAAAGAGGATAGGATCAATTCCGGGCTGCCCCTTTTCTATATACTGACGCTTTATTTCCATGAGGGCCTCCTCCGGTGTGAAGATTATCTCTCTGTAGTTTTTATCCGGGTCTGTCATGGCATCATAAATATCAAGAATTTCAAGGACTTTTGACGGGAAGTACGCCAGGGAGTTTCCATACACCACATCCAGTATATCCTGCGACATGCAGTATTTTGTGATAATGGTATCAGTTCTTTCTATTTTACGGCGTTCAAATTTTTTTCTCAGGGTTTCCCTCTGCCTGTACCCGTATGGAGCATTATAATAGTCGTGGTGCAGCAGGCCTATCGCTATAGTGCCTGTTGAAAACCTCGCTGCCTTCAGCAGCATATTGTAACTGTCAAATACATGCCTCCTGGCCTTAACCGGGACAAAACCTTCATCGCTGTCGTGGTATTCAATTTCAGGGAGTTTTCCTATGTCGTGGAAAAATCCCCCCATGGCATACTCAAGGAATGTTGTTTTATCAGAAACCGGGCCAATACCTCCCTTGAAGACAATCTCCAGGTTTACTGTCTGGGGCTCGTCAAAAAGTTTTTCGTAGTATTTTTTGAATTTTTCCCTGAACCTGCTCCTGATCCGTTTCACGTCATTGGAGTGCGAAACAAAGTATTCATTATAATAAAACAGGAATGTTATAAGTCTTATCAGCATCCTGTTCATATGGTTCAGAGTGTTTGAGCCGGTCTGTACAAAGTCAAGGAGCACGAGATCTTTATATGATGATTTCCCGTTAGAAAGGAGTGTTATAAGGCCGTTTACTACTTCCTCTGTTTCAGACAGCAGACGCCCCAGTTGGCCGCTGTCCGCGGGTTTAAGAAGATTTTCTTCAAGGGTAGCTTTATTTATACATATTGTTTTTGTAAAAATATCCGAGAGTTCACCTGCAGTCTCTTTATCAAATCTCCTCTCGTCGCTTATGAGGTTATTCAACTGATATTTTCCGTTGATCAGTGTCTGAATCCTTTCAAGAATATCCATCTCTTTCGCGTCGCCGAGTTTTTCTTTAAAGATCGGGTCGGATCTCACCGGGCTGCTGAAGTATGTTTCGTTTTTATTTTTATGAGCTAATGTACTGCTGTCATTAATTCCTGTTTGCGGGGCATGTTTAATGGCATGCGGGTTAAATTTATATTTGTTGTAGAATTCATAATCAATAAAAAGGGCAATATCCTGTTCTTTAAGATACTGATCAAATTCTGACGGAGGTATAAAGGCCATGGAACCGTCTCTTTTTTTTCTCATCAACGGTGTCCCCTGTTCAATTATGTAAGGTAGAAGTTCCCGGACTTCATCCGGTTCAATCCTTATCAGATCATTATTATTTTCTGTTGTATTCATGATTATCGTTGTTTAAATAAATTTTATCAGTATCTATTCCTTAACCTGTTTCGCGTAGAAAAGGCTCTATTACCACACCGCCGAAGGCGGCGGGATATATAATTTTTTCTTTTTTACACTAAAATATCTATTCAGGAATTATTACTGAAATTTTATAAGGTTATTGAATATTCTCCGTTTTTCTGTCAACAATTATAAGAAGAATTAATGTATAGTTTCAATAAAATGTCTATTTTTTATCTTTAATAGAGCCTGTGTGTTCGTTATTGATATAGGAAGGATTTTTAATTTATTAAATTGGTTGATTTTTTTTTAATGTTTTTTTATTTATGCTTTTGTATCAATATTGAGGCATCGCCAAGCGGTAAGGCAACGGACTCTGACTCCGTCATTCCAAGGTTCGAATCCTTGTGCCTCAGAATAAAAGGTAATCAGTTAAAAAAAAGTAAAGGTCATACCGCGTCAGGGTCGCCTCCTTGCCATCCATGGCACCGGCGACAGTGAGGTCTCGATGACCTCCTGCAGACAAAAAACAGGAGGTTTTAAAAATGTCTGCTTAGTGCATCCATGCACGTCAGATGTCGCCCGGCACTGAGCAGGTAAACAGAAGGGCAGGTTTAAACCTGACCGTTTTATTTATACATGGATTGCGAAGGGGACGCCCCTCAAATTATTCCTTATTATTAATATGTTCATTAATTGCTGTGAGCATCATTCTTTTATCAAGCGGTTTGTCAAGGACGTAGTGTGCAGTACCGTCTTCATAAGCCTGTTGAATCTCGGGATCATCAACATAACCTGAATGTATAATTCGCAATATTGAATTATCTATTTCGATTATTTTTTTTAAAAGCTCCACACCTGTCATAACAGGCATCATCTGGTCCGTTATTATAACATCTATCTTACCGTCTCTGACCATTTCGACAGCTTCGTCCGTGTCAATGGTTGTATGAACGTTTAATGTTTTTCTGAAAAGTATCTCAAAAGCACAGAGATTCAGGTTTTCATCATCTATATAGAGAACAACCGCTTTATCTTCCAATTTAAACTCCTGTTAAGGGTAAGATAATTATTACGGTAGTTCCTTTGCCCGGGGTACTGTCAATACTGATGCTGCCGTTATGCTCACTGATTATACTCTGGCAGATCGACAGGCCGAGTCCTGTACCCCGTCCCACTACTTTTGTCGTAAAGAAGGGATCAAAGACTTTATTAAGGATTGAACTGTCAATCCCTATGCCGTTGTCTGTAATATTAATATTTACCTGCCTGTCCATTACGTCAGCTGTAATGATAATTCTTCCGGTGTCTTCCTCTATTGTGCCTGCAGTGATGGCTTCTCCAATCGCGTCTATTGAATTTGATATCAGGTTAATAATTATCTGGCTTAATTTTCCGGGCTGACATCTTATTGGCGGTATGGTTGAAATGTTCTGTTCTATAACGACCCTGTGGGAAAAGCGGTGGTGCATAATGATCAGGGCCGAATTTATTATCTCTTTAAGATCAGCATTCGTCATTTTATCGCTGTCTCCCCTGGAATAGAGGCGAAGGCTGTGGACTATTTTTGTTATCTGCATAAGCCCTGTGGAAATATTGGAGAACAGCTTGTTGAAATCCTCTGCCATCTCTTCATCAGGCGGCCTGTTCTCTGAAACCGTTGTATTAATTCTGTCTTCAAGAGCTGAAACACTGTTTGTTATAAAGTTGACGGGATTATTTATTTCATGTGCCACACCGGAAGTAAGCAGGCCAAGGGCTGCCATTTTTTCACTCTGGATCAGCATACCCTCCTTATCCTGAAGATCAGTAAGGGCCTGCTGAAGCATCAGGGTCTTTTCTTTCAGTTTTATATGGTTTTCTATCCTTATACTGACCTCTTCAAACTCAAAGGGCTTTGTTATGTAATCAACTCCTCCTGCCTTGAATGCCTCTATCTTGTTGAATACCTCTGACAGAGCGCTAAGGAAAATCACAGGTACGTCTTTGAATTCGTCGGAGGATTTCAGTGTCCTGCATACCTCGTAACCATCTATTCCGGGCATGTGTATATCAAGAAGAATAAGATCGGGCAGCATTGATTTAACACTTTGAATGGCAAGCTCACCTGATGTTGCTACGCGTACCCTGTACCCGAGGGTCTCAAGCATTGTGCTGAGCACCTTGAGATTATTCTGGTTATCATCTGCAATTAGGACTGAATATTTATTTTCAGAATAGTCGGTTGTTGCCATTGTATTCTCCGGGCAAATAACGTCATTTATTTTTCATTTTTTATATCTTTACTTAGGTGTTTGATTATTAACATTTATCATATTCATCTGTCATTGCGAGGAGCCCTTCGGCAAGTGGTCAGTGAGCCTGCCGAACTGCTCAGGATAAACTTAAGCGACGAAGGCCGCTCATCTGCATCCATGCAGTTGCGGCACTTAGCCATCCATGTCTGTCGCGTTCTGTATTAAAACAGATTGCCACACTCCCTTGGGTCGTTCGCAATGACATAATTTAAATAATTATGATATTTAAACCAATAATCCTATTATCGATGTTAAATTTCGCCTAACTCAAGTAACTTTATATATTAAAATATTCATTAACTCAAGCTTTTTTTAATATTTCCAGAAGTGAACTGAACTCGAAATCATCAGCCATATACTGTATCTGTTCTGCCAGTTCCATGTCCAGGGTTTCAACCTTTTGTATTGAATTTTTTATTTCTTTAATGTCACCTGTAATCAGCGCGTTTATGAGCTCTTTCCTGATCTCTTCAGGTATCCGGGAGAGCCTTTCTGCCAGTTCTTTATCCGAGGTATAGGATGGCACGGTTTTATCCCTGTCCGTTTCATTGTCGTAGTTGTATTCAAGTCCGAAGATATTTCTGATCTCATTTAACACGGATATTTCCCTGAATGGTTTCCTGATGAAAGAGTCTGCTCCCAGAGCAAGGATCTCATCTTTCTCCATTTCCAGGGCGCTTGCTGTTATGACTATTATTTTGATCCCTGAATGTTGCGGATTCTCTTTGAGTGATATGATGACATCCCGTCCATTGATTTCAGGCATGATAAGATCAAGGAGTATCAGGTCAGGTTCCCAGCCGGCAGCCAGTTCAAGGGCTTCTCTCCCGCCTGAGGCTTCTTTAAGGGTGAAACCGAGAGGAGCGAGTATCCTTACAAGAATGTCCCTGTTCTCATCCCTGTCGTCAACGACAAGTACTCTGGGAATTATTCCGTTTTTTATGCCGACTATTCTTCTTTCAGGTTCCGCTTTCTCAATAACGGCGCCATCTCCTTTCCTGTATTTCATGGTGAAGGTGAAACAGCTCCCCTGGTTCACGGTACTTCTTATTGTAATGTCGCCGCCCAGCATAGCGGCAAACTTGCGGCTTATGGGAAGGCCGAGACCGGTACCCCCTCTGTCCCTCCCTTCTGCTGTCTGTTCAAAGGGATCAAATATATGTTCGAGAAAATCCGCGGGGATTCCTTTCCCTGTGTCAAAGACAGATATGGCCAGCAGTTCCGGTTCATCATCAGGTGCTGATACTTCTACCCTGACCGAACCGTTATCTGTAAACTTGATTGCGTTACCTATAAGATTTATTAAAACCTGTCTCAGCTTGGATTTGTCTGTTTCAATTATGTCCGGAACATTATCACTGATTACTATTTTAAAGCCAAGCCCCTTCCTTCCGGTTTTAACTGAAAACATGTTTTCAATCTGCTCCATAACGGAAAAGAGGCTGAATGTTTCATTGCTGACGTCGATTCTCCCTTCTTCAATTTTTGACATATCAAGAATATCATTTATAAGTTCAAGCAGGTGTTCGCCGCTGCTGTTAATTGTCTCAATCTGTTTTAATGATTCACCTGGAAGGCTTTTTTCGCGCATCAGTATCTGTGAGTACCCCAGTATGGCGTTTAAGGGGGTGCGTATTTCATGGGTCATACTGGCCAGGAAAACACCTTTGGCTTTGCTTGCCTGTTCCGCCTGAAGTTTGGCTATAATAAGCTCCTCCTCGACTTTTGTACGTATGTCAATCTCCTTGTGGAGGCTCCTGTTCACATTATCGAGCTCTGTTGTCCTTTCCCGGACTTTCTGTTCAAGGTTTTCAACGGCGGTTACAAGGTTTTCATAAAATTGTTCTATTCCGCTGATAATAGTGAAGAAAAGTATAAATATTACCATCACTGCAAATGTCCATGAAGACGGTGATTGTGAATAGGCGACCATGTCATAGTCATAGAGTATTATCCGGTATTGGGTAAGTATGCCGAAGATAATTGTTACCACAAGCCCGGACAGTATAACCGCAAGGCCCGCTCTCTTCCCGTATGAAAGAGTAATAATTATTCCCGAGGTAAGGAAAAAAGTCAGGCCTGTACCGATTCTCCCCCATGATATTAAAACCAGAATTCCCGTACAGAACATGCAAGCCAGAATTAAGGAAAGCTTGATCTGGACTGAGATTTTTTTTCTTGAAATGGCCGTAAAGACAGCGACAGCCATTGGTAAAAGGTAAAACAGGATTATGTTATTCCATCCGATCGTAAGCCCGTGATAAAGAATTGAAAGAAAGAGCGGAACGGAAAAGAGCGCGAATGCGATAATAGAGCTGTCAGTTATTTTCAGACGGATATCCCGCATTGAAACGTGATGACGAAAGAAATCTTTAAGAATGCGGCTTTCTCTTTTTCCCGATCTTGCTGATAATATATACAGGCCCATTATTATGGACAGTATTATTGCAAGGATGATGATTTTTAATGACCATGCAGGGAGCAGTTTCTCCTTGGCTATTTCAGGCTGCAGGTATTTTTTAAATGTACTGTAATATACACTCTCTTTATCAGCCTTGAGTTTCATGAGCCTTGAATCCAAAAAAACTATCAGTTCCCCGTTTTTTCTGTCATTTTTTCGAAATGCATACTTAATTTGTGACGGATTAAAGATAATCCCCGTTCTTTTGACCCTGTACCTGTCCTCGTTTAGTAATCCGAAGAGCCTGTTTACCACAGCGGCGTCAGCGTCGCCGCTGTCTGTCAGTTTGAAGGCTTCACTGTATGAAGAGACAAATATGAAGTTGCATTTTATACTGTAATTCTCCGCCTGTTTCATTATGCCTGATGCACCTTCAGTGTGGATGCTCCCTTTCATAACAGCAACTCTCTTTTCATCCAGGTCTGTCATGATATCAACAGGTACATCTTTTGAAGAATAGACACAGGCCCAGTTAAGAAGGACATATTCATTATTGAAGTCGTAAAGAAGGGCCCGTTCAGGAGACCATGCCACGTCAGGCATTATATCTATTTCCCCTTTTCCCAGTCTTGAAAGTCCTTCTGCCCAGGTGCCTGTGACATATTTAATTCTGTAGGGTGAGTTGCTGAAAATTGAATTCAATAAATCTATATGGTATCCTGAAACTTTTCCGTCTTCTGTTACGGAAATTTTAGGCGGGTTGTTATATACACCTATTTTCAGGATCTGTTTTTCCGTCTCTTCGCTGTAAAGATTACCTGAAACAAAAATGGTTATAAACAGAATAAGCAGTTTAATATTTTTTCCCATGAAGTCTCCCGGATAGATCAGATATATTTTATCAGTAATAATTTCTGAATAAATATTTTAATGTAAAAAATAAAATTTGATACCCCCCGCCGCCGAAGGCGGCGGGGGGTAATAGAGCATTTCTTACCTGAAATAAATATTGATTTTCAATATTAAGTATAGAGAAATTTGAATTAAATGTATATTATTTTTTTATTCCAATAACCGGTTTTTAAAGTCATAAGAGTTCCTGGAAAATTGTCTGCTTCATTGATGCTGACCTCACCCCCTTCCTCAAGGCTTACTTCTACCTGTATTTATTCTTCCGGCCCCCAGCCGATTAACATGGCGTGCTGAATAAACTTATTCCGGCTTCGCCCATAGGGGGATTGATAGATTACTGTTCATGTTTATATTTTCTTAACGCTGAAGTAGTATAAATAAGTCAAAAAAATACAAAACAGGTCAAATAGCCCCCCACCGGGGCGGCGGGTAAGGATTTCCTGGTGGAAAAATTAAATAACGCCGGGGGCTCAGGGGGTGAGGTCAGATATTTCAGGTTTTTTGTATCTTTAGATAAGCCTGTTTCTCTAAAAAAATAGAATGGAGGTACGATATGATATACGCAAGTGGTTATCTTGAGAATGAACATGATGAGATACTTTCATTACTGGAAGTTCTTGAAGAGTTGGTTGCAAGAGTTGAAACAGACAGAGATTTCTCTGTAGATGATATAGCAGCAGTTACAGGGTATCTGAAATTTTTTGTTGATGAATTTCATTTCAGGAAAGAGGAGGATTTTTTCTATCCTGCAATAGTTGAGGCCGGGATTGTGGGGCAGAGCGGCCCGGTGGGTATGCTTCTGGAGGAACACGACAGGTTAAGAGAACTGCTTGACCGGGTCTGGTCTGCAGTGACCGGAAACAGGATAGAGGATGATGAATTCGTCAAAGCAGCGGGGAGTTATATAACTCTGCTGCGGGCGCATATTGAGAATGAGAATGAACTTATGTTTCCAATAGGGGATGAAAAGATATCCCCTTCAAAACATGAGAAGCTTATTGAGGAGTTCAAAAAATTTGAAAAAGAAATATCAGTGAATAAAGAGATTAAAAAACTCAGGGAGAGAATTGATAAGCTTAAAGCGTAATATAATTGGACATAAACCAATTTTCAATAAGCGTTTTTAATTTGTTCATATCAAGAGGCTTCAGCAGAAAAGCCACCGGCTTGATTTCTTCAGCCCTTTTTTTTATTTCACTGTCTTCATAAGCAGTGCAGAAAATAACAGGGACGGGGATTCTTTCTGAATTTTTAATAATTGAGGCAGCTTCTATCCCGTCTATCTTCCCTGCCAGCATTATATCCATGAGAATCATATCAGGCTTTTTCTCTTTGCAGGATGTGACTGCTTTCTCCCCTGTCGTAACATTCTCTGTAATAATGAACCCCGCTTTTTCAAGTTCAGCTTTCATATACATGGCAGTTATGATCTCGTCTTCAACAAGCAAAAGCCTGATCTTATTTCCCATATTTATACCCTCTCCATGTACAGATTATCAGGGAACTCAAATGAACAGGAAACTCCGCTGTTATTTGTCATTATTATGCTGCCTGTCATCTGCAGTTCTCCTATATTATGAATTAACTTAAGGCCCATTGAACCGTGGGCCCTGAAGTCAAATCCCTCAGGAACACCGATCCCGTTGTCCCCGTATTCAAATTTATTTACCGAATTTTCTTTTTTCAGTGAAATGATAATTTCCCCTTTGCGATTATCAGGGAAGGCGTGTTTTAATGAGTTAGTCATAAGTTCGTTCACTATGAGGCCCAGCGGAATTGCAGTATCAAAAAGGAAATTCTGGTTCTGTACCGCGATATTCACTGATACTTTGCCGTCAGGAAGAGTAAAGCTTTCCAGAACAGTATCAGCCAGTTTCTGCAGGTATTCATCTATTGAAATTAATGAAAGATTTTTGCTTTTATAAAGCATCTGGTGAACAAGTGAAATCGCCCGGATTCTCTGTTCAGTTTTTTTTACAACCCCCTTCAGCTCCTGGTTCTCAGGGAATTCATTTGCCTGAAGGAGGAGCATGCTTATAAATACCTGGAGTGTGTTTTTTGTCCTGTGGTAAAGCTCACTTATCAGCTTTTCCTTTTCATCCAGTGAACGGTTAAGTTTCGCCTCAGCCTGTTTACGCTCTTCAACCTCACGTTTCAGGCTTTCGATATGGGTCAGTTGAAGGTGCGTCTTTACCCTTGCGAGTACTTCTTCCATCTGGAAAGGTTTTGTTATATAGTCAACCCCTCCGGTAGAGAATGCCTTGAGTTTGTCCAGGGTTTCATTAAGCGCGCTTATAAATATTACCGGAATTTTCTGAAGCGTCTTATCTTTTTTTAAAATTGTGCATACCTCAAATCCATCCATGTCGGACATCGTTATATCAAGGAGGATGAGATCCGGCGGCTCATTCCTGGCGGATTGAAGCGCGAGTTTTCCGTTAAGAGCTGCTCTTACCCTGTATCCGCTCTGTTTCAGCATCCCTGTAAGAAGTTCAAGATTTTCCGGTGTGTCATCCACGATCAGTATACTGGATTGTTTATTCTGTACCATCCGAACCTCCATTTTTCTTCAGCAGCTCTATCAGCATATCAAACTGGTATTTTTTTACCATGCCATTCATTTCATTTACCGCTTCATCTGAGAGAAGGGAAATGCCGGATATTATTTCAAGAATAAGGTCCTGATCCAGGTTTAACGCCGCTTCATACATTGAAGCCCGGGAATCTTCAGACAGTGACATTAATTCATTTTGCAGTGTTTTCAGGCTTAATCCGTATTTCTCCTGTGATGTTACATCGGTAATTTCTTCATATAAATATTCAATACGGAGATACTTTTTTATCATATCGAAAAATTCATCCTGCCTGAAAGGTTTTCTCAGATAATCTGTTGCCCCTGTGCTGAGTACTGTAATTCTGTCCTCTTCAAAGGCGCTTGCTGTTACTGCTATTACAGGCACGGAGCTACCGTTTTCAGCTTTTCTTATTTCACGGATAGCGTCATAGCCGTTCATGACCGGCATATTCAGGTCCATAAGAACCATGTCTGGATATTCTTTTTTAAAAATATTGACAGCTTCCAGTCCGTTTTCAGATTCAATTACTGTAAAGCCCGCGTTTTCCAGAATTTCTGTCAGTAGTTTCCTGTTATCAGTTTTGTCATCAACTACGAGTATCCTGTAATTCTTTGAAGGAGAATTGATTTTTATTACTGTTTTTTTTGTTTCTTCGACAGGATTTTCATCTTTAACAGCTGTTTCGCATTTGATATTCAATGAAAAAACTGATCCTCTGCCGGGATCACTTTTAACTTCAATATCCCCGCCCAGCAGCCTTGCATAGTAGATACTTATGGGGAGTCCCAGGCCCGTCCCGCCGCTCATCACTCCCTCTTCAGCCTGTTCAAAAACCCTGAATATTCTGCCTGCGTCCTTCTGCGAAATCCCGACACCTGTATCTTCAACATCTATAATGAGTATGGAATTTTTGTCAGGCTGCTGCCTGAATCCGGCCCTCACAGCGATTCCCCCTTCACTGGTAAATTTTACGGCGTTGCCTATCAGGTTTATCAGTATCTGCCTCAGCTTACCCTGATCCGTTTTGATGTATTTCGGCAGGCCGGGCATAAGCTCAAGTATGAGCTTTATCCCTTTTGATTCGGTCTTCAGCCTGAACATCATGTCGATGTCCTGGAGTAGTGAATGCACATTAAATGATGAAACATTTAACTCGGTGCGCCCTGCTTCTATTTTAGAGAGTTCGAGGATATCGTTTATCAGCGACAGAAGATGTTCGCCGCTCCTGTTTATAGTTTCAAGCCTTTCCATCTGTCTGCTGGTGACTTCAGGGTCATGCATCATAAGCTGCGAGAAACCGAGAATGGCATGCATAGGTGTGCGTATCTCGTGGGACATGCTTGAAAGAAACCTGCTCTTGGCAATATTTGCGGACTCGGCTGTTTCCTTGGCTTCTTTAAGTTTTTTCTCCGCTGTTTTTATTTCGGAAATGTCCCTGTTGATCCCAACTATACCGTAGGGGGTGCCCTTTCTGTCAAGGAGAGGGACCTTGGTAATGTAGAAGTGCCTGCTTCCTGAATCAGGGTTATAGACCTCCTCCTCCCGGTTTATTCTTTCTTTTGTCCGGTTCAGCAGCTCCATCTCTTCATTGTGGGCGATGGCAGCCCTTTCCGCAGGAATCAGGTCATAATCTGTTTTATTAAGGATCATATCCATTGACCGGATTGAGAGCGTTTCAAGCGCCCGGGAATTAGCCAGTATGAATTTCCCCTCCGAATCCTTGGCGTATATCTGATCAGGGAGGCTGTTGATTAATGTTTTAAGAAGGTTTCTCTCTTCAGAAAGTGCCTTTTCAGCTTTCAGCCTTTCAGTTATGTCCCTGAATACCACCACAGCTCCGATGACACTGTTGCCTGAAACTATTGGAGTACTTATGAATTCTACAAGGAAGCCTTCACCGTTTTTCCGCCAGAAATAGTCCTCTTCTACATGATACTGCCTGTTATTGATGAAGGCGGAGTATATCCGGCATTCTTCCACAGGTTGGGGGGCCCCGTCTTTGCCTGTATGGTGCAGCAGGGTGTGGCCATGTTTTCCTATAAGTTCCTCCTGCTCCCAGCCCAGCATTCGTGCCGCCGCAGGATTTATGAAAGTGATATTTCCGTCTCTGTTTACCCCGTAAATACCGTCACCTACAGAATCAAGGATCAGTTCATTCCGGTACCGTGCGTGTTCCACTTCTTTTGTCCGTTCAAGAACCATCTCCTCCAGCCTGTCGCGATAGTTCATCAGTTCCTCTTCGGCGTTTTTTCTGTCTGTAATATCGATGAATGATACAAGGACACGACCAAGTGGAGGATTATATTCCGGGACTACAGAGAGGTAGATCATTACCTGGATAATTTCACCATCCTCTCTTATTATCGAATTTTCAGTTTTAAAGGACTTATAACCTTCGGAAAGGGCAATGAGCTCCTCCCTGAAAACGGGAATAGATTCCTTTATGAAAAAATCTATAAGGCTGCCGCTGACATCTTCACGTTCAATTTTTAACAGCCTTCTGCTCTCATTGTTTATTGAGACTATTTTCACAAGTTCCGCGCAGTGGAGAACAGCGCAGGGGTTATTCATGAAGTACTCCCTGAAGTCTGTCACGCCCTGTGCTTTAAGGTCATTGAAGTAGTCTTTTACAGCGGAGAAGTCCTCCTCCCATATCGAAACCGCAGATTCATCAAAGAGTATCCTGTACCGTTCCTCGTTCTGACGAAGCAGTATTTCAGATTCACGGCTTTTTATTATGCTCCAGACCGAATTCATCATCATGGTAAGCTGCTGGGTGTCAAAGCTGGTATATAAAGTCTCTTTATTCACAACCCCGGCCACTGCAACAATTTCACCGTCATAAAATACCGGGACAGCCATGAGCCTGTTTATATCCGGCACGTATGCAGGTCTCTTTTCAACGGTTGTTTTTTCATTAATAATCAGAGGCTTTTTCCGGTGTACAGCTTTCTTCCATATATCAAGCGCTCTTAAATCATTGATGAATTCCTTTGTATGTTCTGTGTTCTGATCAAGGATTCCAGTGGACCATGCATAACCGGTAAAGAGCTTCATTCCTGAATCGTAAAAGTATATCAGGCCGAACTCGCTTTCCGACAGGCGGATAACCCCTTCCACGGCCGTATCGATAATTTCCTGAACAGATTCAGTCTTTTTCTGTGACAGCTCCAGAAGTGTCATTAACCTTATATCATCTATCCGTGACTCCTCTTCCAGACGTTTTTTGGCTGTAACGTCCCTTGAAATGAATATAACCGAGGTATCCCCGTCTTTTTTCTTTATAACGTTTCCGGCACACTCAAGCCATAGCCAGTTGTTGTCAGCATTTCTGAACCTTAATACGTCGGTATAAGGTTTACCGTCTTTCAGTATCTCCCTGTATCTTTCCCCTGCGCTTTTAAGATCATCAGGGTGTATCAGGTCTCTCACATTTTCAGTCAGCAGATTTTCAGGCTCATAACCGAGGATTTTATTGTAGGAGGGGCTGATGTACCCGAACCTGCCTTCTTCATCGACTTCACAGATCAGGTCATTGATGTTTTCCACCATCATCCTGTAATTTTCCCTGCTCTCTACAAGTTCACTCTTAAGTTCCGTCAGTTCGCTTATATCGGTGAGTGTTTCCATTATCATGTAGATGTTCCCTTCATCGTCTCTGACAGGTACGGCATTGACAAGAGCGTATGAATTATCTGACTGACCGGGGGACCTTATATCTACAAGATGGCTGTATGCCGGCTTACCTGATGAAATAACGGTATTCACAGGGCATTCAGATACATCGTAATCTGAACCGTTCTTATGCTTCAGACAGAGCATAATATCTGCTGCATTTTTCCCTATCATCTCTCCGGGAGCCATCCCGAACAGATTCGAGGCGAATGTGTTGGCCATGATGATTTTTTTATCAGGTGAATACACAATTACCCCTGTCTGAAGGTTTTCCAGAAGGAGCCTGTACCTTTCTTCACTGAGCTGAAGTTCCTTAATTAATTTTCTGCGTGACAGAATTTTATTGAATTCATTTGCAATTATCTGCAGGTTTATGACATCCATGTCAGTGTAATCAGAGTCCTTGTTGCCCACGCCGAAAATAATTTTGACAGCTCCTTCTTCAATAACAGGGATGCTCATGAAACGGCTGACAGGGGTGTGCCCTTCGGGAAGTCCCCTGCGGTTGGGAGATGCGGAATAATCGTTATAAACAACAGTGCGCCTGCCTCTCAGGCAGTCAACCCAGTTGCCCGCTTCGTTCACCGGGTAGTGATGGCCGTACATGGCATCACAGGTCTTAATGGCTTCTTTATTCCATGTTGTCAGGATTATGGTATTGCCGTCATCAGCGATTTCATGGCAGAAACCTATGCTGCTTTCTGTCAGGGCTACGGCGGAATCGAGGGCAAAATCAAACAGTTCTTTCTCTGATAAGCCCGGAGACCGGTCATGTAGTTCAAAGAGGATTCGTGCCCGTTCTGACTCATTTATAACTATATTTTCAGCTTTTATTCTCTCCTGGATATCTGAATCAAAGACCAGTACCGCGGGGGCATTATCCCATTCGATCACTGCAGCGTGCCTTTCCAGCATGCTTTCATTCCCGTCTTTCCTGATTACCCTGAAGGTGTATAGGGGAGGGGCAGGCATATTGTTAATACGTCTTCTGTATAGGTCGAGCAGCCGTTCCCTGTCATCAGGATGGGTTATATCTGAATACCTCATGCCTGTTATTTCTTCAGGTGTATACCCGGTGGTCATGACAGAATTGCTATTGGAATATTTTACTATGTCATCCTGGATGACAAGTATTGTTTCCCCCGCATTTTCAATCAGTGTCCGGTACTCCTCCTCTGATTTAACAAGTTCCTGCCCGGAAATGATTAACGCTTCATTTGCCGCTTCATATTCTTCATTCATTGCCTGGAGTTCCTGGACTGTATCATTAAGGTCTTCATTTGTCTTTTCAAGTTCGGCGTTAATTTTTTTTATGGTGGCTTCTGCCTCCTCCTTCTCCGCGATCTCCTCTTCCAGGGACCTGTTTAACTGGAGAAGTTCATTGGTCCTTCCTTTTACACGCTCTTCAAGTATGTCGTTACTCTTCTCCAGTTTCAGGTTTGTTTTTCTGAGAATTGAATTAAGCCTGAATACAATTGCAGACATCAGGATAGTTGTGAAAAAGAGAAGTGTTGAGATGATGAATGGATAGCGGTATTGATTGAAAATACCTTTGAGGGTTATTCTGCCGTAATCTTTATATGGCCCTGCACGCATTTCCATCATAAGCTGATGTACTGGTTCATAGGGGAGTGGAGTGGTCCATCCGGCAATTCCAGCTGCCTTTGCGGCGGGATGATTTTTCCCCATCCTGAAAAGAGCGCTTAAGACATTTCTTGAAAGTAAATCAGGGGTTGATCGTGTTTTTGCCAGCGGCCATTCAGGGTAGAGCCTGCTGCTTACATGCAGCGGGAATTCGGATGATATCCGGTCATTAATTATTTTTAAATCACTGATATCTATCTCGCCGCCGGATGCCATGTGTTCAGGAATTCCCGCCCAGACTACTCCTATATCTCCCTCACCTTTGAGGATCCTGTGAACGACATTATCATGAGGGTATTCGGTAAAAAGTATTTCGTCGAGGTCTGAGTCGTAATCAAGGCCTTTGTCTTTCATCTCCTTTCCCGCGATCCACCAGGTGAGGGATTTGTCGTATGCGGCAATAAATTTTTTCCCTTTAAGGTCTGTTATCTCATTAATATCGTTTCTGCCGGCCTTTGTAAATATCACGGCACCGAGCCTGTCATATTCAAAATCGCCGTACAGGCTTATTCTTGTAGCTATTCTTGTGGCACTATATTTTTTTGCGAGTGTTACGTAGTTCCCTGGATTGGTTATAAAAAACTGGACTCTGTTTTTTTCAACAGCCTGCTCTATTGTTTTGTGATCAAGGGGAATAATTCTGAATTTGTGTTCCGGTATCTCGCCGGTGAGATAGTCAGCAGTCGGTTTCCATGATTTAACAGTCTCATCCTGCCCCATGACTGCCAGTATCCCGATGTTGACATTTTCAGCTGAGTGAATTTGTTTTACTGTGATTACGGAAACGAGCAGAATTGCCGGAATCAGGTAAGTAACACTTTTTAGCGTGGAAGGGATTTTTCTTTTTTCCGTCATCAGAGGCTTGGATCGCAGGTCACTTTTTGTCCGGTTTATATATTTAATTAATATCCACTTCAATTTATACATTTCCGGTTAAGACTCCATCTTTCCTCTATATGAGGCATATTAAACGGCCGTGTTATAATTGTATCATAAGCTCCTTACTGTTTAAAACTGAGCATTTATCATCAACCCTGCGATAAAAGAGCAAATTGACTTTTTTATACGATAATTAATAAAAGGGTGAATTTGTATTTTTATTACAATTTTTCTGTTTTTTTAGACGTTTATGATAACTCCGGCATTATCCTGACTCTAAAAAAGAAAACTCTTTTAACTTAAATTAATTTCTTGAAAACATAATACACAGGAGAAAAACTGACACCAGGAGTATTATTATGAATGAAGTTAATGAATTGAATGGAATTAATGAAGAATTAATTGCGGAAGCACAAACCAGGGCGGGGAATTACTACAGAAACGGATATAACTGCGCTGAAGCCCTTTTTCTTACCTTCAGGGAGTATATAGCGCCTGATCTTAATGAAGATCTTGTGAGACTTGTAACCCCTCTGGGTAGAGGACTCGGAGGTTCAGGGTGCTCATGCGGAGCATTAACCGGAGGTGTGGTTATTCTTGGCGCTGTTAAAGGGCGTACTTCTCCCGATCAGTCAAGGGATACGGCATATGATTATGCTAATGAATTTCATAACAGGTTTAAAAAGGAGTTCGGCTCCACCTGCTGTCGCGTATTGAACAAGCTTGATTTTAGTGATCCTACGCGAGGCCGGATCTGCCTGAAAATAATAGGGAAAACGGCGGCTCTTCTTATGAGGATGCTTCAGGAAAGAGGGGACATCCGCAGTTGATCCAGATTTTCGGTACTAAAAAATGCAAAGATACAGCCAAGGCTCTACGTTTTTTTAAAGAACGGGGCATTAAGACACACCTTGTTGACCTGGCTGAAAAGGGTATGAGCAAAGGTGAGCTTGCTTCAGTAATGAGGTCTGTTCCACCTGAGGAACTTATTGATAAAACATCAAGGGAGTACGAAAAGAGGAACCTGAAATATATTAAACATGATATTGAGGAGGAGCTTCTTGCCTGTCCGCTTCTTTTCAGAACTCCGGTTGTGCGCTGCGGCAAAGAGGCGGCTGCAGGGTATGCTCCTGATATATGGAAGAAATGGGCGGATATTGAAAAAGCGGGTTAACGGATATTCCTGATTAAAGGTTTTAACTCATCAGCCCTTCTGAACAGCCTGAACATGACTTTCCCTTTCATCGCTTTAAGCCTGTCATATCTTTCCGGGGATTCTCCGGACTTATTTACGTCCCTTATAAAAACCGCTAATATACTCCCCTGATGAACCGAGGCAATTTCAGTGTAGACTTCCGGGTCATGTTCACCTGAATCCCCGATGAGAATAAATTTTCTGTGCGGAAAGTCTTTAAGTATAGCTTCAATGCTGCTGACCTTAAATGCAAGCTGGTCTGCCGCAATAAAGTCTATTATTGATGAGTCTTTTACCCGCAGATATTTAAGGTGCATTGAACCTTCCGGGAACCCCGCCTCTTTCATAAAACCTGATACAGGCCCGTAAAGCTGCCATGGACTCCCTGATACATAATGAAATGCGGCCCCTTTTTTCACCAGTCGCCTGTAAAGTTCAGGCATCCCTTTAACAGGCCTGAATTTTCGCATAAATGTATTTTTTATAAGTTCTTTTTTGTCAGGTACGTTGCTCTCTTTAATTGTGTCATCAATATCGGATATTACTGAAATTCCTTTACGCGGTATGAGGAGTGACCTGCCAGAAAAAATTCTTCTGTCGTCCGGCTCTGTTGCAGCTGTAAAGTCTATAATTTTTCTGCCGGAAAAGTTTTTCACTGACCCCAGGTTTATGGCTGCATAGAGATGTCCGTTCGATTCAGATTCAGCAAGGGTGAATCGGTTTCCGTTCAGATTAATGGAAACACTCTTCCCTCCTTCATTGTCATAGAGGAAGGGTTTTATACGTTCCGCGAGATATGGGTTGAAAACATCATCCCCCCTGCTTTCGTCTTCAGTGGCTTCAAGAATGGAATGTATGAGTGCTTTTCTGAACACCGAGTCCTCTTCAGGTTCAAAAATATGACCGTGGATATTGCAGGTTATCTCCCCTCCGTCATTTACAAAAGAGTATGCGGGATAGAAGATGACCCTTTCATCTGGTTTAATTTCAGGGTGGAGTGGAGTGAATAAGGATATTATAAAGAAAATTGCAACAGCAGCTGAGGTTATAGCCGGTGCTGCTTTCTTCATTTATCATTCCCGTTGTTCATTACTATTTCAGCTGCGACTATCTTCTTCTTGAATAATTTCGATATAATAAATACGGCAACCAGAACAAGGAACACAACGATAATACCGATTTTTGTGTTCTTCATCCATTTAATAAGAATATCCATATTGCTCGCGCCGTAGAAACCCAGGTATGTCCAGACAGGTACGCTGATAAGAGCGGCAAAACCGTCAATGAGAATGAAAGTCCCGAAACCTGTGAATTTTGTTATACCTGCGGAGAGAAATATAGGAGCACGGAGGCCAGGCATAAATCTTGCGGCAAAGAGTACTTTTTTACCGTTCTGCTGAAAACTTTTAACAATCCTGTCATACCATGAGTTGTTAAGAAGCCTTTTGCCGATCTTTCTGCTGAAGATCTGCTCCCCGAAGTATCTGCCAAGTGAATATACGATGATATCCCCCGCAAGAACTCCGAAGAATGAAACAACGCACATTATATGAACATTGGTGTAGCCGAGTCCGGAAATAACGCCCCCTGCCACAATCGATATATCTTCAGGAACAGGAAGACCCATACCACACAGGAGAAGCACGCTAAAGACAGCCAGATAGCCGGATGAGGAATAAAAATTTACAATGGAACTTAATGAAAACACGGAAACCTCAAAAAACTGATTTATTGAATAAGAAAAATATAGCAGTAAAATGTAAAATGTTTTTTAGGATAAAACAATTAAAGTATGTTTTTTTTGTAAAGAGTTGCTGTATCCTGGCGGTTTATTGCACCCGTTGTGAATTATAGAGCAGCTCAGCAGATGAATCCCGCCTGAGTGCTCTATAATTTCGGGTAAGAGCTCTGAATATTACCTGCTTTTCTTCACAGGTTTGCTTCTTTTACCTATTTCTTTTTTAATCTCTTCCCTGGCTATTTCTTTAATTTCATTTCTCAGTTCAGAGTGAATTTCTGTGAGGATGTCAGTTTTAACTGTTTCTTCAATTTCTGTTTCGAGCTGCAGTATTGTCGGTTCACCTTCAGGCCCCAGCACCTCCTGGTATTTCCTGAACAGCAGCAGCCTGAGGTCAGCGAATGCCACGTAAAGTATGGGAGTAGCGAAAAGGGTAATTATCGTGCCGAATGCTATTCCCCATGAAAGTGAAATGGCCATCGGAACAAGGAACGGGTCATATCCGCCGATACCGTAAGCTGTTGGAATCAGGCCGAAAAATGTTGTAATTGTCGTGAGAAATATGGGCCGCAGCCTTTTGGGGGCCGAATCTATTGCGGCTTCATAGGGGTTCATGCCCTGCATCCGCCGGACCCGTATGAAATCTATTAAAACAATTGAATTGTTAACAACAACACCCGCGAGTCCCACAACACCCATGAGGGCCATGAATGAAAGCGGAAGGCCGTGGAAGAAGAATATCCAGATTATACCGGTAAGTGTCAGCGGTATAACACCCATGATTATAAAGGGATGGGAAAGAGACCGGAATATCCATACAAGGATTATATAAATTCCAAGGGCGGCAACAATGAATGATTTCAGCAGGCTCCCCATTGATTCGGAAGTGTCCTTGAATTCACCTTCATATGAAACTGTGTAACCGGGATATTTCTCTTCAATATCCCTGAATTTTTCAACTAAAGCACGGTTGACAGAAACTGAGGTTACACCTTTTGCCTTTTCATCAATTTCCGCTGTAACTGAAATGATACGGCGCCAGTCTTTTCTTTTAATTACTGAAATACCGCTTGCACTATCATCGAAGGAGACAACCTGGGTTATAGGGATAAGGTTTCCCAGCCTGTTTGCGATTTTAACGTCTCTTATACTGTTAAGGTTTTCCCTCATTTTTTCAGGAAAAATAACCCTTATATCTATCTCTTCATCTGTTTTCTTGATCGTTGTGGCCACTGTTCCCTCAAAGCAGGAGCGTATGGTTGTTGCAATGTCAAATACCGTGATCCCGGTGATAGCGGCCGTCTTTTCATCCACGTATACCCTGAGTTCGTTTTTGTAATCCTCGTAATCATCCTTCACGTCCTTTAGACCCGGGACTGTGACCAGGTGCTCTTTGAAAATTGCGGATATCTCTTTAAGAATTTCAAAATCATCACCCTTTATGGCCACACTGACAGGTTTTCCCACCGGAGGGCCTGTTCTTACCATTCCGTATTCTATTTTGGTGAATTCATTTTTAAAAGACTCGGAATTTTTTCTAAGTGATTCAAGTATATCATTTGCGACTCTTTCCCGTTTATTGAATGGTGTAAGATAGACCATTACGATACCATAATTTGAACCTCTCTTGGTATACGGGTCTGTGGGGTTCTCCTGAATTATACCGGCCTTCGTTGTAAATGTATCGAGTTCAGTAGAGGGGAGTTCAGCCACGCTTTTCTCGATATATTCAAGCTTTTTACTCATTTTCTGTACTGTCGTTCCTGTTGGAGCTTCAGCTTTTATCGTGAGTACTTCGACCCCGCCCTGCGGGAAAAGTACAAGTTTCATGAACTTCCCTGCGAAAAGAAGACTTCCGAAAAAGAATACAGTTATAAGAATAATTGAGATGTACCTGTGCCTGAGAACAAATTTCAGAATTTCCGTGTACTGATTTTTTATTGTCCTGAATATTTTTCCTTCCCGTTCATCCACAGACCTGTCATGTTTTTTGTTATTTTTCTCAAGTTCATATATGTGGGAGGGGAGGATGAACATCGATTCAATCCAGGATGCTATGAGGGATGCAATAACAACCGCGGGGAGGACCCACATGAATTTTCCCATGACCCCTTTCATGAACATCAGAGGGGCGAATGCTACTATGGTTGTGAGCACTGTTCCCGCAACAGGGGCAATGACCTCCATTGTCCCGTTCAGCACAGCATCCTTTACTGTATCCCCCTCTTCGATGTGCCTGTATATATTTTCTGCCACAACAATCGCGTCGTCAACGAGCATACCGAGAACCAGTATAAGCCCGAACATCGACATGAGGTTTATGCTGAGATCAACGTAACCCATCCATATGAATGTGAAGAACATGGAGAAGGGTATACCCAGGGCGGTTACAAGCGCGATTCTCCACCCCAGGGTGATGAAAAGGACGACCACCACAAGCGAAAAGCCCACAATCCCGTTATTTACAAGTACATCAAGACGCCTTTTAACGTAAAAGGACATGTCATTGAATTCAGACATTTCGTACTGCCCGGGCAGCATTTTTTTGAATCGCGCCAGTTCTTTTCTCACATCATTGACGGTTCTGATTATATCTGCAGATTCTTTTTTGACAACAGTGAGTGTAATTGATTTCTCACCAAGAGTCTTGTTAATTATATCCTCTTCCTCGAATGAATCTTTAACCTTTGCCAGGTTGCCGACCCTTACCCAGTAGCCTGTATCATTCGCCCTTATGAGGACTTTCTCTATATCTCCGGTATTTTTTACTTCACCGATTGTGCGGATAAGGAATTCACCTTTCGGAGTTTTTATTATTCCTCCGGGAAAGTTCAGGTTCTTTTTGGAGAGGGCGTTTATGACCTCGTTTATAGCAACATGAAGTGTCTGCAGTTTTTCAGGGAGGACCTCGACGATCATTTCTCTTTCCCTGTACCCCTTTTTATCAACTTTCCCCACTCCGCTTATTTCAAGGAGACGGTCCTCCAGCATCTTTGCATATTTTCTCAGCTCAAACTCATCGCTGTCATTTCTTATACCGTTTTTATTGATAAGGGATATCTCCATAACAGGAGTCATGGCAGTGTTCAGTTCCGTGAATTCAGGATCTTCCGCGTCATCAGGGAGATCGTTCACCTTGTCAAGGGCATCTTTTATGTCATTTATCGTTTTGTCCTTGTCCCTGGCATCAGGGTCAACCTGGATAGCAATAGTTGACAATGCTTCAAGGGATGTGCCGTGTATCTCCTCAATGCCGTCTATCTCCTTCATTTTAGTTTCAATGGGGATCGTAATATGCTTTTCCACATCTTCAGCTGTTGATCCGGGGTATATGGTATTAATAATAACCCAGTCAAAGTCTACACGGGGGAAGGCTTCTTTCTTGGCAGTGAACATGAATAGCAGACCCGAAATGACAAGCGCAACGGAGATAATATTTACAAGTAGTGACTGTTCAGCAAAGTATCTAATTATTCGTTTCATTTATGACCTGTGATTATTAAATTGAAGATTATTACTTCCGGTGTAAGAATAATGATATGCTGCGTTGTAGATGTGTAACCGGAAGCCTGTCAGTGACCGAGATTCCTTAAATTCAGGGAACAATAAGTATAATAGTTTCATATTTATCAATTCAAAAATAGTAAAAACCCTGTTATAAGTGAAAATTTCTTCAGAGAATAATAATCGTTTTATTTCAACTGTAATATAATGAAAAAATCTGTCCGGTCAGGGATAATTAATTATATTTATACAGGTAAAATTTTGAAGATAACTGCTATATGAAAGGATATCTGCTGATTACAGTTTCGTTCACCTGCGGTCTCCTGGTGTATGCTGCATAAAAAAGATGCTTATGATAAAACAATTATTAATAGCATATCTTATTCCGGTGTTTATACTTCTGACAGGGATGTCAGCAGGGGGTGCCGGGTCTTTTATCTGGCTGGTTGAACCGCAGTTTGAAAGTGCCGGGATTTTCAGTGAAGGGATGGCGGCAGTTAAGGTGGGAGGGAAATACGGTTTTATCAACACAACAGGAGAGATGATCATTGAACCCCGTTTTGATGAGGCCGGGAATTTTTCTGAGGGCAGCGCAGTTGTTTATACCGGTGGTTTTCCCGGACACGTTAACAGAAAGGGATTGCGGGTCATAGTTTTAAGGGAGGATGAGAGCCGTTATTTCGGGGATGGGCTGGCAGTAATAAAGATAAAGGATAGATACGGTTATATTAAGAGCAGCGGAGGAATGGCTCTGCAACCGGTTTATGAAGACGCTTTCTCTTTCAGTGAAGGCCTCGCTCCTGTTAAAATCGATGGCAGATACGGATTTATAAATAAAACAGGGAAAGTTATTATAAAACCTGTGTATGAGAAAGCCGCAATATTCAGCGAAGGGCTTGCCGCAGTCATGATAAATGGGAAATGGGGGTATATAAACAGAAGAGGCAGAATGGTAATAAAAGCTGTTTATAGTGATGCCGGAGAGTTTAGGAGTGGTTGTGCTCCTGTAAAGAGCGATGCCGGATTCGGATATATTGACAGAAAGGGGAGATATATTGTTAAACCTCAATTTGAAGAGGCATTGCCTTTTACGGAAAAAATTGCTGCAGTAAAACTTGATGGAAGATGGGGTTATATAAAATTAAGGTATATAACAAAAAAAAAGAAAGCCGGGAAAACTCCGTATGGAAAAATTGTAAAGAAGGGAAAAGGGGACAGTGAAGCAATTACTGAAAAAACCGGGGGAAAATCCGGCAGAGACATTATAGTGAAAACGTCAGTAAATAAAGAGTCTGAATCAGCAGGTAAAACATTGGATAAAGGATCGGGTAAAATTTCTGTCAGCAGGGATTCTGCGGATATTACAGAAAAAGCAGTGAAAAAGGGGTATGATGAATATAAATCGGGGGAAGCTTCGGTTAAAACAGAAACCGGCTCCGGGGATATTTTATATAAAAAAGAAAGAGCCGGTGCCGGGAAAGAGAGTGAATATACACCCGCATTTGATTACAGTGAATCGAAAAAGGAAATAAAAAGTGATGAAAATATACCGGTTATAAAGGGGATGAAGTATGTCGGGACTCTTTCTGAAGTTAATTCAGGTCAGGTCATAATAATTGACAGTAAAACCGGGAGAAAAGTATATCTCGGGGCCTGGTGTATTACCGGTGTGGAGGAGGACAGGATTTATCTTGAGGCCGGCACCCCCTTTTCAACGATTGCAAAATGTGATTTTCTTAATGGCTTTTATGAAAAAATAAAACCGGGCATGAAAGTTTATAAAAAAATAAAATAATTCTTCTTGAATTTCAGATATAAAAGTAACTCAGTGTATATACAGTCTACATTTGAGGTCAGTTATGAGCATACTTGACGCTATTGGGAATACTCCTCTTGTTGAAATAAGAAATATCTGGAATGCCGATGAAACCGGTGTTAGAATACTCGCAAAGCTTGAAGGTGCGAATCCCGGGGGATCTGTAAAAGACAGGACCGCCTATTATATGATAAAGGAGGCTGTCGCGTCGGGTGAACTGACTAAGGAAAAAACAATCCTGGAGCCTACGTCAGGGAACACCGGGATAGGCCTGGCAATGGTTGCCGCGGCCATGGGGTACAAAATTAAACTTACAATGCCTACATGTGTAAGTGATGAAAGAAGGGGCATACTTCTTGCAATGGGAGCGGAACTTGAATTAACGCCGGGATGTGAACGTACAGACGGAGCAATAATAAGGGCCCACCATATTCTTGATTCAAGGAAAGAGCAGTATTATATGCCGGATCAGTTCGGCAATGACGCGAACTGGAAGGCCCATTATGAAACCACGGCGCCTGAAATCGTACGAGATACAAAGGGGGAGGCTGATCTTTTCGTTGCAGGGATGGGAACAACCGGTACGCTCATGGGGTGTTCCCGCTATTTCCGGGAAAACAACTCACGGACAAGAGTTGCCGGCGTTGAACCGATGATGAATCACCGCATACAGGGACTCAAGAATATGACTGAATCCATAGTCCCTGAAATTTATAAGCCTGAACTTCTTGATGCAAAGATAATGTGTAAAGATGAGGACGCATTTGAAACTGTGCGTGACCTTGCTATTGTGGAGGGAATTTTCTGTGGGATATCAAGCGGTGCGGCCCTCTGGGGCGCTATGCAGGCTGCCAGGGAACTGCGGCGCGGTTCAACAGTGGTTGTGCTTCTGCCGGATCGCGGTGACAGGTATCTTTCAACAGAGATGTACAGGTCTTTCTGCGCCATGTGCCCTCCGTGAGAAATGGAGTTATATTTTACGACAGGTCATTACGGTGTAGTTCATTTGAATAATGAATAATACTATAGCGACTTGCGATTAAATTGCAGCTCTTTACGAAATGATTAGTACAGAATAAACTATATGTCATATCCGCGCAGGCGGATATCCACTTCTTTTATAAGATTAAGACTAGCTTCAAGCTTTTCCTTCGACCGCTTATCGGACTTTACCCCTGAGAAGGCGGAGTCGGGGATGGACTTGATTTTTGAGCTTATTAAAATTTAACTTTATAACCCGGGGGAGTATTATCTTGAATTACAATAAACCAGAAATAGAAAAAATGGCTGAAGGGATAAGGAGACGTGTTCTTCACCATACAATAAACAATGACGGGGGGTATCTCAGCCAGGCATGTTCTGCTGCGGAGATCCTCGCTTCATTATACGGAAAGATATTAAATCTGGGGCCTGTGGAGAAACCCCTCCTGCCTGAAAAATTCAGAGGGGTACCGGGGCCGGGGAATAAAGATTATATAAACGGTTCTTTCTTCCACGGTGAAAAGTCTGCTGAATATGACAGGTTTTTTCTCTCTCCGTCGCAGTATTCACTTGTGCTTTACGCCGCGCTCATTGAAGCGGGCCGTATGGATGAAGAGGGGCTTAAGTCATTCAACAAAGACGGAAGCACTGTTGAAATGATAGGGGCTGAACATTCCCCGGGAATGGAGATAATGTCAGGCTCCCTCGGTCAGGGGATAAGCCAGGGTTTCGGTATAGCCATGGCGCGGAAACTGAAAGGTGAGACCGGCCGCTGTGTGCTTTTTATGTCTGACGGTGAGTTCCAGATAGGGCAGACATGGGAGGCCCTGCAGGCCGCGTCGTTTCACAGGCTTAATAATATTTTAATATATGTTGATATTAACGGATACCAGTGCGACGGGAAGATGACTGATGTAATGAACATTGAACCGCTGCACAGACGTCTGGAGTCCTTCGGTATCAGGACATACCGCATCGACGGACACAGTATAGAGAATCTGGTGAGATATGGCACAATGGATCGTGATTCGGAAAGGCCCACCTGTATTCTCTGTGATACTGATCCGCACAGGTGTATTGACATACTTCATAAACGGGCGCCCAAGTATCACTACGTCAGGTTTGGAAGCTTTGAGGAGAAACAGGAACTTGCCGCGGCAGGTGGAATTGAAGTTTCCCCTCCTGCAAAGAAAGAGGACAGTGGCCTTCTCAGCAAGGTGCATGCGAAAAACCTTGTTTCCTGGGCAAAGGATAAACCTGAAGTTGTCGTTCTCTCCGCTGACCTTACAAGCTCAACTGAGATAGACCTTTTCAGAAATGCCTACCCTGAGAGGTTCTTCTCAATGGGGATTGCTGAACAGAACATGCTCTCCTTTGCCGGCGGGCTTGCACGTGAAGGGTTTGTTCCCTTTATTCACACCTTCGCTGTTTTCATTTACAGAAGGGCGTTTGACCAGATCGCCATGTCTGTGGCTTACCCGAACCTCCCGGTCAAGATGTTCGGTTTTCTTCCCGGTATTATGACCCCGGGAGGGGCAACCCACCAGGCAATTGAGGATGTCGCCCTGATGCGCTCCCTCCCGAATATGACAATTCTTGAGACGGGGGATGCAACTGATGTTGAATCAGTGCTTGATGCTGCCATGAGCGTGAACGGCCCTGTTTATGTAAGGGTGCTTCGCGGTGAGATTCCCAGGCTATTTGATAAATCTGAACCGATGGTTGTGGGAAAATCAAGAAAACTTTCTCATGGCAATGATATTGTTCTTGTTACATCCGGCATTTGCACGGAGGAGGCGCTCCGCGCTTCGGCTGCACTGAAGGCATCGGGTATAGGTATCAGCCATTTCCATGTGACTACACTTAAGCCTTTTAATGATGAGGATATACTTTCAGCAATAGAAAAATCAGAATACGGCGTGATAACAATGGAGAACCATACTGTTATCGGCGGGCTTGGCACCATTATCTCGGAGAAGATGGCTGAACTGGGGATGAACAGAAAACTTACACGCATAGGTCTCAGGGACACTTTTGTGCATGGTGCGAGTAAGGAATATCTTATGAAAGAGTACGGGCTTGATGCAATGGCCCTTGTGAAAGCGGTCGAGTCGATGACAGGAAAGAGTACCGGGATTTCTGAAAGCGACCTTGCATCAGTGCGAATTACTGCAGTTCATTCAGACGCCAAGGCTGAGGCGCTGTAGGGCCCCGTACCCCCGGGAAAGGTAAAGATAAAAAAGACCTGGCCAAATTTTTATTGTTATTAGTTTATAATACGATTTTTTTTAAAGAAAAGTGTTCTTATACGTTCTATTAAAATGCCTTGCCCCCTTCGGGGGTGCGGGGGCGTGAATTGCGCAGGAGCCATAAACATGACAAAAACAGTTTCAGGTGAGCGTTTCACAGTAACCTACATCCTGTCAGGGGGCCGGGATGATGCCCTTGCCGCTGCTGAGGATATCTGCATTGAACAGACTGTTGAGTTCCCTCCTGAACTTATAAAAGATGATTTTATCAGGGGGAATATTTTCGGCCGTGTTGAAACTTTCAGTGAAACTGATGAAAATACTTTCAGCGCGGAAATAAGTTTCGCGGTGGAGACATCCGCCTCCGAAGTGACCCAGCTTTTTAACGTGATGCTGGGGAATATAAGTCTCAAGCCCGGGATAAAGATCAGGGACATATCCCTTCCGACCCGATTCGCGTCGCAGTTTAAAGGCCCCGGGTTCGGAGTTAATGGATTAAGGGATATCCTGAATGCGCATAACCGGCCCCTCATTTCATCAGCGATAAAGCCCATGGGACTCTCCTCATCGGATTTTGCCGATCTGGCTTACAGGTTTGCCATTGGCGGGATGGATATAATAAAGGATGACCACGGGCTCTCTGACCAGAAATTTTCACCTTTCATGGAAAGAGTTAAAATGTGCTGTGATGCGGTCAATCGGGCAAACAGTGAAACAGGGGGGAAGACGCTCTATTTCCCCAATATTACAGCGCCCTGCAGGGAAGTAATAGACAGGGCATACTTTGCAAAGGGGCTGGGTGCAGGAGGGGTTTTAATTTCCCCGGCACTCACAGGTTTTGATGTAATGAAACACCTGGCTGATGATGAGAATTTCGGGCTCCCTGTGATGAGCCATCCGGCATTCATAGGTTCTTATCTTTCAGGTTCCGCCGGGTTTACCCACGGGGCGCTTTTAGGGAAGATTATGAGGCTATGCGGAGCTGACATTGTTGTTTACCCGAACTTCGGCGGACGGTTCTCCTTTTCAAAAGATGAATGTCTCGATATAGTGGATAAATGCAGATCTGAATTTTCAGGTTTTAAAACAATTTTCCCCTGTCCCGGAGGGGGGATGAACTTTTCCAACATACCTGAAATGAAATCCTTCTATGGAGATGATGTGATTTATCTCATGGGCGGAGGCCTTTTCAGAAGGAGTGATGATCTTGTGGCGAACTGCAGAGAGTTAAGGAGTATGGTTCTGTAATACAGAATTATGTTCAGAAAGAGGGTGGCCCATAGGAATGCATGATTTTAAAAATAGAGTCATCATGGTCTTTAGAGCCTGTATCTATTGGCGCATATCGTGAAAATGGTGTAAGAATGGATTCCCGCCTTCGCGGGAATGACTTCCGGGACACCCTCTTTAATCCGTACCCCGGCAATATATCAGGAAACCGGGGCAGGATGTCAGGGTTATGAACTATTCCTCCTCTTCTCCTTCCTTTTCAGGTCTTTTCCCTTTTCTGCGTTTTGGCGGGGAGATTTTACCGCAGCTTAACGCCGTGCCTCTGGGAGTTTTAACCTCTACGCAGGTATCGGTTACTGTCTTTCCTCCCCTGGTCTTGAATGAACAGCTGTCACCTGCCTGTTTGTTCTCACATGCCTTGATTGGAGGCGGAGGCCCTTCCGGCCTTTTAGGCTTTGCATCTATGCTGAGTAAAAATGCACCTGTGATAAAAAGTGATAATGCAACCGCTAATGCTGACTTTTTCAAGCTAAACCTCCTGGTTTATTATTTGTTTATTAATATGAGTCCTGTTGATGGGAAAATAATATTTTATAATCAGTAATAATTCCTGAGCATGTATTTTTGTGTAAAAATTAAAAATTATATCCCCACCGCCTTCGACGGCGGGGGTATATAATTTTTTGCCTGAAATAAGTTAAGGAATAAATACTGTTTTATCATATATTCATTATACTTAATATTTAGACCCCGGATTTATAAAAAAAGTTCATTTTACAAAATTTTATCAGTTATTATTTATTGAAATTCAGGCTTTAAAAGCAGGGATAAAACTCCAGAAGACGAAACGGACTTTTCTTCTGATAATATTATTTATTGCCATCTATACATGATTTATTTATATTAAATCATACAGGATAAACAGTTAATGCGTATTTATAGAGTTGGAAAATATTTGAGTGCGGAGTTGTGGCCGCTTTTTTTAATGGTGGTTATTTCAATCATCGCCGTAAAGCCTGCTGCTGCACTTGAAAGGGTTACCCTTCAGCTTAAATGGACACACGCTTTTCAGTTCGCCGGTTATTATGCGGCTAAAGAGAAGGGGTTCTATAATGAAGCAGGGCTTGATGTTGTAATAGAACAGGCCTTTCCGGAAACTGACGTTGTTCAGCAGGTCATCGCGGGGGAGGCACAGTATGGTGTCGGTTCAAGCGGGCTCCTTCTTGACCGTTATGAAGGGAAGCCGGTTGTTGTTCTTGCCGTAATATTTCAGCATACCCCTTACAGAATTTTCACTTCTTATAAAATAAGGAATATCAGTGAATTGAAAGGGAAGCGTATTATGATGGAGAACCATGCGCAGGAACTGATAGCCTTTTTACAGAGGGAGGTGGGCGGTCTTGAGGGCCTGAAAATGCTCCCTCACACTTTTAATGAAAAGGCCCTTGTTTATGGCGAAGCTGACGCAGTATCAGGATACATAACAAGCGAACCATACCATTATTCCGAGGAAAGGTTTCCTTATAAATCGTTTAATCCCCGTACAGCAGGTATAGATTTCTACGGAGACAACCTTTTTACTTCAGAGCGGGAACTGCGTGATAACCCGGGCAGGGTAAAAGCTTTTCGTGAAGCTACCCTTAAAGGGTGGAGATATGCTTCTGAACATCAGGATGAAATGATTGAAATTATATACAGGAGGTATTCGCAGAAACATTCTTATGATTACCTCCGTTTTGAGGCCGGCCGTACCGTGCCTCTGCTCGAATCCGGGCTTGTTGAAACAGGTTACATCAATCCGGAGAGATGGGAACATATCGCCGGCGTGTATAGAAGCCTGGGGCTTATTTCAGATGATTTTAAGATCGATTCTTTTATTTACAATCCCCGGAAACAGGACCTTATCCGGCATTACAGGGTTCACGGGATTATTATTCTTATACTGCTGATTATTGCGTGTATTGCTTTCTATATATACAGGGTCAACCGCAGACTGGCTGGAATTATTTCGGAAAATGAGAAGATAACCGAGGCTCTTATAATCAGCGAGGAACAGCACAGGCAGCTGGCGGATCATGCCTCTGATGTTATCTGGACCATGAGTGATAACGGGCGTTTTACATATGTAAGTCCTTCTGTTGAAAGGGTTACAGGTTATACTCCTGAAGAAATTATGAAAAGACCGATGCATGAGGCCCTCGCGCCCGGTTCAGCGTCGATTGCATTGGATCTTTATGCTGAAAGCCTTGAGCGTGCGAGAAGGAAAGAACACAATGTTGAAGCAAGGGTGGATATTGAAGTTTTGTGTAAAGACGGTTCCACCGCGTGGACAGAGGTGATAGCAGTCATCATGTTTAATGAATCGGGTGAATTCATAGGGATTCTGGGGATCGCTCGCGATATAAGCGAGAAGAGAGTGGCTGAAGAAAAGGTGAAAAATCTTCTTAAGGAAAAGGAGTTTCTGCTGAAAGAGGTGCATCACAGGATTAAGAATAACATGAATACTATCCGGGCCCTTCTATATCTTCACGCTGATTCACTGACTGACACAATATCCGTGGAGGCGCTGAGAGACGCTGAAAGGCGTATTGAAAGCATGATGGTGCTTTATGATAAACTGTACAGGTCCGAAAATTTCAGGGAGATGTCGGGACGGGAATATCTCACTATCCTTATTGATGCAATCATAGGCAATTTTCCGAACAGCGGAAGGATTATTGTTGTGAAAAATATCGAGGAGTTTATGATTGAAGCTGACGTGCTTTTTCATCTGGGCATTCTCATTAACGAGATACTTACAAATTCGATGAAGCACGCTTTCAAAGAGGATGAGCATGGACGAATTAATGTTTCACTTAAAGCCATGGGAGAACATGCTGAACTGATGATCGGGGACAATGGTGCAGGCATGCCTGAAGAAGTAACCCTTGAAAATCCGGAGGGTTTTGGTATGCAGCTGATATCGATCCTTACACGGCAGATTGGCGGCACTATTAAAATAGATAAAGGGGAGGGGACAAGATTTATACTTGATTTTAATATAAAAAACAAAGGTGAGAGTGAACATGAAATCTGCCGGGAAGTGGAAATTTAAAATGAAAAGATGCAGTCCCCGGGCAGATTCTCTATTGAGATATCTTTTTCGATATCTGCGGATGGGTTATTTCCTTGATATGCTCTTCAGTTCGCTTTTATAAATTCTTTCCTCAACAGGGGAATTGAGAACGGTACGGTATAAGTAACTTTCCTGATCCTCGGCCATTATATAACCTTCTATTTTTGTTCCGTCGGATTTTCTGAATATCTTCCTGTCCCTGTATATGTTGTTATACTGGATTCTCATTATATTATTTTTCATTAAAACTTTTCTATCACCTTCAGCAGGCTGCACCTCAATACTCTTCGCGGATTCAATAACTATGCGGCAGTCAATAATTAAACCGTCTTTAAGGAAGACCGAGGAATAGACTGAAGGGGGGAGTATTCTTTCTGAAGGCCTTTTTATGGAAATGGTCTGAACCCTTTCCCTGGGTATTATGATTTCATCGGGTGAGTCGAGTACCTTGCGCAGTGTGTAGGAGAAGTTGTTTTCGTTGACAATATATCCCTCAAGGGTGATGCCGTCTGTTCTGGTAAGGTATATCTTTTCCCTGAACCTGCTGTGCATAAGGATACGGGTTATATCTTTTCTTCCA
>DAIOFM010000029.1:0-35556 GCA_036745755.1 Spirochaetota bacterium | reverse complement strand
ATCCGATATGACAAGTATATGCACTCTCCTTGATCCCGGCCTGCGGTCCATGTACGTGTCCCGAAGCACATGTATTGGAAAGGCTGTCCCCCCACCGTAAAAGCCTGTAAGTATACCCATAATCTCTTTCTCGTTACGGACAAAACCATCGGTCTTCATAAACTGTTTTGTCCCGCTCCAGAGGGTCGCCTGCACCGCTGAACCGCTGCGGAGAGCGGAGAGGCATATTACCGCGCCTGCAAGGGTAAGGTATGAGGTGTGGACCGCAGGGTCAGGCATGGACCCGCTTGAATCAATATATATGTCAAGGTCAATAGGCTCCCTCTCAGGCTCCCTCCCTTTTGAAGTTCCTGTTACGCGCTCAACTGTTGTGTAACCGGGGATAAGTACAGGGCTGCGCAGGAGGGAGTCGAATATACTGAGGTTTTCAAAGGCCTCTCCCGCCTCCCAGTCTTTCACCCCTTCAGGGATCGGCTCCTCAGATTCAGGCATCTCAACTGAGGGAAACTTTATCAGGTAGGGAACAGCTCTTTCGCGGTAGTACCTTGCGGCTATCTCACGGTCTGAAAGATCTATCCCCATTGCGCGGAGTATCTGTCCGTACTGAAAGGGCTCCCTGAAATTCCCTCTGCTCCCTTTACCCTGCACCTCAGATGGCGTGGCGGAAACTTTTTCCAGCTCATCGGGAAGCCCCCCTCCTGCGAGCTCATCATCATCCATCCCGGTAAGGCCGGAGGGTATAGTCTTACCGTCACCCGGTTCAATTGAATCGAGCCATATATCCGCGCTCCTCACAGGCTCACCGGACTCAAGGAGGTACCTGTAGCATATGGAGGCGAACTCCCCTCCCCCCTTAATCCAATCCCGTGAAAAATTTCTAACTACCCTTGAGGCAAGTATGGCATCCCCCTCTTCCTCCACCTCAAGAGGCCCTGCTGTGAGAGTGCCTGCCGGGAGGGCCCAGAGGATTTCATAGGTGCGCATGTAAAAATTCCACAGCCTGTCTCTGTTTCCGCTTTTTACCTTTTCATAAACAGTGTCTATCCTGAGGCCGTTCTCCCTGTAGAGTCGATCATTTATAAGAAGGTCCTCGTAGAGATTGGCTATCATAGGCGCATGCTGTTCATACCCGGGGATCGCTGCCTGTATCCTGGCGATGAGCCTTCCCAGATCTGTAAGGTCAGCCGGCGTATAAACATGGTGACCCGCCTCATGAGCAAGTATCTCCATGGGAAAATCCTGAAGTCCCAGGTCGTTAATCTGTTTAAGGGAGACAACAACGCTGTAGTCAGTGAGCCTTATCATGGCAAAGGATGAGGTGAGACCTTCAGCCTGGGCCTCCTTCTCTGTCTCGCAGAGTGTTGGGGGGCGGATCTGCACATAGGGGCTCCAGAGTGCCACGGCCTTCTCCCATGCGGAGAGCCACTTCTCCTTCAGCGCCTTCATCCCCCGTGGGTCATCCATTGTTCCCCTCCAGGCCTGCGATGTATACCCTGTAGCTGTTCTGTTCTGTCCATGCAACAGTATTGCCTGCAGTTGCGCTGTTTCTCACATTCCCTTCAACAGAATCGGGTAAAGGATAGGATCTGCCGTTGAATATAATCTCACGACTCTGGCCGTAAACCGTGCCTGTCCCCTGTTTCCTGCTGCCAACCGGAACAGCTTCCCTTTCATGAACAATCTCAACACCGAAAGAGTCTGCATAGATCCTGTATAGCCCTTCAGCGTCAGTTGCAAAGAGAGAACCGCCGGATGAAAAAACATCAGGGATAGACCTGAACTCACCTCCGTAACCGGTGAACCCCCCGGAGTGGAGGAAAAACGGAGTTCCCCCCTCCCCGGCCTTATTAAACCATGGGTCTCTTTTTAATAACGCAATATATTTTTCAGTATCTGAATTTTCATCAAGATCAAAGATAAGTTTTATCTCATCCGCGCCGAGTAGATGAAGCATTGAGAGCGCCTCATCCCTGAACCTTGCGGCCCCGCACCTCCACGCTAAAACAAGCCCCCTCTTTTTGAAAGAATCAGCGTCACCGCCTTTAAGCCGGAGCATACGGTCACGCCACATATCCATTACAGGTGCACCCTTCACGTAGATGTTAAAAAGTACATTAAAGATCAAAGTTACAAAACCCTTTTCTGAATATAATAATTCAGGGAATGATTCAAGCATAAGGAGGAGGGATTTCTCCACCTCCCTGTATCGCCCCTCTCTCCCGGCGTAACCCCTGCACGCAAGCGCCACAACTGAAGTGAAGATGCCGCATAAAACATCATCAGGGGGGGACATACCTCTCTCATAGAGAGGCAGGACTATTTTATGGAAAAGGGAGAGTATATCCTCCCCATCAGGCTCACGGAAAACCGACCTGTGGTATTCATAGATACTGTTCAGGGCAGTGCGGTTTCTCTCCAGGGACTCTTTCAGGAGCGGCGGGATTATTCTTTCCATTTCAGCCAGTTCAGGTAGTTGGTATATCTCTGGTGGAGATACTTGAGCGTCAGTACATCGTCAAATTTCGGAGCATAAAGTTTTCTCCCTGCCGACACCTCCCCCATCATCTTTTCGATCTGCTGCAGCACCTTTGCGACCTCAGCTTCTGTAATGCCCTCAAGCCCCTTTCTGAACGAGGCAAGCATCTCCCCCACAGGGTCTTTCTTGTCAAGGCCGGCCCTGTCGTACTCAGCGCAGGAGAGATCGAAAAGCTTTCTTATCCAGCTTACGCGGTCATACCTGTACACCATATTTTCAGGCTGCTCAAAAAAGGGTGAGTCGCTGTTCTGCGCCAGCTTGTCATGCAGGACAAAGGGGAGTATATGCCTCACGTCATTGAACTCCGCGCTATGGTTACCCCTGAAGTATGCAAGCGCCTTGATGAATGTAAGGCATGTCATGAAGGCACGCACTGATAGCCCGTTCAGTGTCTGGTAACTCAGGTCCTTCAGCTGGTCCTTGCCGGTTTCTCCCTGCATCACCTGAGGTATGGGGAACCCTGAAAGTTTAACGTTGTCCTTTGTCTTATATTCAAACTGATCACCCCCCGATTCAAGAAGCTCAAACTGTGACGCGAAGTACTCAATTCTGCGCATAAGCTTGTCCGGTATCTCCACTTCGAGGATCTCCCTGTTTATGCTTTCTATCTCATCTTCAGTGAATATTATCTCAGGAGGGATCGCCTCCTCCGGCTTAATCCCCCTCTCCACCCTGTCAAGAAGGTCGCCAAGAAAACGGGTATTGAAATGAAGCGCCATTACAACCACGTCTATACGGTCCTTCAGCGCCTCTATCACCTGGTATGTACCTCCCCCGGCGTCGTCATTGGCAGTAAGGTACCAGGCGGCCTCCGGGCAGTCGTAAACCTGGTCAAGGAGTTCGGCGTAGTTCTCACTCATTACGTTCAGAAGGGCTGACTGTGTTCGAACAGGTATCCTGTTGTACTCATCTATTATCTTTACCTTCATCTCAAGCCATTTGCGCCATGCGATCTTTATCTCGTCCATACTCTTCGCATTCACCATGTCGGAGGGGAGAGGGTTACCCAGAAGGTCGGAAACAGTCATCTGCGGCTGGCCATGCTGCACCGCGCGTTTAATCTCTTCCATTGAATATCCGGCAAGAAGCCCCATGATCATCGCGCTTGAAGTCTTGCCGCGCCCGGGACCTCCCACAAGGAGACACTTCTTCCTTGTCACAAGGGTAAGGAGGGGGAAGAGGATAAAACTGGCATAACTCTGATCTGTTGCAAGGGTGAGGTCAGACCTGTTGTCACCCATTGCGTACCGGTTTGGAGGTGCATCGTTATATTCGATGTCGCAGAAGGGATTTATAATAGCATAATTGGCAATCCAGAAATATGCCTTGCGGAGCTTTTCATCAAGGCCGTACTCACCGGCTTTCTTCTCCTCACCTGTACTTACAGGTTTGCTGTAAAGATCCGCTATATCAAACTTTCTCTTTTCATGTTTCTTACCCGGAACTGTCGGCGACTGAGACACCCTGCCCAGAACTTTATGCTCCTCCATCAATCCTCCTTACCCGGCTGACATTAATCACATCTGCAGAAATTCCGCTGTATAGAATAAATCAGCAGTTCATGAATTTCAATATATAAAATTTTTATGCGGGGAAAAATATCAGATAAAATTTTCAGTTCAGGCGATGGTCCCTTTATTAACATAAAATTTACAATAAAGGAGTTGATTTTTTATGAGACATAATATATGTTATAACCAGAGGTGAATAAATGGCTAAAACAAAAAAGCTTTTCATACTCGACACCAATGTTCTTCTTCACGATTATCTCTGCATCTACAACTTTGAAAACAACGACGTGGTAATCCCCATAGTGGCCCTCGAGGAGCTTGACAAGTTCAAGAGGGGGCATGACAACCTGAACTACCAGGCGCGGGAATTCACAAGGCAGCTCAACAACATCTCAGATGATTCCTTTGACCTTAAAGGCATCCCCCTGGGCAAGGGGCTGGGGAGGCTTTTCATTGAAACAGGAAAACCATTCTCCAGCACGCTCAACGAGTCTTTCCCTGAAAGGACACCTGACCATAAAATTCTCGCAATCGCGGAACACCTTAAAGAAAAAAATCCGCGCCGCCCTGTAATACTTGTAACTAAGGACATCAACCTCAGGGTAAAGGCAAAATCTCTCCAGATAATGGCCCAGGACTACACCACTGACAAGATACAGGACCTTGACGCCATATACAGGCCTGTAACAAGCAAGAGCGGCCTCTCCTCCGAACTTATAAACAGCCTCTACTCAGCCCATGAAGGTCTCCCTGCCGAAACTTTCAGTTTCGACCGCCCCCCTGTTCCCAATGAATATTTTATTCTGAAAAACGGTCAGTCCAGCGCTCTCGCTTACTTTAACAGCCAGAGCAGGCTCATTGAACGGGTGATGAAAAAAAACTGCTACGGTATAGACCCCCGCAACGCTGAACAGACCTTCGCGCTTGACGCACTGACACGCGATAACATACAGCTTGTTGCAATGACAGGGAAGGCCGGTACAGGGAAAACTCTACTCGCGCTTGCCGGGGCCCTCTCTCAGAGGAGCGAATTCAAGCAGATATTTCTTGCCCGCCCCGTGGTCCCACTCTCAAACAAGGACATCGGCTTTCTCCCCGGGGACATACAGGAGAAGATAAGCCCATACATGCAGCCGCTCTTTGACAACCTCAGCGTAATAAAAAACCGCTTCCCCACGGACAGCAAGGAGTTCAGAAAAATTGAACAGATGCTTACTGACGAAAAACTCGTTATAACCCCGCTGACTTACATAAGAGGGAGGAGCCTTTCCAACATATTCTTCATCGTTGACGAGGCGCAGAACCTCACTCCCCATGAGATCAAGACAATTATCACCAGGGCCGGCGAGGGCTCAAAGCTTGTATTCTGCGGAGATATAGAACAGATAGACACTCCGTATCTCGACTCGGGATCAAACGGTCTGGCATACATGACTGAGAAGATGAGGGGTCAGGAGCTGTTTGCCCATGTGCACCTGGTAAAAGGAGAGAGAAGCTATCTTGCCGAACTGGCCAGCAGGCTTCTATAAAAACTGTTTTTTCATACAGGACCTGACAGATAAGCGCGGGAAATGCCGCGCTTATCTGTCAGAGATTTATTTACCCTCTTCATTGTATAAAAAATAAAAAATTTTTTCTTTAATTCCGGAGTGGTATTTTTAAATCCAAATGAAAGCTCATTATTAATTCTGACGCAATTATTGCGCTCCTGTAATAAATTTAAATTTTATTATAAAAAAGTTTTTTGCTATAAAAAATAAAAACCATAATTACATTACTCTGTCACAAGATCAGCATATACTCTTTTTTCGCAGCAGCAAATATTGTGGATACCGGAAAACTATCAGCATCAATATTTTTATAATGGAGAAAAAAATGAAGTTAGGAAGAATAATCTTTATTTTAATTACAGTTCTTTCATTAACAGCTCTGTACGCATACACCGATAAAGAGCGCCATGACGCCATATGTGACGGCAGTCTGGAAACAGTGAAGCGTATGTTCAGCAGCAAATATGAAATAGACAAAAAAACAGGTAGCATATACCCCCTTGCAATGGCCTCCTACTGTTACGGAGGGAATGCTAAAAAGGTGGAGTACTTTCTCGATAAGGGTGCAGAAGTTAACCACCCGGATGAAAAGGGTTACAACGCGCTCATGTGGGCATTACGAAGTGTGAGGAAACCTCTGGAGAGTAATTCCATGCGCAAACAGGCCATCAGGATGATCAACATGGGAACTGATGTAACCCATCAGGATCAGTCCACGGGAAGAACAGCCCTGATGCTCGCAGCGGATCTGGGAGACAGGGAAATTGTGAACATGCTGCTCAGCAGAGGAGCAAGTAAAACACCCCGCACCAAAGGTGACTGGTGCATCAGCGGCAACTATAACGTACAGTGCAGTGCATCTGATTACGCGCGTCTCGGAGGACACGTGGACCTGGCTCTTGAACTTGACGGTCAGAGCTCCAATTATTATAAAACACAGCTTAATTACGCAATCAAAAGCGGAAACACCTCCCGGGCATTGAGCCTTATCTCAAACAGCTCAAACGTAAATGAGAAAGAAACACTTTCAAACCTCACCCCCCTTCACTACGCGGTTGAAGCGAACAATGTTGAAATAGTACGTGCTCTCCTTAATGCAGGTGCTGACCCCAATGTTCAGAATTTCGCAGGGATAACACCTCTCAGGGACGCCATAGTATACTATAAAAAAAATATTGCTAAAGCGCTTGTTGACGGAGGGGCAAAGGCAGGCAACGCCCAGAGCCAGGGATGTGGCGGTGGATTAACTGAATTCGGATGGGCCGTCAGCTACTCACAGCAGGAAATCGCTGAATACATGATAAACAACGGAGCTATTGATATTGAGAACCCCGGCACTGCTTTTGTATCACTCTACGGACGAAATAAATGGGATATTGACCTTGCCAGGCTTCTGATAAGTAAAGGGGCAAAACCGACACAGGCCGATATAGACAGGCTACAGAAAATAAAAGACAATAATACCTGGCTGAAAAACACAGATGATATAATAGCTGTTCTTAAAAAGGCTGTTTCAGAAAACGGTGGTGAAAACTACCCCCCTGCACCTGAGAACTATATGAGTGTACGAAGCAGCATGAACGGTAAAGGAAAACAGACAGATGAGCTTATACTCAACAGTAAAAAAGGGAAAATAGACGCTACCACTTCACGGGATCCCTATTGATTAACTGCTCCGGCAGCCATTTCATGCCTCCTGTAATTCAGGAGGCATGAAAATATAAATTATACCTCTCATCAATACAAATATTTCCCTGTCAAAGTTAACAAAATGCAAGCACCCTTTTATATAACAATTTACAATAAATACGATAGTAAATCTTTTATACGACAATTGTTTACTTTATCGGAACATTATTCCGATTACTGCTTGACATTCTACCGGCCAGATGGATCGTTAGAGTAAAATTTCTATAAATTCTGGCTATTTTATACAGAACAGGCAAAAAAACAAAAATGGGGGATTTTTATGTCAACTATCGAATATTTCAACCTTCCATGGAAAGATAAATGGGAATGGGAAAAAGTACAGATCCCGACCTTTACTCAGAGATACGTTGAAAACTCTAAAACCTACGCATCAAAAGACCTGCAGCTTTTTAATGCAGCTCTTTATAACGGAGACAGCAACGGCCGAATGACATGGGGCGAGGTTTACGAACGCGTTGAAAACTACGCGTGCGGCCTTATGAGCATAGGGCTCGAAAAACAGGATATGGCGGGTATTATGGCCCCGAGCGGACCATACTGGTCTCATGCTGACTTTGCACTGGCCTGTGCCAACGGTGTCAGCGTTGCAATATATCCGACACTCTCTCTCAGAGAAGTAACCTATATCGTAAATGATTCAGGGTGTAAATTTATCTTCGTAAGAGGAGAAAATCTTCTTGATATGATACTTTCCGGTTTTAGCGAAATGAAAAAACTGGAAAAGATTATAATGATGGACCGTGAATACAAAAGCAGTGACGACAGAATAATAAGCATGGGCGATCTTGAAAAAGCAGGTATTGAATGGAAAAAAGATAAAGCCAATTATGATGCGTATATAGCCAGACGTGATGGTGTAGAACTTGAAGATATTTATACTATACTTTACACTTCAGGAACAACTGGCCAGGGTAAAGGAGTTGTTCTTACACAGCATAACTGTTCCTCCAGGATGTACGGGGTCAACGAATTTTTTGACTACTGCGGAATGGGGTTCAAGACCGAGTACACTACCCTCTGCTTTCTACCTCTTGCTCACATATTTGACAGAGGCTCCTGTCAGGGTGCGGCTATATATAACGGGTGTACAATGGCCTACGCGGATTCTCCGGGAACACTTCTTGACGATTTACAGAAATACAACCCCCACTGGATAAACTGTGTACCAAGACTTTATGAAAAGATATATATTCAGCTTCAGCAGAAGATGGGTGAAAGCGGCCTCAAGAGGAAACTCTTCGACTGGGCACTGAAGGTCGGTGAAGAGGTTTTCATGCAGAGATATGATCCTGAAACTGATACCTATAACATGGGCCACGATTTTGATATAACGGGCAATCTCCCTCTGGGCCTGAAGATAAAGTATAAGATAGCTGACAAGCTCTTCGCAAAAGTACGGGCCCTCTTTGGCAAGAACTTCAAGCACTCATTTTCGGCAAGCGCCTCTATTTCTCCTGAACTTCTTAAATTCTTCTACATAATCGGAATCAGGGTAAGTGAAGGATACGGTTCAACCGAAAGTTTTAACGCATGCTCCAACATGCCTCTCCTGGCATGCAGGCCCGGATCTGTAGGCCTTGCATCAAACGGAAGCAGACTCCGTGTATCGGATATAGGAGAACTGGAAATAAGCGGCGCCGGTGTTTTCAAGAGATACTGGAACAAGCCCGAGGAAACAGCTGAGTCATTCACACCTGACGGATGGTTTAAGACAGGAGACAAGGTCGAAGTCGATAAATACGGTTACTATAAAATAGTTGATCGTATTAAAAACATAATCTGCCTTGCAACCGGGAAAAACGTTGCGCCTGCTAAAGTTGAGTCTCAGTTCGCCACAAGTCCTTATATTGACCAGGTGTTCCCTATAGGTGATGAACGCGCGGTTATATCCACACTCCTCGTGCCGAACTTCAACTACTTTATGGAAAAATTCGACAACGAAGGGGTCGATTATGATAAAAGCCAGGTAGTTATAGACAACTCTGCCGGCGCTCCTCTGGTTATTAAAGTTGGCCCTGAATTTATTGAAAAGGGCAACATCAGAGAACTGATCGCTGAAGAGGTTAAAAAGGCAAATAGTGAGCTTGAAGGCTTTGAGCAGATTAAACAGTATACTATTCTTTCAGAAAGATTTACTGAAGGGAACGGGATGCTCACCCCTACACAGAAAACAAAAAAACGAATCATACTTGAAAAGTATGCCCCTGTTATTGATAACATGTACTCACTTAAATAATCTACTGAAACCTGATTTTACAGACAACAACAGACTGTTCCCCCTCTTCATAGAGGGGGTTTCTTTTACATTAACAGGGTTTAAAGATTGCCGCTCCTTAAGCAAAAAAACATAATCTCTTTTTTTTTCTTCAAACAACACACACCCGGTTTTTTGTAGACATTATTAAAAAAAGTTTTTATTTTAGCCTTAAATCATTTTCGGCAACTTCAGATGAAATTCAGATTTATTATATTCTGTTTAGCAGGAACATTATCACTGCTAATGTTAATTTCCTGTTCAGGCGGAGGCGGCAGCAATGACGGCGGCGGAGCTTCAGCCCACTTTGCTCCCGCAGAGGATGAGACATGGACCTTTATGATCTATATTGCCGCGGACAACAATCTCGACGGTTATGATGACCTGGATATAGATGAGATAAGAAACGGCATTAACTCTTCGTATAACAGTCACGTCAACATAATAGTGCTCCAGGACAAATCAGGCTCCAATGACAGCGCAATGTACAGAATCGCTCCCGATACATATGAACGCCTTGACGACGGGGACTCCGGTACGGGACATACATCATCTCTCGGCGAGGTAAACACAGGGGACCCTGCGGTACTTTCTGATTTTATGAGCCACTGTAAAACGAACTTCCCTGCGGACCGATACATGCTTATAATCTGGAACCATGGCGACGGGACAAGAAAAAAAAGCTCATCATATTCAGACTCTTCCTACACCGAAGTGACAAAAGCAATCGCCGAGGATGACACAAGCAGCGACATCCTGTACATAGATGAAGTGCAGCAGGCGGTTTCTGCCAATTTCGGAGGGGCCCGGCCCAAAATCGATGCAATAGGTTTTGACGCATGCCTTATGGGAACAATCGAAGTTGCCTGTGAACTGAAAGACCTTGCGTCATACATGTGCGCCTCCATGGCCAGTGAATGGGGTTACGGATGGGATTATAACAGAATATTCTCAGCCATGACTATTGACAGCTCTGGCATCTCAACACCGGAAACCCTTGCAAAACTTGCTGTATCATCATATCGCAATAGTACATATTCGGTTTCAAACCAGACCATGTCTGCAGTTGACCTTTCTTTACTGGACCAGTTGAAAACTGCTGTTGATGCCTTTGCCGCAGGCCTGAAAAATGAAAACAGTCAGAGCACAATTGAAAGTACCAGAGATCAGTCACACTGTTTCTATACAACAGCCGCGGAGGCGAGAAGTTATCCCTACATAGATCTGGGTGACTTCGCGTGCCGGGTTTACAGCAATGCTGTATATTCGTCCACGCTCAGGACACTAGCTGATGATGTTCTGTCATCACTGGCAGACACTGTAATCCTGGCCTACGCGGGCTCATCATACGGCGGATACTACGGCTCCGGAAGTACAGTAAAAAAAGGGCTGTCAATTTTTTTCACAGAAGATTCAGACGACTATGAGTATCAATGGTGGTATACTGCTCTTGATACCGCCTCAGAATACGGAGCATCCTACCTTTACGGCAATATAGATTCCTGCACATCTGACAGTGACGGGACAGTGGAAAACTGGAAAGAGCTAATGGAATACTGGTATGACAGTGACGGCATCCGAAACAACGACAGCTGGTAGAACAACAGACATTCTCCTCACGCTCCCGCATTCTATTATAAATTTATAATAGAATACACCGTTCAAATAATATTACATACAACATAAACGGGTCCGGAAACAAAATATTTCATTACCGCGATATAAATCAAAAATTTAATCAACATAACAAAAAACACCAAACCTGAAGAAAAAAAATACTGACAAGCGCATTTATAGAACATCACAAATTCAAACTGATGAAATAATTCAATTCATGCTATCTCATCAATGCGTTGCCTGTATTATTTAACTATGTTTTATATTAAACTCATAATTTTTATTGACTACCGAGTCAGTATAAACTCATATGAAAGATGCCCATCAAACTTACTGTTGTTCAATGCACGAAAAAATTAATTATTACGAGTAACGGCTTGAAAATCTTTTCAATTACTATCCCTGAAAAAAAAAGAATCATGAGGTAAAAATGGACTATCATTACTCGGCAAAAGAATATCTTGAAATCAGAGGCCTTTTCAGAGCTCTAATTTTAACCACAATAATGGTTTTTATTGCAGCCTTTTTCCAGAAGCTGGCAGGTGTCCCCTTCATCACTATTGCAACCACATCAGTTCCTTTTATCATGGTAATAGCCCTAATATACTGGGCATTTAGACGTAAAAAAGTCAGAAAATCAGTCGGGGCAATTGTATGGGTTGCAGGTTTTTTCCTTACGACCTTTCCTATTCTTGCTAAATACAATTATGCGGTCAATATAGACTGGCTTTATGCAACACAGGGAATACACATTTACGGCCTGTCTATGCTTTCACTGATAATTCTTCAGTTTTTTTATAACAAAAAACTCTATGCCTTCTTTATATTCTGGGTTTTCCTTAACTGGGCACTCTTTCTTTATGCGGCCTCAGCTCACGGAGTAGAGATGCCCTTCCTCGCATTTGTGGATGGCAAACCTCATATAGGAATAGTGCTGCTGAGACAGCTCTATTTCATCATAACTATGATATGTATCGCTTATGCTTCATTCTCCAATATCCCCGAGCTTGAACGTTTTGACCTTCGCACATCAACGCAGCGGCAGATTATTGAAGAGCAGTCTGAAAAACAGCAGAATCTTGCGAATGAAATAAAAAATAACATAAGTGTACTTTTTTCCGAACTGGATGAACAGAATAACGTAATAAATGATATAAATGAACGGATGCAGAACCAGGCTTCAACTTTTGAAGAAATATCCGCGACCCTTGAGGAACTGCAGAGCTCATCTGAAAGCATTTCAAACTCCGCGGAAAATCAGAAAGAATCCTCCTCTCTGCTTAACCGCAAAATTGATGAATTCAGAAATCTGAAAAAAGATATAAAGGCACGATATGACGAAACTCTTGGAGAAATAGAATCCGTGGTAGATAAAACCAGCCTTGGCAAGGAGAAGATAGACAGGGTTGTAAAAACCATGGATGAAATGAAAGAGCATAGCAGCCGGATCGCTCAGACTATAACTATAATAATAGATATCGCTGATCAGATTAATCTCCTTTCCCTTAATGCAAGTATTGAAGCCGCCAGAGCCGGCGAACACGGCAGAGGTTTTGCGGTTGTTGCTGATGAAATAGGTAAACTTGCCACGCAGACATCTGACAGCACAAAGGAGATCGAAAACCTTCTCAGTCAGAACAGCAAAACAACAAGTAACGGTGTTAAAGTCATAGATGAGGCTTCGGATCTGATAGTAGGTATGATAGACAATATAGCCCAGAATGCAGACCGGATAAGGGAGCTGCAGGAATTCACGATAAAGGAGGAGTCCTTCCTTGAAGAAATAAACAGGCAGATGGATGAGAACCTGGAACTTTCTAAAAATATCGGGACATCAACCAATGAACAGAAAATTGCCACAGAATCCACATCCGTATCGATCGAGCATGTAAATGAAATGATGACACAGATGGCGGACGGTGTAAATAATGTAGCCGAATCTTTTTCAAAAATAGCTGAAAATGCAAAAAAACTGCTTCAATTAAGCGGAGTAAAGAAAGACAACGAGGCGGAATAAAAAACATTATTTAAAAATCTTTAATACTATGCAAATCCCGGGCAGGAATAATTAACTGCCCGTGGAAAAATATTTTTTAAAAATTCATTTAACGCATCAAAAAAAGATTATTCAGTCGACAGGTTCTTTCTATTTTCTTTAGAATAAAAAAAACGAATAGCATGGCTTACATGCGTATACGGCCAGTACTTTTTTCTATAGGGCCGCAGATAGACTCCATCCGGCACATAAATTCCATTACAATCCGGTGTTGCTCCCCCTCCGCTATCAAGAAATAAAGGTGTATCATCCGGGGATTTCCCGATCCTGCCCACCCAGATAAAAGCATGCCCTATACTTTTACTGCCTTTCTTGAAAGAAAACACCAGGTCTCCGGTACGCAAAACTTTTATCTGATCCTCATATTTTTCAGGCAGAGGAATTCGTTTAACTATCCATTTATTTGTTCCAGGGCCCGGACCTGTTGCATCCCCTATAGCGCTTTGTTTTGAAACATCAGAAGTAAATTTCAAACCAAAGGCCAGATTATAGACAAAACTTGTGAAATTGCTGCAGTCAAGCCCCTTCCCTCTTTTACCTGATGAAACAGGCTTCCACGGCCAGCTTTCCGGATGTTCCCAGTCAGGTATATGATGATGCTGATAGGGATACCCTTTAAACAGTAATCCAACTGCAATAACCCGTTCTCTGCATTTCTCCACAGACCAGGAATCCATTGCGGAGGGTTTACTGTAATGACGGGAGCGCGGCCCCCAGCTGCCATACCTGCTCAGGGTTTTTGAAGAATACCATTCATCATAGGGGATTGCCGCCTGTATGGAAACAGCTCCTCTTGGAGAATCAACTATATCTCCAACCAGGTCATCTATAGTAAAGGAATACTCCACTGAATAGGGAGAACTATATTGTTCCCGCGGAACTTTTATACTCTTCCCGTAATTTGAAAGAGATAAAAGCATTAAAAATAAAAATACAGATATAAACGCTTTTTTGGAAAACATATTTAAAAATTACAAATTTTAAAAACCCCGGTCAAGGCTATTTTCCCTTCTGGCTGGCGACATTCTTTGCCATGGGACTTTTCTATATCCCGTACAGGACTTTTTTTGCACTTGGCAGAGGGAGGAGGCTCTTTTCCTGGCTCACCTTCCTTGCCGGAATTATAATTGTATTTGCCGAAACATACAGGCGCTTTCAGTTCTGACGGAATAACCATAACGTATAAAATAAATTTTTTAATTCAGTAATTAACATCCCGGGAAGTAATCGCATTGACAAATATTATTTGTTCGCGATATTATTATATTAATATTTTTCTCATATCTGCTCCATTAAATGGAATGGAAGAAAATACTATAGAGAGGAATCAGCATGAAAAAAATAATTACATTAATGTTTGCAGTTGTCCTTACATTCGGAGGGATCTCAGTTCTCACCGGGAAGACAATTGCAGGCTTTAAACAGAGACAATATATGCTTGGCCCTGACATGCAGTTTTCACCGGATGGATCTAAACTGGCTTTCATAGCAAAAGACGGAAAAAAATACTACGGCCCGGCCTATTTATACATCGGCTCCTCATTCAAAGGAAATTTTTCAAAAATATTTCCGGACCCTGTAGATCAATATACATGGAAAAATAATAATGAGATAATCTACTCTGTTAAAGAAAAAGACTCTGTTACAGTAAAATCCGGAAATATAAAAACCCGGAGCAGCAGGGTTATTTTCACGAAAAAACTCCAGATGTCAGGCAGCGGCTATGCCAGGAGTTATGAAAAGTTTGAGGTTAAATGTATTTCACCAGACGGCAATTTGATGATTGTGGAAAAGGAGAAAGGAGCCTGTGCTATTGTGCAAGTATCCGGCCAGAAGGAGACACCTCTTCCCGGTTTTACCGTCCCTTACTCCAGCAATCCGCAGAGCACACTGAAGTTTTCAGGAAACAGCAAAAGGCTTCTGCTTTTTGACGGAAAAAACAGGATCTATTCTGTATATGATGTATCTAATTCAGGGCTCCGTCTTTTAAAAAAAATAGATACTATAAAAGGGATTACTCCGGGAAGCGATTATCTTTTGAACGACAGGGGTGATCAGATAATCTTTACGCAGGAAAAATGCAAAGGCGGCTGTTACCATATAGTTTATATCTACGACCTTACCAGCAAAAAAATCTATGAAAACATAACGATTCGGAGCGGGCAGATTCTCCGCGTAGCATTTGACAGAGATTTTAAAAATGCCGTAATAAATGATATGCACAGAAGGCTGATGACCTTTACACTTAGAAAAAACGGAAAAGAGATAAAATAAAAAAGCAAAACTTGACTGTGAGATTTTCTGTCGCAGATTATATAGTTCAAATGCAAACCAGAATATGACATTCTGATGAGACAACTGTAAAAACACAGTTTTTTTAAAGAGGAGGGGCCCCTGTAATTTTATCGCATACGCTAATTCAGCTCCATTATTTAAAACTTCACTTAAATTTTAAATCTGACCAGGCAATCCCCCACGGAGATTCAATGATTTCCGGCATATTAACAGCAGGTATGGGGATTGCCACGATTCAGGGGGAAAAACAGGGATTTTCAGTCAGATCCCTTTAATAACCTCTTCCCTTGGAAACTCAACAGTGTACTCCATGGTAAGTTTCCTCTCTTCACGGGCTTTAACAGAAATTTCCCATATTACTATTCCGTTATCCTTCTCTTCTGACGGTTTCTCCCGGTACTTCAGTGACTTTATTTTAATGTCCCTGTTCTGTGGTACAGGACACCTCCCCCTTACCAATGCAGGCACATCCTCTTCAAAATCAGACTTTATGTTTATCGACACGGAACGGTTAAGCCTTCTGGAGCCCCCTGTAAGACCCGCAGAATCATCATCATACCGTTTAACATCATACTTCGCCCTCAGCCTCTCATCCGCGCCAAGATAGCAGGTAAATTCACTGCCCGGGTTAACCAGTTTCATCTCCCCCCTTCCCACAAATTCATCATCACGGAAAATGTTTGTCGCACCGGCAAGGAACACAAAAGGCGAACTGTTTACAACCTTTGTCCTGATATATGCATTCTCCGCAAGCTCGGGCACCAGAACATAATCTGTTTTCCCTTCGAACTCCTCCCCTGTAATAAAAACAAGGTGAGGGTCACCGTCTGAAGGTATATCAGCCTTCCCTGCAGGGGTATAGGTCACGGATGGACCGCCCGTTGATTCCACTGAAGCTGACAGTATCTCCGCAGGCTCAGGTGCAGGAAGATCAAATTCACCGTCATCTTCTGCCACAGCGCATTCCATATAATCATCCATATCTTTTCTTTTTTCTTTTACCTTCATCATCCTCATCCCCGAAGGTGCAGGGGCTGAACGTGGAAGAGGAGGCCTCACCGGCCTGAAAAAGTCCACATAGCAGGGGACCAGTTCAGGCGGATTTGCTCCGGAACCGGGACTTGCCGTGCTCAATTTCAGATCAACTCCCTCCCAGTCTTCACCGGTCTGCTGAACTACCGCAGCCTTATATTCCAGCAAAATTTTTTTCTCCCCGCTTAAATACCGGATATCATAAGTACTCTCCCATCCTGCACCGAAAATCACGTATGAGGCTTCCAGAAAAAATTCACCCTCCGACATGCTCTCCACGCGGACAAGAACGGATTTACCTTCAAGAATACCGGGGCTCTCCATCTTTTTCCAGCGGAGATTCAGTTTATTAATCTCTTCATCAATATCTCTCAATGCAACACGGTTTTCTTCAAGTGAGGCGGTCAGTTCAGAAATTCTGCCGAAGTAGAAGTCCATTATCGCTCCTCCCTCCTCAACAGTTATCCTTTTCCGTGAAATGGTCTTTGACAGGTCACTGTGACCGGCAATGGCGGTCTCCTTCAGAAATTTTATCTTATCCTCAATAAGGGTTTTCCCGTCTTCAAGGTTCTTTTTTTTATCAACAGCAGCAATAATCGCATCACGCAGTTCTTTCTTCTCCTCGGCAAGGGGCTCACCCCTGAATTCTCTTTTTATCTCAATACTCCCTATCTTTACCGGGGCACTCCCCCTCCCCTTTACCCTTAGGCTGTATTCATCAAGAGCAGCAGGCAGACCGCCCACGGATATTCCGCATGTATTCTTATCAACTTCAACCTTAGCTGTCCTTGTAACATGGGCCCTGTCCCTGTAGACTGTAACTGCGGTAATAACCGACTCTGCGCTGACCTGTGTCATAATTGCCTCCTGTTTCATCATATTAAAACAGATATCAGATAATAAATCAAACTTTTTTATATACCAAACAAGAAATCAAACGTTGTTAAAATAAAGTCCCTATCGTTCTCTATAGGCCCCTTATCTTTTATGTTCAGGCTGTACTGTTTCCTGAATACATTAAAGGATTGACAGAACATAGTAATCCATGTTAGAAATTTCTGTTCCCCATATCAGAAATTCTCAGAACCGGATTCTGAAAAAACGGTCTTATATCAGATTATATTAATAATTAATCAGCCCGGAGGGTGTATGAAAAAAACACTGTCTATTTCAGTTATTTTTACAACTATACTTTTCTGCCTCAACCTTTTTGCAGGCGGCCCTGTTGATGAGGAGGATTCCGTTCAGCTTGAAGTAATTAAAGAATACAACGGTTACTGCAGACTTGCTCCTGACGCATTAACACAAAATATCGTAATCAGGTCTAAGTCACGGTATTATAGCTTCATAAAGAGGATACCTAAATATGAAATCGGCATGGGTGATATGCCAAAAAGCAAAGATCCCCTTCTGAAGAAACCTAAAATCGATTTTAATAAATATATGCTCGTAGTAGTTATCAATCCTGATTATTTGAAATATGAAGGTCTTAGTATTTTATCTATTATCAGGACAGGGGACTATGTTGATGTAAATTATACCTTTAATAAAATTTTCGAGAATCACGCACAGCAGTGGCCGCTCGGTGTCAGCAACTACAAGGCAGTGTTAGTTGATAAAGTAACAGGGAACGTTGAGTTCAATAAATTCGGCGGGCAATAAAATATAAAGCGGGTACCCGGAAACAGAAATTTCCGGGTACGAATTTCCGCCTTATACTTAATAAATTAAATCCGCTAAAAACCTTCACAAGAAGAATCATGTAGTATAATTATAAATATAACCCGACTATTTTTGACCACAGATAATTTTAAATATACTCCATAACAAATTATATAATCACTTACGCTGAATTGCCATTTCTGACAATTGCTTAAAAGCTGTTAATACTGTATCTATTATCTTATAAATTTTATATGCATACATTATAAGTATGCCCGATTCCGGTATCTTATCCTGAAACCAGGGTATCAGATTCGACCGGAAAAACCGGATAAAAAATGAAAAATCGAAATGGCAGGAGATGCCGTTCACAGGGAGGATTATATGTCAGAACTGGCTTTAATTAAAAAAAGGGGTAAAGAAAACTACAGCACATGGAAGGAGGAGTACCAGGCTAAACTGACAACAGCCGAAGAAGCGGCAAAGGTTGTCCAGTCAGGGGAGAGCGTATTCTTCGGAGGGGGCACAGGTATACCCACAGCATTCGCGACAGCGCTCGGCAAAAGGGCCCATGAACTTACAGGTATAACAATTTCACAGGGTTACGCCATGGGGCTTTTTGATTACATGAAACCTGAAAACAAAGAAAGGTTCCAGATCGAAACTATGTTTGTCGGCCCCATGGAGAGGATATGCATGGAGTGGGGAGTGGCGCAGCTTAAACCGATGCATCTGAGTGAAATCCCCGCAGCTGCAGTTCACGCGCAGTGCAAACGGGTTGCCTTTGTGGCAAGTCCGCCTGATGAAAACGGTTATATGAACAGATCCTGTTTCGGTTCCTTCCTCCCCAACGAGGAATGCGTAAGGCCTGCTGAAACAATTATAGTCGAAGTAAACAAAAACGCCCCCAGACTCAACAGTGACGATTTCAAAATCCATGTATCAGATGTTGATATGATAATCGAAAACGATTTCCCCATGTTTGAACTTCCCGAAATACCGATTATGGATGAGGAAAAACTAATCGCGCAGTATATAGCTGATCTTATCCCTGACGGTTCATGCATACAGATCGGTCTTGGGGGACTCGCCAACGCTGTCGGCTATCTTCTCCATGAGAAAAATGACCTGGGGATGCATGCTGAAGTCGTTAGCCCCTCCGTTGCTGAACTGGTAAAAATGGGCGTGCTTAATGGAGCGAAAAAAAATTTTATGCCCGGAAAAGTAGTAAGCGCTTTCGCCGTGGGCACAAAAAAATTCTATGAAGAGATCACCGATAATGAAAATTTCTATTTTAAAGAGGTAGGGTGGGTAAACAATCCCGATATCATAGCCCAGAATGACAACCTTGTTTCAATAAACAATACCCTCATGATGGACCTGACAGGCCAGGCAGCCTCCGAGTCCATAGGAATAAAGCAGTACAGCGCCACAGGGGGACAGCTTGACTTTATACTTGGGGCAAGAAAATCGAAAAACGGGAAGAGTATACTGGCCCTTAATTCAACGTACACTGACAAGGAGGGCAAACTGCAGACCAAAATTATGCCCACACTCCCTGTAGGTACGGTGGTAACAACTCCAAGGACCCTGGTCCAGTATGTCATCACGGAGTATGGCGTTGCCAATCTAAGGCTGCGGACTGTGAAGGAGAGAGTACAAGCCCTTATCGGCATTGCTCACCCGGATTTCAGAGACCAGCTGACATTTGAGGCAAAGAAAAACGGTTGGCTGTAGTTCCGGACTTTTTAAAGTTCTATAATCTGTCCCGCCATAAACGGCCTGCTGCCCAGTTCATTTGCGAATTCAACAAGTGCAGGGAACTGGGTGCAGTGGCTGGTGCTTATATACTCCGCATTCAGCCCCTTGAGATAGGATATTGTTTCAGCGCATTGTTTGTCTCCCCCCTTCAGGTGGAAACCTCCCAGTACGGCCTGGACTTTATTGACACCTGTCACGGCCTTTGCGTGTTCAACAGTATTGCAGATCCCTGCATGAGCACATCCTGAAATTACTATGAGCCCCTTATCTCCGGTGAGGACGATTCCTGAATCATCAACCACCGGGTCCATAGAACCGTCCTCTTTCACAAAGTCATTTATAATGTCTTCAAAATCAAATTGTCTTGTAATCTCTCCAAGAAAAAATGCATTTTCTGAAATCCTGTATGGTGAAGCGGTGAGCACAAGGTCGAATTTCTGTTCAGCCTCCTCATGGCTATATGGAAGTCCCAGGTATTTCTTTCCTCTATACCTCTTAATGAAAACTTCCGGATGGCAGACAAGTTTTCGTGAAGGCATATACTGCAGCCCGTTGCCGTGGTCCCAGTGCCCGTGACTGAGTACATAGTGTTCGGCTGAAAGCGGATCTATGCCGAGTTTTGCGGCGTTTTTAAGAAAAAGATCCGAGTCTCCAAAATCAAAAAGTATAGATGTCCCGCCTGTTTCAATGAAAAAAGAAAGCCCCCATTCTGCTTTGAATTCCCTCTGCGCGTGATTATCTGTCAGTACATATATTTTTGTCATATTCTTTCCCTCGCTTGAATTTGTATCATTACAAACCGGTCTTTTGAAAGATGTCAATATCTAAACTTATGATATAGTAAACTCCGTGTATTAAAACACTCCCGGTCTCCTGAACTATCCCTGATTCCGTGGAGGTATCATAAACCAGGGTCTGCAGAATATAATTAAGAGTCTGCTTTAATCAGGTTTTACAAAAAAGAACTTCAAAAATGTTAAAAATAAATACTTCCTTAACAGGATGTCAGTATATTGTAGTATATAGAATATCTATAAATTTAACTTAAAGAAATTATGATATGAGCAGTCTGTCATTAAATCCATATGTTACCGGTTTAAAAGAATCGGCCACACTCGATATTAATTTAAAAGCACTTGAATTGCGCAAACAGGGGCATGAAGTGTATCATTTCGGCTTCGGGCAGTCACCCTTTCCGGTGCCTGAACCTATTCAGGAGGCCTTACGAAACAATTCACATAAAAAGGATTATCTGCCGTCACGGGGTTTACCTGAACTCTGTGATGCAGTTGCCGCATACTACCGTAAAGAATTCGGATATGTTTATTCCGGCAATGATGTCTTAATAGGCCCCGGTTCGAAGGAACTGATCTTTCAGACCATTTACCTGATGGAAGGACCGGTAATAGTTCCTGCTCCCAGCTGGGTAAGTTATGGGCCGCAGGCATCACTGCGCGGGAAAGATGTTTTTCCGATAAATACCGAAAGGGATAACAGTTATAAACTTACAGCCAATGAACTTGATCGCGTCTGTCATCATTTGGGACAAAAACAGAAACTTTTAATATTGAATAACCCGAATAATCCAACCGGGGCCGTATATTACGAAAAGGAAATTAAAGAGATCGCAGAAATTTGCCGGGCTTACGGGGTCATTGTTATCTCTGACGAAATTTACGCAAAAATTGATTTTACAGAATATCCGCAAAGCAGCATCGCAAAATATTACCCGGAAGGAACCATCGTATCGGGCGGTCTATCAAAATCATTTGCTGCCGGGGGATATCGCCTGGGCGTAATGCTCATCCCGCAGGCTTTGCATATAATGGTGGATGCGCTTAAATCAATTATAAGTGAAACCTTCAGCTCCGTAAGTGCCCCTATCCAGTTTGCCGCACTCGAAGCGTATCAGAATTTCGATAACCTGCGCCCCACCATAAAAATGCACAGTGATATTCATAAATATGCCAGCACATACCTGTATAAACGATTTAAGGCAATGGGCATGAACTGCCCCAGACCTGAAGGTTCATTTTATTTATTCCCGGACTTTGAAAATTACAAACAACCTTTAAGAGCAAAGGGGATCATAACCTGCAATCAATTGTGCAAAGACGTACAGGAAAAAGCCCACGTAGCCATGCTGCCAGGGGCCGATTTTTATTTACCAGCAACACATTTAGGGGTCCGCGTGGCTTCGGTAGATTTTGACGGGGCAAAAGCCCTGCAGGAATGGCCGGGTGAGAGCGCCATGGATGAAAAGAAGACCATGAAATTATTCCCTTACCTGGTTAAAGGCTGTGACAGCCTGGAAAAATATTTAAAAAAACTGTAGGTTTATCTGTCGGGCGTGGCAATTGCCTCTTTCGCTTCCATGCGATCGGCTATACTAAAACATCCATGTTTGTCGCCTGCTGTTTTTAACGGGCGTGTCCCTGCCACATTAAGCCAATAAGGACGTATTGCCATACGCCCGTGTTCTATGTTCCGGTATTTTTTTCTTACATGTATGGGCAGGTCGCGACCTGCCCGCTTCGTTTACCCCGGCAGGGTCGGGCTTTCCGCTTGTACCCCTCGCGGACCGGCTGCAGGCAGGGCTCTGAGACTTTTGAATGTGTTATGCGGTCATCGAAGCACACCGCTGCGGGGTACCGCATCAATCCCTCACGCGACACACCGCAAACTCTTTCTGTTTTCTGATTCTGCTGCTTTCAAAAAACAATATTTAACTAATCCTAATAGGTCAACCGGTTGCCCTATTAGCCTTTCTGCTTATTAATTATATCGCCCTGAAAACCGGATCAATTATACTCTTCATGCACGAAATTATTTTTTATATAAATCCCCTTTTATGTTTTCAACATCTATACCGTTCACAACTAAACGGGTTATCTTTATTCTGTCTTTCCCTTTCCAGCCTGATTCCTGAAACTCCTGAATTGTATCAATTGCCTCAATTTTACCGGTTTCAATATTTATAAGTTTTCTTAATGCCCTGTTCTGGACATTGCCGGAAACACAATACCTGCTGTACCCGATTGTTACCAGATAATTAATACTTAATAATTTCCCCATCTTCAGCCTCATTTTGTCATCCAGCAATCCGGTCTGAGCCAGTTCCTGCTCTTTGATTAAAATATAAAACCGGTCTCTATCAACTATAGTAAATTCAGGGTATGATGAAAATCTATCTATATATGCTTTGGCAAGTATATGCTCGAGCTCATCAGCAATAGCCCGTTTCCATTCATTTTTATCGATTTCAATTTTACATGAATTCCCGATCTGATTTACCGGAGCGTATATTGCAAGTGATACAGTTTTATTATTATCCAGTTTATTTTTAATAAAAGAATAAATATTTGTAAATACCCTGTCATCATTATTGTAGGAACTGCCTTGAACCGGAAGAAGAACCATCAGGGAAATAACTGCTGCAATTTGCATCTTTTTCATTGATTATTCTCCAGATAAATTTTTACACTATTATAAGACAAATTGCTCTATATTAGTCAAGTCGTTTAACAGTAACGGCTTCTTCTATAATAAACAAAAACCATCCTATTATCAGCAGGATGATTTTTGTTTATTGCACATCTCTTGTTTCCATGTTATATTACTTTTATTCTTACCCTAATTCAGTGCCGTACTACGGGGTCAATATATCTCTGTGGGTTAAAATAACACTGATGTGAAAGTACCAGAGAGAGAATGCATAAAAGACTGAAATGACATTATAAAACCAGGGGAGTTAAACCGATATAATATGGTCGAATTGAAAGAAATAAACAAATTCTATTCCTACAACAATGATCATGAGCCCGGGCTGCCCGCAGATTCATGGTTTCAGGAGCCTCCCGAAGGACTTACACTGTTCATTGTTCTCTACACCCAGACCTGCCGATGGTCAAGGTGCCTGGGATGCAATCTCCCCTCCCTCATGTCTGAACATCATATCAGTTACAGGGACATCATGCAGCAGATTGATTATATATTCAACACCATCCTCGATGACACTAAGAAAAAAGATCTTAAAAAAATAATACTGTCGAATAACGGCTCAGTTCTGGATGAAAAAACATTTTCAACAACAGCACTCATGTACTTCATAGCCATGATGAACATGAACTGTCCCGGCATCGAAACCCTTACACTTGAGACAAGGCCTGAATATGTTGACTGGGAGGAACTGGAAGTTTTATCCCGGGCACTTAAAGAGGGTGACACGCAGACAAAACTTGAGGTGGCCATAGGGTTTGAAGCATTTGATGATACAATACGAAACGATTATTTCAGGAAGGGGCTGGAACTTAAAATTTTCGAGGAGTTCGCAGCCAGGATGGCAAAGTATAAATTCAGGCTGAAAACATATTTTATGCTTAAACCCGTACCGCAGATTACTGAAGAGGAAGGGGTTGAGGACATAAAAAAAGGGGTCGATTATCTCCATGATATCGCCTGCAGGCACGGACTCGATATCAATATGCATCTTAATCCCACATATGTTGCCAGGGGGACGCCCCTTGAAGATGCTTTCAGGCAGGGAACATACACCCCACCTGAACTTGAAAGTGTTACTGAAATAATCAGGCATGCAAAGGATAAAAAAATTTCCCTCTTCATAGGTCTGGATGATGAAGGCCTCGCTGTTGAAGGCGGTTCCTTTATTCGTGAAGGGGATGAAACCCTTGCGAAAAAAATGCAGGAGTTTAACAGAACACAGGATTACGGGCTTTTCCCCTGAAATAGCACATTATAATATATCGCCCGTTTGTTAAAAATATAATTTATCTCACTTCCCGGAAAAAAAATTTAATACAAAATATTGGCAGGATAGTTTTAATTACTCAACACGTGGAGGGCGGATATTGCTCCTGTTGTCTGTTCACTTAAAGATGAAACAGATCGCGGCAAGATTAAAATGGAAAGAGAAGCCTGCAGATAACCCGTTGCAAAAAACCGAAATAATGTACAAATTACGAGCCTGACTTGAAAACCCCATAATGATTCTGTAAATTAACATTACTTTTAATCTTATACAAATAAAATTTCATAATGATAGCTCAATGTAAAAGCAGAGCAATAATAACTAATATTAATAAAGGAGAAGGGTATGAAAAAAATAATCATCCTCCTAATATTTCTGATAACAGCGAGCACATGGATTTATGCTCTGGATGAAAACCATCTGATAGTTCTTAAAAAAGGTAAAGAGACCTGGAACCATTGGCGAAAGGAAAACCAGAAAATAAATCCTGATTTGTCCGGCGCGAAGCTGCAGGGGCTTAACCTGTCAGGATATAATTTATATATGGTAAACCTGCAAAATGCCGATTTAAGTAAAGCAAATCTCTCCATGGCACAATTAGGACGGGCAACACTTAAGGGAGCAATACTAAAAGGTGCAAACCTGCGAAAGGCACAATTCTGGCAGACGGAACTTACTGATGCCGACTTCACGGATGCGGATCTGTCTGGCGCAGATATGGCATCAGTAATCATCCACAAAACGATTTTTATTAATGCCCGCATGAGCGGAGTCAGTATCAACGATGAACATAAAACCTACCTGAAAAGACAAAAAATAAAGGGCTTCAAAGCCATCCAATGGCAGGACAGCGGTTACGGAGGAATGTAGAAAATTTTTTAAATACAGGTAATCTGCTTTTTAGAACAATCCCAGCCCACTAAACCGCCCTGCTTCAGGGGACGTAGAATTACTTATAGTCAGCAGTATATATTTACTGCACCTGACTGGAAATCCCGTCAATTATTTTGTTTAAATAAAATTTAATTATATTGACACTTTTAACAAACAAATAACAATGGTTATATCGATTACAAAATTTTTTTCTACTATTACTTTCCTCGTTTTTTCCCGGGCAAATTCTATAGCAGTTTTTAATAACGTACTTCGAAGGGAATATTCCCATATCACAAGAAGAGGAGTCTCTATATGACACAATCACAAGGTACTGTTAAATGGTTTAATGATCAGAAAGGTTTCGGATTTATTACATCCGATAAAGGGCAGGATATATTCGTGCATCATTCAGGTATCAATTCACAGGGATTTAAAACTCTCCCTGAAGGAGCTGAAGTAACATTTGCAACAGAAAGGGGTGAAAAAGGCCCCAGGGCTGTAAACGTTACACTTATCTAATTATAAGATTACTGCTTAAAATATAAATCTCCCTTAAAAAGGGAGATTTATATTTTCCATTTCATTCTTAAAATTTTTTTTAATATACTTTTCCACAGTTCTCCGGTAATAAAATAATTTCATCTGGTAACAATCATCAGTTGTATTAAATAATAATAACCGGACAGAACCGGGAGCTCATTTATTAATACAGTAAACTCCCCGCATTAAAATACCTTCAGTTTCCTGAACCACTTATGATTCAAAGGACGTACCTTTAATTACATACGTCGTGACTCCCTTTCATTCTCCAGCCGCAACATTGCCTGTAACAAAGCATGTTCCGTAGAATATAATTTCATGGTGAAGTCTCGATAACCGCCTGCCGGCACTGCAACAGAAAGTTGAGACAAAACCGGCCTTAAATTTTAATCCCGGTAATGATTCTGTGAATCAAATTATACCTGATACAGATAATTATACTTTTTCTGCTGAAGATACAACTCACAAAACTGCTGAAAAATTTTACACTTTTTTTCTTGAATTTTATCCTTTATAGCAAACATATATACCTGCTGTTACCGAAGAATTTGAAACCACATTATTTCCCGGGAGGTACCATGACCCTGCCAGCCTATCTTGATTATAATGGCACAACGCCCCTTGACCCGGAGGTAATTACAGCCATGCGCCCCTTTCTGGAAGAAAACTTCGGCAATCCCTCAAGTTCTCACTGGTACGGAATCAGGCCGAAACAGGCCGTAGAGGCGGCACGAAAACAGGTGGCAAAACTGATTAACTGCCTGCCGGAAGAAATTATCTTTACCTCGGGCGGGACTGAATCAAATAACAATGCAATCAAAGGGATCGCCCGTACTTTGCAGCATAAAGGCCGGCACATAGTAACCAGTGCCTTTGAGCATCCTGCAGTAATAGAAGTATGCCGCTATCTGGAATCTGAAGGCTTTGAAACAACACTGGTGCCTGTTGATAAAGAAGGAATGCTCGATCCCGAAATGGTAAACCAGGTCCTGCGAAGTGACACCATCCTGATCACTGTCATGCACGCAAACAACGAAGTGGGCACAGTACAGCCCATAGAAGCAATCTCCAGGCTGGCCAGGGAGCACGGCATTGTTATGCACACTGACGCGGCCCAGTCGCTGGGAAAAATACCTGTCGATGTACAGGCCCTTGGAGTGGACATGCTTTCCATCGCCGGCCATAAAATTTACGCGCCCAAGGGCATTGGAGCTCTCTACGTGCGAAAAGGGATTACCCTGGAAAAATTCTGCCATGGAGCCGGGCAGGAAAACGGATGGAGGGCCGGCACAGAAAACGTACCGGGAATTGCAGCTCTGGGAAAAGCCTGCGAAATAGCAGACCGGGACATAGAGGCAGCCATGACCCGCATGCGGGAAATGCGAGATCGGCTTCACCTTGGCATTTCCGGAAGGATTTCTGAAGTCCGGCTAAACGGTCATCATGAAAATCGACTGCCCAATACGCTCAATCTGTCATTCAAAGGACTTGAAGCGAACAGTATTTTAGAAGAAATAGGTCTTGAAGTAGCTGCCTCAGCAGGCGCCGCCTGTCACGCTGACACTGTTGCAATCTCACATGTGCTTGAAGCAATGCAGGTACCTTTAGAATGGGCCAAAGGGACCCTGCGCTTTTCAGTGGGGCGCATGACCACTGTAGAGGAAATCGACAGGGCCATTGATGCCGTTAGCAATGCGGTGACTGAATTGATAAAATAGAAAACTCCGCGCATTAAAGCACTGCCCCCTTAAAACAGCGGATTCTGACATGTTTTAACACTGCCGATGCTGAAGCTCTTTCCGAATATTCATCAATCACTGTTTTATCATTATAGAGCCTGCGCCGAAACTCCCCCTCTGTGAACTTTCAGCAAAAATAATTGAACTATCCGGTCAAATGAGATATGCTGTCATTATTCAATTAATCTTCAATAAAAGGACTGTTGTATTTAATGAAACTTTCATCTAAAAACCGTTACTCAGCCCTGATCCTGTTTATATTGCTCCTCCTTGTTTCTATCATTCTTCATATCAACAATTACAGGCAGAACAGGACTGAAATAAAAAACGCATACATCAATAAATTCAATACTGAATTCCAGATATGCATGAGTACATACTCTGAAATGGCTGACTTCATTTTTCAATTTTACATAGATACTGATGCGGTAAAAAAGACCTTTGCCATGGGCGTCAAAACAAAGAATAAATATCTGCAAAACCGATACCGGAAAGAACTTTTAAAAACTCTTACACCCCTGTATAAAAAAATTACATTATATAATTTCAGGCAGCTTCACTTCCACAGCAAAAACAACATAAGTTTTTTAAGGTTTCACCGGCCTGAAAAATACGGTGATGACCTGACCGGATTCCGTGATTCTGTAAAACACGTAAACCTGAAAAAGAAAAAGATGACAGGATTTGAAGAGGGCCGCATTTATAACGGGTACAGATTTGTATTCCCCATGCAGTACAGGAATGAACATATCGGATCTGTTGAAATAAGTGTATCCATGAAAACACTTATCGACAAGTTTGAAAACCTCTTCGGACAGAATACCCGGTTTATTATAAAGAAAAACGTTGTAGAAAAAAAAGTCTTCAAAAATGAACTGCAGAACTACATTGAATGGACAATAGACAGCCACTACCTTATGGATAAGTCCATACCTGTAAAAAACATTACAGACAGCCATATAAGCCCTGAAGACACCCTGAAAATAAAAAATGACATTAACAGATACTCCCCTTCAGCCTCCCCTTTCTGTACCCGTATAACAATAGATGGTCATGGAATAATACTGACATTTATCCCCGTGAAAAACATAACGGGAAAACATGTTGCATACATATACAATTATTCATCGGATAAAAGGCTCAGGGAAATATCAGTTTCATTTTATATACTTCTCGGGTTAATGCTTCTCCTCTTCATCTGCATGATAATGTTCCTGCTGTATTTCAACTACTCACAGAATAAAATTCAGGAAATGATCACCCATGACTATCTGACGAAAACGCTGACAAGAAGAACCTTATATGAAAAACTCAACCTGGAATACAAAATATATAAGAGGTATGGAAATATATTTTCAGTTATAATGGTAGATATTGACCACTTCAAAAAAATTAATGACAGTTACTCACATGCAAGCGGAGATATTATTCTATCCGCTGTTGCTTCCATAATGAAAAAAGCCATAAGGGATACAGACTCGGTTGGCAGGTATGGAGGAGAGGAATTCATTATACTTCTCCCCCAAACTGATAAAAATGGAGCAGCCACTGTAGCGGAACACCTGAGGAAGGAGATATCCGAATTCAACTTTCATAGAATAGGCACAATCACAGTAAGCTGCGGAGTCGGGCAGATGAAACCGGAATTTAAAACTGTTGATGAACTGATAAATGAAGCAGACCAGAACCTGTACAGGGCGAAGGAGAGCGGAAGGAACAGGGTCATATCCTGAAACCGGCAACAACTGGTAATTCACATGAATAATAAAATAAAGCCGGTCCATAACCAGTAATAGTTTTTTTAACACTCTCAGTCCCCTGAACCACCACTGATTCAGGGGACGTACCACCAGCAGAATACAAGTCAATGATTCTGCTTTAAAGGTTTTATAAAAACTAACCTTTCATGTCTTTTTAAAAACACCGTAAAAATAAAATCATTTTTTAAAACAAAATCAGTACTCCGGGAGTTGAACCAGCCGCTATCCGCTCACAACTCCCTTCAGGCTATGCACTGCCTGCATTGCGCTCATCCTGAATGAGCCTGCCGAAGTATTAAGTGACCTGTAACTCCTTACCAGTCACTTATCCCCCATTTTATCCAATACTGATTCCGAATACAGCAAGGATGTTGTCAAGCACTCCGATTCCGTGAAGAAATACAAAGAGTATGGCAACAGGTGAAATAACCTTGCACAGCAAAATAAGAATACCAACATAAGAGACAGAGAATTTACCATTGCTGGAAAGCTCGTCCTCCAGCCTCTTTCTTCCCCAGAACCATCCTATAAACAGGGCTATGAACATTCCGCCAAGAGGCAGCAGCAGGTTCGCAGACACCCAGTCAAGGCAGTCAAAGATGTTCTTACCAAGAATAGTAAAGCCTGACCACGGTCCCATGGAAAGAGAAGCAATTACACCGATAATAGAAATTGAAACTGTTCCGATAATTGCCGCCTTGTGCCTCGACAGATTAAGCTCCTCAGAAATGTATGCCACAAAACACTCGAGAATCGAGATAGATGAGGTAAGGGCTGCAACTGCAAGAAGCAGGAAGAATATAAACGAGAACAAATCGCCAAAAGGAAGCTGATTAAATATGCTCGGCAGTGTAATGAATACAAGGCCGGGGCCTGCACCGGGCTCAATGCCAAAAGCAAAAACAGCCGGGAAAATCGCAAGTCCTGCAAGAAGGGCTATTACAGTATCAGCAATAGTAACCTGAACAGCCGATGTGGCAAGATTCTCATCATCCTTTATGTATGAGGCGTAAGTAATCATGGTACCCATACCAAGGGAAAGAGAGAAAAAAGCGTGTCCCAGAGCCATAAGAACCCCGTTAGCTGTTAAAGCACCGAAATCCGGCTTAAAAAGAAAATCTATACCTTTTGATGCGCCGGGAAGAGTAAGCGCTCTTATATCAAGGATAACTATCATAACAAGAAGCATTGGCATAAGAATTTTTGAATATTTCTCAATGCCGTCCTTAACACCGGCATACACAATATAGCCTGTCATTGCCATAAATATAAGCTGCCAGAATACGGGCCTTACCGGTGATGAAACATATGACCCGAAAGCCTTTCCAATTTCTTCAGCGCTCTTGCCGTCAAAAAATCCTGTCACTGCCCTGAAGATGTATTCAAGAGTCCAGCCTGCAACAACACCGTAGAATGACAGAATTGTGAATGCCGCAATTACTCCCATCCATCCTGTAAGAAACCATGGAGTCCCGGGAGCCAGTTTTTTAAATGAACCTATTGCGTTCTTTTTTGCATTACGCCCTATTACAAACTCGGAAAGCATTACCGGAAGGCCGATAATTGCTATACATAAAAGATATACAATAATAAATGCTGCGCCGCCGTTTACACCTGTAATGTAAGGAAACTTCCAGATATTACCCAGCCCGATTGCCGAACCGGCTGCAGCAGCCACTACGCCGAACCTGTTTCCGAAGGTCTCTCTGACCCCGAAAGTTGTCTTTCCTGACTGATTGTCAGCCATTTTATCCTCCTTATTACCTTTATAATCAAAATCCGGGTATTAATTGGAACCAGTGACTGATGTAATGCTCTGATGTACCTTTAAAAAGAAACATCATGAAGCAGCGAAAAACCCCGGAACTCCTGCCCGGTTCTTATTACTGATTGATGTTTTTTCTGTAACCGTAATTGCAGAAAAAAGAGCGGCCGGTACTTCTATTTATATGTCACCCCGATTTCCTGAATACCCCGTATATACGATTTCAACTTTTCATATTTATATTTATTCAGTCAATAAATCTTTAAAAAATTACATTTTTGGAGTTTTTTGTTTTAATTAATTGAGGATAAAATGTTTTCCCATTCAAATAATTTTCCGGTAATTTTTTGCAGCACAGGGACAAAATTTTCACCTGGATCTCCATTATACAGTAAACCACATTCATTAAACACTCCCGGCTGCATAAACAACTTTCCATTCAGTCTCCCGGATGCCGCAGGCAGCTAACTTCAAGTGTATGAAATGTTAATATTCTAAAAAAAGAAGAGGCCCTGGTGAAACAATAACGAATACAATACAGGCCACATGCGCAACGAACATCTTAAAAGCAGTTTCAATGTTGTATGCCCTGTAGGCCTTACCTCTTCCTTCATTTACCGCCTTTTCCCGGATTAACGATTTGAACTGTATACTCATACAAACTTAAATATTTAAAGAAATCAATTGACACTTGTTATAAAACGTTTAATTATAAAGAAATACGTTTAGGGAGGTTCTAATGAGTTTTCATGTTACAAATATTTATGGTAATACTGCATTAACAGATAAAGGATATAAAGCCGATTATGGTAATGCTTTTATCATTGAATCAGATGGCAGGAAGATATTATATGATACAGGCTGGAAAGGGGATATACTATTGCATAACTTTCAGACAGCCGGCATAGATCCCGATTCAATTGACATTCTGGTTTTTTCTCACGGACACTTTGACCACACAGGTGGCCTGAAAGAATTTTTACAAAGCAGGACAAAAAACAAGCCATTGCAGGTCTTTTTACACCCTGACGCATTAAAAAAGAAACATGCTTCATTTATTGCACGGGTTATAATGACTTTAAAATTAAAAGAAAAAATAAAAGACTTTGGCTTTACTGAATTACCCGAGAACCTTAAAGATAAAATTACCTTTGAATTCATAACAGACACTCATGAAATTATTAAAGGACTTTATTCACTTGGCGAAATCACAGAAAGGCCGGAAAAAGACGCAACACAATTCTTATTACAGAAAGACAATGACAATGATAAATGGGGAAAAGACATGGTTATGGACGACCTTTCCCTTGTATGTGAAACAAAAAACGGTCTTGCCCTGATATGCGGATGCTGCCATGCGGGCATATTAAACACATTAAAAAAAATAGAAAAACAATGGCCAGGCAAAAATATTGAAGCCATAATAGGCGGCACCCACATGATGATCTTTAAAAAAGAAGACCTGGAAAATATAAGTACAAACCTGAAAAAAAATCACAATACACCAAAGCTGTATCTTAACCACTGCTCCGGTGAAAAAACCATTACATATTTTAAAGATGTTTTTGGAGATGAAATAACAAAGCCGATGCATGTAGGTGACAGCATGAAAATCGAGTAAGAGATGAACATTGTCTCATCATTTACTCGATTCATAAAATTAAAAACCACCGCTTATTAAATCAGTAAGTCCCCTGAATCGCACCTGATTCCGGGGACTTACTGATTTTTGCCGGTAGTTATAATACCGTTAATGCTTGACTTCAAGCCCCGATAATGGTTCTCTAAATTAAAATTTATCCATTACGGGACGAAAAATGTCATTATTTGAAATAACATCTATATTAATGGCCCTAACCGCAATTTTCAGTTTTATAAATTACAGGTTTCTTCAGATGCCCACAACAATCGGGGTTATGTTCATTTCACTGCTGTCATCGCTGAGTATCGTAATTTTCGGATGGTTCGGCATGGACCTCGGGCAGAAACATGTTGCAGTACTTCTGTCGGAGATTGACTTTAACCAGACACTGTTACATGGGATGCTTTCATTTCTCCTCTTTGCAGGAGCGATGCATATCAAGCTCGATGATCTTAAGAGCCAGAAATTTGTTGTCGCCATACTCGCTACTGTTGGAGTTCTGGTATCAACCTTTATTGTGGGGCTCCTTACCTGGCTAATGCTCGGTCTGCTGAATATCGAAATTTCATTTATATACTGCCTACTTTTCGGGGCGCTTATTTCCCCCACCGATCCTGTGGCAGTCATCGGTATTCTGAAGACAGCCGGTGTGGCGAAGAGCCTTGAGACAAAAATTGCCGGAGAGTCTCTATTCAATGACGGTGTTGGAGTTGTAGTTTTTCTGATAATACTCGAGCTTGCCGTAGGCGGCGGAGATGTTACCGCTGGACGGGTTTTTCTGCTCTTTCTGACAGAGGCGGTCGGGGGAGCCTTTCTCGGTTTTCTTGCAGGACTCCTCGCCTATCATATGCTGAAACGTGTTGATAATTATCAGGTCGAAATTATTATTACACTGGCCCTCGTGATGGGGTGCTATGCCTTTGCCGATTCAATTCATACGTCAGGGCCGATATCGATTGTGGTCGCCGGGCTTCTAATCGGAAACCATGGCCGTGCATTCGCGATGTCTGAAAAGACCAGGGTCCGTCTTGATGACTTCTGGGAACTTATGGATGAGATACTCAACGCTATACTCTTCATGATGATCGGCCTTGAGGTCCTTATAATGCCGTTCACCCCTCAGCTTTTTATTGCGGGAGTCGCAGCGATCCTGATCACATTATTCGCAAGATGGGTCAGTGCAGGAGGTGCGGTACTGTTTATGTCGATATTCAGGGCTTTCAGCCCCGGCGCTGTAAAGATTCTCACCTGGGGCGGGCTGCGCGGAGGGATTTCCGTTGCCCTCGCTCTGTCGATTCCCATGGTCCCTGCAAGGAGTACAGTAATCACAATAACATATATCATTGTTGTATTCTCAATCGTTGTTCAGGGGATGACTCTGGGCAGGCTTGCGCGGAGGGCGTGAGCGGAATTTTAACATAAAAAACTCCGCATATTAAAACACTTTCAGTCCCCTGCACCCCATAAGCCAGGGGGACATACCATCATTTACCCGCACCGTACTTTGGCTTTGTTCACCAGCCATGGATTAGCTCATACCGGAGCACCTGCATTTAACAGGGTATAGTCCATGCCAAAATGTATTTTTTGAAGTTTCAAACTATGGAGTTTAAAAAAAAGATTTTAAAAATTCTGTAATTCCTGAATTTTTTATAATGATTGAAATACCGCTAATTATAAGAAGAACTCCTACAAATTTTTTGAACATCTTTTCGTCTATCCTTGCATGTAATATTTCCCCGGCAAAAAATCCTGCTATTGCGAAAGGAAGAAGCGTTAGAGAGTAAATCAATTTATCCTGAGTCATTATGCCGGAGTGTATGTAAGTAATTATCAGGATAGTGTTCATCGTTGACCAGACAACCGGGAGGGTGCTCCGGAATTCATTTTTATTAAGGTTAAGCCTGTTTATTGCGTAGACAAGAAGGGGACCGCCGGTTGCAAAGAGTCCGTGCATTGTTCCTGCAGCAAAAATAAAGCCCTTTATGATATTCGAATCAGTATTGTCGTATACAAAAATTTTATTTCGCATATTTCTTATGGTAGTTAGAACAATAAAAAGACCAAAAATGACCATAAGAAATTTTTCGACCGGGATGGTATGAAAAACAATTACACCTGCAATAAAGCCGGCAGGGAAATAGGGTATTATTATTGTAGCAATAATCCTCTTTGATACAAATTTATAATTTTTTATTATTATCAGAAGATTTAATGCTATATTGAGAGGAAGAGAAACCGGAAGAAGAAACTTTAAACTGAAAAAATTAAGCCCAAGTGTTAAAAGCAGGAGACTGCTGCCGAAACCTGAGACGGATGCGATAGTAAAAGTTGAGAGAACTAGTGAGGATAGCAGAATATATTCCATTTTAAACTCCTGCAGGGGGAAGACATTTTTATAATTCTTTTATTTTTATGTTATAATAGAAAAAAACCCTCTTCTTTTGGAAGAGGGTTTTTGAGTTTTTTTACGGTTAATTTA
>DAIOFM010000028.1:20764-36406 GCA_036745755.1 Spirochaetota bacterium | reverse complement strand
GGTTCTGTTAAACAGAATCCGGCCATTGCACCTTCAAGCATTCTTCCGTACCACCATTTTTTCTGCTCATCATTCGCGCCGACCATGATAGGGTCTGTTGCAAGAAGGGTAGATGCAACAACAGTTGTACCTATACCTGCATCTCTCTGTGCAAGTTCCTCGATAACTGTATACCTGGTAAAGTTATCAAGTCCCTGTCCGCCGTATTCAGCGGGAATACCGATATTTGTAAGACCGAGATCATGCATCTTTTTAAGTACATCCATTGGAACATGATCATTGATGTCCCATTCGCCGGCGAATGGTTTAATTTCATTATCTGCAAATTCGGCAGTCATCTGCCTGATCATTTCCTGTTCTTCTGTCAGTTTGAAACCAAAACCTTCAGTTGCTGTAGCATTTACGACTGTATTCATTTTTGTTCCTCCTGTAATCTGCTTATATTTTTGTTGTCCAGAGTGACGCCATTCCGGGGCCGGTTCCCACGCAGAGTGAAGCTACGCCATATGTGTAACCCATTCTCTTCATTTCATAAAGGAGAGTAACAATAATACGGATACCGGTACATCCGATGGGGTGTCCAAGAGCAATACCTGACCCATATTTGTTGATGATATCACGTGAAATTTCAATGCCGTAATCCTGCTTCAGTTTTCTTTCACATCCGATAAACTGAGGCGCAAATGCTTCGTTTATTTCCCAGTAATCGATATCTGATGCCTTGAGGCCTGCTTCTTCGAGGCATTGAGGGATACAAACTGCCGGGCCGAGTCCCATAAATTTTGGGTCAACACCCGCATCAACTATATTAACAAGTTTAGCAAGAGGCTTGATGCCAAGCTCTTCAGCTTTTTTCTTTGACATTAGAACGAGCGCTGCTGCACCGTCGTTAATGCCTGAAGCGTTTGCAGCTGTTACAACACCGCCGTCAGGTTTAAATGCCGGCCTGAGCTTACCCATTGATTCAAGATTTGCATCGGGCAGAAAATGTTCGTCTTTGGCGAAAACAGTTGTGCCTTTTCTTGTTTTAATTTCAACGGGTATTATTTCTTCATCAAAAGCGCCTTCATTAACCGCTTTGGCCGCCCTCTGATGACTTAATAATGCCAGCTGATCGCATTCTTCACGTGTGATGTTATATTCCTGCGCTATATTTTCCGCAGTCATTCCCATATGACCGGGGACAAGTGCGTCATAAAGCGCATCATGGAGAAGCGCGTCTACGAGTTCACCACTGCCCATCCTGTAACCTGTTCTTCCATTAGGGATCATATATGGAACCCTTGTCATGTTCTCCACACCCACTGTAAGTGCTATGTCTGTTTTACCGAGCATAATTTTATAAGATGCTATTTCAACAGCCCTCATGGCTGATGAACAGTTCTGGTTAACAACCATGGCAGCACTTTTGAAGGGGAGACCGCATTCAAGCCCAACGGCCCTTGCTGGTAATGAATCCTGCATATGCTGATACACCTGGCCCATTACTATCTCGTCAATTGTTGAGGGGTCAACACCTGCTCTTTTAATAGCTTCTTTTCCGACAGTAACTGCAAGTTGTCTCGCCGGTACATCTTTAAGGCTTCCAAGAAATTTGCCGATTGGTGTTCTACATGCTCCAACTACTACTACTTCGTTCATACAGAGCCTCCATTATTTTGGAAAATATACCGGAAATTCCGGTCTTCTTTTTGCGGCATAGACCCCGGATGCCGGTGTTGTCAAGAGATAAAAATTTTTTCGAGAAAAAAAATATAACGCTTGTTATGTTATAGTGAAAAAAATGTGGTTACTCCGATCGTCGGTGTAGCTGTTTTAGTTACATAAAAAGTAAAATTTGTGGCCGGTCAAATTATCCCGAATTACTGAAAAATAATTAATGCGACCACGGTATTAAAAATAAACAGAGTATTGCGATTGATGCTGTTGTGATGTAAAAATTTATATCATCACCGCGGGTTTATCAGGTGATTTAACATATAGTATTTCCTGGCAGTCTAACCCGTTCGTTATTGAACGGGATAAAAAATCAGTTGTGAGGCAGATTATGAATGTGAAAGTAGATGTTCAGTTCGAGAATCTGAAGTACAGGAAAGAGGGGCATATAGGCATACTGACCCTGTCAAGACCCAAGTCCCTGAATGCTCTTAACACCAGGCTTCTCACCGAACTCGGTGACGCTGTTGATATGATTAATGCTGATGAAAGCGTTCATGTCCTTATTATCACAGGAGACGGCAAGGCTTTCGTGGCCGGAGCGGATATTACTGAGATGAAAGATTACAATAGCGAAGAGGGGCGTGCATGGGGTGAACTCGGTTCGTCGGTATTTAAAAAAGTTGAATTGATGCAAATCCCTACAATTGCTGCAGTAAATGGATTTGCCCTTGGAGGGGGCTGTGAACTGGCAATGAGTTGTGATATCAGAATTGCCAGCGATAATGCAAAGTTCGGACAGCCGGAAGTCGGTCTTGGCATAACTCCCGGTTATTCAGGATGTGTCAGGCTTCCAAGACTTATAGGACTGGCCAAAGCAAAAGAGTTAATCATGACCGGTGATTATATTTCGGCGTCAGAAGCGGAAAGACTTGGCCTTGTAAACAAGGTGGTTTCAACTGAAGAGCTTATGAATGTGGCAATTGAGCTTGCGGGAAAAATTGCTTCAAAAGCACAGATTGCGGTAAGGTATTCCAAACTTGCAATTAACAAGGGAATGGAAACTGATATTAATACTGCGATAGTTTTTGAAAATCAGGTTTTTGCTCTTTGTTTTGCAACAGAGGACCAGAAAGAGGGTATGACTGCTTTCGTGGAAAAGAGAAGTCCTCATTTTAAAACCAAATGAAAAAGATAAAGGGGAAGCAGAAATGAAAGTTACAGTTCTTGGTTCAGGTACAATGGGAGCAGGCATAGTGCAGGTTCTGGCTCAATACGGGCATGACGTAATAATGCGCGATCTTGAAGAATCATTCCTCACAAAAGGGATGTCAATTATTACCAAAAATCTTGATAAACTCGTTCAGAAAGAAAAATTAACTGCTGATGAGAAAGACAAAATAATCGGCAGGATTAAGACCACAGTCAATATTTCAGATATATCGGATTCTGATCTGGTAATAGAAGCCGCTGTGGAAAATATGGAAATAAAAAAGAAAATATTTAAAGAGCTTGATGAAGTATGCAAAGAGTCTGCAATACTTGCGACAAACACTTCATCACTTTCTATAACTGAAATAGCGTCATCAACAAAGAGGCCAGATAAAGTGATTGGCATGCATTTTTTCAACCCGGTGCCGATGATGAAACTTGTGGAGATAATCAGGGGAATTGCAACATCTGATGATGTTACTTCAGCTATAGTGAAGCTTACAAAAGAGATTGGGAAAACTCCCGTGGAAGTAAAAGAAGCACCGGGATTTGTTGTAAACAGAATTCTTGTCCCGATGATTAACGAGGCAATAGGAATACTGGGTGACGGCATAGCATCAGCGGCTGATATTGATGAAGCCATGAAACTCGGAGCCAATCATCCTATGGGACCGCTGGCACTTTCAGACCTTATCGGGAATGATATTATACTGTCAGTAATGAACACCCTATATACAGAGTTCGGAGATCCTAAATACAGGCCTGCGCCATTACTCAAGAAAATGGTCCGTGGCGGACTTCTCGGGATAAAAACAGGGAAAGGTTTCTTCGATTACAAGAAATGATAAAGAGGAGCAATACATACCGGCGTGAAAGATTAAACTAGAGATTTCCTGCCCGTCACCAACCCGCGGGCAGGAAATTTTTTTATTTTATTATTTCTCTGATCAGCTCCCTGTTTATATCAGAAAGACTTTTACATCCGGTAAGTATCATTGCTTTACGCAGCTCCTCCCTTATATTGTTCATGTAGAAAGCAGTTCCATCAATTCCCATTCCCACCGCTGCAATGGCAACAGGCCGTCCTATAAGAATATATTCAGCTCCCAGGGCCATGGCCTTTATAATGTCAACACCATCCCGAAAACCTCCATCAACCATTATCTTTATAGATTTCCCCACAGCGTTGACTATCTCTTCAAGGACATCCATTGAGCCCGGCATCTGGTCAAGCACTCTTCCTCCGTGGTTTGATACAATAATAGCATCAGCGCCGGCGTTAACTGCAAGTTCCGCGTCATGGGGGTTCATTATCCCTTTCAGAATAAAGGGCAGCTTCGTGGTTGATTTGATCTCCTTCAGTTCGTTTAAACTTTTCGGGCCTACTGACTGATTTTTCATGGCCATGGTTTTAAATACGATCGCGTCTATGTCAATGCCGACGGCTATGGCCCCGGCTTTTTCCGCTGCCCTGATTCTTTTTATTATTTCCCTGTTGTCCATTCTCGGTTTGAAGATCGGTATCCCCCAGCCATCCTCCTCTTCAACTGCCTGAAGGCCGATCTTGTATTTATCAGGAGTCGCCCCGTCTCCGACAAACGCTATCGTACCCGATTTTTTGCATCCTTTAACAACAGCGATGTTGTAATCGAGTTCATCAATTGCTCCTCCCATATTCGTAACTGAACCTGTTATGGGAGCGGCCATAACAGGGAGGGCAATCTTTTTCCCGAAAATTTCTGTCTCTGTATCCGGTTCGGAGGATTCGTAAATCAGTTTTGTTACTACCCTGTATTTTTTTAATGCTTCCGTGTTTCGCCTGAAAGACTCCCCTGTTCCGACGCCTCCCATGCCCGGTACACCGGAAGCGCAATTTGTGCCGTCGCAGTTTTTGCAGACAAAGCATATCTTTTTGAATTTTTCTCTCGCGGCAGCATGGATTGCTTTCATGGTAATTTCAGAATCATCAGTGGTTTCAATTTTGAGGAGCCCCATGCATTTTGCCACTGCCTGTTCGGCCTCTTTTAATGTCTTCCCTGATGCAATAATATTACCGGATTTTTCTACATTGGATCTCGGCATAACGACAAGATCCCCTTCCTTTATATTAAGAAAGATTCCCTCTATACCCGGGACCTTTAGAGCCTCTTCAAGGCCGGATATTTTTTTTACAATTCCCGGTTTACAGATTACAGCACGCTCAATAGCAACCCTGCTTAAAACCGGTTCAAGGTTGCCGGGCTCCTGCCCCAGGGAAATTTCAACAACCGCTTTCATTAAATCAACACCGCTTGAAATAGGATATGTATAGGCGGACATGAATCCCCCTGACAGGCGCGCAGCAAGTTCCCCTATCATTGGCCCGTCCTTTGTGATTTTGATGTCGCCCTTTGCCGCTCCTATGGTAATTCCAAGGGCGTTAATACCCTTTTTCATTACATCACAGGCTTCATTAAGTATCTCTTCAGGAAGGGCGGAGGGCATATTGTGCCCGGTTTCAACGAAGTTCGGGGGGAATTCGATAATCCTGTCCGCCACGCCCGTTATGGTGATTTCACCGTCGTAGACTATGGCATCTATCGAAAGCTCCGGTCCTTCCATAAACTGTTCAATAATAAGGTCGCCGCTGGGGGACGCGCTTTTGGCGAACTTGAAGGCGTCTGATACCTGGTTGGCGTTTTCAATCTTTATAACTCCGCGTGCTCCCATATTGTCTGACGGTTTTATTACCAGGGGGAATCCGAGAATTTTGCACGCCTTCTTTGCGTCTGAAAGTGACCATACAGGGAGAAAAGCAGGGGAGGGTACATCGTGCTCTTTGAATCTCATACGCATTTTGATTTTGTTTGTGGCAGCCTCTGCGTCTTCAAACCTTATCCCCGGGAGGTTAAGGGCATTGGCCACTGCGGCAACAGTCATCGATGCGTCGGTTCCCACTGTAAGGACCCCGCTTATGGGCGTAATTTCATTCTGCTGCTTGGCAATTCTCACAGAGCCCTGGATGTCCCTTGTGCTCATTACAATCGGTATATCAGCGTGTTTCATTCCGATTGCCTCGGGGTTGTAATCCGTGACGATTACCTGATAACCCATCTTTTTAGCTGTATCGATGGCAGGAGTCTGGAGGAGCCCCCCTCCTATAATCATGATCGTTTTTTTCACTTTTTTCCCCTGGAGATTTATGTCACATTACTATAAACTTCTATTATATACAGTCAATTAAAATCTTTTCCTGTAATAATTCCTTAATATATATTTTTAGTGTAAAAAAGTAAAAATTATATACCCCAGACGAAGGCGGCGGGGGTAATAGAGCATTTTTTGCCTGAAATAAGTTAAGGAGTAAATATTGAATTTTTTGAGTATTTTTTATTTGTTCAGCGGGAATTTTATGTAGATGGATTGAAGTTGCAGCCATCTGAAAAAGTCTTGAAAATATCATTTCATCCCGATAATATGACAGGCTATTATGATATCATTTGATCTTAACGATCCTTTCGGAGGTTATATGAACAGAAACCTCACCCTTGAGGCCACGAGACTGACAGAGCTTTCTGCGCTGTATGCCAGCAGATATATGGGGAAAGGGGATGATGAACTCTGTTATCGCTCCTCTGATGAGGCTATGTGGAAACTGCTCGAAAAGATGGATATAGAGGGTGATGTTATTATCGGTGCCGCCAACAGGGACCTCTACCTCTATGACGGGAGGAAGGTAGGCACAGGTGACGGGCCTAAAGTCGATATCGCAGTTAAGCCCCTTGAAGGAAAGAGGACATGCGCCCTGGGGGGGCATAATTCAATTTCCGTTGTTGCTATAGGCGGGGAGGGCTCATTTATGAAGGTTCCACCCTGCATGATGCAAAAAATAGCTGTGGGCCCTGACGCAAAAGGTGTAGTTGATATCAACCAGCCTCCTGACATAAATATTAAGAGGGTCGCAAGGGCTAAAGGTAAATATATTGAAGATATAACCGTCTGCGTGCTTGACAGGGAGATCAACTGGCAGCTTGTTGAGGATATAAGAAAAACCGGCGCAAGGATCAGCTTTATTACAGACGGGGATATTTCTGGAGTTATATCCACCGCGATTGAAGATTCTTCCATAGATATTATGATGGGTGTAGGCGGGGCAAAAGAGGCTGTTACAGCTGCAGCTGGACTTAAGTGTCTTGGCGGCGATATGCAGGCAAAGGTTTTTTATAACGATTATTTTGAAAAGACGGTGGCCGAAAATCTGGGAAGAGGTAATGCTGACAGAATTTACAAGATAAGGGACCTGGTAAGGGGTGATGATATCCTTATCGCTATAACCGGGGTAACTGATGGAGTGCTTCTGCCAGGTGTGCGTTACTTTTCAGGAGGGGCAAGGACCAACTCAATCGTTATCAGGCAGCAGACTCATACTGTCAGATTTATAAACGCGATACATAAATTTGATTATAAACCTATTTTTTAAAATGCGTAACATTAGTATAATAATACTCAGGGAAGAGATAATTATTGGAAAGGATGATTATGCCTGACGAGGGATCGCGGATTGATATTTCACTTTTTTTCAGAATAAACAGGGAGATATCTCCTGAAAAAAACCTGACCGAGCTGTTCAGTTCCATAGTAAAAATTTCCTGCGAGTTGACCGGATCTGAATCAGTGTCACTTCTTCTTTACAATAAAAATGAGGACAAACTTTATCTTAAAGCTGCTATATCCCGTGATATGGATAAGGCCGAAGGGGAATCCAGGCCTGTTGATGATGGCGTAGGGATTAATGTTTTCCGCACATGTGAGACTGTTGTTATAAATAATAATTCGTTTCGTCAACCGTCTGTTCCGTCAGAGCATTCAGCAGACATTTCATTCAGAAATCTTATATGCACTCCTATGAACGCCAGGGGGGAACCCGTGGGCGTTCTTGAGGCTGTTAACTCTTCCTCCATTGACGGCTACACAGAAACAGAGAAGAATATCATTGAAATAATAGCCATGATTTCCGCGGCTGCCATTACAAACAGGCTTCTTTATGAAGACCTTAAAAAGAGGGTTGAGGAGCTGAATGCTCTTTATGAACTTTCAAGTGCAGCAGTTAAGGCAACTGATGAAACTGAGTTTTTTCATAAAGTACTCGGAATACTTGCTGACTCTCTTGATGTTGAGAGGGCGTCATTAATTTTTTATTACAGGGACAGAAAACAGCTTGAGGTTGTTGCTTCACATGGTTCAGAAATTCCTGAGGGAACAGTAATAAAGGAGGATTCCATTGCGGCCTATGTGTTCAGAACCGGGAAGGCGATGAATGTGCAGAATGTAACGACCGATCTTCCTGGTTCAGTTACTAAAAAAAGCGCGGGATACAAGTCGGACGCCTTTGTTTCAATCCCCCTGTTTTATAACGGCATTATTGTGGGGGTTCTGAATCTTACTGACAAGAAAAACCGTAGACTTTTTGATGAATTTGAGATGCATGTGCTGACGTCTCTGATAAACCATGTCACGGGTATTTACCGTAATTATGCTGACAGGAGAAGCGAGGAGAAGAGACGAAGGCTGAGACAGGAGATTAAAATCGCATCTGAAATACAGAGGAAAAACCTTACCCGCATTCCCAGGCAGGCAGGCGGGCTTTCAATAGCTCTTTTGTATGAACCGGCCAGAGATGTTGGAGGGGACTTTTTTGATTTTTACGATATAAATGAAAGTTTTTCAGCTTTTCTTATCGCGGATGTTTCCGGCAAGGGAATACCTGCCGCGCTCTTTACAGGAACAGTGAAAAATATATTAAGAGCAGAACAGAGAACGAATTATGAGCCGGTGTCTCTTTTCGCAGAGGCCAACAGGCAGATTTACTGTGAATCGGAATACGGGATGTTTGTCACCGCCTTTTATGCTATAATTGATGAAGATGGAGGAAATGTTTTCTTCTCCTCTGCCGGTCATAATGATCAGATGCTCATAAGCAGGTCTGAGGGGATTGTGTCTCTGAAAACTGCAGGTAAACCGCTTGGTGTCACTGATTCCGCAGGTTATTCATCAGGTGCCGTTGAATATAAAAAAGGGGACATCCTTCTTTTGTTTACTGACGGCCTTGTTGAGGCGCTTGGTGGAGATGATATGGATATCGATAAGGGGTTTGATCGTCTCGGAGCGATAGTCATTGAGAACATTGACAGTGACAGTGAAAATATACTTAACACTATAAGGAATGCCGTAAGAGCAAGTTCTATGGATATCGAACTTGCAGATGATCTGACAGTTATGGTTATACGGTTATAGATATTTTTAAAATCAGTATTATAGAAGGAAAGTAATGAAAATTTCAAAATACATATTTTTAGCTGCCGGTGCGCTGCTTCTTGTTTTTCTCTTTCAGAAACTGGGAATAACAACTACGATTGAGCATATAAGGAAAACAGGGTGGGGCGGATTCGCTTTGATATGCTCTATATTTATTCTGAGCAACATTTTTCTGGCATATGCCTGGCGGGTCCTGATTAATTATCCTGTTCCTCATGGAAATTTTTACAGGTTCGTTCTTGCCCGGGTTGCCGGGGATGCGACTTCTTCAATAAATGCTCTTGGTGCCGCGGCCGGGGAACCGCTGAAGGCTATGTATGTAAGGGACATTGTTCCATTCAGAACAGGGCTTGCAACAGTTGTTCTGGACAGACTGATACATATTATATCAAATGTGCTTATGGTCCTGACCGGGATGTTTGCCGGCCTGTTTGTTTTCAGAGAACAGTTTATGAACAATCTTGCCGTATTTATCGGGCTGCTGGTTTTTTTTATAGGGATGCTTGTTGTAACTTTCAGAATGATTAGAGCGCACAGCAGCGGGCTTGTTGCCGGGGTGATTAATAGGCTCCCTGAATTTATGAGTAAACGTTTAATGACTGAGGGAAGGAGAGAAAAAATTGAAAGGATAGACAGTGAAATATCGTTTATATTCAGCAGCAGGGACAATCTGAATCATTTTTATATTTCACTGGCCCTTCATTATTTCGCCATAGTTATTTCATGTTCCCTTGAAATCTGGCTTATCGTTAAATTCATATCACCGGTTGCAGGTTTTACATTTATTGAGGCCCTCTTTGTATACATTTTCGGATTTATAGCCACAAGTGCCCTTTTCTTTGTACCCGCGAATGTAGGGACAAGTGAAGGTTCCTATTCAATTGCGCTTAAAATACTCGGTTATGATCCGGTAATCGGATTATCTGTAGGTATAATCAGGAGGTTCAGGACTTTTGTCTGGGCCGGTATAGGCGTTGCGCTCCTCTTTTACGCGGGTTTAATAAAGAAAGAGATAAAAACTGACGAAGATATAACAGGCCGTTAGTTCACTGCTGCACAGGAGGTTCCGGTGATTAGACGCGGGTTTCTGTTTTTAATGATCGCTGTTATATGCTATTCAGGCTGCGGTAAAAAAATTATTTCCGGCGGGAAGGGGGAGGGGTCTTCCATCAATGGAGCCGCGGTAAACGGGGATATTTCAGGCAGCGGCAAACCGGTTATATTGAGAGGCAACAGTGTTGCTGAAAGCGGTATAAAAGACCCGGAAAACTATACCGGAACATACAGGGTTTCAATGTCAGGCTACAGGGGGGAGATATTTATAGGCATCTCAGACGGGATGTTTTACGGTACAATAAAATTTTATAACTGGGGGAACGGAATTCCCCAGCCCCTTAAAAACCTGAAAGTAAATGAAGAGAAGATATATTTTGTAAGGTCTATTACATCAAAGGAAGATGTTGAAAAATACGGGGGAACTGCCATGTTCAGCCAGGAGTTTTACGGTATTTTTTCAAAGGACGGAAAGATAGTCCGCGGATATTACAGATATGCCGGGACCCAGGACAGCTGGGAGGCCCGGAGAGATTAGTTCAGAAACCGGTCGTAAAATAATGAAAAGAAGAGTTGCAGTAATCGGGGCAGGTGCCTCCGGTCTTATCGCGTCAGTTGTGGCGTCTGAAAGTTGCGATGTAGTTTTATTTGAGAAGCAGAAAAAGATCGGGAGGAAACTTCTTGTTACAGGTAACGGAAGGTGTAATATTTCCAATACCGGCATAGAGAAAAACAGGTATCACGGCCATAATCCCGGGTTTGTAAATAACGTTTTCGCGAAGTTCGGGCTTCCTGAAACAGAGTCTTTTTTCAGTTCAATAGGCATTCCATTCGTGGAGGAGAATGAAGGGAAACTCTTCCCCGCCTCCCTTCAGGCATCACTTCTCCCTAAAGTTTTCGAATATGAACTTGCCTCAAGGAAGGTTGAGCTCAGGCTTCACAGGCGTATCGATAAAATCATACCATTAAAAAAGGGTTTCAGAGTTGTGACTGCCGGTATGGAGGAGGAGGAGTTTGATACGGTGGTCCTTTCCTGCGGGAGCTGTGCTTTCCCCCAGACAGGGGCTTCCCGTGCCGGTTATGAACTGGCGGAGTCCCTGGGGCATACTGTACATGAGCCTTTCCCGGTCATTACTCCACTGAATATTCCCTTAAAGGCCCTGCACAGGCTTCAGGGTATCAAATGGGACTGCGGGGTCAGGGTCTATCATAAAAAAAAGGTCGTTGCGGAGTCCTGTGATGAGCTTCTTTTTACCGCTTACGGGATTTCAGGCCCGGCTTCACTTAAGGTGTCACGCCGGCTCAATGAGCTTATACTGAAAAGTGAACGGCCTGAGATTGAAATTGATTTTTTCCCCGGTTCATCAGCTGCGGAGCTTCGCGGCATGATAGATATTTTAATGGAAAACAGGAGTAAGAAACTGGGATTCAGCCTTCTCGGCATACTGAAAGAGCGTGTTCCTGAAGTTGTTCTTCCCCTTGCGGGGATTGATCCGGAAAAGAGGAACGGCACCGTGACAGCAGGTGATATTGAGGCCATTGTTTCCGTGCTCAAGGGTCTGAGGCTTGAGCCGGGGAAATGCAGGGGTTTTGATGATGCGGTGGCTGCTGCAGGAGGGGTTTCTGTTGATGAAATAAATCCTCTGACAATGGAATCAAAAATTGTGAAAGGGGTGTATATTACGGGTGAGCTTCTTGATATTGACGGCGACAGCGGAGGGTTTAACCTTCAGTTCGCATGGAGCACCGGGGCCATCGCCGGGATGAGTCAGCTTTCAGAATAGGGACATGAAACCTTCGATCATTGTAATCTGGGTGCATACTGTATTCAGGTTTTCTTCGGAGGGGAAAATCCCTGTCACAGTGTAGGAAATAAATTTTCCACCTGAACTCTCTTTTGCAATAACATTACCCTGGTCAATGGAATGTTCGGCAAGAATGGTTTTAATGCTTTCCATAGTATAGGGCCTGTTTCTGAAAATCGATTTGAAAATTACTTCAGCCGGGAAATTAATCTCTTTTTTTGTTGTGTTGCCTTCAATCATTGCCTTACCTTCTTTTAACACCAATCAAATATTGCTTGATTTAGTCAAGTTTTATTCCTCTAAAAAGTTAATGACCGGCCTTGATCCAGGAGTAAAAAAATTTAATCTCCTGAGAGAAAACTGTATTTTTTGTAACAGTTTTTATAAGTTCCGCAGTTTCATGTCGTCTATAAATAGATCAGTAAAAAGGGAAAAAAACAGAAATGGTTCATGTTGATAATATTAAGGATAAGATATTGATAATTCGAGGTGAAAGGGTCATGATAGATCGTGATCTTGCAGAACTCTATGGCGTTGAGACTAAGCGGCTCAATGAACAGGTAAAAAGAAATATAAACCGTTTTCCGGCAGATTTTATGTTTCAACTTAACGATGGGGAAAGAAAAGAACTGGTCGCAAATTGCGACCGGTTAAAACCTTTAAAGCATTCAACGAATAATCCCTACGCATTTACAGAACATGGGGCAATAATGATAGCAACAATTCTTAATACTCCGCAGGCTGATAAGATGAGTGTGCTGGTTGTAAGGGCATTCGTTAAAATGAGGGAGTTTATTTCGGCACAGGCAGATATTGCCAAACGCCTTGACGAGCTTGAAAAAACGGCCGCAGGGCATGATAAAACTATACAGCAGCTTGTTGCCGCTATCAGGCAACTGATGATTCCTGTAAATAAATCGGAAAGAAAGATCGGCTTTGACAGGAAAAAGAACGGCTAAACCGATCTGTTGAGTATTATCCTGGGTACCCTGGTTGCAATTGATGTTACGATCTCATAGTTTATTGTTCCTGTTTTTGCGGCAAGTTCATCTGCGGATATCTCCTCCTCCCCCTGCCTCCCTATGATTACCACCTCATCATTTATGGAGACACCATCTATTTCTGTAACATCGATCATCGTAAGGTCCATGCAGACACGGCCTATTATGGGGGCGCGTTTTCCCCGTACAAGCATATACCCGTTTGAGGAGAGGAGCCTTTTTACCCCGTCCGCGTAACCTGCCGGGATGGTTGCTATAACAGTTTCCCTGTCGGTTATATAGGTGCTTCCGTAACTTACCCTGAATCCGGGGCCGACTTTTTTCAGGTGTGATATTTTTGACTTCAGGGACATCACAGGTTTAAGGTTGATTATGCCGCGGTCAACTTCATCGGAGGGGTAGAGGCCGTAGAGTATTATACCTGCCCTGACCATGTCAAAGTGGGATTCCGGTATCTCCATTATGGCGGCGCTGTTTGCCATGTGAAATAGCGGTTTCCCGCCAGCTAACGGCTTAAGGTCATCCGCGAGTTTTCTGAAAAGGGAGAGCTGCTCCATCGCATGGGTTTTGTCCCTTGTGTCAGCATTGGCGAAGTGTGTATATATTCCTTCAACTTCAATATTGGGGAGCCGTGATATCTCCATGATCTTCCGGGAAAGGGGGGCTGTCTCCTCCCCTGAAGTAAGGCCGTCAGCCAGGAACCCCAGTCTGCCCATGCCTGTATCGATCTTAATGTGTACCCGGAGTTTATCCGCGCAGCCTGAAGCGGACTCTGAGAAGTACCAGGCTTCATCCAGGGAGTTTATTGATGCGCGTATGCCAAGATCTATATATGTTGACGCACTGTAGGATGGGGAGTCGTCAAAGAGAAGTATCGGAGTCTCTATCCCCGCCTTACGGAGTACCCTGGCCTCGTTCATTCGCGCAACAGCGAAAAAATTTATCCCCATGGCTATGGCTTCTTTCGCGATATCAACAACACCGTGGCCGTAGGCATCGGCCTTTATGACGGCCATTATCCCCGTACCCGGTGATATAATTCTTTTTATCTCAGAGATGTTATGCCTGAATGCTGCAAGATCAATTTCAGCGTATATGGGGGAATCTGTTTTATACAAGGTGAAACTCCATATTCATAAAGGTAGTTAATATATTAATCGGCGCTTATGGATACTTATGTCAAACTCAAATTTTGTTTATACAGGCGCTGAGAAAATTTATTTGAATTTCTTTAATAGTGATTTAATAACCCTGGTCCTCGCGGCGGCGGCTTTTCGCGCCTCCTCAATAGTCACCATCCTGAATTTTATAAATTCCCCGGGCATATATTGAGCCAGCAGATCAAGGTCCGGTGTAATAATACTGAATATTCTCGGGTATCCCCCCATTGTCTGCCTGTCCCGGTGAAGTATTACAGGCCCGGATGGTGTAAGCTGAACAGTGCCGTCTGCCACAGGATCTGAAATTATACCTTTTAAGTCTGTACTGAGGGGGTTCCCGGCAGTGCTGAGCCTGAGGCCCATGCTGTCTGAATCCTCGGATATCCTCCACATCCCGCTGAAAAAATCTTCCGGGTTGGAGAGGGAGTGATATTCAGGCCCGGGGATGACCCTTATATACCCTTCCTTATCGATCCATGAGACGATGAAGTTTTCATTTCCCCTCTCCCGTCCTGCCGGGGATTTCTGTTTCCCGGATGATAATACCTCCCTTGTGGAGAGATAGGTCCTGAAACCTCTCTCCCGTCTGCCCGGGCGGAGTATGTCGCCTTTACGTGCAGTGTAAACCTTTGCGTGGTTAACCGGAATTTTGCTGTTACCCTGTTCAAGAAAGGTGCCTGAACAGGGGGCGCCTGTGAGTATAAAAAAGAGATCCGCTGTAAAACGGATAACCGGGGGCAGTATGATTTCTGCGGAGGGGGAATCCGGAGGATTGGAAAGCATGATGTTCCCTGTATTACAGGCGAACCTGTCCATTGCCCCTCCGGGAGAGATCCCCCTGTCCTGCCTGCCATACAGGGGCGCGTTTTTTATAAAACAGATTCCGTCAGAGAGAAATTCAATATGCAGCCTTGACGCGTCTGTCTCTCCTCCTTTGCCTTTTCCCCTTAATTCGGAGTGAAGGAACTCAGCGAGCCTGAGCGCGATAAGGGAATCGGAATGTATGCACAGTGTGTCTGCCTTAAGCGGGAAAACCCCTTTGTCCCCGTCAGGAAGGGAGGCCCTTACCTTTCCTGATTTAATAATAAGTGAAGAGTGTTCAGCGGCATCTTTATAGTCTGAAAGGACAGCGCCGGCGGCTGTACGCGGGGCAAGGTGGAGCCTGCCTGTTTCATGAACGTACTGGTAGCCCCTTTCAGCGAAGGCCTCATTTATTACCCTGATCCCGGCCTCTTCACATTTAAGCGCCAGTTCAGATCCCGGCATGGTAATTATCTCTTCAATCCCGTTGCCCGAGAGCCATTTCATCAGGTCTATTGCAAGCCCTGAATCGGCGCAGCTGTCGTTGTAGAGGGCTCCGTGAAATTTGATAGCCTTTACAGGAAGGAGTGCAAGCTGTTTGTCAAGTGAACTGAAAAGGCTCTCCCTGGAAAGGTCCATGCTTGTTCTGCCGAAATTTTT
>DAIOFM010000028.1:0-20664 GCA_036745755.1 Spirochaetota bacterium | reverse complement strand
GTCCCCGGTTCAAGGATGCGGAGAATGCCGGGATCAGTTTTTCCTATGAGGTTCCAGCCGCCAGGAGAGATTTCAGGATAAATACCGGTCTGTTCCCCTCCTATCCCCACTGAACCTGCAGGGACCTTTTTTCTCGGGAATTCCAGCCTTGGTGTATGCAGCCTGGGGTCAAGGCCGATGAGGTACGGGAAATATGGACGGAAAGCAATCATTGCAACTGTATAATCAGATGATGTGTGTATCTTCGGGACTTCTTCAACTCTCAGGCCGTTCAGTGACGCTACACGTTCAATGTCCGGGCCGTCATATACAACCGGGATAACTACGATAGCTGCAGGTGTTATCTCCGGCTCTTCGACCTCATCCGCGAGCAGGCTTTTTATGATTTTATCCGCTGCTTCAATTTGTGAATCGAGATTTGGCGTATAGGGATCAAAATAGATCGCGATTGATTTATATGAAGGAACAACATCAAGGATTTCCCTCCCCCCTGTTAAGGGGTTCTTCTTCAGGGATGAATAAAGATTTATGACCCTGCGGTTTATTGACCGGTCAATATCAGTGCCAAGTTCCCAGCATACAGCTGAATCATTTATAAAATAGCGTTTGATTTCAGGTGTCTGCACAAAATTTTTAGACTTCAGAAACATCCCTATTCACCTGAGAAAAAAAGGTTTATGTATGATTTGAGGGACTGGATGTAATCGAGTTTTATTTTTGATTCCACGGCCCATGACGAGTCCCCGTAAAGGCGGAGCGCATGCCTGAAACACTGTTCCGCGTCCATAATGTCAGGCCCGATTTTGTTTCTGCTTATATATCCCCTGTTGTGCCTGTCAAAGAAGAGTTCCTTGTCAGCTATATGGAGAAAGTCATCCCCCTTCCTGTAGAGGCGGTACGCGTCAACTTCGTATCGGTCGTTGTATGAGTCGATAATATTTACGCATTCAGATGCCCTGTAGAAATCAAATATAAGTTTGCTGAAAACACTGAAATGGTCAATCAGCTCGCTGTCTGTTGTAAGGGTGGCGAGTTTTTTGATCGCGTGGTATGTTTTGCGCAGCGACATTACTATGCCGTCGTATGTCCGCCTGTTCCCCGGCTCCTCCCTCCTGTGGAAGTTATAGAGTGAGTACTGGAAGTACCTGTACATCGCATCTTTCGCGGTTTCCCTGGCCTGGACAAACCTGTTTATCAGATACTCCCTCCTGGCCTCATCCCTCAGGCCGCGCAGCTTGTCCTGTTCCGCTTTTTTGCGGGCAGCTTCCCTTGCCGCGGCTTCTGCCTTCTCTTTTGTTTCGCGCGCCTCTGCTTCAAAGGCGGCTTCAGTCTCCCGGAACCGGTGGCTCATAAGGGTGGAATAGGCCGTGTTGAGAATGGCCATCTGCTCATTTGCCCATTCAGTTTTGCCCGGGTTTTTGTCCGGGTGGTATTTCATGGCCATTGCCCTGAAGGAGCGCATTATCTCCTCGTCAGTGGAGGTTTCCGATACGCTTAAGATAGTGTAGCACCTGTTGATGTCCATCGGTCCCGCTGTAGATTAGAAAGTGCCCTATGGTAAAAAAAGCAGAGGTAAAATCAATAACTATTTACAGGAGGCTTTTAACTGTACCCGGGTTGCCGTCGTTAACAATAAGAATCAACGGTTTATTTGTTTTTACGGATGGGGGAGATAGGTGAACCGGTTAAAAATGGTGAAATTTACTGTATTGAAATTTTTTTGTTGACTATATATTAAATATATATACCTTAACTTTAAGGTATATATATTTAATATAGGATATAATAATGTCAATTCCACATATGATACTGGGAGCTTTGCTTGAAACGCCGGACCATGGTTACAATCTTAAAAATCGCTTTTTCAGCAGGCTCACAACCGATTTTGGAATTAATGACGGTCAGCTCTATCCTGCCCTGAAAAAACTTGAAGAACAGGGTTTTATAACAAAGGAGATCCAGGTTCAGGAGGGGTCGCCAAACCGTCATTTTTACAGCATAACAGATTCGGGCAAAGATGAGTTTATGTCCTGGCTTGATAATAACGAGGGGGAAGACAGAACATTCAGGTATGAAGTACTGAGAAAGGATATATTTTTTAATAAATGCATGTATATCAGCTTTCTGCCGAAAGAAAAGGCCCTGGCAAAAATTCAAATTCAGATTGAGATTACACAAAAGCAGGTCAGTGATTTTAAAAGCGCGGTAAAGAAGATGATCAGTAAAGGCGTAAACCCGGCAAGGGTTAAAATTGCGGAATATGCACTGAGGAGCCAGGAAGCAAGATTTAAATGGCTCAATGAATTCTATGATACAATTAATAAACAGATGGAGGAATGATATGTCAGAGAAAATTACTCTCAGCAATGAAGGAACAGCAGCAATTATAACCATGCATAAGGGGGAGGATAATGCCTTTAACGGCCCGTTTCTTGATGAGATCTCTGAAAGCCTGAACGAGGTTAAAAAAAATGATTCATACAGAACCCTTATAGTGACCAGTTCACTTGAAAAATCTTTTTGTACCGGGTATGACCTTGGATGGTGGATGCAGAATGCAAAAGCTGAAGGTGTACTTGAAGCATTTTTTGAAAAAATGAATTCTATGCTGAAAGAACTCTCCCTTTTCCCGAAACCTGTTATTGCTGCAATAAACGGGCATATTTTCGGGCAGGGGATATTCTTTGCAGGATGTATGGATTACCGCATTATGAGGGACGACAGGGGGTGGGTCAACCTTCCGGAGGTTAATATAAACATTCCATTTGTGCCAAGCCAGATCGCAATCCTCCGTGAAATACTGCCGCCTGCTTCAATGAGAGATATGGCCTTTCTTGGTAAAAAATACTCACCCATAGAAGCGAAGGAACTCGGTTTTATTGACGAACTGACCGAGCTTGCTCAGCTGCAGAATAAAGCGCTGGAAAAGGCTAATGAATATTCAAAGGTGAATGCTGAAGCCTTTGCCGAGATAAAGTTCAGAATCCGTAAGCCGCTTGCAGATATTATTGAAAAGGATGATATCCCGTATATCAAAGCAGCCCTTAAAAAATCGAGAGGATAAGGAGGAGCAGGGCGGGTGGATTGATTAAAACGGTTTCGGTTTTATGCGGTTTCAGCCGCCCTAAGCCTGTGGTTCATAAGGGTGGAACAGGCTAAATTGAGAATGGCCATCTTCCCGTTCCTTAAATGCGGCAGTAACAGTGAAATAATTATCTAGGTTTTCCCTGGACACAGGGTTGTGAATCAAGCCCTGTGCTTGTAAGAACCTGAATATCCAACCCGTCGGGTGTCATACTGGAAATGTTACCGGTCGTGGCAGCAGTTGAATATATAATTCTATTGCCATCAGCTGTCCAGCATGGATCATAAAATGAACCCGTGGCTATCGTACTATAACTGTCATACCCCATGGGATCTCCAATATTCAGATCTGATGTGCCGTAGCTAAAACAAATAGTTCCTTTGTCAGGTGACCATGAATGCCCGCCATTGAATACTGTACTTGTAATATTAGTGAATACACCTGTTGAGGTATCCATTCTTGACAGATAACCCGGTCCAACAATAAAAATCGCGAATTTTCCGTCAGGAGAACATGTCGGTTTAAGAGGGGACAGTGATCCGTCCGGGAACTGTTTAATTACATCCCCGCTGTCAGAAATGATAAAAACATAAGCTGAACCGGATCTGTTCCCTCTGAAAATAATATTCTCCCCGTCAGGGAGCCATGTTGGATAGCTGCTGTAATCAGCACCTGCTGTGTAAGTAAGCTGTTTTATATTTGAACCGTCATAGTCCATGGTGAAGATTTCATCATTCCCGTCCCTTGAACTTTGAAAAACAATTTTCATCCCGTCTGGAGACCAGGAGGGGCGTGAATCGAGCCCTGAAAAAGTAAGCTGCTCCTGGTTGCCGCCGTCCATATCCATGATCCAGATATTACTGCTTCTGACAAAGCACACCTTTAAAGGTTCATCAAATTCCCTGTCATATATACATGAGACCAGGCCTGTAAGAAAAAAAAGCAGCAGGTATATTTTAAAATTTTTTTTATTCATAATAATTTAGACTCCTGTGATAACCTGAAAGAGTATACCTGAACCCAACGGAATACTGCATCCCCCCTGCAGTGTCCTCAATAGCACTGCCGAGACCAAAAGGCTGTTGGTAACCGGCTTTCATGATAAATGAAAAGTTCTGGGAGATTATCCACAGTATACCGAAATCCGCAGCGCAATAAGCGCCTGTTTCATTAAAGGCTTCGGTTGAGGATGGATCAGTATAAGGCCCGTATTGCTCCGGCGCTTCTTTTCTGTAATAGATGGCCCCGCCTTTTGCAGAGACGATTAAATAAAGAGGTAATGAAAACGCAAGGTATCTGTATTCGGCGCCCGCTGTTAGAGGGGCATAAAACCTGGTTGTTTCAGCAGGTTCGTTCTCATTTTCAATGCTACTTGCACCATACATGTCTACCAGAAGAAATATATTTTCCACGTTCCAGTTTTTTAAACCATCCCAGAGTACAGTAAGACCCGGGCCGTTCAGTTCTCCTTCATCCCCGAGCGTTACATGTGTACCGTATATGTCTGTGAACACAGCTCCGTTCAAAGGGCTGAATAATATGCAGACAATTATTAAAGAAAACAATGTATAAATATATTTCATGTCAATAATTCCTTTATAAGGAAAATTTAACTGCTTCCTGTTTTACAGCAACCTTAATATTTTGTACAAAATATTTAAGGCATATTATACGCAAGAAGAATTTAATTAAATAATGCAGGGAGATGACAAAGCCGTCAAAAGAGAATTAAATTTTTGGCTATAACTCTTTTATTTGAATTTTTCAGTACGGATAAGGGATGGAGTTTATAGGAGGTTTTAGTGCCCTGAGATTCGACCTATACCGGATGGAACGTACTGTGGTGAAATAGCAAGGCGGGTGAATTGATCACCCGCCTTTTATATCAGTAAATGCAATAAATATTACTTCTTGGTCATCTTGCCGTCTTTAACTACACGGCTTGCTTTTTTAACAACATCATCCGGAACCATTATTCCGAGTCTTTTGGCTACGTCGAGGTTTATTAAAAGGTCAACGTCAGAGGGATCTGTCATAAAAATTGTAGGTATAGACTCAGGTTTTTCCCCTTTGAGTATTCTTATTATGAGTTTGCCTGTAGCTCTTCCCATCTTGTAGTAATCAAAACCCCAGGCTGCGAATACTTCATATTTTTCAGCTGAACTCGGGTCAGCTGACATTATCGGGAGCTTATTGGCTTTTGCAACGTCAGCTACGGCCGCGAGAGCTGAAATAACAGTGTTGTCTGTGCTGAGGTAGAAAGCATCCACCCTTCCTGCTATTGACTGTGCCGCCTGTTTGACTTCTGATGAATTGGTAACTGTGGACTCAACGAATTCTATTCCAAGTTCATCGCATGCTTTTTTCGCCATCTTGGCGAGAGTAACGGCGTTAGCTTCGTGGCTTGCGTATATGTGGCCCAGTTTTTTTACGTCTTTAAGTTTTTTCAGGAATGTAATCTGGTCTTTGACCGGTGTCATATCGGAAACACCTGTAACGTTTTTATCTCCCGCTGAGAAGGATTTTACCAGTCCGGCGTCAACAGGATCTGTAACTGCCGCGTAGATGACAGTGGCGTCTTTAATTGTGTTTGTAAGTGCCTGTGCTGTTGGAGTAGCTATACCTACTGCAATATCAACCTTATCAGCTTTGAATTTCTGTGCTATTGAAGCGGCAGTTGAAATCTCGCCGTTGGCGTTCTGAAGGTCAAAAGATATGTTTGTATACCCCTGATCTTTAAGCTCGTCCTGTATCCCCTTTTCAACCGCATCAAGGGCCGGGTGAGATACTATTTTTGATATACCTATTTTTATTTTGTCAGACTTGCTGTCTTTGCATCCTGCAGTGAAGATGGCAATTGCCAGGATAATCAGGACAATTGATAATTTTTTCATAAAACTCTCCTGCCTATTTTATTTATGGATATAATTAACATTAACAATGTATCATTAGTCAAGAAATATGTTTTGTAACTGAATATTTTAATAAAATTTTACAGTAAATTAATCATTATCTCCGGAGGCTGAGGGGTGCCAGGGCATTTCTTACCTGAAAGAAATTAAGGAGTAAACATCGTATAATTTTAGAATTAAAGTTGATTTTAAATAAACCGGGTAACAAATGGAACAGTATTTGTTCAAAGTTTTAAGTATTAAATATCAATAGGATTATAGTTTCAGATTTTTGGCGATACAGAGATATAATATTTTTTATAAAGTTTTAAAAGGAGGATTTTCATGGAAAGAAATATAAACCAGGAATATCAGGAAGATCTCGGTTTTGTCCTTCAGCTTGACGGGGACCTTGCCAGGGTAAGGGTGGCTCCGAATGCGGATTGTGATAACTGCGGGTCGTGCAGTACCGTACATATGGAAATTTTTGCGTATAACCCTGTTATGGCTAAACCGGGGCAGAAGATAAGGTTTACCAGGAGCCAGCAGGGTATGTTTAAAATAGCTTTTATGATATTTATGCTGCCCCTTCTTTCTATTTTTGCAGGATTGTATGCGGGCTCTGTTGCGGCTTCTTTTCTGGGTTTCAATGAACCTTTGATGATGTTTGCGGGCGTGGCGTTTTTTCTTTCAGCAGCTATATATTCCGTTTATTTTTATGACAGGAGTTATAAGGAGAATAAAAACAACCTCCCCCGCATTGTTGAGGTTATTAATCAGCAGTAACACCTGCATTTAAGGAGAGCGTGACCCCTGTCCACGCTCTCTGCGGCATAAAGGGGCCTGCATTATATTATCCGTTTATCTGTATAAAACAGGTCGTGCCTGCATGAATTCCCCTCCCTAAATTATCATTTGACACGCAGCCTGCCAGGATTATATCATTGCCGGACTAAAGTATTAAACCGGTGGTAATTTGTTATAATGCAGAAAAAGATAAGGATAGGAACAAGAGGGAGTGAACTGGCCCTCTGGCAGGCTAACTACGTTGCAGGGCTCATAGGGGGGTCCTCAACTGAAATTGTAATCATAAAAACAGAGGGTGACAGAATTCAGAATGTCTCCTTTAACAAGATGGAGGGGAAGGGCTTTTTTACAAAAGAGATAGAGGAGGCCCTTCTGGATAACAGGATTGACCTGGCGGTCCATTCCCTCAAGGATCTCCCCACAGATGATGTTGAGGGACTCAGGGTGGCCGCGATACCTGAACGGGGGGATTACCACGATATACTTATAATGCACACCGATGTTTATGAAAACAACGGTGGCCTTGATATTAAAAGCGGATCACTGGTGGGGACAAGCTCCATGAGGAGGATGGCCCAGCTGAAATCCCTGGAGCCCTCCCTAAGGGTGGAGGCCCTTCGCGGCAATGTTAATACAAGACTGAGGAAACTCAAAGATAGGGAGTATGACGCCATAGTCATGGCAAAGGCCGGGGCTGAGCGTGTTTCCCTGGACCTCTCCGAATTCGCGGTCCTTGAGCTTGACGAGAGAATATTCCTCCCTGCTCCTGCCCAGGGCGCGCTGGGGCTGCAGATACGGGTTGGTGATGATTATACTGCTTCGGTTGTGGAGAAGCTCAGAGATCCGGAGACAGAGAGACTGGTCAAAGCTGAGCGTTCTTTTCTTAAACACTTCGGAGGGGGGTGTCATGTCCCTCTTGGCGCTCTTGCCGAGATTGACGGCGATGATATTATTCTCAGGGGGATAGTCGCATCACCTGACGGGACATTTGTCGCCCGGGAATTTGCCGCAGGCGCTGATCCGGAAGAGGTCGGGGCTGAACTTGCTGGATTAATAAAGGGTAAAGGGGCTGATAAATATATATGAATGATAAAGGATTCGTTTATCTTGTAGGAGCAGGTCCCGGCGATCCGGAACTCCTGACATTGAAGGGGATGAGGGTCCTCCGCGAAGCGGACTGCGTTATCTACGATTACCTTGCGGAAAAATCACTCCTTTCAGGCCTTGACTGTGAACTTATTTATGTTGGCAAGCAGGGGAGCGACCATACCCTTAAACAGGATGAGATTAATAAACTTATAGTGGATAAGGCGCGGGAGGGGAAAACAATCGTGCGCCTTAAAGGTGGCGATCCATTTATCTTCGGGCGCGGAGGGGAAGAGGCCGAGGAACTTGTCGAGGCAGGTATACCCTTTGCTGTTATACCCGGGATATCCTCTTTCTATTCAGCCCCCGCTTACGCAGGAATCCCCCTGACTCACAGGGACTTTTCAAACGCCTTTGAAGTTGTGAGCGGACACCGGAGATCAGACGCGGACGAAACTGAGGATGTGAACTTTCCTGAATATGATCCTGAAAAGACATTTGTTTTTCTCATGGGAATGAAGAACCTTCCGCATATAAGGGAAAAGCTTGTAAATGAAAAGAATTTTCCCCCTGACACACCGGTGGGAATAGTTACCTGGGGAACAAGGCCTGAGCAGAGGGTTGTAACAGCGCCTCTTTCTTCTATCGCGGAGGAGGTTGAAAAGGCGGGGCTGAAGCCTCCTGCAATAATCATAATGGGAGGGGTGGTCTCTCTCCGTGAGAAACTCAGGTGGTTCGACAACCAGCCTCTTTTCGGGAAAAGAATAGTTGTGACCCGTACGAGGGAACAGGCATCCAGGCTTACAGGTAAACTCGTGGCCGCCGGCGCGCGCGTCATAGAGTTCCCCACAATAGAGATAAAAAAAGAAAATGACATGTCCGGGCTCCACAGGAGTTTCGGAAAGATACATGAATACAACTGGGTGGTATTCACTTCACAGAACGCGGTAAATATATTTTTTGAAGAGCTGAATATTTACGGAAGGGACGTCCGCGCCCTTGGGGAATCAAGGATTGCGGTCATAGGGAGGGCGTCCGGTGATGAACTTAAAAAATACGGCCTTGTGCCTGATATTATACCTGAAAAGTTTGTGGCTGAATCCCTCCTTGAAGAGATGGGAAAACATGACATGAAGGGGAAGAGGGTGCTTATCCCCTGTTCCGCCGACGCGCGCATGACACTTACAGAGGGCCTCATGGAGCTGGGCGCGCATGTTGACAGGATTCATATATACACTGCTGAAAGGCCGGCCTCAATTGATGAAAAAGTAATGGATGAAGTGAAAAAGGCAGATATCGTTACTTTCACCAGTTCATCAACAGTGACGAATTTTTTTGAAATTATACCTGGGAGTAAGGCCCTTCCGGCAAGTATAGGCCCTGTGACAACAGAGACACTGGTGTCAAAGGGTTACACTCCTGCTGTTACGGCGGATGAGTATACAATTGACGGGTTGGTAAAGGCTTTGATTAAATATTATTCATAGATAAAATTACGCCCTCACCCCGTCCCTCTCCCGTTTTGAATAAATGAAGAGGGAGAGGGGGCTAGTGGTGAGGCGGGGAGGAGGATATTATGATACACAGGCCAAGGCGTCTTAGAACTTCACAGCTTATCAGGGACCTGGCGGCTGAGACAAAGCCTGACGCGTCCAAGCTTATAATGCCTCATTTCGTAAGGGAGGGGGTTAAGATCCGCGAATCGATATCTTCAATGCCGGATATTGACAGGGTCTCCCTTGACAATCTTCTGCACGACATAGAAGCGGACCTTAATCTCGGTATCAGTTCAATCCTCCTTTTCGGTATCCCTGATGAGAAGGACCATGCCGGTTCCGGGGCTTATTCTGAAAACGGAGTGGTGCAGAAAGCGGTGAGGAAGATAAAGAAGGAATTCAAGGATTCAGTACTGGTCACCACCGATGTCTGCCTCTGCGAGTTTACTGATCACGGGCACTGCGGGATTGTTGATCACGGGGTTGTGCTGAATGACCCCACTCTTGTTCTTCTTGCCCGTACTGCCCTGAGCCATGCCGAGGCTGGTGCTGATATTGTTGCCCCATCAGATATGATGGACGGAAGGGTCAACGCCATAAGGGAGATGCTGGACAGCAGCGGGTATTCACATACAGCAATAATGGCATACTCCGCGAAGTACTGTTCCGCGTTTTACGGCCCCTTCAGGGAGGCCGCCGGCAGCGCTCCGCAGTTCGGCGACAGGAGGAGCTATCAGATGGATATACGCAACGGGCGTGAGGCTGAGAAGGAGATACAGCTTGATATAGATGAAGGAGCTGATATCGTTATGGTTAAGCCTGCCCTTTCATACATGGATATTATACGCAGGGCGGCGGAGATCTCTCCTGTTCCCGTGTGCGCATATAACGTAAGCGGTGAATATTCAATGGTCAAGGCCGCGGCTGAAAAGGAATATGTTGACGAGCAGAAAGTTGTAACCGAGATAATGACCTCATTTTTCAGGGCCGGGTGCGATATGGTGATCACATATCACGCAAGAGATATACTGAAGAATAAGTGGTTTTAATAAACACCCCTTTTTATTTTCTGCAAACATCGCCCCCTAAATCCCCCCGAGGGGGTCTTGAGAAAGCTTTGCCCCCTTCTGGGGTGCGGGGGCAAAAATTTAACGGAGTAATAAATGACAATAGCAAAATCTGAAGAACTTTATAAACAGGCTGTGAACCTTCTGCCCGGCGGTGTTGATTCACCTGTAAGGGCATTCAAGTCTGTTGGAGGGACCCCTCTTTTTATCAGGGAGGGGAAGGGGAGCAGTATTACAGATGAGGATGGAAACAGTTACATAGATTACTGTATGTCCTGGGGGCCCATGATTCTGGGCCATGCTGATAAAGAAGTGGTTGAGGCAGTTCGGGAGACTGCTCTCAGCGGAACGAGTTTCGGCACTCCCCACAGGTACGAGGTTGAGCTTGCGGAAAAGGTAATCTCAATGGTCCCTTCCATGGAGAAGGTCAGGTTTGTATGTTCAGGCACAGAGGCAACCATGAGCGCCATAAGGCTTGCCAGGGGATTTACAGGCAGGGACAAAATAGTGAAACTGGACGGCTGCTATCACGGCCATGCTGACTTTCTCCTTGTTGCTGCAGGTTCAGGGCTTGCAACATTCGGGACTCCCGATTCCGCGGGTGTAACAGAGGGGAATGCAAAGGACACGCTGGTTGTTCCGTACAATGATATAGAAGAACTGGAGTCTCTTTTTAAGAAGGAGGGGGACAGTATTGCAGCCCTTATACTTGAGCCTGTTCCCTGTAATTACGGGCTCATTCTTCCGAAGGAGGGTTACCTGAAAAAGGTCAGGGAACTCTGTACAGAGTATGGAATACTCCTTATTTTTGACGAGGTAATCACAGGGTTCAGGCTTTCTGCAGGAGGGGCCCAGGAGCTGTTCGGGGTAAAACCTGATCTCACAACCCTTGGAAAGATAATAGGAGGGGGGCTCCCTGTGGGGGCTTACGGCGGAAGGGCTGACATAATGGCAAAGATAGCCCCTGAGGGGCCTGTATACCAGGCAGGGACTCTTTCCGGAAACCCTCTTGCCATGGCTGCAGGTATAGCGTCCCTTAAAAAGATTGAAGTATCGGGATTCCACGATAATTTAAGGAAGAAATGTGAAGCTTTTGCTGAAAGGATAAGGCCTGCCCTTGATCGGCATAAAGAGAGAGTGCAGTTCGGGCATATTGAATCGGTTTTCTGTTTTTACTTCACGGGGAACAGTGAGATTACTTATGTAGATGATGTCCGGAAAGCCGATATGAAACTTTTTGCCACTTTTCACGGGGCCATGCTTAAGCGCGGCATATACCTTTCACCTTCAGGCTATGAAGTCGGTTTTTTCTCTACAGCCCATACGGATGAGGATATAGAGAGAACTGCTGCGGCTGTTATTGAATCCCTGGAGGAGATATTTTAAATTTCATCTGTTTTTATATATTAACCTTTCACGCGGAAATTAAATAAATAGACTAAAAGAGCATAAATAAAACCCCTGCTGATCCGGGGGTTTTATTTATGCGTATATCCACGGCTGGAACTTCCTGAATACATTAGCTTTAATATCTTCAGTTCAGATTAATTGCATCTATGATAAAAATGGAAATATCAATAGCAAGAATATAAAAAAGATTCTTTTTATATGATAATTTTTTTAAATTATTATTTGACTAATGCTATTTAAATTTTATTTGTAACACAAAAATAAAGAGGAGGTTGCAATGAAAAGAATAGTTTTTTTAGCATTTTTTTTGCTGATTTCTGTGACACTCTTTGCACAGACAGCAGAGGATTCATCCCTTACTGATGAGCAGAAACTGGTTAAAGAGAGGGCTGCAAAATCAAAAGAGATTATAATTAAAGGTAAAAAAGATCAGCCCGGAGTTGTAACAATTATTGATGAAAAAACTGTTAAAGATTCATCTAAAACTGATCTTATCAATGTAATTAAAGAAAATGTACCCAGCTTCTATACGGGGAATAACAGGGTTATGGGTTTCGGGGTAGCATCCGGAGGATCTGCCGCAATGTCTATCAGGGGCATAGGGAAATCGGGATGGGGCCCCACAACGGGACTTCCTTTTCTCATCAATGGGCTGGATACTACAACATCTATAATGGGTCATCCCATAGCTGATATTTTCACAATGAAAAATATAGACAGAATTGAGGTTCTTCACGGGGCCCAGCCGGTTCTTTACGGCTCTGGAGCGCTTGGCGGGATTGTTAATATAATCACAAAAAGGCAGGAGGTTGAAGGTTTTTCAACGGAGCTGTCTGCCAGTTACGGGAGCTATCATTCCACTGACGACTATGTTATACACCAGGGGAAAACAGGAATCTTTGATTACGGTATATCGTATAATTTTCAGAAGACTGATGGAGACAGGGAAGAGACCACCCCTAATGGCAGCGAGGTAACATCAGAATACATGAATCAGAACGGTACCGCACGTTTCGGTTTTGAACTTGGTGAAAACTGGTATGCCGGGATGAATGCCTATGTGATGAAAGAAGAGATTCACGATCCGGGCGAGGAGGGGGCTGCTACTGACAACCTGGAAACATTTGATATACTCAGGGATGGCGTATCTCTTAATATCCTTAATAACTATAAGAGCTTTGAGGGGATGATACATCTTTTTTATAATAACGGTCATCATGAAGCAGAGCGTACGGCAATTGATACGGATTCATACGAACATGATGACTACCTTTACGGCGTACGAGCTGTTGAATCAGCGACTCTCTTCGAAGGGAACAGGATAACGGTCGGTATTGATGTACGCAAATGGGGCGGCACAGCAAAAGACCGTGCTACAGATACCTACTATGTTAAAGATAAGTATCTCACTGATTCCTCGGTATTTGGTCTTGTTGAGCAGAGGTTCTTCAGGGCAGTGACTCTTTCAGGTGGCGCCCGTTATACTGATAACTCGAAGTATGGTGGCCACACTTCATGGCAGGGGGGGCTCATTATAAATCCTCTGGGGTGGTTCAAGATACACAGCAGCGTTGCTGAAGGATTTAAACTCCCCGATATAAGACAGGTATACCTTGCAAATATGTATGTTCTGCCCAACGAGGATCTTAAAGCTGAAACATTCACAACATATGATGCCGGTGTTGAGTTTAATCTTATAGAGTTTTTAACATTTGATGTTACAGGTTACAGGGTTTATTCTGAAAATAAGATAATGACAACAGGAAGCGGGCCTGCTACATGGATAAACGCCGATAAGTTTAACTATAACGGCGCTGAGATGTCGGCAAAATATACCCTGATGAATATGGTAGGTTTCAAGGCCGGTTATTCATATATTGATAATGAATATGACAATCAGAAGCTTACATATGTACCAGGGCATAAATTCAACGGTGGAGTTTCACTGGACTACGCGGGGTTCTATGCCGGTGTTGACTGCGAATATGTCAAAGATGTTTATGATGATGTCGACGGAATCAATAAGCTTTCAGATTATACTGTTTATAACGGAAAGCTCGCTTACGGTTTTCTTGATCATTACAGGGTGTTTGTCAACCTCTGTAATCTCGGCGATGAGGATTATGAAACATATGATGGTTATCCCATGCCGGGATTTACGGTTATGGGAGGTTTTTCCGTTACACTGTAAATACAGCAAGTAATTCAGAAAGGGTGGCCTCTTCAGGACACCCTTTCTTATAAAAGCAGGTCGTTGACATCTTTCCTTTTAACCGCTTCATCCCTGCTGTAGTACCCTGATATCTTTCCTGAATCCATTACTGCAACATGATCAGCAATGTTTTCCACAACAAATCTGCTGTGTGTTGCTATAAGCATTGTCATTTCAAGAGAGTTGAGTATTTCCGCGAGTTTGTTGCTGTTTTCCCTGTCAAGGTTCTGTAAAGGCTCGTCAAGAAGGAGGAGTTCAGGCTCGCGGACCAGGATTCCGGCAAGGGCGGCCCTTTTCATCTCCCCTGCGGAGAGTTCAAGGGGGTTTTTAGCGGAATATATTTCCAGGTTAAAATATTTTATTATTTTAATTGCCTTTTCCCTCCCCGCCAAATCGCCTGAAGTTCCGAGGAGTATGTCGTTAATGAGATCCGGCATTATAAACTGATGCTCAACCTGGCTGAAAAGCAGCCCTGTTTTTTTTCGTATCTCCACGGCAGTTTGCTTCGACCTTCTGAGGCCCATGACTTCAATTATGCCGCTGCCATTTAACAGGCAGTTAATATTCAGAAGAAGCGTTGTTTTGCCGCTGCCGTTTTTACCTATAAGGCAGACTTTTGACCCTTTCGTGCAATCCAGGTTAACACCTGCAAGCCCCGGCCTTCCGTCTTTATATTTGAAGTGAAGATCTCTTATCTTAAGCGCGTTCATTTTATCATCCATCAGAATTGAATCAGTTGATTACAGGAAAAAATAAATTGATAATGAAGAACAAAAGGGAAAGCGGTATCAGAATTTCCGCAGGTCCGGCCTTCTGTTCGGGCAGGAAAAAATTAATCCTGTCAGGCAGCCTGGTATAGAGGGTCGCCTGAATATACTGCATTGAGTAAAGCTCCCTGAAGATTATATTTCTCGTATAATACCTGGCAAGTATTCGTCTGTTTTTTACAGTGCTGCCAAGCCTTGATTTTATCTGCATTACTATCATTTCACTGTTGCGTCTGAAAATATATATACCCTTAACGACAAGCAGCAGGTACAGCTTAAGCCTTTCCCACGGGATAAAAGCAATAATACCCATTAAGCCCCGTGTTCCCAGCCATTTAAAGGAAAACCAGATAACATTATATATCAGTATAATTTTCAGGCATATAATAAACATCAGCTCGTAACCTTTATCGCTTATTAATGCTGATATTGCGCCGAAAACCAGGTAAAAAACGGCGAATGACAATACGATAGTATTTTTTTTAAAAATTTCCATTACGGTAACACGTACTGAAAGGGCTATTGACAGAAAAAAAATAAGCAGAACCAGAATCTTGAATATATCCACTGATACTGTGAGAGATATAAACAGTATGGCAAGTGAAGAAAAGGCCTTGAGAAAAGATATCATTTCTGGCATTCCATGAAATTCAATCCCGGTTCATCAATATAGGTATTAATTTTGAAACCGGCATCAGACAGAAGACGTTTCATCTCACTTTCTCCGGGTAGAAGATCATGTTTGACCGGGGCGTCGAGGTTTGAATGAAAATGGTTGAGATCATCAGTTGATGCGGGATGAAAAATATAGAGTTTCCCGCTCTCTTTAAGCATCCTGTTTATATTGGTAAGGGCGGAGGGGATATCATCAATATGAGGAATGACCGCGTAACATAAAGCGACATCGAAAGTTTTCTCAGGAAGAGAGATCTCTTCAATAAAACCAGTGACGTAATCTATGTTATCCAGGTCATCATGAAGTTCTTTAGCCTTTTTAATCATACCGGGCGCAGGATCAACAGCTGTTATTTTTCCTGTTTTGTCTGTTTTTTCATGAATAAAGCGCAGAAGAATACCGTTACCGCTTCCGACATCAAGAACAGAATTTTCAGGACTGATCTCGATCATCTTGAAAACTTCTTTCAGCTTTACCGCACGTTCGCTGTTATTGCCGACTCGCTCATCCCATCCCTCTGCAAGATTATGAAAATAGTCGGTTTTACTCTCTTTTATTCTTTTATTCATTATTTTCTCCATATTCTTCAAAGGGCAACAGGTTCATTCCAGCCACTAGTTTTCTGCACTGAGGTACAGTGAGAGGTACTATGACAAGCATTATTATTATACCAGGGAGTCCTTTAAGCAGATCGTATGCAGTTACAAGTAAGGGGTTAAGAGCAAAGAGAGGAAGAATAAAATAATTAATAACTGCAAGAATTATTCTGTCCAGAAGAATTGCCGGGATGAGTGCCACGTAATAATTGCTGTTTATCCTGCTTATGAATGAAATGGTAAAACAGAAAACCGGAAGCTGCATCATCATTATAAAGGCCACAGGAGGATAAAATGGCGGCATTCCGGTAAGAACTGCTGATATGAGCGGTGTAAGTAATCCGGCAATCAGGGCATCAGGTTTATCCATAAGATATGAACCTATTGCAAGCGGGATATACATGGGCAGAAAAATTGAGCCCAGCCCGAAAAGGTGAAAAAGCATCGGAACAGTGATTCCCAGGATTGTGAATATAACCGCAATGATCAGATTGATTATATTGTACTTTTCTTTCATAATAAAACTCCGGATTCCGTATATCTTTCAGTATTATGTGATCTTTTATGCTAATTTTTTTAATTTTGTAATACCGAGTCAACATTAATATTCGATAAACAGGACAAAAAATCGGAATCTGCAGTGAGAATCAAAAATTTTAAGTTAGAGGAGAACTATATTGAAAGTTTAAGGAAGTATTAATGAATCCGGGTCAGGCCGGTTTTAATAAGAGGTATTAAATAAAAAAGCCTCTCAGTTATGAGTGGCCTTTATGTTAAGCATCCCCGAGGGGATTCGAACCCCTGTTACCGGGATGAAAACCCGATGTCCTAGACCCCTAGACGACGGGGACATGCTATATAAAATTTGTTTTGTGAGTCGCCGGGGGATCGAACCCCGGACCCACTGCTTAAAAGGCAGTTGCTCTACCGACTGAGCTAGCGACTCAAATCAAAGTGATAACCTTGTACAAAATGCGTTTTTACCTGTCAATGAAATTCCAGAAAATAATAATTTTTTTTGACATTGGCATTATTTTTAAACCTGATATTCCTTTGAAACTATAGTATATTAAACATTTGCTCCACCGCGGAGCATTTCTTAATGATTAATTAATATGTTATTTATAATCAACTTTTTCTTATTTTTTAAATGTGAATTCTCTTCCCGGTCCTACTGAGATATATGAAATAGGGATGTTGAGTTCCTCTTCTATAAAGTTGAGGTAATTCTTTGTATTCGCCGGAAGTTCATCAAAGGACTTGCACCTTGAGATGTTCTCCTCCCATCCGTCCATTTCAATGAAAAGCGGTTTAACCGTTGATATCTTCGAAAGGCATATATCGTCGACCCTTTTGCCCTTTACATCATAGCCTATGCATATATTGATTTTGTCGAAACCTGTAAGCACGTCGAGCTTGGTTATTGCCAGTGAGTTAAGGCCGTTTATCTGTATCGATTTTTTCAGTAGAGGTATATCAAACCATCCGCACCTTCTCGGCCTTCCTGTAGTCGCACCGAATTCGTTGCCGTTTACCCTGAGCCTTTCACTGTCCTCTTCATCCGCTTCTGTAGGGAAGGGCCCTTCGCCCACCCTTGTAACATACGCTTTTGTTATGCCTATAACTTCTGTTATATCACCGGCGTTGAGGCCTGTGCCGAGAAGCGCTCCACCTATGGTCGGGTTGGACGATGTGACAAACGGATATGTGCCGTGATCTATATCAAGGGCGAATCCCTGGGCGCCTTCAAGCAGTATGTCTTTTCTCTGTTTCAGTGATTCATGGAGAAATATCTGGGTGTTGGTTATCATATCTCCCGCTTTTGCCTTGAAGTCGATAAGTATTTCCATTATCTCTTCGACTGATACAGTGGGAACCCCGTACATCTTTTCAAACTGCAGGTTTTTTACTTTAAGTGCTGCTGTTACCTTTTTTCTTAAATAGTCTTCATCGAAAATGTCCCCTGTTCTGATTCCGGCCCTGAGGCATTTGTCCGCATAACATGGTCCAATGCCGCGTTTTGTTGTGCCGATTTTCTCTTCGCTCCCCTCTTCAAGGAGACTGTCAAGGGTTTTGTGGTATGGAAGAATGAAATGAGCTGCGTCAGATATTTTAAGCCTTTCCTTTACGTTGTATCCCTTTTTTTCCAGAAGTTCAATCTCTTCAATAAGTTCAATAGGGTCGAGCACAACTCCGTTTCCTATAAGGCATGTTTTCCCTTCGTGTAAAATCCCTGAAGGGATTAAATGGAAAACGAATTTTTTATCATCAACAACAACTGTATGCCCGGCATTAGCACCACCCTGGTACCTGGCAACTATGTCTGCATCTCTGGTCAGGTAGTCGATCATTTTCGCTTTTCCTTCATCTCCCCACTGTGTTCCGATTGCTACTATGCAGCTCATAATGACCTCTTTTATTTAAATAATCTAATAATTTATTCTTTCACACACAAAACTCAATTTTCAAATATATTATTATAATAAACAAGCATTTTTTTCAAGATAAAAACCTCAAAAAGGCTGCATTCCGGGGCGGAGCTAGCCGGATATATCAGGTATTGAGCCGCTGCCGTTTATCGTAATCTGAATAGCTATGTCAGATGGGGGAATAATAAGGCCGTATACCGTTGATGTTATACGGTCTATGGCCCTTATCATTTTTACAGCTTCGTCAAAAGAGACAGGCGGAGGCTGTATTTTCCTCATCATAAGATATTCCATGCCCCAGGTTTTAAGAAGCATGGCGAATTCCTCGTTTTGCGAAATTACACTTTCGTAATAATATTTTTTAACTTCAAGCGCGTCAAAAACTCTCTCTTCTCTGCCTGACAGTAATGATATAACCTGTTCAGCTATTTCGATTATCTCTTCATTATCCGTTTTTATAGCTGAATTAAGCCGGATGAGCCGGTTCATGAAATCCCCCCTGTCGCCCGCGGGGAAAAATTTTCTCCTCCTTAAAAGGGCCCTGATACTGTAATAAAGGCTTTCTGAATCAGCTGTTTCTTTCTCTCCGAGATAAGTTAAATCGATTTCAAGGTTAAGTCTTTTAATGAATGATAAGATGCATGATTTTTTATCAGTGCTTTCTATCTGAAGTTTTTCACCCGCCGCCATTATAAAGATGTCGGGTTCCATGGAGATAATTTTTTCAGATATGGCCGTTATTTCCGGTTCAGGTATGCCCCCGGGGGGGAGATGTTGTTCAACCTCCAGGCGGAAATTCGTGTCAGGATATATAGCCAGTTCATATACAGTACCGTCATTGAGGGAGCTGTCTTTCAGAAACTCTTTCAGGCCCTCTTCATTGGTAATTCCGCAGGAGGAGCGGAGAAAATGGAGTGTGTCAGAATCAAGGGAAAACCCCCTCTCAAGGCCGCTGTATATTATCTCAACAAGTTTTTCAGACAATAGAGTCCCCTCCTTTATATGGATATGCTTAGCTGTATATATGTTGTTTCATCAGTCTTTTTGAGTGCGGGCAGGGCCTCGAGAAGTTCCGGCGTGTAGGTGTTGAAGTCTCGCCTGTAGCCCGCCTTGATCCCTAAATACCCGGAGAGTTTAATGTAGAGGTATACGTCCTGTATGAGCCTGTAGTTGTCGGTTTCTCCGAAGACCGGTATATAATAGCCGTAGTACCGGAGGCTTATATCATCCCTGAAGGGGGCTATTTCCCCCCTCCATCTTACTGACCACCTCCACTCATCCTCTTTTTCGCGGTCCTTGAATTTTTCATACTGGTAGACAGGGGCTCCGCTAAGGTCCACCAGAAGGTATTTGTTCCTTATGAATATCAGTTTAAGGCCCGCGCCTGAATCGTTCCTGTGGTGCAGCCCAAGTATTTCATTATAGTCAGACATGGTGAAAGAGAAAAATTCAAGCCTGCTTACAAGGTAGCGGTCAAAGTTACCCTGGGCGTACCACCGGTTTTCATCTCTTTTGCCGTTTGTTTCGCCGTAGAAACCGAGCCAGCTGAGTTTGAGCGTTGTAATATTATTGTCGAACTTCAGGGCTGTTGAGTAAGTACAGTCCATTGATTCGATGTTCCCCTGTAATTTCAGGTAGCCCCCTCCTGCATTAAAACTCCATTTTTTTTCATTTTCACCTTTTTCAACCGGGTGCTCGTAGCTGAATATATCGAACAGGGAGAATTTTTTTCCCTCAGGGGCCGGCTCTTCCAGGGAATAGAGGGGTATGCTCAGTGCAATAAAAATAAAGATTATTAAAAATATGCGGCAGGGGTCTGTTTTCACATCTCAGCTCCTGAAAATTTAAAACTTTATTCAATTTAAGTATAGGGGGGTGCTTTTATAAGGCAATTAAATTTAAAAAGGCCGGATATATTTTTTAAACATCTTTACCGGCTTTCGTAACAATTATTAATTGCTTGAATTCAGCAGGGGAACTGTAAAAATAAAACCGGAAAATGATGTCCGGAACCATGAATATTTAAATCTGAAATCTTCATTATCAGGAACTGCTGCATTACAGGAAAATAATTTAACAACGGAGAGCCTGATGCGTTTTATACACACTGCCGACTGGCACCTGGGGAGGATCTTCCACGGA
>DAIOFM010000027.1:0-37294 GCA_036745755.1 Spirochaetota bacterium | reverse complement strand
GTTCTATCCCAATCATAATCTGCTATAATATAAGAGGTAATTAAAAAAATATAGTTGTTTGACAGGGCCTCTCATGTTAGTTATATTATTTTAAGTAATAATTCCTGAACAGATTTTTTTAAGGAATAGATATTTATTTTATTAAGGAGGATTCAATGAAAAAGGTATTATTAACACTTTCAGCGCTTGCGCTTGTTCTTTCTCTTGTGCAGTGTTCAACTGTAGATCCCAAGGTTATGGCATGTAAAGCAGGCTGTGATTCAGCATGTAATGACTGCGTGGAAAAAGCAGGTAAAAGCGATGCTAAAAAGGCGGCATGCGAAGTGGCCAAGCAGAAATGTTATTCAAACTGCGAGAGTAACTAGTAATTTTAAAATAAAAGGGCAGGGGGAATTTCCCCCCGCCCTTACTGATACAAATACAAACCGGCAAAAACTTTATACCCCCCTGGTCATTCCTATTCAGCGTACATCGCCTCAACAAGGTCTTTGTAGTTGTTAAGCACGACTTTACGCTTAATTTTGAGTGTCGGGGTAACTTCCCCCGCCTCCTGAGAAAATATATTTGGAATAAGTGTGAACTTCTTGATCTGCTCGACCTGGCCTAGTTCCTTCTGCCTCTGGTCTATTATTTCTTTGTAGAAGTTTATAACTTCAGGTTTTGCTATGAGGTCCTCGTTTGAGGTGTATTCTATTCCGTTTTTGGAAGCCCATTCCGTAAGGTTGATAAAATCCGGGGCTATAATCGCGGTAATATACTTCTTCCCTTCACCGGCAACAGCCACGTTTTCTATATAGTGGTCTTCACACATAAGGACTTCAATTTTCTGCGGGGCAACATTTTTACCACCCGCTGTGATAATCAGGTCCTTAAGCCTGTCTGTTATGGCAACAAATCCATCCTCATCCATGACGCCGACATCACCTGACTTGAACCAGCCGTCCTCGGTGAAAGCTTCTTTTGTGGCCTGCGGATTTTTATAATATTCTTTAAAGACATTGGGTCCCCTGAACTGCAGTTCGCCCGTGGCAGGGTCAATCCGCATTTCAGATAGAGGTACAACACCTCCAACTGTGCCCAGCCTGAAAACTTCATGGCCATTGAATATAATTCCCGGCGCTGTCTCGGTAAGGCCGTAACCCTGTGTGACGAGCATTCCGCAGTAGAAGAAAAATTTCTCTATTTCAGGATTAAGGGATGAGCCGCCGCTTCCCACGTGATGCATGTTTTTCCCGAAAAGGTCACGTACCTTGTGAAGCACAAGTTTGTCCGCTATGCCGCGTTTAAACCTGAGAGAGAAGGGTGGCATTTTTCCGTCAAGGACCATGTCCCCCGCCTCTTTTGCCACACCTGTTGACCAGTAGAAAAGTTTCTGTTTAAGAGGAGATGCCTCCTTTATCTTTGTGAATAGAGTGGAATATACCTTTTCAAAAAGCCTTGCGGCGTTAAACATGTGCGTGGTGTTCGCTTCCTGTATATAATCCATGACCTTTGTATGGTCATCGCAATACCATATGTGACAACCGGATGTGAGGAACCCGTAGTCCCATGAGCGTTCAAGCGCGTGGCTCAGAGGGAGCCATGAGAAGGTGGAATCATCGGGCTTGAACGGGCCCTGTGTATATTTGCCTATTGACCAGCCGTTATGCATGAAATTTTTGTGTGTAAGCACAACACCCTTGGGCTCGCCTGTTGTTCCTGATGTATATACAATAGTGGCGGCATCATCGTAGTGGCAGCGTTTTTTGATCTCTTCAATCCTGTCTTTATGTCCGGCTTTTCTGCCGAGTTCAAGAAAATCGTCCCACATCATCACTCGCTTGTCGTCATGTATCTTCGTGCCGCGGTGAAAAACAACTATTTTTTCAAGTCCGGGGCATTTATCCAGGAGAGGGTAAGCCCTGTCGTACTGTGTCTGCCCCGCGAGGAAAAGTAATTTCAGGCCTGAGTGATTTACGATGAATTCGGTCTCTTTCGTGGAATTGGTAGGATAAACGGGAACATCAATTGCCCTTATGAGCATAGAACCAAGGTCAGCTATATGCCACTCGGCCCTGTTGTTTGAAAATATTCCGACCCTGTCCTCTTCATTGATACCGCACTCGAGAAGCGCGGCCGCAACGGCGTGCATCTGCTCTACCAGCTGGTTCCAGGATGTCTCCTGCCAGTTCCCGTAAGCCCTGTCATGGAGAACTGCCCTGTCCCCGAATTTTTCAGCAAGATCAATCATACAGAGTGAATGATGTTTCAGATTCTCCAGTACTTCCTGGAATTCCTTTTCAAGCTCTGCTTTTTCTGTTTTGAATTTTTCTGTGAGGTTGACTCTGTTCAACCTGTTTCTGAATTTGTAGCCCATGTCTGGTTCCCCCTTTATTTTTAGCGAATTAACATTAATCGCTGCTTCCTCCGGAGGTGGTGCTTTTTTTATTTTTCAGTTTGAGAAACAGAATCTGACCTATTCCTCGTAAAGTTTATCGATAAGATCCTTGTACTTTCTGTCAATGAATCTCCTTTTAAGCTTGAGTGTGGGCGTCAGCTCTCCTGCTTCCTGTGTCAGTTCTTCAGGCAGCAGTATGAACTTTTTCACTTTTTCAACCTGTCCCAGACTCCTTGTCTTCTCTTCTATGAGGTTTTCGTAAAATTTGAAGATTTCAGGGTTTTTCACGATCTCTTCATTGCTTTTGTATTCTATGCCGTTCTTTTTACAGTAGTCCTCAAGAAGAATAAAGTTCGGTACCACAAGTGCTGATATGAATTTTCTCCCTTCGCCGATTGCGATAAACTGTGAGATGTACATTTCGTTTCCAAGAAGGGACTCGATCTGCTGCGGCGAAATATTTTTGCCGCCTGATGTAATTATCAGTTCCTTTATCCTGTCCGTGATCTTTATATATCCGAGCCGGTCGCCGTCTTTCTCCTCAAAATGGAGTTCCCCCACATCCTGTGTCTTGAACCATCCGTCTTCAGTGAAGACCGCCTTTGTCGCTTCAGGATTTTTGTAATACTCAATCATCGACATTATACCTTTAAGCTGCACTTCTCCCTCGTCTGAAATTCTCGCCTGTGTCATGGGGAGGAGACACCCGCAGTATCCCGATTTCGCGTTGTCCCTGAAGCCCACGCAGACAGGGAAGAATTCGGTAAGGCCGTATCCCATGAAGATGTTGATCCCTATTGCCTGGAAGAAGTCATTTACCTCGGGCGCGAAAGCTGAACCGCCGATATGGTAGACGTTGCAGTTAACTGTTCCGAGTTTTTCCCTTATTTTGCTGAATATTATTTTGTCAGCGATCTTATATTTTAAGCCGTAGCTGTTGTTTCTGTACGCCTCGAGGCCTGTCTTTTTTGCCCATTCAAAGAGCCTGTATTTAAGGCCGCCTGCCTCTTTCATCCCCTCATGTATGGCGCCATAAACCTTGTCCCATATACGGGGCACGCTTGTCATGAAGTGGGGCTTCAGTACTCCCATATATTCAACGAAGTCCATAGGATTGGGGCAGTACCCGATTTTGACGCCGGCAGACATGCATCCGTAAGACCAGAGCCTTTCGAATATGTGTGAAAGCGGGAGTATTGACATTGACAGAAAATGGGGGCCCGCTTCCGGGTATCTCCATGCAGGAAAGATACCGTTCATAAAACTCCTGTTTGTGTGTACAGCGCCCTTGGGGTTTCCCGTGGTGCCTGAAGTATAGATTATGGTAATCATGTCATCAGGGCCGGCGTCATTAACCCTTTTTTCAAACTCCCTGTTGTTGGTCAGCTCTTTCCCTTTTTCAATAAGGCTGTTGAGATAGAAACTCTTTTCACCTGAAATTTTAATGTCGTCATTCATGGCGATAATGAATTTCAGGAACCTGCTGTTCTCGATTATCTGAATTCCCTTATCGTACTGTTCCTGGTCCCCGGTAAAAAGGACCTTTACTTCCGCGTCATTTATTATATATTCTGTTTCCTCTTTTGAGTTTGTGGCATAGATCGGTACTGACACTGTACCTGCTGAAAGAATGGCCATGTCTGAAATTGCCCATTCAGCGCAGTTCCTTGAGAAGACAGAACAGGTGTCCCCCTGATTAATCCCCATATCAATAAGTGATTTTGCCGTTGCCCTGAACCTGTCAGCATATTCTGACCATGAAATATTTTCCCATTCACCCTTTGTATTTTTCTGGGTGAGGATTGTCTTTTCTTTGTATATTTCTGAGTTTTTCAGCATCAGGTAGGCCAGGGTCCGGTTTTCTTTCATATATCTGTCGAAAGCGGATTCCCAGTCTGTGTCGCAGTCTCGCCAGGGCGGCAGCCCCTTTATATTATGCATATTTCCCCCTCCCGATATTCTGTATAATACCTGTTTTTTGTATATCCTGAAGGTATAAAGGGGGAAAAGTCAATATAAAATTTAACCTAAAGTTAAGTTAAACAACTTTAAGTTAAGTTTTATGATAAATTTATAAGAATAATCAGATGTTATCTGGTTAATAATGGGCTTTTTTCTGTAATGCTTTAATATGGGACTTGAATATATTCTGGCGGTTCTACTAAAGAGGCGGAGCGGTTGCCCCGCCTCGTTTTATACTTTCATCCGATTTCGGCCAGGGAGAGATCCTGGTATAAATGAAATAACCTTGCTGTAAACTCATCCCACTGCGCGCAGATTTTTACTGTCTCTTCATCAGGTGTAAACAGGTTCTTATGGGAAAGTATAGATTCCAGTTCTGCGGAGAATTTTTTTATTTTTTCCGCATCCGCCCCTTTCAGGATATCTGAGATAAATTCAGTGAGGGGATACCACGATGAAGCTTTCTGTAAATCCCTGTGCATCTGGGTGAGGAGAACGTTTCGCGGCCCCTCCCACAGCTCATTGATTGCTGAGTCGCGGTAAAGCCTGGGGAGCGAGGAGAAGTCTTCCATGATTCCATGCCCTCCGAAGATCGACATTGCCTTTCTTATTACATCAGTTGAATCCATTGATGCCGTGATTTTCTGAAGCATTATAAGTTCGCGAACAGCGAACCTCTTTCTCTTCGTTTCAGGCGTGTCCTCTGACTGGCCGGTATCTTCAAGTGTTAAGAAATCACGGTAGAGCCTGAATGCCCCGGCTGTTGTCCTTTGTGCGAATTTTTCAATTTCATTTATCTGCCCCATGACCATGGGGAAGTCTCCGATTGTTATGCCGAAGGCCTGCCGCATGGTGGTGTACTGTTTTGCCTCCCTGACGGCCCTTGTCATAAACGCAGCTGCTGACAGTCCGACAGTTAGGCGGGAGTAGGTAAGAACTATGCCTACAACATTGGCCACCCCCCTGTTAAGCGGTCCAACGGGGTAGGCCACGGCGCCGTTGAATGTAAGTTCACCTGTGGTAAGTTCGCTTGTGCCCATCTTCCACTTGATGCGGTCGATGGTGTACCCGTTGCGCATCTCTCTCTCTTTGTCTCCGGGAAGCCATGAGGGCATTACAAAGAGCGCCACATCCTCAGCGCCCCGGGGCTTGGCTGTCACTACCACGTAGTCAGCATGTGTGGCGGAGCAGAAGAATTTGCTGCCGTAGAGCCTCCATGTCCCTCCTTCATTTACCGCTTCAAGAAGGTTTGCCGGAACGTCAGATCCCCCCTGTATTTCCGAAAGATACTGTGCACCGATTGCCACGTCTCCGTTAATCCCCTCCCTGCAGTGTTTAAGGATACTCAGGGTCTCCGGTGTGTCGGCGTACCTTTCAAGAAGCTTGACAAGCCCTTCGGTACAGGTGACGGGGCAGGCAATGCATGCTTCGCCGTTCTGGTATATAAGGAACATCTTTATCAGCTTGACCCATGGAGATTTTTTTACAGTGAAAAGAAGTTCTCCGAAAATTTCTTTTTCCATTATTTCTGTTTCACGGGGCCTGACAATACGGTCTATCCTGTTGTGGTGGCCGTCGTAGTGCATCATGTAAGGCCTCTTCTCCGGCCATGACGCTGCTTCTGCCATGTCGCGCCACCTGTATGATGCTTTAAGGGATACCTCACTTGCTTCCTTTTCAACCTCCTTAGCAGCAGTACCTGTGTAGTGTTTTACCACTTTGCGGATAAAGGGGTCGTCATCGTAGTAGTTAATATCTTTTCTCCATTCAAGATAATCATTGAAACTGTAGGGGTTGTTTCTGTCAGGAAGTGACATTGCCGGACCTCCGGTGATATAATTTTGTATTTATGGTTATATTGGTAACCAGTGGTTACAAAATGTCAATTCCTTTCTTCCGGTGGAGGCCCTGCACCGGGTCCTTTCCGGTTATTGCCGGTAAACGGGCATGTTTTGCTTTCAGTCAGTTCTTTTTTTTAGGGCTCTTTTTTGGCGATTTATTATGAATATTCCGGCTGTTCTGTGTATATTTACTTCAATTGAAATACAGCAATGGAGGTATGTTATGGTTTCAGGAGGTGTTGCTTTACTGTTCCTGCTTATTGCGGTTTTGATAATTGTTTACGCAACAGGCAGGGCAAAGATAAGTGCCTTTGTGGTACTTATCATGGTTGCATTTATTTACGGTCTGTCGATAGGGATGCCCGCCATGAATGTTATAGCGGCGATAAAAGGCGGGTTCGGAGGGACCCTCTCGAGTATCGGTATTGTTATTATTGCGGGTACTATCATGGGGTATATCCTTGAAAAGACCGGTGCCGCTCTCTCAATGACAAAGGCGATCCTTAAACTTGTGGGTAAGGAACAGGCGCCGCTGGCGATGAACATAGCGGGTTATATCACGTCAATCCCCGTGTTCTGTGACTCCGGTTATGTTATCCTCACTCCACTTAACAAGGCCCTGTCGAATGAGACCGGTAAATCTATGGGTATAATGGCTGTCGCGCTTTCAACCGGTCTGTACGCGACCCATACAATGGTGCCGCCTACACCGGGCCCTATTGCTGCGGCCGGTTTTCTGAACGCTGATGTAGGTACGGTCATCGTATTCGGACTCATAGCGTCTATCCCTGCAGCGCTTTCAGGATGGTTCTGGGCGAATTATATAGGGAAGAAGTATGATATCAAGCCTGAGGTGGAGGAGAGCTATTCGCACCTTATAGAAAAGTACGGGAAACTCCCCAGTACTTTCATGTCATTTCTTCCCCTGGCGCTTCCCATAGTCCTTATTCTTCTGAAGTCGATAGCTTCTTTCCCCACACTCCCTTTCGGACCTAAAGAGAGTACGGCCTATATATTCATGAATTTTATAGGTGACCCTGTAACGGCCCTTATGATTGGTGTGCTGTGCAGCCTTTTACTTGTAAAGAAAGGAGAGATGAAGACTGCTGTTGAAACATGGATGAGTCATGGTATCAAGGATGCCGCTATTATCCTTGCAATAACAGGTGCAGGGGGCGCCTTCGGTAAAGTGCTGCAGGGTTCCCCTATGGTTGAGTTCATCAAGGTTAATATGGGAGGCCTTAACCTGGGAATACTGCTTCCCTTTATTATTTCCGCCTCACTCAAGTCGGCCCAGGGGTCTTCAACCGTGGCTATTATCACAACGGCATCGATACTGGCCCCTCTCATGGGGACACTGGGGCTGCATCCTGCCCTTACTGTTGTAGCCATAGGTGCAGGTTCAATGGTAGTTTCGCATGCCAATGACTCCTATTTCTGGGTGGTGTCCCAGTTTTCAAATATGCCTGTTAACACTGCATACAAGATATATACAAGCGCCACCGCCATTGAGGGTACAGTGGCCTTTGTGATCTGCTTTATTATAAGTCTTTTCGTTTAAACGTTTTCTGCTCTCGCCGCCCTCTCGTCCTGCCCGGGAGAGGGCGGCATTAACAGCTTCCCGTATAAAGGACAGCTGTTGAACAATAAAAAGAAACCTTTACAAAGGAGAAATATATTATAAGACAGGATAGTGGATTAAAGGGGGGATTGATGCTTAAAAATTTCAGAATATGGTTTTACAGAAGGCTTGCCCTTAACAGCATGACTGCGGGAAAAACTGAAAAAGCTGAAAAGTGGTACAGGAGACTTGAAAAAATTGAACCCGGTTCTCTCGAGGTGCTTCACAATCTAGCGGTAATATATATAGGCCTGAAAAGATACAGGGAGTCGGAATCCTATCTTGCCAGGGAAATTGAAATTTTCGGCGAGTCTGATATCAGGCTCAGGATCCTGGGAGATCTCTATTACGGCGAGGGGAACATGGAAAAGGCGGGGAAGGCCTACGGCAGGGCCCTGGCTATGTTTCAGAAGGCCGGAGGGGATAAAAACACTGAAAAATTTCTGAAAAAGAGGATAAAAAACTGCGGGGAGAAGAAACTCTTTGCAAAGGCAATGGAGGGGGCAAGGCTCTTTGAGGAGGGGAGCTCCCGCCTTAAAGAGGGGAGGCATTCCGAAGCACTGGACTGCTTCCGCAGGGCAGCGGAGAATGACAGCTCCAGTTATATGGCTTTAAACGCTGCGGGTACTATTCTCCTCAATTCCGAAAAGGATTATAACAGCGCCCGCATATATTTTATGAAGGCCCTTGAACTTGCCGACATACCCCTTGTGAAGAACAATCTTGCCATTGCTGAATGCAGGATGAAAGAGGGAGGAGCGATATGACAGACAGCGGAAATGCGATGTCAGTCCTTGAATCTGTTTTCAGGGCAGGACTGTTAAGGGTTGATCCCCTGTTGATGATGAAACGCCAGCTCAAACTTGAAGATAATGAGCTCACTATAGATACAGGTACCGAGATCCACTACATTGATCTGGGCAAAATAAAAAGGATACTGGTTATAGGCATGGGGAAGGCCTCGGCGAGGATGGCCCTTGGCCTTGAAGAGGTCCTTGGCGACCGTATCCACAGCGGTATTATCGCGGTAAAATACGGGCATACCGAGACCCTTAAAAAGATCAGGCTTATGGAGGCGGGGCACCCCGTGCCTGACCGTGGATCTGCAGACGCTGCGAAGGAGATAATTTCATTTATGGAAGGTGCGGGTGAAGGCGACCTTGTTATAAACCTGGTATCAGGGGGAGGGTCAGCTGTAATGAGCTCACCCTATTCATCTGCCGGGGCAGCGGGTATAACCCTTGAAGACAAGCAGGCGGTTTCAAAACTCCTCCTGTCATGCGGAGCTGAGATACATGAGATCAACTGTATAAGGAAACACCTCTCCAATATCAAGGGGGGAAGGCTGGCTGAGATTATACACCCCGCGCGCTGCCTGAGCCTTATACTTTCAGACGTGGTTGGCGATAACCTGGATGCTATCGCTTCAGGGGCAACTGTGCCTGACCCCACGACATTTGCAGACGCCATGAAAATAGTGGAGAGGTATTCACTGGCGGAAAAAATGCCCGGTGCGGTAATGGATATACTGAAAGCGGGTGCTGAAGGTAAAATCCCCGATACGCCCGGACCGGGAGACCCTGTGTTCAGTTCAACAGTGAATATACTTATAGGGACAAACCATCATTCCCTCCTTGCCGCGGCTGAAGAGGGTGCGAGGCTGGGGTGCAGAACCGAGATCCTTACATCCGTGCTTACAGGCGAGGCAAGGGAAATAGCTCATTTTTTTGCTGCCATAGGGAGGGAGGTATGCGTATGGAGAGAAAGCTGTGACCTTCCTCTCTGCATAATCGCCGGAGGGGAAACAACAGTGACCCTGAAAGGTGAAGGCAAGGGGGGGAGGTGCCAGGAGATGGCCCTGGCCTTTATTGATGATATAAGGAAAACACCGTCACTGGCTGAGAGGGTATACTTCCTGGCTGCCGGAACTGACGGTAACGACGGGCCTACTGACGCGGCAGGCGCCTTCGGCTCTCTTGAGATTTACAGAAAGGGGAAAGAGGCGGGTCTTGACCCGGAAGATTTTATAACGGCAAGTGACTCGTACCACTATTTTGAAAAGACCGGGGGACTTCTCAAGACCGGGCCCACAGGGACCAATGTCTGTGATATAATGCTGCTTCTTGTTGTTTAAAGCGTATCTGTTTTTTCTTTTTTGTTCCGGGATTGTTTCTGATCCCGGTTCGCTTTTATGGTGCGAATCCTGAACCTTTTCCGCTGATTCAGATCGACCGGCAACCGGTAATCCCCAATAAATAAAATATGTTGACTTATTTTTTTTCTAAATAGAATTTTTATTTTAATATAAATATGCCGTTAACATGTTTCTTCCTCCCTTTAACGGCAGAAGAGGCTTTATGACAGCATCAGTTTTCAATTACAGTGAAACATACAAAGTCCGTTCTTACGAAACAGACATGAATGCCTGTGTCACGATACAGAGCATTGTTAACTACCTTCAGAACAGCGGGTTTAATCATGCCCTGGTTCTCCGCAAGGCAGGGGGGCTTTCCCATGATCCACATACAGCTTATTTCCTCACAAGGCAGAGGGTGAAGATGTTCCGTTACCCGAAATGGCAGGAGACCATTACGCTTAACACATGGCTGGAGCCCAGGGTCAGGGAGTACGCTGTGCGTGAGTTTGAACTGCTTGACGAAGAGGGTAATATTATAGGCTGCGCGACCAATTCAGCTGTATTCTACCATCTCGGCGAGAAGAGGGTGATTCCTGCCTGGGAACGGATGGAGAGGGTTGCTGAACCTGAGAGGGGGAGGGCGCTTGATGATCCCTTTGACCCTCTCCCCAGGCCCTCAAAGGCAGAGTTCAGTTCTGAATTCAGGATCAGGATTGCGGATATAGACATGTACCGTCATGTGAATAACATGATGTACGTGGAGTGGGCGATTGAGACCCTTCCCGATCAAGTATGGGAGGATTGTACACTCTTCGATCATGAGATAAACTTCCGTTCAGAGACATCTCCCGGTGATGTTATTGTTGCGGAGGCGGAGGAGGTTGAAGGAGGCGATATGCGCGTGTTCCTTCACAGGCTTACAAGAAGGTCTGACGGTAAGGAGGTCGCTCTTCTGAGGACCTGGTGGGAAAAAGGTAAAAAACAGGAGGGATTATGGAAGAGATGAAAATGAACGGGATCTCCTTTACTGCAGGGAGATGGCCGCTTGAAACCGGGCTTCATACTGTAATATTCATCCACGGCGCGGCAGGATCAAAACATTTCTGGGACGCCCAGGTTGAGGGGCTTGCCGGTGTATGCAACACTGTGGCCATTGACCTCCCCGGGCACGGTGACAGCACGGGTTCCGGGTTTGACAGTATAGGGTCATACGCCGATGCTGTTGAAAATTTTATCCGTGAAATGGAAATCAGATCATTTGTTCCATGCGGGCTCAGTATGGGGGGCGCTATTGCCCTGCAGATGCTGATTTCAGGCGGTGACAACTGCAGCGGGGGGATTATAGTCAATTCAGGCGCCAGGCTTAAGGTCATGCCCGCTATTTTTGAAATGATAGAGAAGAACTATTCAGGTTACGTCTCTATGCTCCCGGTTATGGGCGCGTCGCCTAAAACAGATAAGGGCATGCTTGCAGGCATTATCTCTGACGCGGAGAAGAGCAGCCCCGCTGTTTCAGCTGGTGACTTTACCGCGTGCAATACATTTAATGCCACTGAGAGTTTAGGCGGGATAAATGTACCGCTCCTTGTGCTTACAGCTGAAGAGGACAAGCTGGCACCTTTGAAGCTTGGCAAATTTATACATGAAAATGTACCCGGTTCAAAATATGTTAATATAACTGACGCGGGGCACTTTTCCCCGGTGGAGAAACCTGAACCGGTTAATGATGCCATGAAGAATTTTATAAAAGGGGTGCCGCAACCCTGAGAACCTGATATATTAACATAAAGAAAGTCTGACTTCAGGAGGGTGTATGAAATCCGGCAGAATAGCTGTTGCTGTGATAATACTTTTGTTAACTGTATCATTATATGCCTGGATGGAAGGCAGCAGGTGCCTGGGGCTGTGGAGTGACGGGTACTGGTATCCTGCGACAGTTGTAAAAGCTGAAGCGGGTGTATATTTTGTGGCCTTTGATGATGGTGACAGCGCTTCAGTTGATGAGTCAGGCATCCGGGCCATAGACTGGAGGATCGGGACTTATATTCAGTGCAACTGGAAGCGAAAGGGGGCCTATTATCCGGGTAGAATAACAGCTATGATCGGTGAATCAATACATGTCAGTTATGATGACGGGGATGAGGAGGATACATCGATAGGAATGTGCCGTTCCAGGCCCTGATTTTAAGTTAAGACAGCATTTATCCCCAGACAGGAGCTATCCGATCACTTCTATTGGACTCATGATTTTAAAAAAAGATTGGGGGAAAAAATATTGAAACACCTGAATTGTTACGAACATGTTAAATTTTTCTGCATTGATATTGATTCTCAGGAAATTCTTAATAATAGTAAGTAATCGCAAAGTTCTTTCTTGACAAAGAATGCACCCTGTGGGAATTGTGAATAATTAAAGCCGGACGGAATTTCCAAAATCGTATTTCCACTCTGATTCCCGCGATTATGTCGGGGGAGCGGATTGTCATATAATCATAAAATCCTCTCCAGGGCTTATCTGTCCGTTAAATAAAATAAATAAAAAATATAAAATTCAGCTGTTGAAATATAGCTATTGTTTCAGGAGGAGAGAGTATGAATATATTAGCAGGACTTGGCCATGGCTGGCATAATGTCCATGATGCCAATGGTTTAATGATTACTGTCATAGGGATGTTACTGGTTTTTTCTTCACTGCTTGTTATAAGCCTGATGATCCGGTGGACCCCTTATTTTCTTAAAGTAGTTGCCAGGTATTTTCCCGAAGAGGACCTTGCTTTAAATGGTAATGTTAAGAGTGTTTCAGAGACAGAAGTTGTAGCGGCAATAAGTGCGGCAATCTGTTATTCAATGCAGTCAACAGAACAACAATAGTGGTATAGAATATGGAATTTTTTTTTGAATTTATAAGAACTACCGGTTTTTACCTGCTTACTCCGGGTAACGTGATTATGATAATTATAGGGGCGGTCTTTATATCCCTTGCTATAATAAAGCATTTTGAGCCTCTTCTGCTTCTTCCCATAGGGTTTGGCATGATAGTGGGGAACATACCTTCTATAGCCAGCATGCCTCTCAGTGTTTATGATGCGGGAAGTGTAATGAACTACATATATTTCGGGGTTACGCAGGGTATATTCCCTCCCCTGATTTTCCTGGGCATAGGAGCTATGACAGATTTTTCAACTATGCTTTCAAATCCTAAACTTGTACTGCTCGGGGCAGCGGCACAGGTGGGTATATTCCTTACACTTATCGGTGCGTTATATATAGGTTTTACTCCGCAGGAGGCGGGTTCTATAGGTATTATAGGAGGGGCTGACGGCCCTACGGCTATTTTCCTCACTGCCAAGCTGGCGCCCCATCTCCTGGGAGCTATCGCTATTGCCGCGTATTCGTATATGGCCCTTGTTCCTGTTATACAGCCGCCGATTATGTATCTCCTTACATCTAAAAAGGAGAGGCTTATCAGGATGGCTCCTCCGCGCGTCGTTTCAAAGCGTGAAAAGATTATTTTTCCGATTCTTGCCTTTCTCATCTCCGGCCTTATAGTACCGGGGTGCCTTTCTCTTGTGGGGATGTTGTTTTTCGGAAACCTTTTAAAAGAGAGTTTTGTTACTGAGCGTCTTGCACAGACCGCACGTACAGCTCTTATAGATATAGTTACTATTCTGCTCGGTCTGACTGTGGGTGCAAGCACTCAGGCCCAGACCTTTCTTACAAAGCAGTCTATTCTTATTTTTGTTCTTGGCGCGACATCTTTTGCAATAGCAACTGCAGGAGGGATACTCTTCGCTAAATTTATGAACCTTTTTCTGAAGGAGAAGATAAATCCGCTCGTCGGTGCTGCCGGTGTATCCGCGGTTCCCGATTCTGCAAGGGTCGTACAGATTATCGGGCAGAAGGAGGATCCGCATAATCATCTTCTTATGCACGCAATGGCTCCCAATGTGGCGGGAGTTATAGGTTCTGCTATAGCAGCCGGTTTTCTATGGTCTCTTTTTGTCAAGTAGGTCAGATGCGTTAAAGCGGTTTTATAATAATAAAAATTTATAGTGGTGAAAATAAATGAGTAAGAAAAGAATAAAATTTATGTGTACTGCATTCAGGGACGGTTTTCAGTCTGTTTACGGTTCAAGGGTGCTGTCAAAGGATTATCTTCCGGTTGTTGAGGCAGCCAGGGATGCGGGTATATCGTATTTTGAATCAGGGGGAGGGGCAAGTTTCCAGTCTCTCTTTTTCTACTGCCAGGAGAACGCTTTTGATGTTATGGATGCTTTTAGAAAAGCGGCAGGGCCTGATGCCAATCTTCAGACTTTAGCCAGGGGAGTTAATGTTGTTGGCCTGGATTCCCAGCCCGCGGACATTATCGCCCTTCACGCGAAACTTTTCAAAAAACATGGTGTGACAACTATCAGGAACTTCGACGCCCTGAATGATGTTAACAACCTTATATTCAGCGGTAAATCGATTGTTGATGCGGGCCTTAAACACCAGGTGAGCGTTACCATGATGGAACTCCCTCCCGGTTGTTCCGGCGCGCATGATCCGGCGTTCTATATGAAGACACTTAAGGACATACTTGATGCGGGGATACCGTACGACTCGGTATGTTTTAAGGACGCTTCAGGTACGTCCACTCCCTCAAAGGTCTACGAGACAATCAAAGAGGCGAGAAAAATGCTCCCGGAGGGGACAATTATAAATTTCCATACACATGAAACAGCGGGTATTGGTGTAACCTGTTACAAGGCTGCTATCGAAGCCGGCGTTGATTTTATAGACCTGTCGCTTTCACCAGTGTCCGGCGGTACATGCCAGCCTGATGCTCTTACTATGTGGCACGCGCTTCGCGGAAGTGATTATGATCTCGATGTTGATATAGAGAAACTTATGGGCGTGGAGGAGTTTTTTCAGGACAGCATGAAGGAATACTTTCTCCCTCCTGAAGCTGTACGTGTTGAGCCCCTTATGCCCTGGAGTCCTATGCCCGGAGGAGCTCTTACAGCGAATACGCAGATGCTTCGTGACAATAACATGATGCATAAATATAACGAAATAATCAAGGCCATGGAGGAGGTAGTGCGCCGCGGAGGTTTCGGTACTTCTGTTACTCCTGTATCGCAGTTTTACTTTCAGCAGGCCTTCAATAATGTTATGAGAGGTCCGTGGGAACAGATTGCTGACGGGTATGGCAAGATGGTACTGGGGTATTACGGGAAGACCCCGGTTGAACCTGATCCTGAAATTGTTAAAATATCGGGTGAGAAACTCGGTCTTGCTCCTGCTGATAATATCCCTATTGAGATAGACAATGCCAATCCGAATAAAGGTACAGCGCCGGCGCGAAAGGCGCTTCAGGATGCCGGCCTTCCTGAAACTGATGAGAATGTTTTTATCGCAGCAACATGTAAAGAGAAGGGTATTGCGTTCCTTCTCGGTAAGGGGCAGCTCGGTATAAGAAAAGTGGAAAAAGAGGAGCCAAAATCGATAAGAGTTGGTGCTTCCGGCGGATCTTATTCGGTGACTGTAAACGGTAAAAATTATACTGTTACCCTTGATCACGGCAAGACAATCGTTAACGGAAAAGTCTACAGTACCAGCATAAAGGCTACAGACCAGGTTAACGATCCGGTACAGATGGCTTCTGGTACCCCGGACGGAACAGAGATTAAGGCACCTCTTCCGGGTAAGGTTTTCAAAATTATTTCAGATATAGGTGACCATGTGGAGACAGGTGAGACTATACTTATTCTCGAGTCTATGAAGATGGAGACAAGGATAAACTCTACTGTTTCCGGAACAGTTTCCGAGCTCCTTGTTTCTGAAGGAGACCAGGTATCAACAAATGATGTCATGGTACTGGTAAGCTGATTGAACGAATTGTATCAGGATATAAAAAACCCGGTATTTGAATACCGGGTTTTTTCTTTTATTTCTCTATCTCATCATCATCTTCTTCTTCGATATATTCGTCCTGCCCTTCATCCTGTTCGTCTTCATCGTAACCTTCGTCATTCCCTTCATCTTCTCCGCTTTGCTCATCCAGTACATTGCTGAGTCTTGTCAGCGCTTTCTGTACCTCCGGATCTGCTGCATACCGGGTTATTTTCTCTACGAGGACACCTGGCTGGCTGTCGCTGCCTGAAATTTTTTTCTCAAAGTCTTCCATCTCCTTTTCAAACCCGCTGGTGTCAAAGGGGAGTTCGTCATCGTCGGTTTTACTGAGACCGTATTTTTTGTCCATCGCCTTGATCTCAGGAGTAAGTTTTTCCATTTTGCCCGCGTACGTGTTGATTGCTGCGGCAAGCTGTTTTGCGCTTTTGACCTTGAGCAGGTCGTTGTAGTACTCTGTTGAATGTTTTATTATTTTACTGGTTAATGCTTTGAAATCCGCAGGCATCTTTGGTTTTGCGAAACTGAAAGATACTGATAACATAAGAATTAATACAAAAGAAATTAATCTTTTCATTTTAGCACCTCGCTTTATTGGCAGAGGGATTATTATTTTATTCTTTCATTATAGTCAAGCTTTTTAGATCTATTAAGGAGCGGTAAATGAATTTTTTTATCAGTCAGGCAGGTAAATACAATCTCGCTGAATTTTTCTGATATGGATGAATGGAGGGATAAAATAAAATACCTTGACAGGAACCGTGGGAATTAGCACTATCATTTTAATGAAAAGAACAAAATCCATCCTCGTGATTATAGATGCAGCGGCGGCAAAGGCGGTCGTATGCGGCTGTATTCTCCGGGGGGCGGGTTTTTAAGAATAGAATTAACAGTAATATGAAAACCGAAGCCCGCCGGAAAGAGCGGGCTTTTTTATTCCCTTTTGCATTAAAAATTAAGTTTAACAATAAAAGGAGCATACAATGAAAAGAGTAATTTCAGCAGTCAAAACAGTACCAGTCGCAGCAGCAGCCGGAAATCAGATAATAACAAGGGCCGGTTTCAGACCGGGAAGCCGGAGGCGCCGGTATGATTGAAAAGTATTCCCCCAGGTATTCCGATTCCTCCCTTAATATGAAGTCATCCGTAATCCGTGAGCTTCTTAAATTCACGGAAAAGCCGGGGATGATAAGTTTTGCAGGCGGCCTTCCCGGCCCTGAAGCTTTCCCTGTTGAGGAAATTAAATCAATACTAAACAGTGTAATTGAAAAGTACGGTTCAGCCCCCCTGCAGTACGGGACAACAGAAGGGCTTTTCCCCCTCCGCGAAGAGATAAGCCGGTTAATGTATGATGTCTATGAGACAGAGGTCTCACCTGACAGTATTATTGTGACAAGCGGTTCACAGCAGGCGCTTTATCTGTTATGCAAAGTTCTTCTGAACCGCGGGGACGCTGTCATTACCGAAAACCCCACATACACCGGTGCGTTGAGTACATTTAATTCCTTTATGGCGGATATCTATTGCGCGGATATTGATGAACGCGGCATGACACCGGAGAGCCTTATAGCGGTCATTGAAGAACTCAGGAGCAGGGGGATTAAGCCTGCCTTTATCTATACAATGCCCGCTGTACACAATCCTGCCGGGGTGTCAATGGATGCTGAAAGGAAATGGGACATTTACAGGATCGCTTTGAAATACGATCTTCTTATTGTTGAGGATGACCCTTACGGTATGATTAATTATGACGGCGAGCCTGTAATACCGGTCAAGTATTTCGATTCAGGCGATCGCGTGGTATACCTCGGTTCCTTCTCCAAGATTCTTTCACCGGGGCTCCGTACAGGATGGATGGCTGCGGGAAGTGATATTATAAGGCGGTGTTCAATTGCCAAGCAGGGGGAGGACCTCTGTTCCGGCACTCTTTCACAGTATGCGATATACAGTTTTCTTTCTGAAAATCTGCTCCCTGATCGGATAAACCGGATAAGGGAGATATACAGGTGCAAACGGGACCTTATGGCTGATTCGATAGATGCGGCTGTTCCGGGCGCGGAGTATCTTAAACCTGAAGGGGGTCTTTTCCTCTGGGTCAGGCTACCTTCGCAGGTTGACGCGGAGGCAATGCTTCCTAAGGCCCTTGAGCGGCAGGTCGCCTATGTCGCGGGAAACGCTTTCTATCCCCACGGAGGAGGAAGGAATGAATTAAGGCTCAACTTTACCTATGCGTCAAAAGACGACATCACCGAAGGCATAAGGCGCCTCGGGGAGGTCGTCACTGAAGAGATAACTATGTGGAGCTGAGAGCTTTTCTGTTTAATGTGTTATCGGTAATCCGCTGCTGCAGGCCGGCAGCGGATTTGAATTCCCTTTGTAGAGCAAAACAACTATTAATTATTTAATGCGTTAAAATTCGATAGGAACTCCCGGTGTTTTTAAGTATCTTTAAGGTAAAACATCAATTCAGGAGTATACGTATGAAAAGTTTAAGGCTCAAAGTGATTATGCTGACTCTTGGTATCGGTATCGGAGTCCTTGTGCTTTCTATTTCTATAAGTATATATGCGATTAATAAAAACAGCGGGCATCTGCTGGAGCTTAATAGCGATATTATCTTCACGGATTATGATAAGAATATAAAAAACCAGGTGGAGAATATTGTCTCTCTTGTAGATTCCATTAGGAAGTATCAGCTGGCAAATAATCTTTCTGATGAACAGGGGAAAAAACTCGCAAGAGAATTTATCCGTAGTATCAGGTATGACGGCACGAATTATTTCTGGATCGATGATTTTGAAGGGATTAACATCCTCCTCCCCCCCAGCCCCGCAGGAGAAGGTAAGTCGAGGATTAATCTCAAGGATGTCAAAGGGAAAGAGATGATAAAAGAGCTTATAGCAAAGGGTAGAGAGCCTCAGGGGGGATATACGGATTACTGGTTCCCAAGACCGGGTGAAAAAGAGGCCAGCAGGAAGAGAGGATACACGAAGTCATTTGATCCTTATAAATGGATAATCGGTACCGGCAATTATGTTGACGACATGGACAAGCTGGTTCATCAGCAGGCAAGCAATAATGAGAAGTATATCAGGACACTGCTGATGGTGGTTGTCGCCGTGGGCGGTGTTATTTCAATTGTTATTCTGGTAGTGGCGTTATTTTTCGGAAAATCGCTTGCCCTGCCTGTAATTGAATCAGCAGGGGTGGCAAATAAACTGGCGGATGGTGATTTAACGGGGAGAATAGATGTAAAGTATGAGAAAAGGAATGATGAAGTCGGTACTCTTGTCAGGAGCATTAATGCGGCTAATGAGAACCTTGAAAGAATGATCTCCTCCATAGTCGATTCTATGCAGAGCCTTTATGGTGCCACAGAACAGATAAACCAGGGGAATCAGAACCTTTCACAACGCACAACAGAACAGGCCTCGTCACTTGAGGAGATTGCCTCTACTATCGAAGAGACCACCGCCACTATTTCACAGAATACCGAAAACGCGAGACATGCCAACACTACGTCCATTGCGTCTTCTGAATTCGCTGAAAAGGGCGGCGAGCTTGTAAATTCAGCTGTAGCAACAATTAATGAAATAAGTGAATCGAGTAAGAAAATTGGAGAAATTATCTCTGTCATAAACGAAATTGCATTTCAGACAAACCTTCTTGCGCTCAATGCCGCAGTTGAAGCTGCCAGGGCCGGTGAGCAGGGGAAGGGCTTTGCCGTTGTCGCCGGGGAGGTGAGAAACCTGGCCCAGAGATCAGGCGGTGCTGCAAAGGAGATTGGTGCCCTTATAAGGGAGTCTGTGGAGAAAATAGAAAAGGGGACGGAGGAGGCCAATAACAGCGGTGAGGCGATAAATGAGATTATTAAATCTGTGAGGAATGTTAATCAGCTTATTTCAGAGATTACAGCGGCAAGTGACGAGCAGAAATCAGGCATAGATCAGATAAACACCGCTGTTATGGAACTGGATAACATGACACAGCAGAACGCTGCCCTTGTTGAGGAGACAGCGTCCGCCAGTGAAGAAATGGCTTCCCAGGCCCAGAACCTGATGGCCCAGGTGAAGATGTTTAAAATAAGCAGTGATGTTGAATCATGAAGTTCTGATAATGGTATCGGCATTTGAATTTAATTTTTTATCCGGACGGAATGATTAATGTATCAGAATACTGCATTAAAAAAAATTATTCAGATTATACTGTTCCTTATAATGGTGATAAACCATGCATATGCTTCTGAGAAAAAGAATGTGCTGATACTGAATTCTTATCACCAGGGCTACAGGTGGACAGATGATGAGATGCGAGGTATACTCAGCGGCCTGTTTCCTGTTAATGAAAGTATAAAGATTTACATTGAATATATGGGGACAAAGTGGACTTTCAGCAACGATTATTTCAGACACCTTTCTGTTCTATATAAAAAGAAGTTCCGTGATACCGGATTTGATGTAATTATATCCACGGATGATGATGCCTTCAATTTTCTTAAACAGTACCGTAATGAGGTTTTCGGCACTGTTCCTGTTGTGTTCTGCGGCCTTAACTGGCTGGAGCCGGGGAGGCTGGGGAACATGAAAAATGTAACAGGCGTAAACGAAGCTACTGATATTTCGCTGAATATATATCTTATGCTTAAACTCCATCCGGAAGTGGAAAAAATTTTCATAATTATTGATTCAACGACAACCGGTAAAGCGGTTTATAAAAAGCTCAATGAAATTATCCCCTATCTGCATGAGAGGGTAGGGGTTATCCCTCTGTATGATATAAAAAAGGAAGAACTGATTAAAAGACTTGCAGGACTCGGGAAGGAAAGCCTGGTTCTTCTTGCGTTATTTAACAGGGACAGTGGCGGGGAATTCTTTGAGTATAATGAGTATTGCAGAATGATATCTGATAACAGCAGTGTTCCTGTATACGGCCTGTGGGATTTTACTCTTGGTTACGGCATCGTGGGCGGAAACATGGCAAGCGGTTATTCACAGGGATTTAAGGCCGGTAATATTGCTATCAGGCTCCTCAAGGGGGAGAACGCGGATTCAATACCGGTTGTGATGGAGAGCCCGAATAAGTATATGTTTGATTTTATACAGATGAAGAGGTTCGGTATAGATAGAAATGAACTTCCGGCAGAGAGTATTGTTATCAATGAGCCCTCTTCGTTTTATTCAGTCAACAAACGCATATTTCAGGTCATTCTTGCTGTAACATCAGCCCTTGCGGTTTTTTCGGTGATTCTTGTTTTAAATATCAGGAGGAGGTATTCTGCGGAGAAAAGGCTGAGTGAAAGTGTCGAAAAGTACAGCACTCTTGTTAATAATCTGAATGTAGGCGTGTTCAGAAGCAGTGTTGAGCCGGACGGTCATTTTATACAGGTGAATCCGGCAATGTTGAAAATATTCGGTTACGGGCCGGAAGAGAATTTTCTTAATTTTCCTGTAAAAGATTTATACAGTGACACTGCTGACAGAGAAAGGTTTCTTAATGAAATAAAGAGCTCCAAAACTGTCAGGAATTGTGATTTTTTAATGAAGAAAAAAGACGGAACATTTATTTCAGTATCGATTACCGGGAGTGCTGCTTTCAATGATATTGACGGAAGGTTGAAATGGATTGACGGGATACTTGAAGATGTGACCGAAAAGAAAAAAATGGAACAGGAACACCGGCATGCCCAGAAGATGGAGGCCATAGGTACACTGGCAAGCGGTGTAGCTCATGATTTTAACAATGCTCTTGGCGGGCTGGTCGGGATAATCAGCATACTGGACAATAAACTGCGTTCAGGTTTACCGATACCACATGAAAAACTGATTGAATATATTAATATCATGAGGGAGTCGGGTGAAAAGGGAGTTGCAATGGTCCACAGACTCCTGGCCATTGCCAGGAAGAAAGATGCTGAATATTCACCTGTTGATCTTAATGCAGTTGTAAAAAGGGTAGTTGAACTGCTTGTTGGTGCAGTTGATAAGACAATAACGGTAAATCCCGTTTATTACGGCAAAAATGCTACAATTTTTGCAGATGCGTCACAGGTTGAGCAGGTACTTCTTAATCTCTGTATTAATGCAGGACATGCCATGACCATTATGAAAAGCAGCTGTAACGAATGGGGAGGCACCCTTGCGATTATTGTGAACAGAATACAGGGGGATAAATATCTATTTCCTGAACTTTCCGGGTCTTCAGAAAAGGAATTCTGGTGTATATCCGTAACTGATACAGGGGTCGGAATGCAGGAGGATGTGAGATGCAGAATTTTTGAGCCTTTTTTTACTACAAAGGGTGAAGGTTTTGGTACCGGGCTCGGACTTTCAATGGTAAAAAAAATAGTCACTGAACACAATGGTTTTATTGATGTATACTCTGAACCGGGCACAGGTACGACGTTTAAAGTATATCTTCCGGTATCACATGAAGAACCTGATCATGTAGAGATTCCTGAAGTGAATGTGTTTCCAATGGGGGAAGGGCTGATTCTTGTTGTTGATGATGAACCTGTTATGCTGAAGGTGGCATGTGAGATATTAAGAGAATGCGGATATGAAACTGTAACTGCTGAAAACGGCAGTGACGCTGTCAAAATTTTCAGTGAAAGGCACAGGGAGATTGCCGTAGTTGTTATGGATATGGCTATGCCTGTAATGTCAGGGATAACAGCATACAGGGAAATGCGGAATATAGATCCTTCAGTTAAAGTTCTTATAACCTCAGGGTTCAGACAGGATGTTCGGGTGCGGGATGTACTGGGGATGGGAGCGGACGGATTTATTGAAAAACCTTATACCCTTGAAAAAATTGCATACGCATTGAAAGATGTCATTGAAAAAGACAAGTAGCTGTCAGCGGAAAGGGAGTTTTAAAAATGCCTTTCCGCTTTATGACAGCTCCGTTTCAATTCCTCAACTCCCCAAACCATTGAAGCCTGAACCCCTTTCCTGTAACTACGGAATTGTCAAATACCCTGACAATTCCGTTATCAGGAATATTGATCCTCGCCTCGCTGTTGGCGATGATGTCTTTTTCAATATCTATTCCCGGGGCAACGCTTACCAGTTCAATCCCCTTTGAGGTGAGTCTGAACACGGCGGGATGCGTAACATAATAGACCTCCTTACCTGCCTTTATCGCTTCACTGGCTGAGAAGGTTATCTCATCAACCTGTTTTACGAACTTCGCTATTCCCGGCTTGATAAGGTTAAGCCTGCCGTTTTTAACTGATACTTCGCATTTTGCCATGAAGCTTCCCACGAATATGATCTTTTTCGCGCAGGTGACAAGATTGATGAATCCCCCGGGGCCGATATAATTCCTGGCGCCTTCACCCTTTTTTGATACATTGACATTACCCTTCTCATCAACCTGCAGGGTGCCGAGAATCGTTATATCGAGATTTTTTTCCACAAGGTGAAACATCTCCGCCGAGCTCATCAGTTTTTTCGGATTAAAGGAGAGGCCGAAGAAGAACCCCGGGGCAGGGGTGCCTCCGTATATTCCAGTCTCAAGCATGAAGGTCAGCTTTTCACCTATTCCGGCCTTCATGATCTGTCTGCTGACCTCCTGGGGCATTCCGTACCCTATTACGCAGTGTGCCTCTGGATGGGATATATCTGAAAAGATTTTTGCAGCCTGTCTTGAAAGCATGTAGTCTATCTCTTTCCTTTCAGGATCAGCCTTGAGCACGTTGTTCAGGGCCCTGATTTTTGCCCGCGCCTTTTCAATATTTCCACCCCTGCCCGGTATCAGCTCCCTCCAGGGCTTTCTCTGTTCAACAGTTCCGGTAATATCGTTAGTGGGGTTGACAACAATTGCGTCCACGTGTCCGGCCTTGATGTAAATTGCTGATTCATCCCTGGGTATTATCTTCGCTACGGTTACAATGGAGACACCACCGTTTCTTTTGGCTGCCAGTACGGCCTCTTTGGCCTCGGAATATATTACCGCTTCCTTAACGTATATGTTGCCCTCTATATCTGCTGAAGGGGCAATTACAACCGCTGCCGTAACATCAGGTATCCTGTACTTCAGTTTATCACCTTCTACGGAAACAAGCTGTTCACCTTTACCGGCAGTTACCTGTGACCCGGAACCAATACGCGGATCTATGAACGTACCCACTCCTACATCAGAGAGGATGTGATCTTTCCCGTTTCCCTGCGCTTCTGCAAGATGGGCTATAATTCCCTGGGGGAGCACTCCGAGAATACATTCATCTTTTTCAGCAAGGGCAAGCTGCGCGCGGGCAGTCTCAAGGTGCCCTGAAATGAAAAACGTGTTAAGCCCCTTAAGGCCGACGTCTTCAACGCTGCCGGGTATAATGCCGCGGGCACCGGCCCCTCCTGCTGTAATTACAGTGAGGTTTTCGGGCGACCCGGTATCTTTATACCTCTGCCCCAGGGCACTCCAGAGAATGGCTGGCCTTGCGGAAACTGTCATCCCCATACCCATAAGGCAGGCATTGTCAGGGATAAGAGCAACGGCTTCTGCCGCGCTCTTGAATTTTTGGTTTTCCGTATCAGGGCGGTAGTGATAATTGAAATTGCTGATTTTTCTCTTCCATTTTAGAAGTTTTAAGGCAGCTGATATAGTTCTTATGGTTTCATCTATAAACATGGTTATCTCCCCCTTTTTAATTCAGACGCTGAACCTGTATTCCCCTTTTTTAAGCACAGGCTTTCCCCTGCCATTAATGGCGTTGAAAAGGATGCGCCCTCTCTCGCCGGATTCGTATCCGATAACTGTAATTTCATCCCCGGGAATTACAGGTGTTGCGAAACGCATTGAAATCCCCCGCATCCTTGTCATGTCCCCGCTTAAAACTTCATCAAGGAGACAGTTGGATGCCATGGCTGCAACGCATACTCCATGCATTATCGTTCCAGGGAGTCCCGCCAGTTTTGCCAGGAAAGGGCTTGTGTGGATAAAGTTTGTGTCACCTGATACTTCCGCATACCTGAGAGGCTGTTCTTTTATGGTCTTTATTGTTTTTCTGAAAATTTCGCGGTTTTCTGTTTCAGATGATTTGCCGCGGTGACCTGATCTCCCTTTACCGCGGATAATAAAGCAGGTGTTCGCCTCTGCCAGTATCTGCTGATCAACTTTTGCAACTGTCTTCAGGTTGATCATCTCCCCTGCCGGTGAGTCGGTAATGCCATCAATACTCATTTCAACATCTATCGTATCACCTTCGTGGAACTGTCCGTGCCATTCAATTGTCTGCTGCCCGTGCACCAGTCTGAGCAGATTGAGTCTGAGTTCCCTGTTTACGAGAAAATATCTGAACATGGGGTATAGCAGGCGCGACAGGTAAAACGGCGGCGCAGCACGTGTGCTGTCTGTATATCTTAACGGATTGTCAAGTGTCGCCTCGATGTAGGAATTGATATCCTCCCTTGTGATAGGGCCGATTCTTCTGGATATACTGTGGCCAATCATGCCGCGGTTTATTGTTTTAGCGCGAAGATTCCTGAGCATGGCGATAAGTAACGGTATGTTCCTTATAAACATTACATCCTCCTTCACCTGTTAGTGATGAAATGAAAATAACATGTGAAGGGTGTTTGTTTCGTACTGAATCATGATTCTGAATGAAACGAATCATTATAGAATCATGATTATGGAGAGGTTAATGCAATTAACGAATTATCTAAACCTCGTCATCGCGAACGAACGTCAGTGGGTGAGGCAACATTTTTTAAGGCCGATAATATATTTTTACAATAAAACAGTTATAACCTGAAAAGATTGCCACGTCGCTATCGCTCCTCGCAATGACAAAAAGTACTATTTCAATCGTTAACCGCTATAATTCAATGCAGACTGAAGAAGAAATTCTGATTAAAAATTTCAGGCCTGCTTTCTGCTTTTTTCACGGAACTGCGCGGGTGTCATTCCGTGGAATTTGAAAAAAGCGTTATAAAACGAAGTTACCGTGTTGAAACCCACTGCGTATGAGACGCTGAGTACTGAACGTTTACTCTCTTCAAGCAGGTAATTCTCTGATTCGCGGATTCTGTACTCATTTATGTATGTGTTGAAGTTTTTATTTAACCTTTCATTGAGGATCTGCGAGAGCTGGTACGGCGTAATGTCCAGTTCATCAGCGAGCCTTCCGAGAGATATCTCCTCGTCGCAGAAAAGTTTCTCCTCCTCCATCAGGGATGTAAGTTTTATAAGCACCGCGTCAACATCAATCTTTTCAATCCTGGAATTGGAATATCTCATTCTTTTTGCTTCAACCTTTATGGCGCAGATATAGTCCGGGTATCGCCACTTGAGAACAAGTATGAGGTATATCTCCACTGCCATTATCATTGAAATTGTTTTAAGTATTGCAAGGTAATAGCTCCCCGGCGGGAGCACCAGTTTTACAAGGAGAAACCCTGTTATATAGATGATAATCATGGAGTAGTTGAATGTAACTATAATGATCGAATAGAATGTTGTGTTCCTCTCAACAAGCATTTTTTTCCTGTATATCCTGTAGGCATCTCTTCCCACTACAAAGGCATAGGCGCATATAATGGCCACTATGGAGAGTACAATGTAAGGGTACTGGGGAAATACTACTGATTGTCCCCTGAGGCCCACGAATGTCTGGAGAAGCTCAAGTTTCTCCTCCCCGCTTTTAATATAAAAAGGGGCAATTAGTATAAGTATTATTATAACCGGTATAAAATGACAGAGAAGGGATTTCCTGAACCGGAAGTTGTCCCTTGTCAGTATCAGATAGTAAAAGTAGAGAAAAGGTGCAGACAGGTAGAGGAAAGGTACATGCACAAGGGCAAGATGAGGGTGTGTGAAAAGAAACCCGGATATCATGAACCCGTGGTAAATCTGCCAGATCCCGAGTGAACATAAAAAGCCGAAGATAAGAAAATGAGCGTCAGTCCTGTTCTTTTCAACAAGATGAGCGGAGGCGACAACAAGGGATAGGCATCCTCCGAAAAATGTTATAAATTTTATTGTCTCTGTAAACATTTTTTCAACGGTTTTTAGCGGTTTGCTTCATTATTAATTTAAGTTATTATGAAAAAAAAGCAATCATATCTTTAGCGGATAACCGGGAATGTTTTCCATAATCATGATTCTGTAATAAATGACTAAAAGACCGGTATCAGTTTCTCCTTACTAATTATTTTTTTCCAAAAAACCACAGGTATAATGTGCCTCAACTGAAGTTGATGAAGTGACAATGTCCTTTGTCTGTACAGAAATTTTAAGCAAAAGGGGAGGTCGTTGTTATTTATTACCCCTGGGAAGAGATTTATTTTTATCTGCTGCGGATTATTAGAGCCTAAAATGCAGCGTTATGTAAATAATCCCGGCACGAACAGTCTTGTCATTTAAAAATAAGGTTTTTTAATTGATTATTAAAACTAATGATCTAGTATACACCGTTCGGTAAATATTTATTCCATCATCTTAAAAAAAATAAAGGAGCATCAATGTGATACTTTCTGGAAGAAACAGGGGTAAAGGTTTACTTCTGTTAATTATTATTGCTTTGTTTTTCTCTTCTCCATTATTTGCTGTTGATCAGGCAAAGGCCGCTGCAAACGCGGAGTTTTATACTTTATGGACTCTTATCCCTCCTGTGCTTGCCATAGCGCTTGCGTTCATAACTAAAAATGTAATTCTTTCTCTTTTTATCGGGGTCTTTTCCGGCACGTTCATGCTGGAACTTCAGGGGAATGGCATTTTCTCATCTCTTTTTTTTGGGTTCCTCAATATTATAGGGAAAATTCTCGGTTCACTTGCTGACCCGTGGAACGCGGGGATTATTCTTCAGTGCCTTACAATAGGGGGCCTTGTTGCGCTCATCTCCAAGATGGGAGGGGCAAAGGCTATTGCCGAGGCTCTGGCAAAGAGGGCTAAATCAACTGTCAGTGCCCAGCTTATAACCTGGATTCTCGGTATATTTATATTTTTTGATGATTATGCCAATTCATTGATCGTGGGCCCCATCATGAGGCCTGTGACTGACAGGCTCAGAATATCAAGGGAGAAACTGGCTTTCATCATTGACGCAACAGCTGCACCAATTGCCGGCATTGCCCTTGTCTCTACATGGATAGGTTATGAAGTGGGCCTCATCAAGGATGCTTATAATACAATAGGCGTTGATGCAAATGCATATGGCATATTTGTTCAGACTATACCTTTCAGGTTTTACAATATTCTGATTCTTGCATTTATATTTTTCTCTGCTGTAATGAAGAAAGATTTTGGTTCAATGCTTAAGGCTCAGGTCAGAGCCGCTAAAACGGGCAAGATCCTTGCTGATCATGCCAGGCCGATGATTTCAGCTGAATCAACAGGCCTTGAGCCGGATGAAAAAACTGTCCTTAATGTATGGAACGCGATAATTCCCATACTAACCCTTATATTCGGTGCCTTTGCCGGATTCTATTATAACGGTTATGTTTCAATTATGGGAGGGGATAACGCCGCTCTTAAAGAACTGCTGAATTCTTCACCTTCATCATTCGTGGCCATAAGGGAGGCCTTTGGCGCATCCGATGCCTCTGTGGTAATATTTCAGGCTGCCCTGCTTGCGTGCATTGTGGCAATGGCAATGGCGCTGGTAAAAAGAATAATGACGATCGAAGAGACCCTGAACGTATGGCTGCAGGGTGTGAAATCACTTGTTATTACCGGTGTAATCCTGCTGCTTGCATGGTCCCTGTCCGGTGTCATAAAGGAACTCGGAACAGCGACTTATCTGGTTAAGGTGCTGCAGGGGAACCTCCCTGTTGCGATACTTCCGGCAGTAATTTTTATTATGGGTGCGGTTATTTCATTTGCAACCGGTACATCCTACGGTACCATGGGGATACTGATGCCTCTTGCAATTCCCCTTTCGTTCAGTCTTGCAGGAGGAGATGCCTCACAGGTAATTGTAAGTGCCAGTGCTGTTCTGACAGGGGCTATTTTCGGCGACCACTGTTCACCCATATCAGATACAACGATTCTGTCATCCACCGGTGCCGCCTGTGATCATATGCATCACACAAGGACTCAGATTACTTACGCTGTTGTAACAGCTGTTGTTACCGTTATTTTCGGTTATATACCTGTCGGGCTGGGGGTGCCGGTCTGGCTTGTACTTCCATTCGGCATGGCAGTCATAGGGGCGATAATCTGGTTTGCCGGGAAAAACCCGGAGAACTGCGAATACGTTGAGTAATGTCGGTAATACCATGCTTCGTGGCCTGTATGAGTCGCGGAGCATGGTATTAATAACTTGTAGTAAAATAAGAAATGATTAGAATATAGTCATTCCGACTGGAGTGACAACACCGGCATTATCAGCCGGGGTAAACTCCATGCCGGAATCTTGAGGTAAAGAATATTTATCTGTTTTCAGTAACAGATTTCTGCAATTAAGATTCCGGTATTGCCCCCTCTTTTTCTCCCCCATCGTTTATGGGGGAGATGCCCGCAGGGCAGAGGGGGACAAACCGGAATGACAAATAGTGTGCTAAATCAATAGGAATATCAGATAATCCGGCTATAGGGCTGATCGGTACTTCAGGTGAGATATTATGAAAAAGGACACAATTCATTTTGCCCATGCAAATGGTTTCCCCTCCGGGAGTTACAGTAAACTGCTCGGACATTTTCGTGACAGTTACAGGGTCATTGCCATTGATATGCTGGGCCATAATCCTCATTACCCTGTAAACAACAACTGGACCAACCTGGCAGATGAGCTGCTCGCTTATATTGAACAGAATGCTGACGGGCCTGTAATAGGTGCCGGACATTCTCTGGGAAGCCTTGTGACTTTTATTGCCGCAACTAAAAGGCCTGAAATGTTTAAAGCAATAATCATGCTTGACCCTCCTTTTGTTACAGGACTCTGGGGCCTGGTATTCAGGTTCCTTAAGTTTACAGGGCTTGCCGACAGGATTACTCCCGCAGGGCAGTCAAGCGGCAGGAGATCGGTATGGAGCGATATGCGTGAGGCGGAATCCTATTTTCTCTCTAAAAGGCTGTTCAGACAGTTCGATCCCCATTCTCTCAGCGATTACATGGAACACGGGACTGAGCCCTGTGATGAAGGTTTTTGCCTTTCTTACGATGTGCCCACTGAAGTGAAAATATTTCAGACAATGCCTGATAATATTGGTTCATATAAAAAGCTTACCGGTATACCCGGTTCTCTTATATATGGAGAGACAAGCCATGCTGTTCATATTCCCACACTGAAAAAATTTACCTCCCGTCACGGCTTTAATCTCAGCACTTCACCCGGGGGGCATCTTTTTCCGCTTGAAAAACCGGATGAAACCGCCGCTGCTGTAAAGAGGCAGCTTGAGCGGATTAAAACAGTGCTCCAGGGGTGAAAACTTATGCCGTGGAAGTAATTCACTTCTCCTGAAAGAACACCGGGCCGATAAGATAATAAAAGAGTAATCTATTATATTCCACGGAAAGATAATGAAAATACCATTCCATAAAGCTTTTATCGGAGACGAGGAGATCAATGCTGCTGCTGAGGTAATAAGGAGCGGCTGGCTCACAATGGGTGAAAAAACCTTTGCCTTCGAAAAGATGTTCTCCTCCTATACAGGGGCGCCTGAATCTATTGCTGTGAATTCATGTACTGCAGCGCTCCATCTTGCCCTTAAAGCTGCATGTATCGGGCCCGGGGATGAGGTTATTATCCCTGCAATGACATTTATCGCCACATGGGAAATTATAAAATATTTTGACGCTGTACCTGTACTTTGTGATGTTGATAAGGATAGTTTCCTTATAGATGTTTCTGAGATTGAAAAGAAGATTACACCGAAAACCCGCGCAATTATACCCGTGCATTACGGCGGGGAACCATGTGACATGGATGGAATCATGGAACTGGCGCGTATTCATAAACTTGCGGTAATTGAGGACGCCGCGCATGCTTTCCCCTCCGTCTATAAAGAGAGGATGATCGGTACTATCGGTGATATTACCTGCTTCAGTTTTTATGCCACAAAGACTGTCACAACAGGTGAAGGTGGAATGATAACCACGGGGAACGGTGAATTTGCTGACAGGGTGAAAAGGCTCAGGCTTCATGGAATTACAAAAGACGCCTGGAACAGGTATTCAGATAAGGGATCGTGGGAGTACGATGTTTCAGAACCGGGGTATAAATATAATATTACAGATATAGCCTCAGCCATAGGTATTGAGCAGCTTAAAAAATGTGATTCAATGAATTTAATGAGGCGTGAAATCGCGGGTAAATATAACAGCGCATTCAGTAAAACTGAACTCCTTGAGACATGGAAAGTGAGAGATGAAGCGGGATGTTCCTGGCATCTCTACCCTCTGAGGTTAAATACCGATGCAGTGAAGGTCAGCAGGAATGAATTTATCAATGAACTGAAAAGTGCCGGTATAGGTACCAGTGTTCATTATATCCCGATGTACAGGTTTTCGGCGTTCAGCAATTCCGGTTATGAATTAAGCGATTTCCCTGTCTGTGAGGACATGTATTCCAGGGAGGTCTCCCTGCCGATCTGGCCCGGAATGTCTGACGCTGAGATTGAATACGTAATTGATACTGTGACCGAAAATTTAGAAAAGAACAGGAAATGAAAAAGTTAAACAGGATACTTATAGTCGGTGCCGGAGAGGCGGGCGCCGCCCTTGTTAATGACCTGAGACAGCGTGGTCTTGGAAACGGTATCGCGGCTTTCGTTGATGACGATCCGTCCAAACCGGGCACAACAGTGTCAGGCATTGAGGTCAGAGGGGGAACATCTGACCTGCCGGTTATATGCTCGGAACTGGAAATTACCGATGTAATTATCGCGATCCCCTCGGCTAAAACTTCGCTTATTAACAGGATAACATCAAAGGTACTCTCCTGCAGCAGGAGTATAAATATTCTCTTTGTCCCCTCTGCTGAAAGATTTTTTGACACTGTGCCTATCTTCCCTTCACTCCGTGAGTTTTCCTACTCCGACCTTCTCGGCAGGGAGGAATTTTCTATTAACCTTGATATAATGGAAAACTATTTCAGGGGGAAAAGTGTTCTTATAACAGGGGGAGGGGGGAGTATAGGTTCCGAAATCTGCAGGCAGCTCCTGAAGTTCAATGTGAAAAAGATAATCGCTGTGGGGCGTGGTGAGAACTCAATCTATAACCTTATAAAGGAGATGGATGAATACAGCAGGCTGATGCCGGGAAGGATGCCTGAAACAGTATACATGATAGCTGACGTCAGGGACAGAAGGGGACTTGCTCGTGTATTCCGTCATAGCAGGCCTGACATAGTGTTCCATGCAGCTGCCCATAAGCATGTCCCTCTCATGGAATCAAATGAGTGTGAAGCTTTTCAGAATAATGTCCTTGGGACGGACAATACCCTTTCACTTTCAGCGGAGTACGGTGTAAGCAGGTTTATACTTGTTTCAACAGATAAGGCAGTTCGGCCCACAAACGTGATGGGGGCCACAAAGCGGATCTGCGAGCTTATAACCGCGTATTACCATAATGAGAAAAAGCTCAATACATCTGCTGTGAGGTTCGGCAACGTGCTGGGGAGCAGGGGGTCCGTTATCCCCCTTTTTATGGAGCAGATAGAAAAAGGGGGGCCTGTTACTGTAACTGACCCTGAGATTACAAGGTACTTCATGAGCATACCGGAAGCTTCACTTCTTGTGATAAACTCTGCGGCAATATCAAAGGGGGGGGAGATCTTCGTTCTGGACATGGGTGAGCAGTACAGGATAGATGATATAGCCAGGCGCATGATAGAACTTTACGGTTTTACCCCGGACAGGGACATTAAAATTGAGTATACCGGGTTAAGGCCGGGAGAGAAGATGTACGAGGAACTATTCTACAACCGGGACTCAATGGACAGGACCGGTAATGAGAGTATCCTCACACTGCACAATGACAGCAGAAAGCTCTCGGCGGATGACTACTGTGAAATAATTGAAACTGTGAAAGATGGGATTTACGATATGGACGGTGACAGCGTGCGCCGGTTTATAAAGAAATTTGTTCCTGAATATGTTTACTGAAATACTTAAACAACCCCTTCAGGATCAATGTGCGCTTTATCCTCTTTCGGGAGGCGGGAGAAGAGTTTCGCAAGCCTTTTTGTTTTAGCCATAAGTTCAGGTGTCAGGGCCTCCCCTGTAAGTTTCCAGCTCCAGTTTTTGTCAACTGTGCCGGGAGTGTTCATCCTGAACTCCCTGCCATACCCGAGAATGTCCTGGGCCGGTATTACAACAAGGCTCGCCAGGGTCGCGTAGGCTTCACGCATTATCCTCCAGTGGAAATCGCTCCAATCCTTCATGGCAAGGTATTCCATTATATAATCCCTGTAGTTCTGCGGAAATTCAGGGTCATAGAACCATCCGTTTACAGTGTCATTATCATGGGTGCCTGTATATATGATGCAGTTTCTGACATCTACATTATGGGGGAGGTATTCATTGTCGCTGTTAAAGTCAAAGGCAAACTGAAGTATCTTCATCCCCGGCAGTTCCAGTGAGTCTCTCAACTCCTTTACCTCCGGTGTAATCATCCCCAGATCTTCAGCGATGAGCGGCAGGCTCCCGGTCTCCTTTTTTAACCTGTCAAAGAAAGGTTTGCCCGGTCCCTGCTCCCATTTTCCGTTTACCGCTGTTTCCTCGCCATGTTCCACGCTCCAGAAGGAATCAAAACCCCGGAAGTGATCAATTCTTATAATGTCAGTGAATTCAAGCATGTGGAGTATCCGTTTCTTCCACCACTGGTATGTCTTTTCATTGAGCTGCCCGTTCCCGTCGTGCCATTTGTAAACAGGGTTTCCCCAGAGCTGGCCTGTTTCACAGAAGTAATCGGGCGGGACCCCTGCCACATGCAGTGGCTTCAGGTTTATCATGTCAATGTCAAGTATTTCCGCGTTCATCCATGCGTCAGCGCTGTCCATTGACATGTAGATCGGTATATCGCCTATTATCTGTATGCCGCGGCTGTTGGCGTATTCCTTCATCCTTTTCCACTGCCTGAAGAAGATGAACTGCCCGTATTTAGTCAGAAGTATCCTCTCGGCAAGTTTTGTGTTGAGCGTGACGAGGGTCTCTTCGTTACGGGTGGCTATGTCCCTTTCCCAGGAGAGCCAGTTAAATGAGTTGAATTCATGGGAGAGGGACATGTAGAGTGAGTAGTCGTCCAGCCAGCTGCCGTTATGGTTCTGACAGAAGCTGCTGAATTCAAGGTTTTCCTCCTCAGTGGCATTTATCAGAAATTCATCGAATGACTGGAGGATTGCCTTTCTGGTTATTCCCCTGGTTTTCTCAAAGTCACAGTGGTGGCTCTCCGGGAGCTGCTGAACAGGGAACCTGCTTTTAAACCATCTCTCCCTTTGAAGCGAGTCTATGCTTATAAAAAGTTCGTTTCCCGCGAAAGCGGATGCTGAAGAGTACGGGGACCATCCCATGGACCGGGAGACCGGCCCGACGGGGAGAATCTGCCAGTAACGGAACCCGCCATCATGGATGAGGTCTATAAACTCATAGGCCTCATCACCCATGGTGCCGGTTCCGTATTTGCCGGGCAGGCTCGTTATATGGAGCAGGACGCCGGCCGATCTTTCAAGTTCCATTATTTCCCCTGGTTTTTCATCTGGGAAAGAACACGTTTCAGGTTGTCGAGTTCCTCACCGTAACTTTTCCAGTTCCCGGCCTTCATGTTCTCCTCTGCTTTAAGATAATGGAAATATGCCCTGTCGGCAAGCTCTTTCAGCGTTATTCCGCTCTCCTTTATTTCAGTGGCAGTAAAGCCGCCGCCGTAGAAGAGTTTTTCAAGAGCTGTGGGGAGGTCCTGCTCCATCACTATCCTGTCTGCGAATGAAACAATGACTTTTTTCAGCTCGGGCATTTCACTGGTTTCAGCCTTGAGGTAAAGGGGTTCTATAAAGAGAACCGATTCCTCTATGGGGATGGCCAGCATATTACCCCTTATAACGTTTGACCCCTTCTGGCTCCAGAGAGTGAGCTGCTTTGAAATTTCAGGGTCCTGGTTTATCCGTGCCTCTATCTGCATCGGGCCGTAACTGAGCTTGTCCTTGGGAAGCTGGAAAAGCTGCAGCTGCCCGTAGTCAGGCATGTCACACTTCGCGGTAAGGAAGGCGATCATGTTGTTTTTCTTGTACGGTGTGAAGGGGAGTATGAGTATAAACTCGCTCCTCTTCTCATTCGGAAGCGTTGTCACAAGGTAGTAGCTGTGCACCGCTGTTTCACTGCTTTCATATATCTGTGTCGGGATCTCCCAGGCGTCCTCATTGTTGTAGAATACGTTGGGGTTGGTCATATGGTACTTGAGGAGCATATAGCTCTGGATGTTGAAAAGAGTTTCCGGGTACCTTATATGGTTTCTCAGACTTTCAGGTATATCCTTTATATCTTTGAATATGCCGGGGAATATTCCTGAGTAGGCCTTGATTATCGGGTCTTTCTGATCAGATATATAACAGCTTATTTTGCCGTTATAGGCGTCGATTATAACTTTGACAGAGTTGCGGATATAGTTCATCCTCACATTCCCCGCGTTTATCGGAGTGGAGTAGGGGAACATGTCAGTATGGGTGTAGGCGTCAATTATCCAGTATAATTTTCCGTCCGCTATGACAAGGTACGGGTCATCGTCAAGTTCAAGGAACGGCGCGTAGTTTCTCGCCATCTCAACGATGTTTCTCCTGATTAAAAGACGGCTTTCATTGCTGATGTTCCCTGAAATCAGGAGGTTTATATCACCATATGATACAGCGGCCATGAGCCTTTTAAAGAAGGAGTCAAGTTTAATCCCCCCTGTGCCCTGGTACGTGGTGTACTTGTTTTCATCGCCGGAGGGGTAATCGAACTCGCCCGGTTTTATAGATGTATTGGTTATGGCGTATGACGAATCATGCTCGCCGTAATATACTTCAGGCCTTTCAACCTGGACTTTTATTGATGATTTAGGAGGGATGTCCTTAATAAGAAATTCAGGCAAACCCTCGGTTGTGATCCTGTCAACACGGCTCATTACAACACCGTAACCGTGCGTGTAGATAAGGTGCCTGTTCTGCCATGTCTGCGTATTTCCCGGGAGCCCCTCTATTGACATCTCCCTTGCTGAGAGGTTGACCGCAATCTTTTTCCCGTCAAGAACATACCTGTCAACATCAACGTCATTAAAGAAGTAGTACTGTTTCAGCTCCTGCAGCTGTTTGTAAGTCTGCTTAAGGGGCCGCCAGTCCCATAGCCTTACGCTCTCAAGAGTGTCCCTGTTCTTTTTCAGGTCGCTGTATGACAGCTCCCTTTTATTTTCAAAGGGTATCTCCTGTACTTTGTCTATTCCGTACGCGAGCCGTGTAAAATCAATATTGTTCTGGATGAAAGGTTTCTCCTTGTCCAGTTCGTTAGGCACAACGATAAACCTCTGCTGAAGCGCGGGGTATATTGTACCAAGGAGGAAATATACAGGAATAAGAGTAAGCATTACTATTACCGGAAGTTTGAAGCTCCTTTTAAAGACATTAAAAAGAAGAAGAGCCGCAGCAATGAAGGAGATGAATTCCGCTGCCCTGAAGGCGATGAGCTTGGCGTGTACCGCTGTGTAGCCCGCGCCGTAGAATTTGCCTATCTGTGAAAAGAGCAGTTCATACGCAGATAACTGGTAGCCCAGACCGTAAAGTATTACCATCAGTGCCAGAAGTATCGATACGTGGGCCCTGCAGAACGGAGAGAGTTCGATCCCTTTTTTTGTGAAGTATATGCCTCCATTCAGCAGATGGAGGACACCTGTGAATATAGTGATTATCACAATGGATGTCATGAGCCATCCGTATATAAAGCTGTAGAACGGAAGGGAGAACACGTAGAAGCCGATATTCTTGCCGAACACCGGGTCTCCCGGGTAACCTTCAAAGGGTACACCATGCTGGAACATCAGGTATTCCTTCCAGAAGGCAGATGCCCCTCCTCCCATCATGAAACCGAGAAGTACAATACCAATGGTTAGAAGAATAAGCAGAAACCTTCTCGATGAACCTATGGCCGGGACCTGTATCCTGTCCAGGAAGTTTTCGGAGAAGAACCTCCCTTTCCCGCCAAGGAGACGGATAAGAAGGAAATTCGCCATAAAGAGGAATATGAATATTCCCCCGAAAATCGCCTGAACATTGAACTTTGTGAGGAACATTACCCAGAAGACCTGGAGTCCCTCGTTGATCCTGAACCATTCGTAGTCGATGTAGAATCCTGAAATAAATTTTGCAAGGAAGTAGAGAACAAAGAATATAATCAGTCCGACAGTAACTCTTTTATCCATAACCGGCTCCGTTTATAAGAATATTTGATAAAGATACCAGAAAATCACGTTAAAGAAAAATTTTATCAGAGATTCCTCTTTCCGCAAAGGGAAATCGGAAGTTTCAGCGGATTTTTCAGCCGCTGATTTTAAATATTAAAATA
>DAIOFM010000026.1:0-38197 GCA_036745755.1 Spirochaetota bacterium | reverse complement strand
ATAATATGAACGATTTATAGATTGAGTTATACAGTTATTATCCAGAAGAAGTTTTGCGGACAATAAATCTTCCCTTGATTTTTCCATTCTGTAACGCGATAAATCAGAGATACGACTATCCATGCACTTCCACACCAGTACGAGCCACATTCATATAAAACGGAACATAACCTGCACGTTCATAAAATAATTTATCATTCTTAACAATCACGGAAACAAAAATATTATATTCAAACGAAATTTCAGCGATTACTTCTGAAATTAAATCACGCTTCTTCTCAATTTTTTCATCACTTTCTGATACAAGCACAATTATATCCAGATCTGACTCATCATCAAATGTTCCTGTAGCATATGAACCGTAAATCATCACTTTAACAGGCTCTTTAAGAAATATATTCCGCACCCTTTTCTCAACTTCTACGGCTACTTCATTAATATTTACCATCTCAACCTCAATAGTTATATGGTTCCCATGCAGTTAATATATTCATAAATATGGATTAACTTTTCCACATTGTCAATTAAAATTGAACAATAGAAATTCACCTGTCAAAGGAAGCCCTACCCCATCACAACAAAAAAGGCCGCCTTTTCAGACAGCCTTTTTTGATTATAATATATTAATCAGACTCACCCTATCCTGAACTGAACCGAATCCCTGACCCTGCGGGCCTTTTCGCGGGCCTCTTCAATGGACGCGCCCAGCGCGAGCCCCACACCCATCCTTCTGTGTCCCTTAACCTCAGGTTTGCCGAATATCCTTATTGCTGTAAAATCCTCCGCGACCGCAGCGTTAACGTTCTCATACACTATCTCTCTTGTATCACCTTCAACCAGTATGGCAGCGGATGCTGCAGGCCCGTACTGCCTCAGTGCCGTTACAGGGAGCCCTAAAATTGCCCTGACATGAAGCTCAAACTCTGACATGTTCTGTGAAATCATAGTCACCATTCCCGTGTCGTGGGGCCTCGGTGACACTTCGCTGAAGAAGACCTCATCGCCTCGGATAAAAAGCTCCACTCCGAAAATACCGTAACCGCCAATACCGTCAGTAATGGTCTTTGCAACTCGCTTTGCCTCCTCCAGCACATCCGGTTTCATAGGATGCGGCTGCCATGATTCCCGGTAATCACCGTCAATCTGAAGATGACCCACAGGGTCAACGTAAGCTGTCCCCTCCCTGTGGCGCACCGTAAGAAGCGTAATCTCATAATCAAAATTTATAAACTTCTCAACGATTACACGCCCGGCGCCAGACCTGCTCCCCGACTGTGAATATTCCCACGCCTTTTCCAGGTCGCCCTCGCTCCTTATTATACTCTGACCCTTTCCCGAAGAGCTCATAATAGGCTTGACCACGCATGGTATGCCCAGCTCCTTCACCGCGGAAAGAAACCCATCATTACTGTCAGCAAACCTGTAAGGGGAAGTCTTAAGCCCCAGCTCTTCTGCGGCAAAACGCCTTATTCCCTCCCTGTTCATGGTAAGCTTTGTGGCCATGGCATTTGGGATTACGTTATACCCCTCCTTCTCAAGTTCAAGAAGAGTATCAGTGGCTATGGCCTCTATCTCCGGCACAATATAGTGCGGCTTTATCTTTTCAACAATTTCACGAAGCTTTTCCCCATCAAGCATGTTGAAAACGTGTGATTCATGGGCAACCTGCATTGCAGGGGCCCCCTCGTACCTGTCGCAGGCTATTACATATATACCAAGCCTCATTGCCTCTATTACAACCTCTTTACCGAGCTCCCCTGATCCAAGCATCATAAGCCTTGTCTGAGTCTTTCCGGCCGGTGTCCCTATTGTTGTCATCTTTTCTCCTTCACAAGAAAATGTTTTAAAAACAGAAAACTGCAATTTAACAGATTTTCGTCAATAAAAATATTGCTGCCCCTCTATTTCTCCCCCATCCCCATCCCGGCTGGTGAGTAGTTCGGCTACGCTCACCAACCTCGAAGCCGAACCACATCTCCCTCATCCCCTCTCAGATTTCTCAAATCCATTCGAAATGACACTCCGGGTTAACTTTGTCCGATCCGGGTCACACGTCCCCCCATCCCCATCATTTCATCTCCCTCATCCCCTCCCAAAAAAGATAAAAAACCTTAAAAAAAAATGATGACATATACCGGGCAGTAAACTACGGTTGAACAACTCTGAATAACAGATAATGAGCTGATGACAGAAAAGATAAGATACACACTTAAAGAGATACTCCTTCTTGAGAACCTTCACGATTGTGATGAATTCATGATGCTGCGCGAAAATCCCCTTAAACTTATTGACAGGGGTTACGAATACCTTGACAGGGGCGAATACGCAAAGGCCTTCAACCTGTTCAAAGCAGGGGTTGAAATTGACAGGTCTGACCCGGACATTCTTAACGGAATCGGCATTGCGCTGTGTGAAATGGGACACCTTAAAGAGGCCAAAAAAGTCCTTGAATATGCCATTGCCGCGAATCCGGAAGATCCGATCATCTATGCCAATATGGCAGGTGTAATGTGGGAGGAGTGTGACTACGACAGCGCTATATTTTATTACAGTAAATCAATAGAGATAGATTCCGATATAGAGGAAACTTTCTTCAACCTGATAAATCTTTACATGGAAACAGGCATGCTTTTCATGGCGCTCATAACATGCGGCAGGTTTATCGAACAGTTCCCTGAAAACAAGGAGGCCCTTGCCCTCAGAGACGATATTATCCTGAATCTCGGTCTATCCATTATCTGATATTTTTAAGATAATTTTCAGCCCCCTTCCCCTCGTATGACTCAACCAGCTTCTTTAAATCCTCACTTCTGTCTATTTTCCAGCTGTTGCCGTCCCTTTCCATCTTTATATCAGTTTTATATCCCGCCAGGTTTTCATTATGGTGCCTTGTAAAGCGGAGAGTCACCAGCGCCGTGTCTCCTTCAATTTTTTTGCCTGTAATTTCATACTCTGCGTCCGCAGGGATAAAACCAAGAACATCCGTGGCGGACTCAGCGCTCATCCCTGTCAGCTTTCTGTATTTATCCATAAGAGTTACCGTTTCATCAGTATACAGCTGCATTACCCGGTCAGTACCTCCCATTTCCTTAAGGTGAAAGATCACCTCCTCAGGAGAACCCGCTTCAATCTTTTTTCCACACGCGGCTGTAATTAAAACCACCAGAATCAAAAAAATATTGATAATAATCTGTCTAAGAGGCATATTGTTACTCCAAAATGAATACCGATTCATTGATTAAACTTTATTCTCTGATAACACCGGATTTTAAAGATGTCAACATGTAAAAAAATCATTTTCATTACAGCAATACTGTCTCTCTTCTGCGGCACAGCGCAGAACGCTTTTCCCCAGGAACTGAAAAAGGTATATACAGTAATACTCAGGGACACAGGAGGGAAAGAGGCGTGGCTCCCGTATACAGGGGAGCACCCTATTGTCATTATTTACGAGGATTTCAGGAACCTTGGGGACAACAGGGAATTATATCTTAAAGCCATGAAAAAACCTGAATTGCTGGATAAGATAAAGCTGATTTATATTTCAAATACCAGGCCGGCCTGGTATATACCCGATTACTTTATATACCGCTTTTTCAGGGAGAGGGAGCCCGTGCACCCCGGGGTTACATTTCTTATAGACACGAACAGATCACTGCAGAAAAAATGGAGACTCCTTGATTCTGACGGAAAGTCTGTAATAATTCTGGTAAGTAAAGAGGGAAAAATTATCGATATCGTCTATCATACTCCGGGGGCAAAAGGTTTAGACAAAATAATTGATTCTTTATGGAGTATTATTGACTTTTAATGAATTTCACCATCCCCTGAAAGCCCGTCGTAAAGCCTGTCAGACTTATACCTGAAATGAAGCTCGTTTATAACTGCATTTTTCGCGGAGAGATCAAGATCTTCCCATACAAGGTTATCATCGAGGTTCGCGCACTTTATTTTTATCTCCCCGGTCTCCCGGTCAAGGGAAACCTGCTCGGTTTCAATCTCAACAGATTCCCCTTCATTTGTAACAATATCCAGAAGGACAGATATTACCGCGGTTCCATTATCAAATTGTTCAAGAATCTCGAAGGCGAACACGGACATAAGCATCCCGAGTTCAAAAAATTTCTGTTCTATATCTATCATCTTAAGATCAAATTTATCTTTATCCATTATAAGCCGGCACCCTGCATTACGCGCCTCTCGCCATGAATGAAAATTTAAAAGGGCCCCCGCGGGATTTTTTCCTGCGTGTTTTTTTCCTTCCATTCCCGCTGATACTTTCCAGGTTCTCAGAAAGAGACCATTCCCCTCTGAGCAGGGCGTCACGTATCTTTTCAAGCCCCTTTTCCCTTATAGTGCTTATTATACTTCCGTATACACATTCCATAAAACCGGCGGTTCCGTTCCTGAAGAGATCAGCGCACACGCTCCCCTCCTCATTGATGAAAAGGCAGCTTACAGCAATCGTACTCTGGGCACCGCCCCGCCCCCCTTCGGGAAACACAACTCCCCTGAGATTGACCAGCATTCCCACTTCACCCGAAGTGATCTCCTCAAGTATCTCTTTTATTGATGAAACCAGTTCTTCCATTTTTTTATCATTTCCAGACATAGGAATCCTCCACATCACAGAGTTTTCTCTATTATGATAATCGGCAGAAAATAAAAATTGATTAAATATAATTAAAGGGGATTACAGGAGGAAAAAAATATCTGCCGCGAGAGGGACTCGAACCCTCACAGGCGTACACCTACTAGACCCTGAACCTAGCGCGTCTACCAATTCCGCCATCGCGGCAACGATACATTTATAAAAAATTTATACCGCTTTTTGTCAAACAATTTTCCGGAGTATTATAAAAACTGCAATTTTATTATACTTATAAGTAAGACAGCAGGGGCCCCTGCCGGGGGCTATTAAGGGGGCTAACGCCCCCTTAACCCTGTTAAGCATCTAGATCAGAAAGATTTTATGGGGAGTTGTTAAAAAGTCCTTAAAACTTAAAAGCAAGGGGTTGCAACCCCTTGCTTTTACACGCCACCCCTTGTTCTATGATAAAACTTATTTATATTTCTCAATACTTACGATTTTAAATTTTCTCTCCTCATCATCTATCTTAAGGCTTACATTTTCACCGTTCTTCTTTCCCATCATCGCCTTGGCAATGGGAGATCTGTACGAAAGAATACCCTGCTCAAAATCCGCGTCCCAGGGGCCCAGAATGGTATAACTGGAGGCCTTCCCGCTGTCAGCATCCTCCAGGTTGACCCTAGTTCCTATGTTAACACTTTCCGTGCTTACCTTTGAAAGATCCAGTACATCCGCCCTCTTCATTTCATCATCAAGTCTTGATATAGCGAGTTTAAGCACTGTCTGCTTCTCCATAAGGGCATTATAATCGACATTTTCCCTTATATCACCGGAAGCCTCTGAAACAGCTGAAAGCTCCTTTGTCAGGCTGACCATCTCGACATTAACCATATGCTCAAGCTCTGCTTTCTTTCTCTCATGCCCCTCTTTCGTCACAATAAGTTTTTCAATGTCAATTTTCCACTCATCCTCAACGTGTGCATGGTGTTCCTGGATATTCTCAAAACGGCTTTTTACTATTTCCTCGAATTTTTCAAGCTGGGAATCCTCCACGTAAGAGAGGTTCTCAAACATATCGAAAACCTTCTCAACAACAGTACGATCAAACCTGTTCACCATCTTTTTAAGGACATCGGAATTGTCGTCAAAGAGGATATCAAACATAGTGTTTTTAAGCCTGTTCCCCTCCACCTCGATCTTTTTAAGCTCATTCATAAGCCTGAAATATGTAAGAACAAGGTTTTCTTCAGGGTAGTCGAGCCAGTCATATTTCCATGTGCCTGTAAATATATTCTTCGCGATCCAGATGAATATATCCGGGTATTGCTTTGCGCCGGGAATAACCCTGTCTATGAAAAGGTTTATTGTTTTATACTCATGTGCCCTGAGCAGTATATTAATTATATACTTGTGTATCCTAACAGGTGTTTCAAAAAGAAGTTCAAAGAGCACTGAAGGCCAGTCCTCCCGATGTTCAACGATAAGGTTGACAAAATGCTTTTTGTAGTCATAAGAACCAATCTTTATTGAAAGGATCGGGAGCTCATTGCTGGTTTTTATATACTCAATAACCTTTTCCTTTCCCTGATCGAGCTTAACCTTGGACGATTCTGAATACTTAGAAAGGTCTGTAAGTATAAAATATGACAGAATCTGCCTTGTATTGGAGTCACCTTTAATCTGTTCAGAAAAATAATCTACCAGGTAAGGGGCAACACTCCCCCCCTCCTTCATGTCTATATTATTTATAAACTCAATGGCAACATCCAGTTTTTCGCTGAAGGATGAAGTGGCGGTAAATTTGCCCAGAAGTTCATCGGCAAAAGTCACGGGCTTGTCCCTGAGATATATCACGTTTTTTCTTTTATCCGAAACTCCGTAAAGCGGATCCTTCTTAACCTGTGTCCTGGCCCTGCTCCACCATTTTGACCAGTTTTTCTCCTCAACAAAAAAAGGCACCAGTTCATCTTTTATTGTAGTATTGTCTATTTCTCCGCCATAGGACCTTATCAATATTCCGAAAAATTCCAGAAAGTCCTCGCTGAAAAGGGATTTAAGCCCCTCGGGATCTTCATACTTCATGACATAAATATGGTCCCTGGCTATCGGCTTAAGGGACTGAAGCGCCATCTGTATAGACATCATATGCCCGAGCTTGTCCCTGAAGTCGACCCTGATTGATTCACCATCTATATCTTCAATTTTACCAAGCCCCCAGGAGTTATGATAGACGAAGTTTCCCTTATCAAAAACAATATTTTTCTCAAAATCCTGTATGGCAAACCTTACAGGCGCTTTAAAATTATTGAGTTTTGAAAGTTTAAGAAACTGGCTGAACTGTGAATGTTCCCCGTACTTCGTTTCATAAAGCTTAACAAGCTCACGCCTGGAGTGAAGATCGTCCGGCCTGTACAGCAGAATCTTTTTAAGAAGTTCAATTGATCTGTCGGGGTTCTCATCGTCCCTGTACTTGTGAAGAAGTATTTTAAGAAGATCCGCGGCAAGATCCTGCTGTTTGGCGTCAACAAGCATCCTTTCAATCCTCTCAAAAAACTGAATATCCTTCCATGAAACAACTACAAGCTTCTGCCAGAGAGGCGTTATCTCATCAAAATTCCTGGACTTTATGAAACCCTCAATCGAAAGCTTCATGTACTGAATACTTTTCTCCTGGTCCTGGTTTACAATGGCAAGGGCAAGCTTCTTTGCCACCTGGGCGTCAAACCTGTCTATTTTCAAAAGGTTGTCCCACACGGGTATAGCCTCTTTACTCCTCCCCAGACGCTCCAGGCTTGTTGCAAGCGCCCTGAAAGCAAAGCTGCTCTCCCCGTACTCAAGAATCTTCTCCGAAAGAAGCTCAACCACTGCCCATTTATGATTTTCAGTAAATTTCTCTATAAGCTTTCTCAGGTGTTTCTTTTCATCAATCTTCTCAAGCTGGTATCCAAGGAGCCCCGATATATAGGCTGCCGTAATTGAAGCGGGCTGTTCCTCAAGATGAATTTTACATTGAGCAAGCGCTTCATCTGTTACATTTTCAGAGATTATGGAATTAAGAATATCATCAAGTATCTTAAACCTGGAGATTCCGATATCCTTCGGTTCCATCCTCCCCCAGGATTCCTCCTTAAACAAAGATGTAAGCTTTTCCATTATTTTATTCTTTGACATATTCTTATCCCGTTGACCTTATTTTTTGAGTATTGGAAATAGAAAATACCCATCTTTTACTCTACGATGGGTATCTTCCTCAGTTCCCGGACTAATCCGGGTTTATATTTTGCGAAAAAAAGGCTTAATTACTGAGTTTTCTGGTTACTGCTGTTTCCGCCTTCAAAAGCTTTATGCAGATTCTGACCGTCAAAATAGACTTCATAAGTATCTGTAAGCACTTTTATCTGATCAAAAAATACATATATATCAGAGGCATTTCTTGCGCTTGTTCTTGAATGCTCACCGCCTACGGTTGTTACCTCCCTTATAACAAGTTTGACAAGTTTTGTACATCTTGTTACAGGATAAGTATCAGTCGACTGAGGTATATTCTGCGGAATTTCATATGTAAGCGGTCTCCATCCCACAAAATTGATAGACTGCTTTTCAAGTATATGAACATCACCCCTGTAATCCTTGACCCAGAGCTCAAGAGTATAAGGGAATCCCCTTCCATGAACCCACAGAGAAATTGCCTTTGCCCTTCCCGGAAGCTGAAGCCCTCTTTCCTGAACATCCTTTCTCAATGCCTGATCATATGTCATAACAGGAGTACGCTCTTTCCAGTCAACCTCTTTAGGTGCCTCAATTGTCACTACATTGGGCCCCGGGTACCTGAACCTAAATTTAAGCCCCAGGCTTTTTGTCTTGGCCTTGCCAAGACCTGTTGTAGAGAATTCATCCTCCACTCTCATGTCATTAGGGCCGCCATCGATAAACTTGAGGTCAAGCGCCATTACAGGATTCTTTTTCTTTAAGGTTTCCTCATCCTTTGCCTTTGTATATTCCCTGGGATTTGAAGTTATATACCAGCCGTCATCCTCAACTTTTGTGGTGACCTTGCTGTTTTCAAAATCCTCAATAACAACCGCCCTGGTCTCATCCCCGGACACATCAGCAGGAACATTGGTTTCGATTTTCGAATATCCATTTATTCCGAAACCGATAACAAAAGCCGCTGTTGTACATAATGTTGCTATAAAAATTCTATTTTTCATAATATTCATTCTCCGGCCTCCATTCTCCTCAACTATTACCAGTTATCCTTAATATTTTCATCACCAGTGAACTCTGACAGGTCTGTAACAATTCTGAACTGGTCAATGTAGAAATAAAATGGACCGGGAGCTTCAAATTTATCACATTCAACGAAGAAAGAGACAAAATGAAGGTTCTTATCCATGACCGCGTAATTCGATGACTGAGGAAGCCAGCCGGGAACTATAACAGACATCTCCCTCCAGCCCCAGAAATCGAGTCTTCCGATTTTCAGTTTATGTATATGCCCCCTGTAATCCCTGAGCTTAACATACAGTGTATGCCTGAATTTTCTTCCGAGAACCCAGAGTTTTACCTCTTTGGCTTTACCTCTTATTATATATTCATTGGGAGGAAAAACTTCAACCCTGTCAAAGCCCCTGTCCATAAAATAGCTCTTAACACCAAGAATATATTTATTATCATGGGCTATCCCGTTTTCATCCGGTTCTGTTTTGTCAGCGAACTCCTTACCGACCTCATTATTTTCATTAATCGGCTGACCGTCCTTTGTAGGTCTCGGCTTGCCGGGATATTTTCTTATTTTGGTTTCGCCAAGAGGGCATGTGGCTTCCGCTCTCCAGTCTTCGCTCTCTTCAAAATCATTCAGCCAATCGGTAACAAGACCGTCCGGTTTGGCTTTCGCGTCCCCCCCTGTTGCCTGATTCGTTCCGGTACCGGCATCCTGCGCCAGCAGCCTGGAAGTACCATTGCCGATAAAAAGGACAAGGGTTCCGATAAGAATCGACAATGCAGCCACTTTAAACTTCCTGTTCATCGTAAACTCCTTTAATCAATATTGATTAATTAAACAATATGCCAATATAATTGTAGAACTATACCTGACTGTTTTAAATGTCGGTATAGAAAAACGAAATATTTAAAAATAAAAAACTTTTTTCAGGAAAAATATAAAAACCTTCATTTAAATTTAAATATAACACAATCCTTTGTCAAGGAAAATACTGAAACGCAAAAGATGCGTAAAAAATATCAGAAAAATAAAAAAGTCGGGGATGAGCTCTTATCACCTGACGCATAACAACTCTCCGCGCGCCTGTTTTCTCCGCGGCTTTACTTACAATAAACCCGCACAGCAGGGCCACATCTCAAATCATGAGACATAAACGTACATCCTGCACCGCTTATGTCCGATTAAACGCAGTTTCCCCCTCCTGCGCCTATTTTAAATAAAAAAAATATTGATAAAAAACATATACCGTTTAAGTCTAATTTTAAAACAAATCCACACCGGTGATTAAATTGAGCAGAAAAAAAAACGCGGACCATCCTCTGATGTATAAAATTGTCATGCTGTGCGCCGGGCTGCTGCTTGGCCTCATCCTGACAAGAATTTTCTTTTTCACAATGGCTGTTGACACTGAATCGATGAAACCCAACCTGATGAAGGGGGACAGAATTTTCTTAAGCAGACTCTCATCTCCTGCAAAGGGTGATATAGTGGCCGTAGAGAGCCCTCATGACAGGGGGAAGCTTCTCCTTTCAAGGCTAATAGCCTCGGAATTTGAGACTGTTGAAATAAGAAACAGGGTTGTTTATATAAATGATAAAGCCGCCCGGTTCAGCTGGCCTGTACTTAAAAACGAGGGCCCGGTATATCCGATGAAATTCACCTGCAGGGACAACATGCCGCCCGTAAAACTCGGCAGGGGGGAATTTTTCATCCTGGGTGACAACTTCGACGCGAGCTACGACAGCAGGGAGTTCGGCGCTGTCCCTGAAAACCTCGTTGAAGGGACTGTAATATATAAAAAATGATATTCCGGGGAGGGGGGTTATGACAAAGGCAATAATAATGGCCGGCGGAGAGGGCACAAGGCTCCGCCCTCTTACATGCATACGGGCAAAACCGATGGTTCCGGTCATAAACAGGCCCGCAATAGAACATTCGATAAGGCTCCTCCGCAACCATGGCATTACAGATATAGTACTCAGCATTTACGCCCTTCCGGAAAACTTCCAGAACTATTTCGGAGACGGTTCGGAACTGGGCGTTAAGATATCATACTCTGTTGAAGAAAAACCTCTCGGTACCGCGGGAGGAGTAAAAAAGGCCCTGGGAGACACCAATGAAACTTCAATAATCCTCAGCGGCGACGGCATTATAGACTTCGATATATCAGAAATACTGGCTTTTCACAGAAAGAAAAAATCCTCCCTCACCGTGGTGCTGAAGAAAGCGAAAAAACCGACTGACTACGGGATAGTAATTACAGACCACACCGGGCGCATTGAAAAATTCCTTGAGAAACCTTCATGGAGCGAGGTGTTTACAGACACTGTGAATACAGGGATGTACATCATTGAACCTGAGCATATAACAAAACATATACCTGAAGATGAAAAATTCGACTTCTCCTTCGACCTGTTCCCCCTGCTGCGCAGAAAGAAAGTCCCGATGTACGGCTTTATAACCGAAGACTACTGGTGTGATGTGGGCAACCTTGTCATGTACAGCAATGTACACAAGGACATTCTTGACGGAAAGGTGCGGATAGAAATACCGGGAAAAAAAATCACCCACGACATATGGGTAGGCCGGGACGTTGAAATAGACCCGGAGGCAAAGATAAAAGGCCCCATAATAATAGGCAATTTCGCAAGGATAAAGAAGGGGGCCGAGGTGTCTGAATACTCGGTAATAGGCGACAACTGCCTCATAGAGGAAAATGCCTCCATAAAAAAAAGTATTATATACCATAACACTGTAATCGGCCGCAAATGCGAGCTGCGCGGAGCCATCGTGGGCAAGAGGTGCGTGCTTGGCGAGGGCGTTTCGATCTACGAGGACGCAGTTGTAGCCGATGACTGTTCAATAGGCTCAGGCGCAGTCATCCAGTCAGGGATCAGGGTCTGGCCCGACAAGTCTATCGAGCAGTGGACAAGGCTTACAAATGACCTGATATGGGGAGAGACCGAAAAAAAATCTCTCTTCGGTGCGGAGGGGATCTCGGGAACATTCAATGTAAAGATCACTCCTGAATTCGCCTCGAAGCTCGGTTCAGCCATAGGCGCCCACCTGGGGAAACACGCAAAAGTTGTACTGAGCCGTGATGTAACCAAGGCAGCGGCCCTTATAAGCCACGCCTTCACCGCCGGGCTTCTTTCAATGGGGATCGATGTTTACGACATGGAACTTGAGTCTGTGCCTCTTAACAGGTACTGCGCGAAGTTCTTTAACGCGGACATGGGTATTTATATACAGGTCACACACCTTACAGGGCTCCAGAATATTGCGATCCAGTTTTTTGACCGCAACGGTTTCCAGATCCCTCTTATAGAAGAGAAAAGGATCGAAAAAATCTTTTTCAGGGGAGACTACCCGCGCAAAGACGTCTTTGAAACAGGGGAACTGATCTATCCATCCCACCAGATCAGTTCATACATCAGCAATGTTTTCAACTACGTAAACAGGGAGAAGATAAGTTCCGGGAGCTGGAAGGTGATACTTGACTGCCTCAACGGGGCTGCTTCATATATCTTCCCTGAACTTCTCGAGGCAATGAATATAGAGACAACGGTTCTACGCGGGCAGATGAAGGAAACACTCTCGGAATATGATATTATGACCGGAACAATAAAGTCGATCTATAACGTGGTGAACATGTCAAAGATGAACCGTGAAATAGGTGTAATAATAGGCCCTCACGGAACCAACATCACGATTACAGATGAAACAGGAAACGTTCTCACAGCGGATGATATAAGTTCCATACTTAGCCTCTACTACCTTAAATACAGCGAAACAGACACCATCTGCCTCCCTGTTAATATATCAAACGCGGTGAGCAGGCTTATTGAAGAAAACGGAGGAAATATCCGCTGGATAACAACAAAGCTCCGCCAGCCGGACGACTGCATAGACCTGTTTTACGGCGGCAGGTACAGGTACCCGTACCTTGAACAGAAGACCGATCCCATGATCACATTTCTGAGGATACTGGAGTACCTTGCATTTGAGAAGAAAGAGCTCTGCGAAGTAAAAGAGATACTTCCGCGAATCAACCTGGCAAGCACAACCATACAGTGCAGCCTTGAAGAGAAGGCGTCAATAATGGGAATGCTTTCCACGGAAAATCAAGGTAAAAGCGTGGAGCTCATTGACGGAGTTAAGATAATAAACGACAATTCATGGATATTGCTGATGCCGGACGCCTCACAACCCCTTATACACGTATACGCAGAAGGTGAATCAGTAAAGGACAGGGACAGGCTGGTACAGGACTATTCAGAAAAAATAAAACAATTCAGACTAAACCAGATACATTAACAGGATAAAACATGTACGATATTAACCGGAAAAGACTCATAAAAACATTTACCGAACTTGCCGAAATTTCATCACCATCATGGAACGAGAAAGAGGTGATGAAGTATATAATAAGAAGGTTAAACCGGCTGGGAGGTGAATGCTCCATACACAGTTGCGGGGAATCCTCCAACCTTCTTATAAGGATTAAAGGCAAAGAGAAGCGTGCCCCCATACTGCTTTCAGGCCATATGGACACCGTAATCCCCTGCGACAATGTGAAAACAGTTGTAACAGATACAAGGATATCCTCTGACGGAAGGACAGTTCTCGGCAGCGATGACAAGGCAGCGATAGCCGCTTTTATTGAAGCCTTTGAACATATTAAAGAAAACCGCATGCAGCACGGCCCTGTGGAAATTCTCCTCACCTGCGCGGAAGAGCAGGGGCTGAAAGGGATAAAGGGATTTGACCTGTCACTCCTGAATTCAAAATACGGGTTCGTCTTCGACAGCAGCGGTGCCATAGGAAGAATAGTCGTCAAGGCGCCATACCATTCCAATATGGTAATAGAGATAAAGGGCAAGGCGTCCCATGCGGGAATGGCACCGGAAAAGGGGATAAGCGCCATCAGGGTTCTTTCCGAAATTATAACCGCCCTCCCCTCCGGAAGGATAGATGAGGACACCACTATCAACGTTGGCATAATCTCAGGGGGACGCGCCACAAATATTGTGGCGGAAGAGGCCATGTGCGAACTTGAGGTCAGATCAATTGACAAAAAGAGAATGCTTGAAGTGGAAAAAGAGGTGCGTGAAACCGTGAAAAAAATCTGCACCAGATACAGGGCAAAAAGTTCAATCACAAGGACCCTTGAATACGGGGGGTTTAAAATCTCGCCTGAAGAACCAGTTTCGGTTTTAACAGCAGAGGCGATGAAAAAAATAGGGATAAAGCCCAGGTTTGTATCAATGGGCGGAGGGAGCGACACCAATATAATAAACGACTCGAAAATAAAGGCCATTAACCTGGCATGCGGAATGCAGAAGATTCACAGCACAGAGGAATTTATCCTTATAAAGGATCTCATTGCATGCACAAAACTGACACTTTCAATAATTGAGACCGTCAGGTAGGAATCGTCATCTTACAGCTTCCCGGGAAGCATGATTTACATGTATTTGTCACTCCTGCCTGCCGGAATCTATGTGCCAAAATATTCTTTACAAATCCTGCCCTGTGATATACTTTTTAAAAGTATAATATCGGCCGGGACTCTCAATGAAAGCAAAAGCACATGCAAATACTAAAACCGAGAAAGCTGCAATTTTTTATGCAGCCCTGGTGCTCCTTTTTTTTCTCACTGCGGCAAAGGTACAGGCGTTACCACGGATAGAAATTATTAAATCAGCAATTAACCAGCCCCTGGGCCGTTCGTGCGAGGTACTTGAAGATCCGGAAGGGGCCCTGACGCTATATTCAGTAATCTCTGACCAGCATGACGCCGATTTCAGGCCTGTAACCGCCGAGATTCCCAACTACGGCTTCACCCCTTCCGTGTACTGGGTAAGGTTTTCAGCAGTGAACAACAGCACAGCCGACATAAACAGGTATCTTGAAATAGGGTTCCCGCTCCTGGACAGGATCGAACTCTACTCTTTTGAAAAAAAACCGGGCGGAACCACTGAGCTTGTTCAGCAGGATATGGCCGGACGTGATTTTTCATTCCTGAACAGAACAATTAAACACCGGAATTTTGTTTTTCCTGTTTTCATACCTTCCGGCAGGGAGATAATCTTTTATTTAAAGATAAAAACCGATGACGGTATGATCTTTCCTGTAACATTCCGGGAAACAACCGCGTTTACCGAAAGGATGCAGAAGGAGAATTTCCTCTTCGGTATATATTACGGCATTATACTGGTTATGGCCCTGTATAACTTCTTTCTTTTCATCTTTACAAGGGACAGAAATTATCTCAGCTACATTCTCTATATTCTCTTTTTCGGATTGTTCCAGATGGCCATGAACGGCCTGGCCTTCCAGTACCTCTGGCCTGAATATGTATGGTGGGCAAAACACGCCAACCCCTTTTTCATAGGCATGAGCTGTCTGCTGGCCGCGCTCTTTTCGTTCAGGTTCCTGGAAATGCCGAAGTATACACCTGCATTCAGCAGAATAATGATTGTCCTCATGGCAGCGAGCGGAATTCTTGCGGTTTCATCATTTTTTGTTCCCTATTTAATAACAATTATCGCCGGCCAGATACTTCCACTTGCCATGATACTTACTGCAATCCCCGCGGCGTCTTTATGCATGAAAAGGGGAAACCGCGCAGCAAGGTTCTACCTCATAGCATGGATAACTTTTTTTATAGGAGTAATTCTCTCGACCCTCAGGGTTATGGGATTTATTCCTCACAATATGCTCACAGAGTACGGGCTCCAGATAGGCTCGGGTTTTGAAATGGTTCTTCTCTCAATAGCCCTGGCTGACAGGATTAATATAATGAAGAAAGAGAAGGACGATGCCCAGCTTGAAGTAATTGCTGCGCAGCAGAAAATTGTGGACAACCTTAACAGGTCAAAAACTGAGATCGAGGAGGCGAACAGGCTCCTTTCACTCTCCGAAGAAAAATACAGGCTGCTGGTTGAGGGTTCCAGCGATATCATATTCTCCCTGGATGAAAAACTTGAATTTATCACAGCGAATTACGCCATAGCTAACGAACTGAAACTTGACCCGAAAAAGATACAGGGGCTTCCTTTCCGTGAACTTTTTTATGGAAACGATGGGGAACCGCAGCTCACAAGGCTGATCGTTGAAGAAAAACTCGATGAATTTATAAAAACCAGGGAACCGTCACAGTTCAGGGCACAGTTCATCTCCTCTATTATTACCGAACCGAAAGAGATGAACGTGCAGCTTGAATACGTAAATATCGGCGGGAAAAACGAAATTCTCGGCAAGGCATATAATTCAGGTGACGACTCGCTGATGAAGTATTTTGAGTCCGAGAAACAGAAATATATAATAGGAAACTACCTTATAACTGCAGACGAAATCACCCACAGGGTGACGCGTAATCTGAAAAAATACATGGAACCCTTTGAGATCAAACTGATACAGATTGCGCTTAGAGAGATAATAATAAACGCCATAGAACACGGCAACCTGGAGATATCCTTTGAGGAGAAGACACAGGCACTCATCGAAGACCGCTACTTTGAGATGATAAGAGAAAGGCAGTTTCAGCCGCAGAATATAAACAAAAAGGTCACAGTTGAGTACTCAGTATCAAAAGAAAAGGTGATGTATATTGTGGCGGACGAAGGTCAGGGTTTCAATTTTGAAAACTACATGGATGGCTCTGCTGACAATCCTAATGAAACATTCCTCACCCACGGCAGGGGAATAATGATGACAAAAAACGCCTTTGATGAGATAAGCTACAACCGGAAGGGGAACCATGTTATGCTGATAAAAAAATTCAAACATTCCCCGGAAAAGGAATCAGCCGCCGAATAGATTTACCAGAAAGTATGCCCCGCTGATCAGAGTGAACGGCAGGGTAAGAAAATAAGTTGCCAGTTCCCCCTTCCTCACCACGTCCTGTTTATAAACCTTCTTGCCGAAAAAACTGACATCATAGCTGTCAGGGGCCTTCATCCTTCTGATTATTCTTATGGTGATAAGCACTTTAAGGAAAATCAGAAGAGAAAATATTACACCTGACTCAATAAAAAGAACAGGGCCCATTGTGAATCTTCTGATTACGTCCGGGTCCTTCATCATAACGATCAGGATCGCCATACCAATTACAAAATTAGTAAGGGTTGTAACCAGAAATCCCCTGAAGCTGAAATTGCTCTTTTCGGAAATGTACGAGACAATAAACAGTATATGGACAAATACAGATATCTGCAGGTATACAAGTAGCCATAGGAAAAGACTGTCTATCATATCAGTTCACTTGCCGTCATCAGTTAATTGCGGACATAATTGATCCGTTCCCGGTTTCCTGTTCCACTGGACAGGGCAATAATAATCAAGCTAATAAAAACCGGCATAAAATCAGTATACCCCTCCCGAATAAAAAAGCAAGCAGTTTTATTTTAGGGCTATAAGTTCAATTTCAACCTGCGCACCAAGGGGAAGAGAAGCAACTCCTATGGTGCTCCTGGCCGGATATGGAGCGGAAAAAGCTTTTTCGTAAATACTGTTCATCTCCTGAAAATTCCCCATGTCAGCAAGAAATACGGTGACCTTTACGACGTTCTCCTCCGTAAGACCCGCTGTTTCAAGGACTGCCTTAATGTTTCTGAAACACTGCTCCGTTTCAGCGGCAACACCTCCTGTAACAAGTTTTCCGGTTTTTCCATCAAGGCCGATCTGCCCTGAAAAGAAAAAAAGCCCGTCAGCCTCTGCCGCATGAGAATAGGGCCCAACGGGATTTGTATTTTTCGCATTAAATGCTCTTCTTGCCATGTGTCTTCTCCTGTAAACAACAGATTAATATAGCAACTAACGAATTATTTAAACCATGTCATTGCGAAGGGCCGTCAGTGAGTGACGCAATCTGTTTTTGACACCAATAATACCTTATACAATAAAATGGTTATAACCTGAACAGATTGCCACGTCGCTATCGCTCCTCGCAATGACAAAAAATATTTTAACCGCTAACCGCTAATATTACACGGCCCGCCCTTTTCAGCAAATGAAGGGAGACCGGATCTTAACAATATGCATCATCAGTGATCATTACAGGTTTGTCAAATTGAAAGCATAACAGGGCCTGAATAGATTTCCCTGTGTAGAATCAGATGCTGGTAAAAGTTAAGCGGTTCGTTTTTTCTGTAGAAACAGCAGGACACCCTACTTTACCAGGTATTCATAAACCTCGGAATGGTTCTTACCCTTCGAAAGCTCCGCTGCGGTGAAACCTGAAATAGACCTGGCATTTCTGTTCGCCCCCCTGGAGACCAGAAACTTCACCACATCGAGCTTACCGTTTTCAGCAGCGAACATAAGTGCTGTAAGTCCTGAAATATTTACGGCATTCAGATCAGCACCGCCATTGACAAGAATCTCTACCATCTGAAGAGCACCATCATCCGCTGCCTGCATAAGGGGCGTCATCCCCATGTTGTCCTTCAGGTTGATGTTTGCCCCTTTTTTAATAAGATACCTTACAGAAACAACATTCCCGTTAATCACAGCTATTTCAAGGGGGGTCATACCGCCGCTCCCCCTCATATTAATATCTGCCCCGCTGCTGAGAAGGCTCTCAATTGTTTTTATATCACCCCTTGCCGAGGCGTGAAACAGCGCGTTGCTCTCTGAGGCATAAAGGCCGGCTGCAGCTAATACAAAGAAAATAATTATATATTTTTTTTTCATAAAAAATAATCCTGTTTGCCAAGAGTCACATTAATACAGTCACAAATTCACTTCAAACTCTTTTTTTATTTTAAAGTGATAAAAACCGGGACAAAAGGGAAATTTTTTTATAAATGAACGGCTCCAGCTTCTCCAGAAACCTTTTATTTTTAAAATCTGATCAATTGAACAAAATCCTCTTTCATGTAATTACCATCTGCGTCTTTAAGTCCATTTTTGCCCCCCTTCACTGTAAGTCTATAGGTACTGCCCGTTTCAACCTGGTACAGCCCGAATTTTATCCTTGTAAACTGAGGCACTGATGAAGACGGCCAGTCTATATTTACCACTGACAGGTTCCCCCCCTGCCCGGCAATAGTCTCCACCTTTAATTCAAATGTCAGTGGATTTATGACTAAGGAAAAATCGATCCCTATACTGTCATAAAGACCTGTAGCATTAATTCCAAGAACCGGAATTTCACCCATGGGCCACCCGGAAATAGTATTATCCCCCTGAATATCGCCTATAAGGATAACCACAGGGCTTATAGAACCCGCTCCGTCAGTTATAAAAAGAAACCTGTAATCATGATCCAGCGGATTCTCCTGCATATCAGTCACCACTGAGCTGACCCTGAGAGTGTAGGTCTCTTCAGATTCAAGGTTCTCAATAAAATTAATAATACACCTTGTAAAAGTTAATGTCCCTGCTGCAACTATTGAACTGCTGATATAAAAGGGAACAGAGGGGGAGATGCTTACAGCGCTTTCAATATCATCCGTATTGATCTCTTCACTGAAATCAAGAATAATATTCCTGTCCTTTTCCGCTCCTGAAATAATCCGGTTTTCATCCAGAACCAGGGGTGAAGAGAGTTCCTGGTACGCTGTAAGGAGGGGTTTTGTAAAATCATCCCCAACAGTAAAACTAAAAGTAACAGGATAAAGGAGAGAATTGCCGGCCTCATCCTGCACACCCTCAGATACATTAACGCTGTAGGTTACTCCAAAACTGAAGCTGTACCTGGGAGTGAATGTAACCACGGTTCCATCCGGGCTCCGGGTAAAAAGGCCCTCAACAGCCGGGGATACCGATATCCCGCTGTAAACACTGCTGAGCAATACAGGCTCAGAAAAAATTATGTCAACAGTACTGTTTCCCGGGTTGCCGATACTGTTTGCCACAGGTGTATAAGATACTATACGGGGACGGTTAAGATCCCCTCCTGTAAAAAAGGTGGATAGAAACTCCTTCAGGTCGTTCCCCTCCCGGTCCTCGGCGCTTTCCGTTATTCTTATAGTATACTTTTCCGCCATGGAAAGATATGAACGGGGCGTAAATGTCAATGTTCTTCCCGTGCTGTCCCATGAATAATAACCGTCAATTCTCCCTCCCGCGCAAGTTAGAGAGAACTCCTCGTTTGTTTTTACTGTGTCCATGGATTTACTGAACACAACTGTCACCAAGGCATCTGGCAGCACATCGCTGTTTCCTCTCCCGGGAGTAACGCTGACTACTGACGGCCTTTCAAATTTTTCATCATCATAGCATCCCGCAACTGTGATAACAGACAGGACCACAACCAGCAATAACCGTCTCATGGCATAGCCTCCCGGAATTCAATTATAAAATCATCTTTCATATAATTCCCCCTGGCATCAGTTATGCCGTTTTCGCCCCCCGCTATTGTAAGCCTGTACAGGGCCGGCACCTGCCCGGAGCTTTTATTGGTCATCCCCGTGATGTTGATTTTTGCCGTACTGTCATCAATCCATTCTATATATGCGATATTGGCCGAATCAGGAATTTCATCAATCCCTGTTGTACCCTTAAATGTCTCAAGAAGAACATTATCAAAGATCGAATACTTATCCATCTCTGCATACAGGAGGGGGGAATCATCAGATATAAATTCTATCATTATATAATAGTCACGGTTAACAGGTGTTCCGCTTCCCATGTCTATTATTACCGGCCACGCACCAGGGAGCAGCGTAAAATCACCGTCATGATTTGAACCGCTCACAGATCCGCATTTAAGATAAAGTGAATCAGGATTATCTGTAACCACCTCAACAGTATACCTGGATGAAAGCCTTAACTGGTTTCTGTCCTTTGCCGTTGTATCAACCGATATCTGGTAATTAGTTTCAGACTCAAGAGGAGTTAAAGGCCTGAACTCCACGACGAAATCACTGCTCCACAAAAAAACTCCCTGCAAGGATGGTGTTATAGAAAACGCCTTTTCAACGCTCTGCCTGTCCATCCCTTTCGAAAAAGAAACCCCCATTGTAACGGTTCGGGATATTCCGCTTACAGTGGTTGAGGCGCCCCATATCACCCCGGGTAGAGCCCAGTCGTAAATCCCTGTAACTTCCGGCGGGGAAAAGTCATCCCCTGTAATGAAATTCACAGCATAATCACTGCCAAGTGAATTTCCCGTACTGTCTTCAGCGGACGATGAAACACGCAAAGTGTACATCCTTCCGTATTCCATATTAGCTGTGAGTCTGTATGTAAGCCGGCTGTTTAGAACCCCGGGAACGTTCTCCTCCCAGAGAAAGTAGCCGGCAACATCCGGTGAGATATCGAACTCCCGCTCAACAGACTCCCTGTTCATTGACTTTGAAAAATTGATTATAATATCCTGATCTACCGCCACCCCTGTAACCGCGCCTGCACTGTAGACCGGCACAGAAGCGACAACCGCAGGAGGGGTAAAATCATTCCCCACGTAAAATTCCGATATAAAGTCGGAATCCATAATATTCCCCTTATTGTCCCTGATTGTCCTGGGAAGCTGAATCACATACCGCCCGTTTTTACTCATAGGATCGGAAGGCATAAACCTGAACATCGAGTCAGACACCCAGATGAATAAACCGCTTAATGAACCTTCACTGTTTTCAAGTATGAAGTTGTCCTCAACATCAATTTTCTTCACTGAAGAGCTGAAAGCAATTTCAATATAACTCTCCGGGGCAACATTGATTGCCCTATTCCCCGGGGAAAATGAAACAATCTCAAGGGTATCAAAATCCCTGTCACAGGAGAGTGAAACCGCAGCAGCTATTAACAATATTACTATAATAAAAAGACTTCGCTTCATACAACCTCCAGGCTAATCATATTTTATCTCCTCTATCCCGTACGCTCCTAAAAAATTTTATGCTGAAAACAGGTACAATAATCAAAGTAAGTATTGATGAAAAAAAAAGGCCGGCAATAACGGTAAGAGCGAATGGCCTCCACAACGAACTCCCCTCCCCACTGTTGATCAGCATGGGCGCCAGACCTAAAATAGTGATAACAGTTGTAATCACCACAGGCCTGAATTTTTCAATTGAAACAGACCTGATTATTTCTCTCACACCGATGTCATTGACATCTCTTCCATCGATTTTTTTATTTACCGCGTCAGTAAGTATAATGCCGTTATTAACAACAATTCCGCAGAGTACTATTATTCCAAGGTATACCGGCGGTGAAAGAGGTGTAAAAGTGAGGAGAAGTACTGGCGCTATCCCCGCCGCAGCAAGTGGTATGGTAATCATTATAAGTAAAGGGAGTCTGTACGATTCAAACTGTGAAGCCAGTATCATATATATAAGGAGAACCGAGAGAGCAGTTGCAGATGCCAGGGCCCTCCTCTCCTTCATGAACTCTTTCAGCCCCCTGTCAAATTCCCAGGAATACTCATCAGGGAGAACCATTGAGCCCAGTATACTTTTAATTCTCTCCTCCCCATCCTGAAATGAAAGGCTACCGATCTTTGCTGTAACAGAAACCGATCTCCTGCCGTTGAGCCTGTACATGCGGGTAATTCCCTCCCCCTCTGACAGATGAACCATATCGGCGAAACTTACACTCTCCCCTTTTTCATTTATTATAGCACCGGCAAGCAGGTCCTTAACAGTGGAACGGTCACTTTCTTTAACTCTGGCCCTTACGTCTACCTCCCTCTCTTCATCTATAAACTTTGTAACTACAGGCCCGAAGAGAGAGTTTCTAGTCCGTTCCGCTATTGATGCGTGGTCCACCAGCCCTGCAGCAGCCCTCTCCCTATCAACAGTTAAAAGATATTCAGGCCTCCCGTCCCTGAAGCGCAGAAGGCACTCTTCAATTCCGGAAACCGCTTTAATTTTTGAAGCCGCATCACGGGCAATACCTTTAAGAATGTCAGTATCATCGCCGATGAAGTGTATCGATATTTCCCGCGAGGCAATTTCATCCGCTTCTGACATGTAGATAAACCCGTTATACTCACGCAGCAGTGCCCCTCCTGCAGACCTTATATCTTCCTTAATTCTTTCAATACCCTTTTCCCCTGTGCCTGCAGCAGGTTTAACAGTGAGGGTTCCCCGCCATTTCTCAATTTTAGAGGAGACACTTTTCACCCCCTCTATCCCTTTTACTATCTCCTCAACAGCGGCCACCCCCATGTCCGTCGCCTCAAGAGAAAGGCCGGTGGGGAATTCCAGGTACGCATAAAACTCACCGCTCCCCCGGTCTGAAAATGAATCTGTCTTTATAACAGAAAAGATAATGAGTGATATAAAAAAAATAGTCCCGGTTAAAAGCGCAATTCTCCCCCTCTGTTTCAAAGAATAATCAAGCAACACTGTGTAACGACGGGTAATAAGGCTCTCCCATTCCCGGATTCTTCCCCCTGCAGTATAGAGGGTATGTTTCAATAAGGCCGGCATGGATTTCTGAATTCCTTCCCCGGTTCCCGGTTTTTTTAGCGATACATAAAATGAAGGGACAAGCACAAGTGCCGCGAAAAGTGATACAAGCAGAGACCACACAACTGTATATGCCATATCTCCGTAAGTTGAGCCGGCCTTTTTGCTCATGGCAACCAGTGGGAGAAAGACCGCTATATTGGTAAGAGTGGATGAGACTACAGCCCCGGTCATTGAAGAGACAGCTCCGGGAACGATGTCTTCCCCTCCTCCCCTGGCGTTTATGGACTCCATTATCATTATTCCGTTAGATACCACAAGGCCAGCACAGAGAGCAAAACCGCTGAGGCTCATCACATTAATCCCCCTCCCTCCGAAATAAAGAAAGGCGGGGACAGCCATTATCGATGCAGGTATTGTAAGTGCCACCGGTACGATATTCTCTTTTCTCCTGTAGAAAATCGCAAGAACCAGTACCGCAATGATAAGGCCCCATATGCCTGAAAATGAAGCGTTATTAATGGATGCAGATACGTAATCACCCTGATCATAAATTGTCGTGACCTTAGCCTCCCGGAAAGAGGAGAGTGTATCCCCTGCTTCGTCGCAGATATTGATGGTATTGGCCCCGCCCCCTTTATGTATGTAAAGAGTTACCATCTCCTTCCCGTTATACCTTGAAAGATCCTCCCTCTCCCTGGGTGCATATGAAATTACAGCAATATCCCTTATATACACCGGCCTGTTATCTGAACCGCTTACCATCAGGTCCCCGATATCGCCTGCATTCCTGAATCTGGCCGGCACATATAAAATCATGTCCCCCTTTGCTGTTTCAATAATCCCGCAGGGGAGAGAGAGGTTCCCCCTTCTTACAATGGAACCGATATCCCTGATAGAGAGCCCTCTTGCTTCAAGGCTGCTCCTGTAAGCTTCAATATGGATCTCCTTAATATCCCCGCCCGCGATATTAATCTCCGAGACACCGTCAATTCTCTGCAGGGCGGGCTTAATTCTCCTCTCCGCGTATTCCCTTACCCCTGAGCAGCCCAGGCCGTCTATTTCTATGGCTGCAACTATAACCGGCCTGTCTGAAGGATCGTAACGCATAACAACCGGCTCCTGAACCTCGCGCGGGAAGGAATCCCGTATAAGGTCAATCTTCTCCCTCACATTTATTGCCGCGAACCTGATATTAATGTTATCAGCAAACGTAAGGTTAACCCTGGATTTTCCCTCCTCTGATACTGACTGCATCTCTGTTATACCGTTTACAGTCTTAAGTATCCTCTCAACAGGTCTTGTGATGAGAGATTCCATCTTGTCAGGCGAGATCCCCGGGTATTCAATGATCACTGACAGGGCCGGGTAATCGGATGAAGGGAGTAAAGAAACGGGGAGTTTCCGGATAGAAATCACACCCGCGATTACAAAGGCCATAAGCACAATAAACGCGCTCACCCTGTTTTCCAGAAAATACCGGATCACCCCCGGGCCTCTCTCCGCTTCTCAAGTTCCGCGTATATAACAGGGATGAGCACAAGGGTAAGTACCGTTGATACAGTGGTGCCTCCGATAATTGTAACAGCAAGGGGTCTCTGTATCTCAGCCCCCTCCCCCATATCCAGGGCAATGGGGAAAACCGCTAAAACAGTTGTAAAAGCGGTCATCAGTATGGGGATAAGCCTCTTGCTCCCGGCGTCTCTTATCGCTTTTTCAAGCTCTGTCCCTTTTTTTCTTTCAGTGTTGATATAATCAAAAAGAACAATACCATTGTTAACCACCGTTCCACATAACATAATAATACCTATCCCTGAGTTTATATTAAGGCTCTGCCCTGTGAGGAGGAGGGAAAGCGAAATGCCGGAGAAGGTAACGGGAATGCTGAGCATAATAATCAGCGGGTCCCTGAAGGACTGGAACTGCCCGGCCAGGAGCATATAGATGAACAGAATTGAAAGCATTACGGCAAAGAGCATGGCATTAAAGACATCTCTTATCTCCCCCTCCCCGTCAGCGAATACGCAGTCAAGGCCGGGAAGTATATCCCCCTCCGTCACTTTTTTCTTCAGCATATTAACAACCTGTTCATAACCGGGGAGAATATCCGCTTTAATTACATTCACCCTGCTCTGTTCCCTGCGGAGTATTTTTACACTCCCTGAACTCTCTTTTATTGCGGCGAAACCGGCAAGTGGAACAACTTCACCTGTTTCCGTTTTGAGGATTATATTATTAATTGAAGCCGGCTCCCCCCTGTCCCTTTCTGAAAGCCTTATCCTTATATCAACCTCGTCATCCCGCTCCCTGAGTCTTGTTGATATCTCTCCCCTTACTGCCATTGCAATGCCGGATGAAATATTTTCAACATCAAGCCCCATGGATGACGCCCTCTCCCTGTCTATCTCGATCATGAGTTCCGGCGATACTCTATCCATGACTGCATGAATCCTCTCAAGGCCGGAAAAACTCCCCATTATTTCCGCGATCTTTTTCCCGCCGTCACGGAGCTCCGCAGTGTCATTGCCGTAAAGTTCTACAGAGATGAATGCCCCCCTGCCGGGAAAGAGGCTTCCAACAAGATCCTCTTTCAGATTAAAAGAGAGAGTTACCTCCTTACTGCCATTAATGTTACCCCTCAATTCATGAATAATTTCACTGCTTGAGCAACCTGCATCCCTGTCAAGATAAACCCGTATCAGTGCAGAATCCGAGCCCTTGCCTGATATCCTTTCCGATATATTATCTTCAGGATCGCATCCCGCCTTGGTAAAAACATATTTCACCCCTTTCATTGTCAGGAGCCTCTGTTCTATTTCTCCGCAAAAGCCGGCAGTACGGGCAAGAGGCGTTCCTCCCGGCATCTCAACCTCAATGGAGAACTCACCGGGATCAACAGAGGGCATAACCTCTTTTTCGATGAAGAGAAAAAGAAAAATTCCCGCTGCAAGTGATGCCATTCCCAGGGAGACAACCAACCTCCTCTTTCTCAGGGCGGATATAATTGTTCTTTCATAAAACAGGGTAATCCTCTCTGTCATCCTCTCTGACAGGTTATACATGCGCTGCAGCACCCTCTTTAAACCTGAACTTCCGGGAAAACCCGGTTTCATCCCTGACATGTCTATAGAAGCAAGCATTGGCACCAGGGTAAGTGAACTGAAAAGAGAAATTATTATGGAAAAGGATACGGCCAGTGCAAGGTCCCTGAAAACAGCCCCTGCAAGCCCTTCAAGAAAAACGATGGGGAGAAAGACCACAACAGTTGAGAGCACTGAAGCTGTTACAGGAGCAGCAACCGATACAGTACCCCTCACAGCGGATTCAGCCATTGACAGATTTTCGTTCTCGATTCTGGCAATATAGATCGCTTCAAGAACAACTATCCCGGCGTCAACGGTCATACCTGATCCTATTGCAAGCCCGCCGAGCGACATTGAATTTATAGTGATTCCGTAAATATGCATAAGGAGAAAAGTGCCGCACATGGAAACAGGGATGGCAGTGGCAATCACAAGGGGAGGCCCCGGGGATTTAAGAAAAAAGAAAAGAACGAAAAAAGAAATTACCCCACCGAGAACGGCTGCCAGTACCACGTTATTTACAGAGTTACGGATAAAAGATGACTGATTATATACAGGGACAATATTGAAGGGTGCACCGTTTTTCCCTGTGATCTCACTTACCGTCTGTTCAATATTTTCACAGGTCTCTATTGTATTCTTCCCCGGCTCCTTTTTTATCAGGAGAGCCACACCTTCCCGGCCGTTGAACCTGATCACAGATTTTTTATCTTTAAATGAATCCTTTACCTCCGCTATATCACGAAGATAAACCGGCACACCCCTGTCATTATATCCTGTAACGACTGATCTTATATCTGAAAGGCTTACAAATTCTCCCGCAGTGCGAACCTGGTATTCTTTTTCATTTTTTATAATATTCCCCGCAGGGTAACTGTAATTGGCCATACTGATCCTTTCAGCTATCTCCCGTAGAGAAATTGAATGGGAAAAAAGCCGTGAATTATCAACATCAACCTGTATCTCCCTCTTATAACCGCCAAGGATATCAACCATTGATACACCGCTAATCCTTTCAATGAAGGGGACCACCTCCTTCTCAACCCTCCTCCTTGTTTCACGGCTTTCACCGTTTTTCAGTGAAACTGAATATATCATTACCGGTTCATCTGCCGGGTCATATCTTACCACAATGGATTTGCCTGTATCCTCCGGGAGTTCACCCCTGGCAAGATCAACCTTCTCCTTTGCCTCGATAAGGGCCATCTCCATATCTGTACCCCATCTGAAAGAGACCTTTACAATACTCATCCCCTCTATAGATTCAGAACTTATACCAGATACACCGCTTACAGCGGTCACAGCCTCCTCGATCCTCACAGTGACAAGTTTCTCCACCTCTGAAGGGGCCGCGTTCTCAAAAGGGGTGATAACTGTAAGTTTCGGAAATTCAACATCAGGGAGAAGCTCCACAGGGAGCCTTGAAACAGAAATTACGCCAACAAGTGAGAGGGCGGCAAAGACCATGGTTGTTGTGACCGTTCTCTTTATAAATGTGCTGATAATACTTTTCAACGGATCTTCATCCCCTGGTAAACACTGCTCACCCCTTTCACAACAACAGCGTCCCCCTCCCTGAGGCCCTCCACTATGGCAATATCATCTCCATGCCTGTTTCCCGAAGTAACCTGCTGAAGAATGGCAATCCCGTTCTTCACGAGGTAAACCTCTTCACGGCCCCCCTCCTTTTTAACAACAGCACCGGCAGGTATAAGGAGCCCTTTCACATTTTTCCCCGTATCAATTACCGCACGGGAAAACATTCCCGGAAGAAGCTCCCTGCCCGGATTCTTTATCGCCGCCCTTACCTCAAGAGTCCTGCTCTTTGTATCAAGGAGGGGGGTAATTGTTTCGATTTTACCGGAGAATTCCCTGCTCTCCCCAAGGGCATCCACTGTGAATTTCACAACCTGCCCCTTCTTTACCCTTCTGACCTCTTTCTCATTGAGGTTCATGGATATATACACTCTGCTTATATCAATGACAGTGGCAATGACCGAATCCTCTCTTACCATCTCACCGGCCTCCATGTTGCGCACTGCCACAACCCCGTTAAGCGGGGACCTTATATAAGTCTCTTTCAGGAGGAGCTCCGTGGAGAGGAGACTTCCACGGGTCTGTTTAACCTTTGATTTAGCAGACTCAAGTTCAGCCCTTTCGATCTTTGTGTTGATACGCTTGAACAGTTCCAGCTTCTCCCTTTCAGATGAGGGGACCTTCAGCCCCTCTGTGACAATATCCTGGTCCCTGTATCCCACCTGCTGAATTTCATAATCAGCCCTGGCAAGTTCATATTTAGCCTGCAGTGTGGTATACTGTGTCTTAATACCCTCAAGCTCTGTGCGGCTTATACCGCCGGCTTTGAAAAGCTCTGTCCTGTTTTTAAGAACCAGTTCCATATTTTCATAAGAAACCTTCTTATCATAAAGGCCCGTTTTAGCCTTCTGTATGGTTTTAAGTTTTATCTCCACACCTTTCAGTGCGTCACTGTATTTTGCCTCCGAAAGTTCCAGGGCTTTCTTCGCAATATCAAGTTCAGATTCCTGCTGTTTAAGCGTAATCTCAAGGGGAAGCCTTTCGATCTCGGCAATAAGTTCCCCCCTGCGGACATTCTCCCCTTCGCGGACACGAATTCCGGCGAGTCTCCCGTTTACCTTTGAAGAGATGTTGACCTTCTCCCTGAAAACAATTTCGCCAAGGATATCTATGGTATCCCTGATATCCCTGCTTTCCACAGATGCTGTTCTTATATCACCGGGCAGGCCACCCTTACGCACAGCAGACTCACTCTTTTCCAAAAAAGCCGGTTTCACAAAAGTCTCATAGGCAATACCGGTACATGCAATTATGAGAAGCACCACAGCTATAATCTTCTTCCGGGAGAGAACCCCGGACATGATATTTTTAAATCTCCCGGTCATTTTCCCGTACCTTTATCCTTTAAATAATTTTTAAGAAAATCAACGTCCATCCCGGCAGAGAGTTCAAGATCAGAAGCTGCCATGAGGTATTTTATCTTTGAATCAAGAAGGGCAATGGCAGCGTCCCTTCTCTCTATCTCCTTTTCCATAAGGTCATACCTTCTCGATTCCCCCATGTCCGCCTTGAGCCTTTCTATTTCAAGCTGGGAATCGTAAAGTTCCAGACGTTTATCCGCAATCCCTATCATTTCCCATGAGTCCCTCATGGCAGAACATGCCACCGACACATCAATGGCTATCGATTCCCTCGTAATTCCCCTCTCATCACCGGCCTTCGCTGCTTCAATTCTGCTCTCAATCATTGTACGCCTGTACGGCATATCGTTAAGAAGATCAAAAGAGGCATTGCGCGACCTGGCCCTGCTGTTCCCGTTTCCGCTCTCGCTATACCCGGTACCTGCTGACATGGAATTTCCGAAAGCTCTTGATGTAATCTTCAGATTAACACCCCAACCCTTCTCCCTGGGAGGGAACTCCTCTCCGGTGAGGTTGTAGTTAAAGCCGATTGCCACATTGGGAAGATAATATTTTTCATTTATCAGGCTGTTGAGCCTGCTTATCTCGTACTGAACATCGCTGCTTTCTATCTCCTTTCTCCTTTTCAGGGCAAAGGATACAAGCTCCTCATCAACGATACCGTTAACGGGAACAAAGAGAAAGTCCCTGTTTATATCCCCCTTTATCTCAACAGGGACTTTGCGCCCCACCCTGAGGAGAAGCTTGAATTTCAAAAGCGCGGACTCATAATCATTCACTGCCTGCCGCACAGAGAGATCCACCTCCCGCACCTTTGCCTCTATCTCAAGCACGGCGAGTTTCGTGGCGTCACCAAGTTCAAACTCCTTCTTAATAAATGAGAGCTGCATCATTCCCCTTTCATAGGTCTGCCTGTTTATAACAACTGTCTCACGAAGTTTAAGAAGATTCAGGTATTCCCCCCTGATATTCACAGTGAGCCTGTTCAGGGCTATGCGATAATCGTTCCTCGCAAGGAGGGAGTTCAGTTTTGCCACGTCGTAATTAAGGCCCCTCCTGCCACCGTCATAAAGTGGGAGCTCGGTCTCCACGGTGAAACGGCTTTCACGATTGTCAGCCTCTCTTATGCGCGTTTCATCTGTCTGAAGGTATGAAAAAGTGAGAGAGGGAAAGTACTCCCTGAGGCTCTCATAAACGGAGAGATCATAAACAGACTCCCTGGCACGGATCTCTTTCAGATCAAAACTGTTGGCAATGCCGATTGATACTGATGACCTGTAGTCAAGAGTCAGTGTTTTTCCGGTTATTCCGCTGTTACTCCTCAACAGATCTTTTTCAGTTTCCCCGAAGGTGCAAATCTGTAAAAGAAGCAGAAGAGCCAGTGACTTCAGGATGAGATTACGCATAAAGTATACCCTGCCGCTTTCCCGGCATTACCTTGCTTTAACATGCCCGAGAAACTGTTTTACAAATTTACCTGCAGCCCCTCTCCTGACATATTCATCAGACGCCGCAACATCTGCATAGTAATACCCTTCACCGATCTGCTCACCTGCACCTGAAAACACCAGGAAAGATACAGATGACCGAATCTCCCTGTCAGTAAGAAAACCGGTCTCCCTCTGTGATATCACCCCGCAAATGATAATATCACCTGAATACTTTTCAGCCAGGGCCTTCAGCTTCCCGTTACCTGTCGTGGAGAGTTCCTCCCCTTCAGGAATAAGCTCCGCATCAAAACCTCTTTTAAAAAACTCAAACTTCAGGGCCTCCCTGAATTCCGGGGCAACATAAGGGTCAAATGACATATTTCTGAATTCAAAATTTCCGATGAGAATCTTCGATGCTTTTACCGGTGCGGCACCCTTCCTGATATGAAGGTCAAATTCAGCGCAACCGGTAAACAGAAGTAAAGCCAGAAGAGCAGTTATTTTTTTCCCCATTTACTGAACTCGCTTTTAATAAAATTTATGTTTTTCACACCGTGACCGGTGATCTCTGCAATTTTCACGGCCTTATCTATTTCACTTTTCGCCCTCTCTTTCAGCCCAAGCCGCATATAGAGTATTGCAAGGTTCCCCCTGGCGCTTACAAGGTTCTCCTCCTCGCTCAATACTCTCATGTATCCCTGTATGGCCTCACGGTGATTACCCGACTTCTCATAAAGGAGGGAGAGGAGAAGCCTGGCAGGTATGTGACTGCTGTCTGTTTCAAGCACCTTTTTCAACAGGTTAACAGCCTCTTCAGACTTTTCCCGGTCGGACATAACGAGGGTCCTTGCCATCCAGTATAAAGCACCCGCATGATCCGGGTCCCTTTTAATCAATTCCCCTAATACTTCTGATGAATGATTGTAGTCCCTGTTATAATAGTAGATTTTAGCCAGCATAAGGTAGGCATTGAGAAAATCATCATCACTGACGAGAACCGATTTGAATGACTTTTCAGCCTCTTCAAATTTTTTTTCCTGGTATTCTTTAACGCCGCGGCTGTAGAGATGGTTAATACTGTCACTGTTTTTACAGCCCGGTATAAGCAACACCAGTATAAGAAGAAATCGCTTCAATTAGTCCTCCAGTTTTTCGGGCGTCCAATCGTCTTCTTCGCATCCATGCGACGGGCGATAGTAAAAAAACCACGTCTGTCGCATGCTCACATTAATCCGGCAGGGGCGGGTTACACCCCGCCCCTGCGGTCTGTACCTTTATTGTCCCCTCTCCGCTGCGGAGAGGGGTGGCCGTGAGGCCGGGGTGAGGTCTCTCACCTTCGGCAGAGCCAGTGGGCGACCCACAGGAGGCGGCAAGTGTCGCCGAAGATACAGATATCGAGAGGCGCCTTTACACTTCTACTCCTCGCGTGGCGAAAGGATGCAGAACGAATTTTAATTTTTGACAGAACAGGCCTTTCCGAGATCTGACGCTCAACGAACAGCTTTAAAAATTTCCGCCACGCTGCTGGGTAACGCTTTAATCCCTGACGCAGGTGAACGGGAATCTGATCCATTCAATCCGCCCTTCTCTGACTGTAAAACGACCTCTATCGGCATAAGTGAAAATTTTTTTCTCTTAAACATAAAAAAAGCCGGTATTCCCCGGCCACTACTGCATTTCCTTAAACGGCTTTTATAACCCTCCGGCAAATAGACTTTTTAATTTATTATAGACATAAAACCATCCTATACCCATGATATTATATATGTTAAAGGTGATTATTATGAAACGGGCTAAACCTGTTATAAACTGCAGAAGTCAGGCTGCCGAAAGAATTCCAATTTTCCGGTGATGACGTACTTATTCAGAAAGCGGGTGATGCAATTATTCTTCTCCTCATGATAAATCCCGGGAAGCATTTCTTCATGGTTTAAACAGTTTCACCGATGATTTCATGAAAGAAAGACGCGCTCAGGGGAAACCCCGAAAAAGAGAAGATATCAGAAGTTTTAAAACATTAAAGCAGAATTAGTCTAACACACATCAAACACAAGAAGGCATAAATCATCGTTAAACTTTTCGTTGCCGCAGAAGGTCTTTAATGTATCAATCACGCTGGATGCGAAAATTTCGGGTTCTATGTCTGAATTATTACGCATAAATTCCCTGAACTGCCTCTCCCCGAAAAGACGCCCTTCACTGTTCATGCATTCGGTAATTCCGTCAGTATAAAAAGCGACCCTGTCCCCCGCCTCCAGCTGCACCTGCTCTTCTGAAAGCTCAAGGTCGGTAAACCATCCAAGCGGCTTTCCTTTTGCCTTAAGTTCAAAAAACTCATCATTGCTTTTTCTGTAAACTACAGGGTATACATGGCCCGCATTTGAGTATTTCATAACTCTGGACTCCCTGTCAATAAGGCAGAAGAAAGTAGTCATGTAATTTTCATTAACAGTTGAATTGCAAAGTATATCGTTAAGCTGGTACAGCACATGGGTGCAGGAATTTTTAATATAAATGCTGTCAAAAGCCATTTTGGCAATCATCGATATAAAGGCTGAAACAAGGCCATGCCCCGAAACATCGGCAATCAGGATTTCAATAAAATTCCCGTTCTCCTTATAATCATAAAAGTCTCCTCCCACCTTGTCCATCGGTATATAAGTCGGATGGATCTTAAATCCATGGATATCCGGTATAGCCTGTGGAAGGAGCCTGTGCTGAATCAGGCGTGCAATTTTCAGTTCCTCTTCGATTTCATTGTTACGTTTTTCTATGGCGTATTCATAATTACGCGTCTTAATAAGGGTCCTTATCCGTGATAAAAGCTCCCGTGAGTTAAATGGCTTTGCGAGGTAATCATCAGCGCCGTATTCGATACCTTCAATCCTGCTCGATACATCCGATTTCGCTGTGAGCATTATAACAGGAATCCTGTTAAGAAGTTTATCTTCCTTGATCTTCTTCGTCATTTCATAGCCGTTCATTACAGGCATCATTACATCCGATACTATAAGAGCAGGTTTAATCATGGTGGCGGTTCTATACCCCTCCTCCCCGTTTTCAGCGATATGGACATTATAATATTTCTGAAGCAGAAACTTGAGAAAATTCTGCATATCTGGATTATCTTCAACAACAAGAATATCCGTGCCGAATCTCTCCGCATTCCCCTCAGACAGCTCCACTGCGCGCTCTTCACTCTTCGGATCACTTATCCCGCCTAAACCTGAAAAGCGGTAATCTGATACTGATTCATCAAGCGCCGAATTTTCGACCACCCTGACATTATCATTACTGCGCAAATGTTCTCTCCCTTTAGGTACCGCAACTGTAAAAGTTGTGCCGTGCCCCTCAGGAAAATCATCTATAAACCTGCTGGAAACCGTTATCGTGCCGCCCTGCATCTCTATCAGTTCTTTCACAAGGGCCAGCCCTATCCCTGTCCCCTCATATTTCCTGGTTGAACCTGCATCAATCTGTGAAAAACGGTCAAAAATATATTCGAGTTTGTCGGAGGGGATACCTATACCTGAATCTTCAAAATCCATGTAGCAGAACTCATCATCATCCCTTACCGTGACTTTTATATACCCGCCCTTATCGGTGAACTTCAGTGAATTTGAAAAAAGATTCATTATAATTTTGTCCATCTTCTCAATGTCGATATAAAGGGGAATGCCGCTCCCTGCCGTAATAAAATCCATTGCAATCCCTTTTGATTCTGCAGATGAATGAAGGGAGGCAACATAATTTTTTATTAAAGCAACAATATCAACTTCCTGGATTTTCAGGTTCATCCTGCCTGCTTCGATCTTTGAAAAGTCGAGAAGGTTGTTGATGAGTTTAAGAAGCTTTACTGAATTTCTCTGAAGGTTTTCGAAAAATCTACCGTCTATCTCCCTGTCGTAATCCCCCTGGAGCACTGATTCAACAGGTGAAAGAATAAGTGTCAGCGGGGTACGTATTTCATGTGAAATATTCGCGAAAAAGTTTGACTTGATCTTGTCAAGCTCCTTGAGGTGTTCATTTGCCTCATTAAGCTCCATGGTCCGTTCAGCCACTTTCCTTTCCAGCTGCTCAGTGGCGCTTTTCTGTATCTCAATAGTCCTTAGCTGCGCCGCCTCCTTCTCCTCCTTTAGAATATTTATCCTGTCACCCAGGGCGAAAGAAAGCAATATGACTTCCGCTGCAGAACCTGCCTGCATGGCATATTGCGTCATTGGATTAAAGGGGATATATCCGTTTGCTTTTAAGGCGAAAACAAAACAGCCGATTAAAAAGCATGTCCACGCCAGCAGATAAAAACGGGCCGATCGGTTTCCCTTGATTATACTTATTATTCCAACAAAAAAACAGATTGATACTGAGACGACAACACAAACAGCTGACAAACGTATTGTTATTGAGTAATCAAGAAGGACCGATATCACCATACCGGTAAATGACATTATCATCATAAGCTGTACTATACGATCTGTTAATACTGAAAATTTCTTTAAATCCAGAAATGAACGAATAAACAAACCTATTGTAAAGATCCCTACAAAAATTAAAAAAGGGATACTGACCTTCTGCCACCATATATTATGAGGCCATAAATTCTGAAAACCTATACCGTTAAGTGAAAGCGAAAAAATTACGAATGATGAAATATAGGAAATATAATAAAGGTAACTTCTGTCACGGACTGAAAGAAAGACAAAGAGGTTATATAAAACCATTACAATTAAAATGCCGTAGTATAAGCCCAGTATAATATAATCATGCGTACCGGATTCAATAAGATAATCGGCCGTCTGAAGAACAATGGGGAAAGTAACTGTACCTGAGGATTTAATTCGTATATAGTATAGATTATCCCCTTTGTTTATTCTGATTTTAAAAACGGCATTCCTGTACTGCAGTTCCCTGTTTTCAAAATTATAGTTATAACCGGCAACTTTTTTCTGATATGTTTTATTCTTATCCACTATGTATAATTCAATAAGATCAAGAAGCGGATAGGCTATTTCAAGATATAATTCATCAGTTATATCGTCAGGATTGTTTATTTCAAACCTGGCCCAGAAAGTAGAATGAGTAAACCCGTAATTTGGAGCATCATTGCTGTTTTTAATAAACATACTGTCATGATCATCTTTCAGAATGTTATCAATAGACATTCTTCCATCTTTATCTTCCAGTATATAGAGGCTTTGCCCGAGGTTGTAATACTTTTTATCTTTTTCAAGAATGATTTTATGCACGCCGGAAACTGCTGTTAATGGGAACAGGGTAAGCAGAAAAAGGATAATATTTAGTTTCAGCAGAAGACTCTTGATCCTCATATATATTTCTCTCCAGAATGCATAACCGCTTTTATAAAAAAAAGGAATACTGATGAAGATTTTACAGCTGGCCCTGACAGGCACTATAAAGTTTTTTATTTCGCAAGAACAGCACGTTCCCTTAATCAGATTTAAAAAACTTTAATGAAATAATGTACCTGTCTTTTTAAAATTTCAAGCAGAATAATTTAAATCGTCAGATTTTCACTCTGTAATTCATAAATTTCATTGCCGGCTGTTTCCGGATAATCGATGCAGGCATTCATTTTTTTTGCTGATCTCAATGTAGCCCTTGTAATTTTAAAAAAATGATACCCGTTGACGGACAATATAACTGCAAGTGAAAAATTGCGGGGATTGATCTTCCATGCTTTAATAAGAAAACGGATATACCTGAAGCCATACCTGGAAAAGCTCAATATTATAAATGATTTCAGAAATGCCCTGATATCATCAACCCTGAGACTTCTCTTTTTATATACGCTGTCAGGAATTCTCCTTATAAGAGTAAGAGAACGTTCAAAATATTTTTCCGGAGAAAAAATAGTCGCAAGAACTCTTTTATAGCCCTCTATTATCTTTTCTGAATCCATTATGGGAATAAAATTAAGCTCAAGAATATTGGTATTATTCCCCCCTGTTTCATAAAGAAGCCGCCCCTCCTTTTCAAGCCTTCTGTAAAGCTGGGTTCCCGGCAGGGCGAGCATCAACCCCACCATGGCAACCGGAATCCCCGCCTGTTGTATAAATTCTATCTGCCTGTCAAATATATCCTCAGTATCCGTATCAAAACCGATGATAAATCCTGCTATTACCTCAATCCCTTTTGACTGGATTATCTTCACACTCTCAAGAATGTCCTGTTTCACGTTCTGATTTTTATTGGCAGATATAAGGGTGTCTTTATCCGGGGTCTCAATTCCCACGAAGACCCTGGTAAAAACACATTCAACCATCAGGTCAAGAATCTCATTTTCCACAGCCAGGTTCATACTCGCCTCTGTTACAAATGTAAAAGGATAATCTCTCTCCTTCTGCCATTCACTGATTGCTTTCAGAAGCTTCAAAGCCTCGCTCTTATGCCCGATAAAATTATCATCAACAACATTAATCAGCCCCCTGAACCCGGTTTCATAAATAGAATCCAGCTCCCTGATAAACTGCAACACTGTTTTCAGTCTGGGAACCCGGCCGAAAAGTTCTATGATATCACAGAATTCACATGAAAAGGGGCATCCCCGTGAAAACTGGATGGGCATCGAACCGTAATCACTTACATTTATCAAATCATATCTGGCTACAGGTGTCAGTTTAATATCCGGTCTTACTTCCGATTTGTAGATTCTACCGGGCGTATCATTTTCAAAATCATAAATAAACTGCTGAATTACATTTTCAGCCTCTCCGAGTATAAAATGATCGACTCCTTTAATCAATTTATATGATGCAGTTGGATATGGACCACCGGCAGTAACCGGCCTGTTTAACCTGATGCATGATTTTATCACATCTGCGAATGAATCCTTCTGAACAATCATTGCTGAAATAAAAACCATATCAGCCCATAGTATATCCTTATCCCTGAGCCTGGTAACATTCATATCAACCAGCCTGATTTCATAATCCAGCGGGAGCATCGATGCAACTGTCATAAGACCGAGGGGCGGCATGAGGGATTTTTTATTAACAATTTTAAGTGTATGATCCAGGCTCCAGAATGTTGACGGGTATTCCGGATATACCATAAGTATATTTTTTTTCACCAGTACACGCTCCACGTTTTTCGGCTTTTCTGCGGCCACTATAACCGGACATGCTTGTTTAATGCAGATTGAGAATTATTTTTATTTTTTTTATAAAATTTTAATTATAAATATTTCATCACTCCCCGTGAAAATGTCAAGAAAGTAATAAAATACGGCTTAAATATTCTTTATTGGAGCCGACAAGCTCTCTTAATATTTCGGAAGATGTCATAATAAGGTTATACAAAAGAGAGAATTATACAGTTCTTCTAAAATTCGGCAGGAGGCGGGGGATAAAATAAAATGTTATCAGTAATTTATACCGGCTTTTTCCATGAAATAAATGATATCTTCTTTGCGGGGATTTTTACAAGGCAGTTACTATCTGTTTCAGGATAGTTATCCATCCAGCAATCCTCGCTTTGTGTCAACAAAGTTGTCGCGTTTTATGCAGCCTTCTTTTGATTTAATTT